>CP185406.1:0-678574 GCA_049177145.1 Mycoplasmoidaceae bacterium | reverse complement strand
TAGATATATTAAATTTATCTATAAAAGCCCAACCATTTATACATGTATATGTATAAATGAAATGCCTTTTATAATTTAAGATTTATTATTGAAAAATTTACATAGGTATAACCTATGTAGTTTTTTATATATATTTTTAATATAAATAATAAATATAATATCTTACATGAAAAGCAAGAAACAAACAGTGGTATTAGGTTTATCAGGTGGAGTTGACTCTGCTGTTTCTTGCTATTTACTTTTAAAACATGGTTTTAATGTCATTCCGGTATTTATGCAAAACTGGGATACCGTTATTAACAATGACATTAAAGGCCATAATAAGAAATTACCAGATGGTTGCGAAAGCAACATTGATTATTTAGCCGCTAAGAAAGTAGCTAACTTCTTTGGTCTAAAGTTACACAAAGTGGAATTTATCAAAGAATATTGACAGGATGTATTTAAATACTTTATTATTCAATATAAAAAGTCTTTAACACCAAACCCAGATGTACTATGTAACAAATATATTAAGTTTGAGGCCTTTAGAAAGTATGCTTTAAAAAACTTTAAAGCTAACTATCTTGCTACAGGTCATTATGCAGCAATTAAACAAAACAAGAATGGTTCATTCTTATTAATGCCTAAAGATCTAACCAAAGATCAAACTTACTTCTTGTCTGATTTAAATCAGACACAATTAACCAATGTTATCTTTCCTTTAGCTAACTTAACTAAAGTTGAAGTTAGAAAGATAGCTAAACGTATTAAATTACCTAATTGAGATAGAAAAGATTCTATGGGAATCTGTTTTATTGGAAAAAGACAATTCCAAGAATTTTTACAAAACTATATTCCTAACCAACCAGGTAATATTGTGGATATTAAAACAAACAAAGTGGTAGGTAAACACATGGGTACTATGTATTACACTCTAGGTCAAAACAAGGACCTACACTTATCTGGTCAAGCAAGTAAATACTTTGTTTGTAATAAAGACACTAAAAAGAAAATTATTTATGTCTGTGCACAAGCAGATAGGCAAAAATATCTAACAAGCACACAATGTGAATTATCTAGCTTTAATTTCATTAATCCAGTTTCAGCTAAGTCTTTATCAAACCTTAAAGTAAGATTTAGACACTTGCAAAAACTTATTAAGGTTAAGTCTTTGAAAAAGACTAATGGTAAGTGAATCTTATCACATGATAAGACTTTAGCTGTAACTCCTGGACAATATGCTGTTATATATAAAAACAAAATTTGTTTAGGTTGTGGAGAAATAAGAAAGATAATTAAATAGTATGGCAATCAAATGATCAACTAACAATATTAGAAAAGCATGATTAGACTTTTGAAAGTCTAAAGATCATTTTGAAGTGCCATCTAAATCTTTAATTCCAGTTAATGATCCATCTCTAATATGGATTAACTCTGGTGTTGCCACACTAAAGAAATACTTTAGTGGTATCGAAAACCCACCAGCTAAACGTTTAGTTAATAGCCAAAAGGCTATTAGAACTAATGATATAGAAAATGTTGGTCTTACATCTAGACACCACACTTTCTTTGAAATGTTAGGAAACTTCTCTATTGGTGATTACTTCAAGACCGAGGCAATCACTTGAGGTTTTGAATTATTAACTAAAGTCTTTAACTTTAGTTTAGATAGACTTTTCTTTACAGTTTATCAAGATGATAAAGATGCATATGATGCATGAATTAAGTGTGGTGTTAGTCCAGATCACATTGCTAAATGTGGTAAGGATAGAAACTTCTGAGATGTGGGCCAAGGACCTTGTGGTCCATGTACCGAAATCTACTATGATCGTGGTGAAAAGTATGATCCTAAACACATAGGTGTAGATTTATTTAAAAAAGATATAGAGAATGACAGATATGTAGAAATCTGGAATATTGTCTTTAGTCAATATAACAATGATGGTAAAAACAACTACAATGAACTAGCTCACAAGAATATAGATACAGGTTGTGGTCTAGAAAGATTAGCATGTGTCTTACAAGACACATACACAAACTTTGAAATTGATATCTACCAAGATATCATCAAAGCAATAGCTAAACTAACAAAGTTATCATACAATCCTGATAACTATCTAAAACCTAGTGTTGAACAAACACAAATAAATTATGCATATAGAATAATTGCAGATCATTTAAAGGCATGTACGTTTGCTATTGCTGATGGAGCTATTCCTAGTAACACAGGAAGAGGCTACATTATAAGAAAGCTTGTTAGACGAGCAATTGTTTATGCTCATAAGTTAGATATCACAAAATCTATTGTTGAGCCTGTAGTGAGCTCTATTGTGCTTGCAATGGCTGACTACTATCCATATCTATCCCAAGAAAAAGCAAAAGTGATTGCTACCCTTGAGAAAGAAGAAGCACAATTTAATCACACACTAAAGAAAGGTATGGAATTATTTGAACATGCGATAAAAAGTAATACTATCGCAGGTGATGTAGCATTTAAATTATTAGATACTTATGGCTTTCCTATTGAGCTAACTCAAGAGTTAGCCAAAGCTAAGAATGTTAAGGTTGACATGGATGGATTTAAGAAATGTCAAGAACAACATTCTAAGATTTCTAAAACTACTGCTCCAATTAAAGCTATGGCAGTACAAAATGCTACTTTAATGGACTTTAAAGAAGAATCTAAATTCTTCTATGATAAAGACCAGGTCAAAGCTAAAGTGATTGGTATCTTTGACCAAGACTTTAATAAGATAGATAAAGTTATAGCTGGTAAGCATAACTGAATAGTATTAGATCAAACAGTTATCTATGCTAACTGTGGTGGTGAAGTAAGTGACTGAGGTTGAATAGAAGTAGATAATGCTAAACTAAAAGTTTATGATGCTATTAAAGGACCTAATGGCCAACACTTCCATTCTATAGTTGGTACTGATGGTCTAGAACTAACATTACACACTAATGTGTTAGTTAGTCTAGACCTTAAGGCTAAAGCTATTATTGCCGCTACACATACATGCGAACATTTAATGCAAGCTGCCCTACAACAATCAGTTTCTAAAGAAATCAAACAAATGGGCGCTTTAAAGAATCACCACAAATTAACATTTGATTTCCAATATCATAAGAAACTAACTGACCAAGAGTTAGATAAAGTAGAAGATTTAATTAATGACTGAATAAAGCAAGCTTTACCAGTAACTACACATTTAAAAACATTACCTGAAGCACAAGCTATGGGTGCTTTAGCTTACTTTGAAGAAGTATATGCAAAAGTTAAAGGTAAACTAAGAGTAGTACAAGTAGGTAATATCTCTATTGAGATATGTGCTGGTAGACATGTAGCCAATACTAAAGATATTGGCCAATTCCATATTCTTAAGTTAACATCTAAAGGATCTGGAGCTTGAAGAATAGAAGCTATAGCTAGCAACGAAAATACCATAGCTACTATTAATGAACTTAATAGTGAACTAGAAGCTAGACTAACTAATATTAATAAGCAAGTAGATGAAAATGAATTCAAAGATGAGATAGTTAATAAAATTAAACAAATCAAACTATCTCAAGATTGAAAACAAACTAAAGTTAATAAAATAACTTTAGATCAATTAGAAAAAGAATTTGATAAAGCTTTAACTGACTTTAAAGTAACTAAAGTTAAACAAGAAGTCAATGACTTTGTTAATAACTTGAAAGTTAATGAAGCACAACCTTACAATGTCATTATCTTAAATAATGCTTCTTCTAGCTTTATCTTTAACTTACCTAGAACATTATTAGATAAATATCAAAACAATGGTTTTGTTATTTTAAATATAACTCAAAAGCTATCTTACATTGTATGTAAGTCAGCTAAGGCTAAAGTAGAAAAAGCAAATGTTATTATTAATGAACTTAATAAGATAACTGGTGGTAGAGGTGGAGGCAAAGATACTTATGCTCAAGGATCTACTCCACACACTAACTACCAAGATAAGATTATTGAATATATTAAAACTATAAAATAAAAAATAGGGAAAATCCCTATTTTTTAAATTTGAACATTTTATGGATTTACAGGTTCATAACCTAACGCTCTTCTATCGAAGGCGTACATATTTCCATTGTTTAGGTCACCACTAAAATCAATTGTATAGTTAAAATATCCAGTAACATTCGCTTTCGCGTCTATTGTTTCTTGTTTTAAACCACCTTGGAAATAAATATGTAATGAGAATGTTTCATAACTTCATGTTCTATCTAATAGCACATCTGTTCCTAATCAAACATTTCCAACAGATAATGGAAATGTTCTATTTCCATCACCATTTGTCATATAGAAAACCAAGTCAGTGCAACCTGCTAATCCATTATCAACACCATAAGTATCTTGCATTTGTTCATCTAAAGCACTTAAACTTATATTGAACTCAATAATATTGTCTTCATCAGTTAAGTCAGTCATTCCGTTTTTGATCTTCACACCACTAACTGTTTTTTCCTCACCACGTTCATCAAGCGCAACAATTTCAGCATCTCCTTTGTCAACAGCAAATTGTGCGTCATAGCCGGCTTCTGCGACTTCAATACTTATTATCATGTTTGGTTGAACTAATTGTGCAGGAATGGTAATTGTGACTTCATTAAGACCAGCATTAGAATAAAATTGAATAAATCCTATTTCTTTTGTGTGTATACTTATGGTATAAGCATAAGAATCAACCAAACTTGCTGAATCATCGTTTTTTAATTTTCATTGAAGTTTTACCTTATATTCTTTCCCTACATGAGACTTTGGCAAAGTTGTTGTTGAAGAAACAAGAGTATAACCATCAGGTTTTGACCATTCTACTTCGACAGAATCTCCGCTTTCATCTTTATTGCAAGCAACTACAGTTGGAACAACTGCTCCAAGAATTGCTGTAACGCCTAATATAGGCATTAATAATTTAGATTTTTTCATTTATATATAAATTCTTTCTGCAAGTGTTTGCAACCACTTGCAGCTTGATTATATATATATATAGTGAATTTTTTAACAAAATAAAAACACCGATAAACGGTGTTTTATATACTATCAAACAAATATTAGTAAGTGTTTAAGATACGCTTATTGGCGAACGATTGTGATAGCATCAATTGTTGATAACCCAGTTTTCCTTCCTATTTGGTATTTACAGGCAAGAGTTGCGGTGGCACTACCCATTAATAATGTGGATCATCAGAAAGAAACAGGAGCTGAACCACCATCATTGAACTTCCCTTCAATTTCTGCATATGTCTCCTTTTTCACTGTTATATCTTCTGATTTATTATCAGCAAATGTTATTCGACCACTAAAATCTATAATTTTAATAGTTTCTTTTTGTCCTTTAGTTCACCCATTTCATTTCAAAATAATGGTTGCTTTTTGTGGTTCATTATATTCTGCACTTAAATTTTCCGCTGATAATACATCTATTACTTCTTCTTCACCTTTATTACAACCAGTCATTGCTACCATAGGAGCAACTGTGGCCGCTACAGCACCTACACCTAATACAGGCATTAATAATTTTGTTTTTTTCATTTATATATAAATCCTTTCGCTTACGTTTTGAAAACGTACACAGCAAAATTATATATATATATATAGTGAAATTGTTAACAAAAAAAGGGCGTGTGCCCTTTTATTCAGTGTATCAGTAATAAGTGTGGCCCGCTGTTGGGGTTTCACCTTTAAAGGTTCCACCAGCATCAAGAAACATATAAGTAACTGCCTGTCCACTCACACCGCTTGGGCAAGTAAATATCTTTGTTCCTTCTCCATCTTCATTTACTTTTAAAGATTCACAATCTTGAAACATGCAATAATAGCATTTGCCAGGAAGATTCAGTGCCAAAAGTTCTGGTGCATTTTTTAAAGAAGTGCATTTTCAAAACATATTTTCATAACATCTTTCAGCAAGTTGTTGTGCCGGAAGATTAGGTGCTGTTTCTAAAACGTTACAGCCTTCAAACATATAAGAATAACAGCCTTCAGCAAGTTGTTCTGCTGGTAGTTCTGGCGCATTTTCTAAGGCCAAGCAATTTTCGAACATATGATAATAACAATTCTTAGCCAACCCATCTGCCAGAAGATCTGGTGCAGTTTCTAAAATACGGCAACTACTAAACATATAAGAATAACAACCTTCAGCAAGTTGTTCTGCAGGTAGTTCTGGTGCATTTTCTAAGGCCCAGCAGCCTTCGAACATATTAGAATAACAACCTTCTTCAAGAGTTTGAGCAGGTAATGTATCTGGTGCGGTTGTTAAATTACTACAACCATGAAACATATCATAACAACTATATGCTTTAACTGTTTGAAATGAAATATCTGGGGCTGTTGTTAAGGCATAACACTCATAAAATAAAGAAGAAAAAGAGTTTGCTGGTAGAACTTCTGCATAATTAACTAAGCTATTAATGTTGCCAGAAGCTTTTATTAATTTGCCATCACCACCCATACCTGATGATGCAAACTGAAAATGATTATATGATCCGTCGCGTTGTGTTGATAAAGTTTCGGTTGTATTTCTTACATATAACTTATCACCATTATGTAATGTTTTTGATTCTCCTTCTCCATATTCGTTGATTGGCCAATCTTTTCACTGTTCATTATTAAGTTTATATTGAATGTGAATGCTATCTATTATGCCTCCTCCCGCAGAAAAAGAAATGTCGGGGTCCTCTGTCGCATTTTCATCCTTTTGAAAACAAAGGTCTGGTAATTCGGGTTCGGGTTGTGGATCGTGGTGTGCATTACATGAACACCCAACTATGGGTAATACTCCACCCACTAAAAGTGGTGTTCCTAATATACAATTTAAAATTTTAATTCTCATAAAAAACCTTTCACCACGATTATATATATATATATAGTGAAATTGTTAACAAAAAACACCGATGAACGGTGTTTTTGTTCAAATAAATTCTAAACTATTGTTGTTCTTGATAAACACAAGTTATTGTAATGCTAAATGTTGCTATCTCTTCTTCTGTATCTACATCTAGAAGTTTAAATTGGAACGGTACTTTTTTTGATTCATTTTTTTGCAATGCTTTGGTTAGTGTAATAGTACCGTTAACTTGCGACCCTTTCATCGCCCCCATTTTGATTGAACATCATGTTGGTATGCTTTCTTCAATTGGCTTTGCTGAATATTTAAGATCTTTTGAAAGTGATTTTGTATATTGCAAAATAAAATTAAAAACTTTATGGTCTTCTTCTGCATCTTCTACTTCAACTATTTTTCAAGCAGATTCTTCCTTATTACATCCAGTAATTGCTACCATAGGAGCAACTGTAGCTGCTATGGCACCTACACCTAGTATAGGCATTAATAATTTTGTTTTTTTCATTTATATATAAATTCCTTTCGCTTACGTTTTGAAAACGTTCACGACAAAATTATATATATATATATAGTGAAATTTTCAACAAAATAAAAAACACCGTGAATGGTGTTTTTGTTCAAATAAATTCTAAACTATTGGTGTTCTTGATAAACACAAGTTACCGTGATACTAAATGTTCCAAGCACCTTTTTACCTTCTTTTTTAAAAAGTTCAAAACTAAAAGATACTTTTTTTGATTCGTTTTGTTCTAATGCTTCTGTTAACTCTATATAACAATCATGAATGACCAGGTCTTCGTCCAAACCACCTAAGGTTATGGAATCAACTCCTGGTGGTATGCTTGATCCAATAGTCTTTGTTGAATATTGAACACCTTCTGTGAGAGATTTTGTATATTTCATATCAAATTTAAATGTTTTGTGATCGCTCTCAGAATCTGTTACATTGAATACTTGTCAAGGAGATTCTTCCTTATTGCAACTAGTCATTGCTACCATAGGAGCAACTGTAGCTGCTATGGCACCTACACCAAGTATAGGCATTAATAATTTTGTTTTTTTCATTTATATATAAATTCCTTTCGCTTACGTTTTGAAAACGTACGCAACAAAATTATATATATATATATAGTGAAATTTTCAACAAAATAAAAACACCTGTTGAGTGGTGTTTTTATGTGAAGATTAAACAATATAGACTATTTCACTTTACCAACACAATTTAGAACGAAAGTAAATGGTCCTATTGGATTTTCTGGATTTTTACCGTTTTTTTCCATAAGTGTCATTGTAACAGTTACTTTTTTTGATTTACCCGACTCAACTGGAGAGGCTAATGTTATTCATCCTTCCCCAGTATTCTTCTCTTCAAACCCAGAGAAACTAAAGTCCGAAACTTCATCATCATCATCATACTTAACATCTGTCATACTATAACTGTGTTTTTCAATATACTTTGTATATTTTAAAGTAAAGAAAAATGTTCGATAATTATCGCTTCTAATGCTAACCACTTTAATAGCCGCCTCTTCTTCTTTATTACATCCAGTAATTGCTACCATAGGAGCAACTGTAGCTGCTATGGCACCTACACCTAGTATAGGCATTAATAATTTTGTTTTTTTCATTTATATATAAATCCTTTCGTTCACGTTTTAAAAGTACGCAACAAAATTATATATATATATATAGTGAAAATTTCAACAAAATAAAAACACCGATGAGCGGTGTTTTTATGGGAAGATTAAACAATATAGACTATTTGGCTTTTCCAACACAAATTAGAACAACAGTAAATGGTCCTGTCTCTTTTTCGGTTTCTTTATCTTTAAGTTTAAATGTAGCTGTTACTTTTGTTGTTTGACCTGGGGCAAGTTCTTCTTTAAATTGCACCTCACCATTACTGATGTCATCATTAAAACCATCAATATTGAAATATCCTATTTCATCCTCGTGGTCTCATTCATCCTCTATCACGGCATAACTGTGGTCTTGGATAAACTTTGAATATTTTAAAGTAAATGTAAAGTTTATGCTATCATTTGTACTTATACTAACAACTTTCATAGCAGCTTCTTCCTTATTGCAACCAGTCATTGCTACCATTGGAGCAACTGTAGCTGCTACTACACCTACGCCTAATATAGGCATTAATAATTTTGTTTTTTTCATTTATATATAAATTCCTTTCGCTTACGTTTTGAAAACGTACGCAACAAAATTATATATATATATATAGCGAAATTTTTAACAAATAAAAAAATAACTAGTTACCTAGTTATTAATGTTTAAATTTAGAGATGATTGTCTTACCATCTTCAAACTTTAAGTTCTTATTAATCTTAACCGGGATTCTAAGTTTGAAGATTCTATTTAGTTCTCTAGCTACGCCTTGTTCATGATTATTATGTTTAGTAATGAACTTAGCTGCTGCTTTTGCTTCTTTACTTCCATTTTTCATAGCATAGCTATATCCTGCTAATGATAACATTTCTATATCATTATCATTATCACCAAAAGCATAGCATCTTTCTAAAGGAATATCATAATAAACAGAAAGATATCTTAAGGCTAAGCCTTTAGATGGGAAGGTACTATTAACTTCGATAATAGTACCTACGTGTTCTTCTGTTCAACTTCTAACAATAACAGAAGAACAAATCTTTTTAATTTCATCCATAACGATCTTGGCTTTGGACATGTCTCTTAATTCTATTAGGATAGAATAAGCACCATTTCCTAATTTAGCAAAGTCATCAGAAACAAAGTCAATATCGTTTGTTGTATAGATATTAAACTTAGCAAGTTCTTTTTGGACTTGCTTATGACTTACTTTATGTCTATAATCTTTTAAAAAGAATGTACCTTTTGGTGTTTCAAAGATTACATTTAAAATTAATTCTTGAATGTGGGGGTTAGCAAAGATCTTATAAATAACTTCAGTATTTATATAAAAACAAATAGGAGTAAAAGCAGGATTTGTTGGATTATGAATTACAGACCCATTGTAATTAACAATTGGGGTCTTTAATCCTAATTGACGATAATAAGCATAGCTTCCTCTTAAAGCTCTTGCTGTAAATAAACAAACAATATGTCCTTGTCTTGTTAGCTTATTAATGACTTCTCTAGAATAAGAACGAATATAACAATCTCTGTTCAATAATGTACCGTCTAGGTCGGTACAAATTAAACAGCGCTTATCAAATTCAACTTTAGCTAAATGCTTATTAAAGCTATTAGCTTTTCTCTTATTCTTTTTAGTCATTATTTCATTCCAATAGCTTTATATACTAAGTTAGTTTTATCTTGTACTATCTTGGTGCATTCTTTAGCATTCTTATCTAAGATAGGGACTAACTTAGAATCATAGATCTTTAAAGCTTCATTAAATCTAGCTTGAAGCTTATTTAATTCATCACAAACTATCTTAATTAAATCAGTTTTGAAAACACCATAGTTTGGTGCATCTTTATATGCTTTTTCTATATCTGCATAACTCATACCAGTTAAAGCAGCATAGATTTCAATTAAGTTGCTTAAACCTGGTTGTTTTTCTTTATCATATTTAACTTTGTTAAAACTATCAGTTTTAGCTTTTTTAATCTTATCAGCTACAACTTCTGGACTATCCATTACAAAGATAGTACCTTTCTCATTAACATTAGATTTAGACATCTTAATAGATGGATCTTGTAGATCCATTATTCTTGCTCCTGTCTTTAAAATGTATGGTTCTGGAACAGTAAATAATGGTTTACCACCATTTTTAGCTGCATATTTCTTATTCATTCTTTCAGCTATGTTTCTTGCTAGTTCCATATGTTGTTTTTGGTCAGAACCAACAATAACAGCATCAGCATCATATAGTAAAATATCTGCAGCCATTAGTACTGGATACATTAATAATCCCGTAGGGATCATTTCTGTTCCATTACCTACAGCCTTCTTAGCTTTATCTTTAAATTGAGTCATTCTATTTAATTCACCTAAAGTAGTATGACAAGTTAAGACATGAGCAAGTTCTGTATGACTCTTAACATCTGATTGATAGAAGATTTTAACTTTGTTAAAATCTAGTCCACATGCATAATACATGCAAACAGTTTCTTTTCTGTTTTTAGCTAGTTTTTCTGGATCAAATGTATTTGTTATTGCATGTAGATCTGCAACAAAAACATACATATCAAACATATCTGCAGTTTGCACATATGGTCTGATTGCACCTAGGTAATTACCTAAGGTGATTCTGTTAGAGGGTTGAATCCCACTTAACATGATTGGTTTGTGATTTGTATTTTTCATAACTAATATATATTTTAAATTATAATCTTATAGGAATTATCTTATGACAAAAAAATTCTTTATATATTGTAATGACTCTAAAAAGAGTTTAGAGGCTAAGAAAAAACTAGCTTCTGCTTTTAGAAAAGCAGGATGTGTTATTTCACCAGATGCAACAAACATTGTTGTTCTAGGTGGAGATGGAACATTTGTTCATGCTTACAACACTTATGCTAAAAAAGATGTAAAGATGGTTTTAATCAATACTGGACTGGTTGGTTTTTATAGTATTGATTTAAACCTAGATCCAAAAGCTATTATCAAATACTTTGATAATGATAATAACTTTTATAAACCTGATGTGGTAGCATGTAAAGTTGCTAATAAAACATACTATGCCATCAATGAAATTTTAATTGAAGGTATTAACACTATTTCTGCAGACATCAACATTAATGGACACCATTATGAATGATTCTGGGGATCAGGTTTATGTTTCTGTACTAAAACTGGATCTACAGGTTTAAACAAATCATTAAAGAATGCTATCTTACTAACTAAATCTAAAATCTGAGAAATGTCAGAAGTATCACCTTTAGCTCATGCTAAATACCTGTCTATAGGTAATGCTATTGTGTTAGATGGTAAACAAACAATAGAACTATCTAATTTAAAAGCTAATGGTAAGATGGTTTTAATGAATGATGGTTATGAACATGAAGTAGATACTAAATTACCTTTTAAATTAAATTTAACTACATTAAAAGCTAAGATCGGTTTTTATAAAGAATTAAAACCTTATCTAAATAAATTACAAAAGGTCTTCATTATTGGAGAAAAGAAATAATGGGTAAGAAATTAACTAAATTTCTTAATATTTTGACCTTTGGTCATTTATCAAGAAAAGCTAAGAAAGAAGCAGCAAATCAAGCTGCTAACAAAAATGATCAATTAACTTTAAATACAATTGGTCTACCAGATGTACAAGCTACAGCTAATGCCTTAGGTGGGGTAGCAAACATTGTTAATATCTCTGCTACTATCTCTACCATTACTTTTCAAGTAGCAGATATGGCAAAGTTAAACTTTGACCAACTAAAGAAAATTTCTGCTAAAGGCGTCATTAAATCAGAAAATAATGTCACACTATTAATTGGTGATTGTGCAACTGCCCTAAAAGCTAAATTATTAGAAATTAAAAAGAACTAATGTTCTTTTTTAGTTTATTACAATTTTTTCGCCTTATAAAATGGTAAATCTTTTTTGCACATACAGAATATATATCACCAAGATTTAAAAGGAACTAAATAATCACATGTAAAAAATATAACAATATATTTTTAAATAATATAATTAAATATATGAAAAGTTTTAAACGAACTATCTTACCGATAATATTAACGATTGGTGGCACTGTGGGAACTTTTTCCATTGTGTCTTGCGGCAACAAAGAAACAACATATACCATTTCATGAACAACAGATTCTCAATATGGGAGAATCGATGAAGATTTTCCTGTTGCCACTATAACAAAGAACACAAAATGGAGTAAAATACCCAAACCAAAAATCTATGCTAACTCTGGATATAGATTGGCATATTGGGAAGATGATCAGGGTAAAAAAATAGATGATGACTATGTTTTTAGTCATTCATTTGCGGCTAATGCTGTATTTGAAGCAATTCCGTTTCAAGATCAAATAACAATTAACTTTACCTGTGATACCCATTGTCATTTTGTTGAAAATGATGATCCTAGCCATACATATGTTGTCACAAAAGGTTCTAAATGAGCTGACATTTTATGAATTTGTCCCGAAATAGAAGTTTATGACGGTTATGATCTATTGGGATGTGCAAGACGTGATGAAAAAATACCATCTCCATATATTTCCTATTATTTAACAAATAATACAATTTTTAAAGATGGAGCAAATAAAACAGTTAATATCCAATTTACTTGTGCTTATGAGGGAACCAAACTTATAGCCTTTAATGCTAATCCCGAAGGTTGTGAAGTATATGAAAATTTATTCACAACTTTTACTTCTGAAGAAATAGATTGAGAAGAAATTAATAAACCATGGGAGATAGTAACTGACCGAGGATTAACTTTTAATTCACAGTGAAAAGATGAAACTGGTAAAATAATGGAAAATGGTGATAAAATCACCAAATCAATATTCTTTGACCCAGTACTTCAACCAAGTGTAACACACAAAATTAGTTTTAAAGTTGAAGGTAATGGTTCTTTATCTAAAAATGATCCAATTGTTGCTTTTGATCAAGATAAAGTTTCTGACATTATGTCAGCATTGCCAGAAACTATAGCAGAAACTGGTCATGTTTTTGAAGGTTGATTTATAGATGATGATTCACAAATTGATCCAGATATGCGAATCGATACAGATTTAACCTTCATTGCTAAATTTAAAAAGAACAAACGCATTAAGATATGACTTGATACTGACGGTCTAGAAAACATGTGTACCTTTGATTTAAAAAAATCAGATTTTACTGAGGTATGATATGGAACTAAATGAAAAGAAATTAAATATTTAGCTCCTAAATTTTATGCTAAGCCTGGTTATAAATTCTCTCATTGAGAAGTGTTTGATTATATTTCACAAGATCCCAAATGAATACCTCTAAATAATGATTGGTCTTTTACAGGGGAGAGCGAAAGTAAACATGGTAATTGAAATAGAATTCGACCTCAATTTGACAACCTTGGTAAATTCAATATTCAATTTAGTGTTCTTGACCAAGCTCATGGAACATTAGCTGGTGAAAAAGAAATTAAAAATGTTAATAATGCAACAAGATGAACCGGCCTTAAGGATAAAACCCCGGTCCCTGTAGCAGATGATGGCTATCTTTTTGCGGGTTGATATATTTCCAATGGTGGAAACTATACCAAACTAAATGATAACTCATCAATGGTTTATACCCGTGATGAAACATTAGAAATTTATGCTAAGTTCATTCCATATACTGATCCAGACATATTTTCAATTAGTAAAGATGATTATGCGCAAACATGTGAAATCATTGGTATCAATGGGGTGTATTCAACAATTGAAACAATTGCGGTCCCTAAACAAATAGAAAAAGATGAAACAATATATACTGTAACATCCATTCATGATTTAGCATTTGCAAATTGCCCGAGTTTAACTAGTTTCTATTTTGATAACAATATCACTAAAATAGGTAAACATATATTCCACCGTAATGCTAATATAACAGAAATAGGTTTACCTTATTCTATAAGCAACGACCTAACAATAGGATCAAACTTTATCCCTGATTCATATTCAGCTAGTTGTTTGTCTTGACCATTAACTCAAACTGATGTCAACCCTAATGCTGGTCTTTACATTTCTGATGAATATGGTCCTTTTAGCAATGCCATCCAGGATGCCTTTATTATTCCAAAGAATCTAAAATCAATAGGAAAAATTACACCTGCTCAATCTAAATTAAATCTTTTAATAATTGATCAGCCTGAATTATTAACTGAGCCAATGCTAAGTTCCTCAGCATTTGATAATATTGGAAGAACTGGAACAGTTCTTATCCCTTCAAGTATTGAAGACACATATAACTTTATTGAAACTTTAATATTTGTTTGACCTACACTTGCAAACTGAACATTTTATTCAATGGATATGGAGTAAATTATGAAAAAGAATACAAAAATTAAATTAGCTTTATCAACCGCAATCCTTCCTTTAGGAATGCTATCGATTTGTGCTGCCACACAATCTAACACTCAACACAACAACACTAACCCCGTTGAATATTTTGATGTAAAAGTTAATATGCCAGGTTACTTCCCTTGCAAGGTAGTAACTGATGTGACTCAAATTCACAACTGAGAAGAAGGCGCTCCTTCAATAGTTCACCTTTATATTGAAGATAATCCAACAAGAGATGTTTACATCTCTGATATCTCTATCAAAGTTAATGGTAAGCCTCAATCAGAAAGTGATGCAGGACAATGTATCACATATGAAAGATGGGAAGGACACAACAGCGCTTATGAAATTAGTGTTGGTTATTCTTTTTATCAACAACTCGACAGAGGAAACATTGAAATTACTCCAACTTTAGAAAAAAGTACATTCCAAGTTCAAAACATGAATGAAGAAGAAGTATATTTCACATCAACTGAGGCCAAATTATATTCAACATTTAGAACTGAAATTTACCCAACACATAAAGAGCTAAGAAAGATTAGTTCTGAAATTCCACCAGTAGTTAAATTGGGTGATGATGTTTTAGATCAATCTGAATATACATTTAAAATCTGTGCTGATGGAGCATATGCTATCCTACTAATTAATAGTGGCATAATTACATCAAAGCAACTTTCTATTGATGTTAAAACACAATTTGAACCAATAATTAATCAAAAATCCTTAACATTGTTATTTGAAGATGGAAACACAATGAATATTTTAACCTCAATTGCTCAATGTATTCCAAAGGATGAAACCAAAATTAATATAAGTTTAGCCAATTTTGCTAAAACAGTTCCATTGTTTGGGTTAGAAATTAATGGCATTTTCAAACAAGACGAAACAGGGTGGGTTGAATTGGAAGACGCAGAGGCTGAATATAATGAAAACATACAGATGGTCTCACTAAATATGAATGAAAATCCTAATGTTAATATTGCTTTAAATGTGGTACTTCGTTCAAAAGAACTTTTTGAAAATGATGAATGAACCAACCTTTATGCTTGAAGAGATTTTGCGGAAGAAAAAATAGTTAATATAGGTTCACGTACAGAATTCATGAAAAAGCTTTATGATGTTAATGATTTTGTTGGCAGAACTAAAACTGTACTATGAGATGGTGTTGAACATCAAGTAAGAGTTACGGGTGTCAACGACCTTTACTATGCACCAAATATGCACTTGTTAACTAGCAAAGGTGATAAAGCATTATTCACATTTGAGTTTGTTAATATTCTTACACAGGCAAATGGTGAAGCTTATAAAGATAGATTTGCATCTAGTCCAGGTGTTTCTGATGCCGGTATTAACTGTTGATGTTATAGTGAGGGGCTTGGTTTAGTTGAATCACATGCTCACCATTTCCTTAACCATGGTGACTTCTTAGATAAGTTGGATTCTGGCTTTAGAAATGGCGTTAGATGGTCTGCACAACACCGTATCACTATGATAGATTTTCAAGATAGTGAACACTATATTAACTCTCAAGAATGAGTGGGTTCATACTTTTTCTTACCAACAGCCGAACAAATTGGCGCACCACACGAAGGTTTTAAAGATACACCATACTATTCTGAGAAACAGGGCGATGATCCGCTTGAATACGATGATCACTGAGAAACGGTTGGAATTACCCCATTATATTCAGACTTTCTTGGAAGTAGCGATCCTAAACGTGATGCATGAGACAAGAGAATAAAAATGGATGTCAATGGCAATGTACACACATACTGAATTGCCACTCCATCAGGTAGTGGATCTGGAGAACTACAGAAGGATGACACAATCTATATAACACAAGACGGAAGTCTTTCCCACACTGATGTTGATAAGGACCACTGTTTTGCTCCTTGATTCTGCATTTAGGACTTGTTTAATGCAATGCAAAAAAAGAGTAAGGAATATACCTTACTCTTTTAAATTATTCTATTTTTGAGGTTTATTTGTTATTTTAGTCATAACGGTTATTCAGTCTTTAGATTATTTAGTTTAATGATTTTCATTAATAATTTATGATCATTAGTTTGGGCTGTCTCAATTTCTTTGAGCTTAATCATAATCAAATCTAGTTTTTTATCAACTGTAAAGTGGCGTTGTTTTAAAACACCTAAGGCAACAGCGCGTTTGCCGTCATCTTTAAAATTTTTAAGTAAATTAGTAACTTCTGCCATTGTTGTTGCTATCTTAAAGTTATTATATGAATTCTTAAATGATGTTCAATTAAGTTTTATAGATGGCTTTGCCATAGTATTCCTCCATATATCTCTTGACCTAAAAATTGGAAAAAGATAGGAAAAAGAAAAATATATATTTACCATGTAAATATATAAGTTTCTATTTTTTGCATAATATAATAAAAATAAGAGGCACCTTATGAAGAAATTAAATTTCTTAATTCCTAGTTTAATGACCACTGTCTGTATGCCATCGATTGGTTTGGTTGGATGCAATAAACCCGAAACTATAATTCACAAAGTTAAGATTGATCCTAGTTCAGATACTAGCGACATTACTATTTCAACACCAGAAATAACATTAAATCAACAATTAGTTATTCCCTATGAAGTAATTAACACAGAAAAGGAATTGGATGTAGATAGTTCTTGACTTAAATTTGATTCGTCTGAACCACAACCATTAAGTGATTATAGTTATGCTGATAACAAAGTTATCATTCCGGCTGACAAAGTAACAACTTATGATATTACTATTTGTCTTAGGTCAAAGCAAGTCGCTCCCCCTCCGGAAGCATCTGATTTTAATACAGATTCGTGGTCAACTATTGGTTATTATGCATCTAGGGGATTGAATTCACTAACTAGTGCATATAGCCAATGGTTGTCTAGTCATGGCAATACTTTTCTTGGTGCTAGCAGACATATTAATTTTAATAACCAACAATATGATGTTATAGTCATTGGAACAGAAGAAGATTATTATGATGTGGAGCATAAAAAACCCATTGCCTTAACTTTCCAATTTACTGAAATACTTTCTAAAGAAAATGGAGATTTGCTTGGAACAAATTGGGCAACAGATGGAAATGAAGCACAAAATTATTGAACTGCCACTCTCCACGATTTTTTAAGTAACATAGTATATCCACAAATCATAACTGAAAACCCCGAATTACAAGATCAAATAAAATCCGTTGATAGAGTTGTTAATACAAAAAATAATGATGTATGAACACCAACTCATGGTTTTGAATATATCTTCGAACCATTAAAAGGAAACCTAAGTACTGCTAGCGATGTTGAACATCATTATTCGTGATGAATACAACACCAATCTCAAGAAGACAGAATCAAAAAAGATAAAAATGGTGCGGAACATTTTTGATGAACTACCACAATTGATAATAAGGGTTTTGTCTATTCTGTGACAACAACTGGGGCAATAAATGGCTATGGTGTCTCATATCAAGATTTTGAAACACATGGTGTTTCTCCTTGTTTCTGTATTTAGGACAGGGCAGGGCAGTGAAAATAATAAGAATAAATTTTACCTTATTCTTTTAAATTGTTTTTTTTAACCAGATTGTCTAATCTTGTTTCAATATTAGTCAATCTTGTTTTAATATCCTCCAGGGTTGTATTGATTTTTTCTTGATATTGTTTAAACCAAATAGGTGCAGTATCTTTTGGTTCTTTTTTAACACCAAAAGCTATTGCTTGATTGTTTGAGTTAAATGTTTTTAACTGTTTCATAATTTTTAATTTGTCAGTTAATACCTTAACTACATTATAGTTTTTACTAAAGTCTGTTTTGCTTATTTCTTGTAATGGCTTTGCCATAGTATCCCTCCATATATCTCTTGACCTAAAAACCGATAAAAGATAGGAAAAAGAAAAATATATATTTACTATGTAAATATATAAGTTTTGATTTTTTACATAATATAATCAAGTCAAGAGACTGATTATGAAAAAATGAAAGATTATATTACCCAGTCTGTTAGCCGCTTTACCAGTTGTTGGTTTGGTAGGATGCAGCAAAGAACAATTTATCTTGCTTAATGTTCCTTTATATTCTGGAGGGGATTTTTGTCATGCTATATGCACCTCTAAACCAATGAGTTTTGAAGTCGGTAAACAATATCAATTTAGATTTGATATGTATAAATTTGATGAGGAAATGTGAACTGAAGGGTATGCACAAGAAATGTACTGACTTTTTACTTTCCAAGATGAGGTTAATCACAAAGTTGAAGTAGATGTTAATGTAAACCTAGTTACATTTAACGGACGAAAACTAAAACAAACCGATCATATGATGGTTGAGCCAGGATACTATTACATTAATGAAGATCTTTGAGAATTAGACCTTAAAGGAAATTTTACCAAACCTTCTGATAGCTTAATTATTTACTTGACACCAAACCAACCAATTGAAAACCTTTATGTTGAATTTGAATGTGATTAATGTTTGAAATTATTTTGTTCAACCGTGTTCTCTAAATAATTTATCATAATTATTCAAACGACTATTCAATTTGTTTTCAAATTCTTGAAACCAAACAGGTGCGCAATGCCTTTTGTTTGTTTTATTTTTCATAGAAGCAATGCTTTTCTTTTTAGGAAAAAGAACAAGATATTGTTCATTTTTATTTAATTGTTGAATTTCTTGCTTGTTCATACTAACAATATCAAATTTCTTCGTGATTTGATTATATGTATTAAATGTTTTTAATTCTTTCATGTTTAATAATACCCTTTAGGGTATTTCTCCATATACACCTTGACCTAAAAAATGGAAAATGGAAGTCAAAAGAAAAATATATATTTACTATGTAAATATATAAGTTTCTATTTTTTGCATGAATTTTTATTGAGCCATTGCTACATGATGTTTATTTAATCTCACATCTTTTTTAATTGCTCTAATAATTTCATATTTAATATCAAGATAGTTTTTCTTATCTGGAATGATAGGAACAAAGATAATCTTGATATCGTTTCCATCCATGTCTACTTTAAATGATAGAATTCCTCTAATCTTTTTTAGTTTAGCTTCTACCATTTTGATAGTTTGATCTTGTTTTTCAGTTGGCATGTGTCTTGCGCCTTTTCTAGCTGCAGATCATGCATCAGCACATCTAACAAGTAAAACATAATCATCGTTACAGTTGTTGCGATGGTGTTTTAATATACCATTTACCACTTCCAGTGGTAGGTTGCATTCTTTTCCAATTTTAACACCAGTAGAAACATGATCATATTTGCTTTCATAATCCATACATTTACCAATATCATGAAAGAATCCCACTGCTTTAGCAGTGTTTGGATCTAAACCTAAATTTTCTGCTAACCTTTCACAAATTAAAGCAGTTTCATAACAGTGCTCTAAAACATTTTGGCTAAAAGATCAACGATATTTTAACCTACCAACATATTCACATAAAGTTGGGTTAGAATTATCTATATTTAGAATACCTAAATACTTCTTACCAGTTTCATAACATTCTTTTGTTATTAACTTACATTCTTTGTGATAAACATTTTCAATTGCATTTATATCAAAAGCTTCTGATTTCAATAAATGGTTGATAGTGTTAATAGCAATTTGCTTGTCCAAGGGATTTGGACAAGAGATTTCAACATATGGACTATTTTTATCAACATTGATGTTACAATTACTAACTTCATTAAGGTACTTAATGTTTCTACCTTTTTTACCAATTAATAATGGTTTATATTTATCAGCAATAGGTAAATAATGAACAGAAGATTCATTAATAACTTTTAGATGCAATGGTTGCATCGCATCTAAAATAGTATGTCTTAATAAGACATCTTTTTGTTTTTGAATATCTTGTTCAATCTTTACTAGTTCTTGTGCTTTGTATTCTTGTAATTCAGCATCAAGAATAGCTTTCATATCATTCAAAGTTTTATCATGATCAAGATAATCTTGATCAATTAATTTATTTTTATATTGTTCTCTTAATTTTTGATATCTTCCAATTACTTTATTTAAGGGTTCATATCTATATTCTTCAATCACTTGTGATTGATGTTCAACCTTTTTCTTTTTGATGCGCAAGAAAATGATGATGGCTGCGCAGCCAATAATAATCACCATTAAAATAATACAAATTATTAATAAAGTCAAATCAGAAGAAGATAAATTGTTTGTCATATCGACCTACTTTCTTCTAACCATTAAATCCACATTATTATATACATAAAAGTATATTATTGATTTAATTATGTAAAAAATATACATAATATAAATATATGACCCGAATGCAAAAATGGGAAAGTTATCGCCATGAAATTAACCAATCTTCACAAATTGGTTATGGGATAATGGTACAAACCCAACAGATTGAAAAATATAAAAGGGCTATTGACAGAGTCAACCCTGCTATTTTACAAAATGTTGTTGACCCAGAATTAACTTTGCATAAGGGAGTTAGTGAAGTAATTGTTAGTCAAAAACAAATTCCCAATCAAATCACTAGAATGTTTAAAGATTTATCTAAAGCTAAATCTATAAACAACAAAAACAATATTTCTACTATTCTATTTAATTTACAAAATGAATCTATCTTAGATCAAAAGTTAAAGATTAAGGATTCATGATTAAATAGTAATAAGGATTATGCTGCTTTGTCAGCTTACATCCAAGAAGCAAGTTTAAATAAAGATAAAGAATTTGAAAAAGACTTACAAACGAAGTTTGAAAGCCTAGCAAAGAAAAAACAACAGACAAAAATTGGAGTAATTAATAAATTATCTAAAGATGAACAAAAAAATGTTGGTCACCATGTCTTTGTTATTTCTATTGCTATAGCTTGTGTTTTCTTTCTTCTTACTTTCGTATTATTATTAGTAAGGTGGTTTATGTAGTATGAAACAAGAATTAATTCAAGTAGCAATTGATGGACCAGCAGGAAGTGGTAAAACCACTGTTGGTCAACTTGTTGCACAACGTTTAGGCATTATTTACATGTCTACAGGTAGAATCTTTAGAAGTTATGCCTTTGCATTACAAGATGTAGATTGTAAGAATGAAGAAATTGTTGTTAGAGAAATGAAACAATTTAAATTTGAATTTAAAGATGGTTCATTCTATATCAATGGTTTAAACGTAACTGTAGAAATTATGAAAGACGTTCATTCTATGAATGCTTCAACTATTTCTAAATATCCTGAAGTAAGAAAAAGATACGAAGAAGATTTAAAAGAAATTATTAAGACTACGTCTTTAGTAATGGATGGAAGAGATATTGGAACAGTAATTCTTCCTGACAGTCCATATAAATTCTTTTTGGATGCCAAAGTAGAAGAAAGAGCAAGACGCCGTGCTAAAGATAATGGCATCAAAGTAGGAACAAAAGAATTTAAAGATCTTTTGGAGCAAATCAAAGCTAGAGATTATCAAGATACACATCGTAAAGTTTCTCCTTTGAAAAAAGCAAAAGATGCTACATATATTGATTCAACAAAAATGACTAAAGAAGAAGTTGTTGATTTCATTGTTAACACAGTTAACAAGAAAAGGGATGCATTTGTAGTTAAAAACACACCATGAAAAAAATAGCTTTAGTAGGAAAACCTAATGTCGGTAAGAGTTCTCTATTCAATCGTATTCTTGGTCACAAGAAAGCGATTGTAGATGATGCTCCTGGTATAACCAGAGACCGTAATTATGCTACCGCTACTTGAGTGGGTAGAAGTTTTTCTATTATTGATACTGGTGGAATTTTAAAAAATGTAGATGCGCCATTTCAAGAAGTAATTAACCAACAAGTTAATTATGCTATTGATGAAGCAGATGTTATTTTGTTCATTGTTTCTGAAAAAGATGGAATCAATGCCCAAGATCAATATATTGCTAAGCTATTAAAGACAAAAGCTAAGAACAAAAAGATTATCTTGGTTGTAAATAAAGCAGAAAACTATAACCATTGTGGTGATAGAGGTTTCTATAGTTTAAAATTTGGAACATTCTTTCCTATTTCATGTACACATGGAATAGGCATTGGTGATTTATTAGATGAAGTTGTCAGACAACTAAATAAAACACCAGAAAGAAAAGAAGAAGAATCTTTTAAGTTCTGTATTATTGGTAGACCTAATGTTGGCAAGAGTTCATTAGTTAATACATTAATTGGACAAAATAGAGTAATTGTTTCTCCTGTTGCTAATGCAACAAGAGACTCTATTGATTGTAAATTTAAATATCATGGTAAGAACTACACCATTATTGATACTGCAGGTATTAGAAGAAAAGGAAAGATGTCTGCTAATGTAGATAAGTATTCTTATCTCCGTACACAAGAAGCAATCTCTAGATCTAATTTAATTATTGTAATGTTAGATGGATCAGAAGAATTCAATGAACAAGATGAAGTTATTGCTGGTCTTGCTCATGCTGCTAACATCCCAACAATTATTGTTGTTAATAAATGGGACTTGGTAAAAAAAGAAAATAACACAATGTCTAAGTTTGAAAAACTTATTCGCGCTGACTTTGATTATCTAGCATGAGCACCTATTGTCTTTATTTCAGCTAAAGATAATAAACGTGTTCATACTATCTTTGAAACAATTGAAGATATTTATAAGAAGCTAAAAGTTAAAGTCGCAACTTCTGCTTTAAATGAAGTAGTTGCTAAAGCACAGATTCTAAATCCACCACCTAAATTCAAAGGTAATAGAATTACTATTCACTATGGAACACAAGTAGAATCTAATATTCCTACTTTTGTTCTATTTACTAATGATCCTAAATATCTACACTTTAGCTATGCTAGATATATAGAAAACCAAATAAGACAAGCATTTAACTTAGATAATGTTCCAGTTACTATCTACTATAAAGATAAGAATGCTAGAATAAGAAAATAAAAAAGAGGTATAACCTCTTTTTAAGCACATGTTAACTTAAGATCTTTAATTGTTTGCACTCATGTATTGCCGTCTGTGCCGGTGAAGGTAAAAGTTACTCGAAATATAGCTCAATCACCAAGTGCTAAATTACCATCCGGAGCGCTTAAGTGGTAAGGAACAGATACATTTTTTGTTCCGGTTGTAATATGAACATTACCGTGTCTAGTAGCAGAAAGTTTGTCTTTAGAACTTGATGTTGTTTTTTGTTCTACGGTTATTGTATCGCCCTCAACAAAAGTATGATTAATTAATTGAAACTCAAAATTTACAGTCTTTGACCAAATCCGTTCTTCCATTCCTGCATTTTTCTCTTTAACAGGACATTCAATTTCAGAAGCATAAATAAAAGTCATTTCATCTGTTAATTCATTTACTGTAGTTTCGGACGTTTTGTCAGTGACGGAAACATTTAATTTAAAATGTATATCCTCATCAGGTTGGATTGTTTCGTCAGCAGTCACTTTAACATAAACAATTTTCTTATTGTCTGGATCTGGAGTTACTTCAATTTCGTTTAATAATTTTTCTGGTTGTTGATTAAACTGAATGTCAAAGTCTGAATCGTCAGAAATTTCATTTCTGAATTCTAATTCATATGTTGCCTCATGTACACCCGGTTCTGTCGTTACTATTGTATCATGACTATATATTGCACTTAAGTAATTTAAACTAAGATTAGAAAAAGTTAATTCAGGTATCTTGTCGGTCACAACTGTTAATGAGAAATTAGCGGAAGCATTTCTTGGTAGATGTGCCCCATCTTTAGGTGATATTAGAATAGCGCAATGCAAAATTCCTTTACTTGCATCATAAGTTGTTGCCAATTGAAATAAACTAACATTAAAATCTGTAGATGATGTTTCTGCATTAATAGTTATATCGGTAAGAGATGATGGTTTTCAATCCGGTTTGAATTCAACATCATAAAATGCATATGGTTTACCGGCTTCAGTTCATTGCTCTTTCTCTTCAATAATTGCTCCCGTTGCATAAGTAATTGATACATTTTCAAAAGTGTATGTTCAAGGGGTGCCATCTGACGCTTGGCCTGAAACATTAAAATTAAATTTGATGAAACCATCGAATTTTAAATCGATTTTTGGGTCTAATGTGTATGGAATCTTTCCATTCTTACCAACTGTAGTGATTGTTCCAAATTCAATACCATCGAAATGTTCTGGTTCTCCAACATATACAGGATCACCTGCTGTTAAATTAGTTGATGTTTCATCACCCAATGTAAAACTAATTTCACCCGTTAAGACACCATTATTTATTTCATAACTGCTAATATAATCATCAATAGAACTACGGTATTGAATGTTTAAAAGACTTCCTGTTGTTTGCTTTCATTGTTCTACGCCATTGGCATCAACGCCAACAATTTGAAGAGCAAAATTTCCTGTGTTACCATTAACTAGCTTTTCGCCTTCTTTGGCCTTAATGCCTACTAAAGATGATAATGTTGCTCCATCAACATCACAATCAGTATCAGCAGCATAAGGTATATATGTTTCTTCGTTTGTAATTACATTGTATTTAAATGAATAACCGTCTTCTGGTTCAACTAAAAGTGTTAAATTAAAAGAAGATTCTCCTATATCAAATGCTGTCTTCTGCGTTAGTTGTTCAGTAATGTCGTTGAATTTTTTAGATCTATAACAGAATGTGCAAAGTCCAGAGTCTTCGTCCTCAGTAATCTCATGATGTCCTTTTATCTCAAATTTAATTCTAAATGGTATATCATAGTCATGTTCGAGTGGCGAACCGTCTGATTTTTTGGTAAATGTTGCGGTTAGAGTTGCAACATTATACACATATGGATACTCTGTTATAGTAGGCGTACTTAATGAGATTTGAACTTCATTTTTGTGTTCTCACTCTGGGTCTATTTCGGCAGTAAAAGAGATTTCACCAGCATCATAATCTAGTCCATGCCAGTAATAAATGGTATAGATATGGGTATTTGTTTCTACCTCATTATCACCGCCTGCAACAGTGCATTGCGATTGAGGGAAATATGTATTATGAGTAGAATAAATTATTTTAAATACATTACCATTTTGATAGTCTCAGTATACTTTGTTGGTTACCTTATCTACACATCTCATCCTAATATCAAATGTTATGCTGTCTTGGTCAAAGAGTTCAAAATAATGTATTAAGTTAAAGTAAACAACTAATTGGTTCTGTTCGTTCACTTCTCATGAATCTAATTCTACATCTTCAATCAAACTTTCCTCTCCCGCGTGTGCATCAATATCAACCAATAATTCATGATTATTTTTATCTGGTATTTGATCATCCTCTCCCAAATTAAATATAAATCTTGCTTTTGCCTCATCACGTAAAGTTGTTGCTACACCATCATTTAATACAGATATTTCATTATCTTGACAATAAAAATCAATCTTAAGATCTTTAACGACTTGTTCTTTTAGTACTTTGTCGTCTTCATCTTTTCATTGAACTTTTACATTAAAAGTTGCATGAGAGTCATTATAGATGTCATCTATGTCTTTGGCGCCTTTGCCAAGTAATTTAACATTAGCAACTATTTGTTTCGTTGTTTCAGTTATTTCAATCTTTTTAAACTCAACATTAAAGTCATTATCTTCAGAATATTGACCATCTATGTCTATTTCTATGTTAGCACCGGCCTCAATATCAACATTTGAATTAAAAATGAATTGGATATCGTCATTCCCTTGTGTTCCGGTTCTTCCATCATTAATAGTAATTGTCTTTTCATCAATAGACAATCAAGATTTTTGTGATTCATCCTTGTTACAGCTAATTAGTGTAGCAATAGAACCTAGGGTTGTTGCACTAGCAACTAGCCCTCCCAACATTAATACTTTTCTTTTTTTCATATATACCTCTATAATAATTATAAATAAAAAAGAGCTATAGCTCTTTTTTATATCCACTCTCTATGATTAACTTTCATATATAGACGTTTAGTTAATTCAGCTAAGACTATATATCCCATAATAATTCCAACTAGAGCTAACCAGAATCAACCTGATAAACCACATGTTATTCCAGGCTGTTTAACAAATTGTAAACCAAAGTTTAAACCAGGAATAAATGGTACTATTGCTAATAAGATAGCAGAAACACCAGTTGCTAAGATAACTGGTAATGATGGATTAGTTCTAATAAAGGCAGTTCTTCTACTACGTAGAACATAGATAATGATTGTTTGACTTACTGCTGCTTCAATAAACCATCCAGCTTGGAACAACATTGCAGTCTCTGGACTGTTATATCCAAAGCCAAAGAATAATACCAAGAATGTAATAACATCAAAGATGGTACTTACTGGTCCTAGTATCACCATGAATTTAATAATAGACATGGCATTTCAATTCTTTGGTGTTTGTAAGAACTTGTTATCTATGGCATCTCATGGAATAGATAATTGCGTAAAGTCATAGAACAAGTTCATAAAGATAATTTGGATTGGCATCAATGGGTTGAATGGTAATCAACATGCTGCTACCAACATTGATAACATGTTACCAAAGTTACTACTTAATGAAATCTTTATATATTTCATAATGTTAGCAAATGTTCTTCTACCTTGTAATGCTCCATTACCCAGAATTTCAAGGTCTTTTTCTAATAAGATAACATCTGCTGATTCTTTAGCAATATCTACTGCTGTATCTACAGAGATAGCTATGTCTGCTGCTCTCATGGCAGGAGCATCATTAATACCATCTCCCATAAAACCTACAACATGTTTATTAGCTTTTAAAGCTCTAACAATGTTTGCTTTTTGTTCAGGAGATAACTTAGCAAAGATTGTTACATCTTTAACTTTTTCTCTAAGTTCATCAAAATCCATCTTCTCAATTTCATCACCTAATAAGATTTTGTTAAAACCTAATCCTAGTTGTTGACAGATGTATTTAGTTACTTTTTCATTATCACCAGTTAAGATTTTTACTTCCACACCTTTATTTAATAAATCTTTAACTGCTGCTTTAGCAGACATCTTAGGCGGATCTAGTAAGGCAATAAATCCAACCAACATTAAATCTTTTTCGTCTTCATCTGAAAAAGCTTCATTCTTTAATAACGGTTCGTGGTTAGTTGCTACGCAAATAACTCTCATACCATTTTCATTTAAGTTAGTAATTTGTTTTTTGATTTTATTTGTTCATTCTTTAGTTAAATCAACAGTCTTACCATCAACTAATATCTTTGAACAAACATTTAGAATTTCTTCTGATGCTCCTTTGGTGATAAGGATTTTCTTTCCTTCATCATCAGAAACAATGATGGACATTCTTCTTCTTTCAAAGTCAAATGGAATTTCATCAACTTTTTTGTATTGTTGAACTTTTTCCATAATATGTCTTTGCATTGCTCTTTCCACAATAGCTTTATCAATTAAATTCTTTAAACCTGTTTGATGGTAAGAGTTTAGACATCCATATAGTAAAACTTTTTCATCTTCTTTACCTTGAACATTTAAATGTTCTTGTAAGATAATGTGGTCTTCTGTTAATGTACCAGTTTTATCTGTACACAATACATCCATAGCACCAAATGTTTGAATAGCATTAACATTTTTAATAATAGCTTTCTGTTTAGAAAACTTAATTGCCTCTTTAGTTAGGTTTAATGTAACAATCATTGGTAACATTTCAGGAATGATGGCAATAGCTGCAGCTAAAGAGAAGGTTAATGATTCAATTCAAGCATTCTTACCAAATAGGTCATACCCACCAAATTGGTTTCTTAATCCTTTAATGATAAAGATAATTAAGCACATAACCAGCATAGTGATAAGAATAATTTGACCAACCTTCTTAATACCTTTGTCAAAGCTTGTTGCTGGTCTTTTAGCACCAACAGCTTTTGCAACTTTGCCTAAGAAAGTATCTTTTCCAGTTTGGACAGCAATACCATAAGCAGATCCTGAAGCAACTGTTGTTCCCATAAAACAAATATTGTTACATGTTAAAGCAGATAGTACCTTATCAGGTACAGTTGCTGTCTTTTCTACTGGTTCAGATTCACCAGTTAAAGCAGATTGGGTAATGAAAAGGTCCTTTGCATATAACAATCTCATATCAGCAGGAACCATGTCTCCTGCTGCTAAGTGAATAATGTCGCCTGGAACAATATTTTCAATTGGTGTTTCTTTTTTTATACCATTACGTTCTACTGCAGCCGTAGTATTAATCATTTCATTTAACTTTTCACTGGCTTTGCCAGATTTAAAGTTTTGAATGAAGTTTAATGTCCCAGATAGAACAATCATTCCCATAATAATTCCAAATGACACCCATTGTTCTGTTTGAATTCCTTCACCGGTTCATAAAGGTAATAGAATACTTAATAAACCTACTATAAGTAGGATTGCTGTGAAAGGAGTAACAAAAGCAGAAAATAAAGTCTTATATCAAGTTACTTTATTTTTATTAGCAATAGTGTTATAGCCATACTTGTCTAGTTTGGCTTCTATTTGTTCATCTCTTAAACCGTTTTCACTAGTTTCAAAGTCGTTTAACAAAACTTTAGGTTGTTTTGTAGCTTGCTCTACTAAAAACTGACCTTGCTTTTGTGTAATATATAGTTTTCTTTTTTCTTTACGTTCTGCTCTCTTAGACATGTTGTGACATGCTAAGCAAATCAAGAAAGATTAAAACAATGTAAGGATAAATACATCGCTATTATCTAACTGTGTCGATTCACTTGCCATATTTATCCTTTCTTTGTTGATATGTTTATTATACATAATAAACATATGAAAATAAAAAAAGAGGTTTGACCTCTTTCTTTTTAGAAACAACGAACAAAGAATTTTTGTTTTCTAATATAAGATTTAACAATTTCGCTTGTTTTCTTATCTGGAGTAATTACTGCAATTGAGTATGTTCCAGGTTTTAAATCCTTTGTTAACTTGATTTCTGTATCTAGAGTTCAAGAAACAGTGTTGTTTTTACCTAAGAATTCAAGGAATTGGTTAATTTCATTCTTAGTTTTGAAGTAAACGATTGTTTTAAATCTTCTACCTTCAAGTCACATAGCATGAGCACTAGCTGAATATAGCGTGTCAAGGTCGATGTTGCCACCAGAAATTAGCATAGCTACTTTTCTACCTTTAACATTTATTTTACCTGCCATAACTGCAGCAGTTGGCATTGCACCGGCTCCTTCAGAAACAATCTTACCTTTTTCCATTAGTAAGTTGATTGCACGAGCAATTTCATCTTCAGTAACAGTAACAATTTTATCAACTCTTTCTTTGATGATATCAAATGTTATGCTTCCTGGAGTCTTAACTGCGCAACCATCAGCTAGTGTTGGTACACCTTTGCAATAAGAAATTATTTTCTTTGCATCAAATGATTTCTTCATTGCTGGGAAGTTTTCAGCTTGAACACCAATAACTTCAATTCTTGGATCTAGCATCTTTACATAAGTTGCTATACCAGCAATTAATCCACCACCACCAATTGGTACAATGAACATATCAATGTCTGGTTGCTTTTGTAAAATATCAACAGCAACTGTTGCTTGACCAGCAATTACGTGTGGATGATCATATGGAGGAATTTCTGTTAATCCTCTTTCTTTAGCAAGTTTCTTGCTTAATGCATAAGCAGCATCAAAACTTGGTTCTGGAGCAAGAATAACTGTTCCACCAAAGTTCTTTGTTGCTTGAATTTTTGCTAATGGAGCATTAGATGGCATACAAATGTATGACTTAATACCTAATGTTGTAGCAGATAAGGCCGTTCCTTGTGCATGGTTACCAGCAGAAGCACAAATAACACCTTTCTTCTTTTGTGCAGGGGTTAAATGCATAATTGCATTTAATGCACCTCTAATCTTAAATGATTTAACAGCTTGAACTGTTTCAGCACAGTGGTATAATTTAGCTTTAAATTGGTTAGATAATGTTGGACAATATTTAACCAATGTTGGGTAAATTAGACCTGATTTTTTCATATTTAGGTTTGCTTCATGTATGTCATGAAGACCTACTCATTCTTTTTTCATATTTACCTTCTTCGCTTATATTATAACTTATTAAAGTTATAATATAAACAAGAGGTTATATATGGCTAACAAGACAACAACTAAAGTAGGTAAAACTTATTTTGGTTCTGATGGGAAAGTTACATCTAAAGTAGGAAATACATACTTTCATAGTGATGGTTCAACCACTAGTAAAGTAGGTAATTCATACTTTCATAGTAGTGGTAAAGTTACATCTAAAGTAGGTAACACCTACTTTAGCTCTGATGGTAAAACCGTATCTAAAGTTGGTAATTCCTTCTTTGGATCGGGCAATGTAGGATCAAAAGTCGGAAATACATTCTTTAACGAAGATAGTGAAGATGCTGCAATGTATGATGACGATGATGAAGATGATGAATGATAAATAAGAGCAAAAAGCTCTTTTTTTTTATTCAAAAAATAATCTCAAAAAGCACTATGTGCTTTTTGTTGTTTATACCCATAAAAAGGTATAATATAGGTGAAAGGAATTCCTTATGGGAAAAAGTATTACAGAACAAAAATTAACTCCTTCTGCTAAATTAGCAACTGTTGTTGGTGCTGGAAAAATCACTAGACCACAAGCAGTTAAGAAGGTATGAGCTTACATTAAAGCTCACAAATTACAAGACAAGAAGAATAAAAGAAACATCAACACTGATGCTAAACTTAAACCAATCTTTGGTGGTAAGAATACAATTACTATGTTCGAAGTTGGTAAATACTTGTCAAAAGAATTAAAATAGTTAATTTTGACTTTCAAAAAAAGAGGGGTTAAACCCTCTTTTTTATTGTTGAGCTGTAGGTTCAGCTGTTGCTGTTGGCTCAGCTACTGTTACAGTTGGTTTTGGTTTTCTGTCTAGCACTACAAAAACTAAACATACAATTGCACCAGCAGAAAAGATTATTGCAAGAATACTCATTGCTAAATGAGCTGCAAATGCACCAATTAAGCTAAATAGGAATACTAGTCCTACTAAAGCTAATCCAAGATATTGTAATTTTTTCTTATCCATAGTTTCTCCTATGCTTACATTATATATAAAGAAAAAGGGTTGGTTCCCTTTTTAATTAATTTTATTTATATGCAGAAGCAAGGAGCAACACGCACTGCTTGACCAAAGTTGTTAGTCGATATGTTGCCTTCTCTATATATTGACCACACTCGTGTTGTTTCGAAGAATGTAAGATCATGAAAACAAGGAGAAGAAATCAAATAATCGCATGCCTCGCCATAAGTGTTTTTTAATACAAGGCATGAGTGTTGACCACTTGCCTTTGAATCTCCTATTCCATTATTTTTGTAATACAAATATTGTTGTCCCTCTTGACAATATTGATCTACATCTTCTGAACGAATGAAATCTGTAGCTTTTTCTAATCCGGTTTTTGAGAAAATATTGGATAGTGTAGGGCAAAACAACTTAGTTTTTTGGGAGTCAGCGACTCATTCTGTTGATGTTTTTGTACTGACAGTATGGTAAACATCTCTAATGCATTCGCTTAAGCCATTATTATCAGCTTCATCAGCGATCATTTTATATACGCTTCTTGTCTGTGTTGGATCTACATCACTACCGTTATATCAAACAGTTTCTGTAGTACTATTTAATTCACTAACAAGAGTTGAATTTCAATAATCAGTATTACTAGTAGTTGACCATTTAGCAAACATGTTTTTTGATGAATTAGTTATTATATTCATAAATTGTCATGTTAAAGCAACTGGTTTGTCTTCATCTAAATAATCTTGTTGAACACCAACAACTATCGTTTTGTGTTCTATATTATTTACATAAACCGGTCTAGATTGTCCAATAAAATCATTAAAACTAGCTGCTTGGAATTGTTGACCTGCATTCTCTTGACTATTAACCGTAAAGCATTTGCAGAATTCTTCTTCACCTATTTCGCCACTTTCTAGCCATGAACAAACTTCAGAGATTCGTGATCAATCGCATGTATTAAAATTGCAATTAGTAATAGTTAAAGTAATTAAATCATTGGATTCAATTTTTCAATTTTTATAAACCATTTCAACACTAAAAGTATAAGTACCCGGTGTCAGCCATTTAGACCATTGAACTTTTCGTTCATTGTTAATAGTTATTCCATCAATTGGAAGGTTTCCTTTTTTAATTAAATAGAAAGAATCCGGTTGTATTTGTTGTTGACCATCAGTAAGATATCAAGCCAAATCATCTTGGCCATTTTCTCACGAATTACTTGAAAAGGTTGTATGTCCACCAGTAACTACTAAGTAATCAGGAGCTGGATTAACAGTATATCTTGCCACAATTTCTACATCACCCTCAATAATGGTGTTTGGGTCTATATCTTGTCCAGACTGTTTATATATTCATTTGCTAAATAAATAATTTAATCGTGTTGGTTTAGGTAACTCACCGTATGTTGTGCCTCCCATAACCTTTATTGTATTGCCAGATAACCCTTCAATTTCTCCCCCTCACAGATCAAGAGTTATAGTATAAGTTTGCTGTGGTATTGGTTCAAATACAGCAGTGACTGAAAAGTTTGATTTAATCTTGGTTTGGTTATCATCTTTTAGTTGATTACCGTACCTAAATCAACCTATAAACTTGTAACCTTCATTTACTTTAACCTTAGGTATTTTCTCATCTGCAACAAGATCACATCATCGTGTGTTTGTTTCTACTGTTATATCTGTCTCGCCACTAATGAATGAGCCCCCAGCAGTTTTATTAAAATAAACATGTGGTTTTGAATCAACGGGTTGATTAGGTTTTTTATTGCATCCAACTAAACTAACTAACGGTAAGCTAGTTATTGCAATTAGATTTGGTAAAATTATTTTTCATTTTCTCATAACACGCATTCTCCTCTAAACACAAAAGCATGGAACAACAGCAAATTCGTTGTTTACAAACACTTTTGACACACCACTACTATAATCACCTAAATAGTTAACAAACCATGATGAGTTATATTCTTGTAAGTAAGGTGTAGAAATTCAAACTCCATTCCGTTGATGGTTATTATCATAAAATACTAAGCATGGAAATTTATTTAAAACTCCCCCCGCTTGGATTGGAGCGTCTTCTATTCCATTGTTTTTATAATATGCATATTGTTGACCTTCTGCACAATATTTATCTACATCAATTGACGGAATAACACTGTCATCTGTTGCCTCCATTCCAGTCTTTGAGAAAAAGTTAGACAATGATGGACAAAATAATTTTGCTGAAGAGGCAATAGGTGCCCAACTACCAGGGCTTCCTCCGTTAACAATACGGCGAACATCCTTAATCCCTCCTTCTTCAACTAATCCGGCATTGTATTCATCCGCCGCAATCATTAAGTAAACACTATTTTGTCCATCACCTTCATCATTTAAGAAATGATAAAGTGTCGACCTTCAATAATCAAAATTAGTGTTTTCGCCTCATTTTGTTGGTATATAGGCTCCATCATTATTACTAATTAAATTAGTAAATTGAAAAGTTAGGGCGACTGGTTTATTTATAGTTGATGATGGATTTCAGAAAACATCTTGTTGACAACCAACTACAATTGTTGTATGATGAATACCATTTATATGAACAAACCTTGCTTGTCCTATGAAATCATCAAAACTACTTGGTTGAAATGTCTGTTCATTAGAGTTTTCTAAACCTCGAAGGGTAAAATATTTGCAGAATTGTTCTTCGTTTATGTCACCGTTTTCAAATTTATTACAAACGTCAACAACAACTGATCAATCACACAATCTAAAATCATAGTTCTCTATGGTTAAAGTTATTGGATCGGAAAAAATTTCTCAATTTTTATAAACTACTCTAACCCTAAATTGATAAGTTCCAGCTGTCATCCATTGTGATCAACGAACTATTTGTTCATCATCAATAGTTATTTCATCAATTTTCGACTCCCCGATTGGAACTAAATTTCAAGAATCGGCTTTTATAACCTCTTCGCCTTGTTTAAATTTTCATTTTTGATTATCATAACCATCTTCTCATGAATGGCTTGAAAGAGATGTATTACCGCCAGTAATTGTTAAGTTAGTAGGTGGTGGATTGTCAATGTATGAGGCCGTCACCGTAACATCACTATTAATAAGATCGGTTGGGTATTTAATGCTGCCACCAACCTTTCAATTAGCAAACAAATGATTAAATCATGTAGGGGTAGGCAATTGTGCATATAATGTCCCTTTTTTAACCTCAACAGTATTTCCGGTTAAACCCTCAATTCACCCTTGTCCCAAATCGAAAGTAACAGTGCAAATAGATACAATTTGAGAAAATATACCAGTGACTGTAAAATTTGAATTAATAACAGTTTTATCACTATCATTTAATTCTTTCCCATCTTTATCAAACCATCCATCAAAAACATAACCATAGTCAGCTTTGTGTTTAGGAAGTTTTTGTGCTGCAACAAGATCACATCATCTTGTTCCTTTTTTTACTTCTATATCTAAATCCCCAGTTATTGTTCCATGTCCATTGTTATTAAAATAAATATGTGGATTAACATTTACTGGTTGGTTGCTTTTACAACTAACTAGCCCAATAAATGGCATATTAATTGTTGCCACTAAACTAAATAATGTTATTTTTAACTTCTTCATATTTATCTGACATTCCTTATTTCAAAATTAATGTTCTAAGGATTTATAAACAAAAGCAAGGTGCCACGGCGCATTGTCAATCAGATACTCATCCAAATATATGAGGGTTTCCAGATGAAAGATTGGAAACACCTCAAATATAATAATCGGCTGTTCATTCACTATGAAGCATTGGTGAAGATAATCAATATTCCTTGCTTCCTTCTGTTGACTGTCCATAGTGTGCAACATCTCGAATTCGTAAACAATCAAGCGTTGTTTCATTGTCCAAAACTTGTGTTGGTCCTATTTTCCCCTCTTGTGCATAATATGCATATTGTTTTTTGTTTAGTGTTGGTGTTATTTGTCCTTCACTACAATAAGAATCTTGATCTTCAGGGTGATCTATAACAGCTTGAATAGTTGAATTTCTAATTCCGTATTCAGAGAAAAGATTAGATAATGTTGGAACAAAAATCTTACATGGTTCACCTTGTTTTTCTTTTGGTAATCATTCTTGTTCTTCTGCATCATAAACATTTACAGTTCTATCTACCGATTTAATTAAATTAGTTCACGCATTTAAAGGATCTGATGCTTTTATCATTTTATAAACGCTTATTTGTTGATCTGATGAAACGGTGTGCCCTGTAGTATCATACCATTGAACATTGTTTTCAGTTCCATTTAAGGCGTTTTCTAGTGCGCCATCCCAATAATTTTTATTTGATTTATCTGGTTCCCAATCAATTCTTAAATATGAACCATCTTCTTTATTACTTATCAAAGTATTAAATTGAAATGTTAAAGCTGCACTATATGTAATATTGTCTTTAGTATAAGTGTCTTGGTTTGTTCCAACGACCATAACATGGTGTTTTTGTCCATTTATTTCCAATTCTCTTGTTTTTCCAAGGAACCAATCTGGTTCATGGTTATATTCCTTACATAAAACATCTAATCCTTGGTTAGCATAAAAAGCAATTGTTTCTCATGAATCGGTTTCAAAATCAACAGGAAGGGGCCTAGAAGTTGGGTCACAATGAATGGCAATGTTTCCTGTGACTAAACTAGCAGGAATTGATAATATACCTTTCTTATTATCTAAAGTATCAGGTTTAAAAGTCCATCCTTTTATAGGCTGCCCATCAACCAAAACATAGTCAACAGTTTCAACAGACATACTTCTTAGTGAAGTGATTTCTTCATCAAGCTTTGTTTTAGGTTTAACAGACGTATCCTTGATTTCAAAACCATCTTCTGGTTTATTTAATAAATCAACACTGTATGCAACAACATTAACATTACATGAAGCAGAAACGGTAGAGCCTGTTGCAGTAGCGGTGATAGTTGCAGTTCCATGATTAATTCCTGTAACTACACCGTCAACAACTTTTGCTATCGATTCATCAGAGCTAGTTCAAGTTACATCTTGTTTTGCGTCATGAGGTAAAACATTAGCAAATAATTTTTCTGAATTACCAACATCCAATGCCATAGAGTTTTTATTTAAAACAACACTTTTTGGATCTGGAATTAATGGTTTAAATTGCGCAACAATAATAGTGTCATTGGTAACAGCAAAATCACCAATGATTTTTATGTTATTTCTGTATCAACCTTCAAAACCATAGCCAGTATCAGGTTTGGCTATTGGTAAATGTGATTGAATTTCATCAGATGATCACAGTGTACCCGGTGCAACTCTTATATTTACATCACCTGTTAATGTACCATTAACACTAGGGAAAAAGTTAACACCATACTTGCCATCCGGTGATGGTTCATTAAATCTAGCGGTTACTGATCAATTGCCTTCGATTATTGTTTCATCAGATGTTTGCAATTCTTGTTCACCTTTATATCAACCGCCAAAGAGCCATCCACTCATACCTTCTGGTTCAGGGATTTTGTCTTGTTCAACTAAATCACATCATCTAGTTCCTTTATTTACTTCTATTTCTAAATCGCCACTTAGTACTCCATGGCCACCATTATTAAAATAAACATGTGATTTTAATTCTTCAACGGGTTTACTATTATTCCCGCATTCAGTTAAACTAACCAACGGTATGCTGGTTGTTGCCAACAAGCTAGGAAATATGATCTTTCACTTTTTCATAAGACACCTCATAAATATTATATATAAATAAAAAATACTAACATAGTTAGTATTTTTTTAATCTCTTGCAGCCTTAACAACTATAAAGTGTTATTAACAGATTTGTTGATGTTAGCTTTTTTCTTCTTAATGATAAAATAACACCCTATTCCTGCACCTATTAAAGCCAAACCGCCAAATATAGTTGGCAATAGTCAAGCAAGAATATTACTATGATTATTACTATGAGGTAAGTACATATTGAAATCAATAGGCGCAATTTGCTCTTGACCAAATACCCCTACAGCTTGTGCTATATCAATATATGGTAAATTATTTCTATAACAAGCATTTAGTTCATCTACAACAATTTCACCATTGTGTTTAATTTGACCTTTAGAACCAATTAAACCATCAGGCATAATAATGTTAAAGATGTCATTATCTTTAACTAAGTTAAATCCTAACTTAGCATCTTTGTATTTATATCCATATTTGCCAGCAAAGTTCTTAATGTCAACTAATGGATAAAATTGTGCTGAAGTAGCAGGATCTGCTGTTGGGTTATATTCTATTAAATATGTTTCAATATCTTGTATTAAACCTTCAGATAATGAGTATGCTTCATTTTGAACTGCTGAACAATAATTTGTCATGAATGCATTTCTAACAGATTCATTCTTTATGTCTGAAGCATAGTCATTTATATGGAAAAATTCTTGTTGTCATATATCTTCATATATGTTAATGGCTTTAGTTACCAAGCTTTCTCCCTCATGTTCTGGATCGTCAAAATTAGGGAATTTTTCTTGATCTTCCATAGCATTGGCTAAACTATTTAATTTTCTATAAGATCAATAAGCAGAATTTTCGATATAGTGATTATCATCACTTAATATTGAATATACATCTGATATGCTATTCATTCCGGCTGTAATAGGAATAAATGGAGCATATTTAGCTGGAGATAAACTTATTCAAGCTTGAGCAGCCATTGATGTATCAACATTAGGGTTGATTCTTAAAATATGAGTTTGTCCAGTTCTATTACATGCTATTGTACGTAGTACATGGTTTTGTTTATCTAGTAAGAATGCATTATGGTTTGGATCAGTTTCATCTTCCAAAATATCTTTAAATTCATCACGGTATATTCCAATCACATCATCAACAGTTAACTTAACATCATCTGATACAGATGTCATACCTGGTTTAAACACAGGTTTAAATATAGATTCATATTGTGTAGTAGAAGAATAGCCTACAGTTTTAGAACGATATTCGTCTGGACCAAATAAATTTAGTCCTCTTCATGTTCTACGGTGACTATTATCATTAGTTACTCTACCTGCTTCACTACCTGTTAATGCTCTGGCATATGAATCAAATAAATCAACTTTGCCGTCATGTTTAACAATAAAGTCTCCTGCATCATATCCAGGTGTAGCAATAAAGTCACTAAATTTATCTAATGTTCTGATTGAAAATTCATTACCTTGAACAAACATTTTGTCATCAGGTAATTTAACACCAACGGCCCTGTGGCCATTGTATAGTTCTACATATCAGCATTCATTAGGATCACCAATGAACACTGCTTCAGCTCCAGCATTACCTTTATCTTCACGAGCAATAATATCAATTAATAGTTGTACACCTTCTCTAGCTGTTTTAACAGATGGAATAATAGCATGAGTAATAGTTTCTTCAGCTATACCATTTGATACAAATGGTATACCTCCTTTACTAGGATCTTTAGCATCATCATTTGTTGCACATGTTAATGTTGAAGAAATAACTACGCCATATTCATTTAATCCCATCTCATCACAAACAGGACCTCAATTTGTTAATGGACTACTTGGAGCAACAACACATTTAGCTGTGTGTTTAGGTAATGTTCAAGTAAAACCATTTTTACCAACAAATGTATTATTAGCTAATTCATCCCTTTGATAAACTTTTAAATGTGTTTCTGTGGTTGTGCCCATATCTGCACAACGGCACATCATAGGCATGCCATCAGCACTTACATCTTTTCCAACATAAACAAATGTACATGAATCTTGTTGTTCTTCTTCATTTACATCTTTATCTAATATTTCTAAGTTTTTAACTGTGTTAGCTAGACTAACTTGGTTGGTTGCACAACTAGCTAAAGGGGTTAAAGCCAAAATTGCTGGCATCAATAATAAGTTCTTTTTCATATTTTTATCCTTTGATTAATGATTATATTACTAGACTAATATAAAATAATAAAAATACTAGCAAAGCTAGTATTTTTGATTTAATGGCAGGGGTGGCAGGATTTGAACCCACAACACGCGGATTTGAAGTCCGCAGTTCTGCCGTTGAACTACACCCCTATTAATAACTTAATATATTATATGGATAAATCAAGTTATCATTGTTTTTCTTTTACTAACATAGCAAGTCCGCGAAGAATTAGATTCTTAACTTCTTTATATTCTTTCTTTAAACTTGGAAATCTGCAAACATCGCCACCAGTTAATAGTAATTGTTTAGAAGTTAATTTATTAACTTTAACAACTTTATTCAATCAACCACTAACAGCGAAGTTAGCACCTGCTGCAAAACATGATGGTGTATTCATACCTTTAATTTCATCATATTTTTGCGGAATATAATCACGAGGAATAGTAGTGATACTACTTATAGTCTTAAGTGATTTAGACATGCTTGGAACAAAATAACAACTTGAAATTTGTTTATGTTTTGAGACAATGCATGTATAAACTGTACCTAAACTACATACTGCACCAATTTTAATAGTCTTAGTTATGTAGTAAGCAGAAACTAATAAGTCAGAACCAATTGCTACACTGGGTGAAATATTAGATAAATCTACTAATCCTTTAAAATCTGGTCTAGTAATCATCTTTATCTTAGCTTTAGGAAATAATTGACTTAAAGAAGCATTAAATGGTTGAATATATTCAGCAACAGCTGTATTAGATTCAATTATTACATCTGGTTTAAAACTTGATAGATGATCAAATAATGATAGTAAATCGTTAGGATTAACAGTTTTAGGTGTTTGTGCTGTTTCTACGATTTGATCATTTGTCTTATCGTATAAACATGCTTTTACATATGAGTTACCATAATCAATTAAAAGATAATTATTTTTCTTCATGACCTAATGCTCCACGACCATATCATGCAATTTGACGTAATGTTCTTTTACGGTATCTTTTAATTTTAGGTGTTTGAGGCATTGCTCAAGTTCATAAATAAGCATAAACTGAACAAGCAAAGATGTAATCTTTAAGTTTCTTTAAATCAAAGTTAGGAATATATTTCTTTCAATCAATTTTTGTATATCAAGTTATTCTAGATTCTCTAATGAAGTTAGCATAATCTCAATAATCTGGAGCTAATGCGCATCATTCAAAATCAATTAAGTGTAATTTTCCTCTATTGTCTTCAATAATGTTTTGTGCATTAATATCTGTGTGGTTCAAAACACATAGATCATCTTTATAAGTGTCAATAATACTTAAGAACTTTGCTTGATATGATAATTTCACACGGTATAAATTAAGGTTGTATGTATCAAAATCAATTTTTTTGAATTTAGTTCCTTTTGGTGTTGGGGTTTGATGAATCTTTTTAATAAGAGAAAATAATTCATCAACTTTCTTTCATTTGCTTCAAAAAGAAATTCTTGGATTCTTGCCATAAATTCATTGTTTTATAGCAATGCCTGATTTAACATCAAAATAAACAAAATCTTCATTCTTTAATAATTTAAGTACTTTGTATTCATCTACACGGTTAATAAGATTACCACAATGTGGTATTCTTACTTGGAATTTTTTATCATTAGCAAAAGTAACAATAAATGATTCATTAGTGTAACCTAAATGAATGGGTTTAACTGAAACAATGTCTCCATATTTGCCTTTGAAGACTTTTTTAACTAATTCAGCTGCATATTTTTTTGGATTATTTATTTTGTTCATGTTCGGCCTCCTGTAGCAACTTTTCTTCTTTTTGTTTTAATTTAGTTGCATAGAATGTCTTGATGGTATCAATTATAGTAGTTAATTCAACATAATTTAAATTGCATATTTGAATTCTTTTCATACCTGAAAGTTTATCATTAGCAAAGTATAAGCAGTCGCCATTACCATGTAATTGATAGCCACGGTAATTATCAAAGATTTTTAAACTTTCTTCTTGGCTTTCCAATGTTAAGATATATTTGCTTGCAACATTGCTATATATAGATTTATCTATAACATCATTGTAAACTCTATATGATTGCATTACTAAATATACACCAGCTTCTCTACCATTTTGTAAGATGTCAGCAATGATCTTATTGTTTTGGAATGTATCCTTTAATAAAATGTCAACATTAGATATGATTACTAAAATATGTTGAAACTTAGTTTGGTTCTTAGAAATCTTATTGTATTGATCAATGTTTGTAACATTATTAACCTTTAACAAGCTGTTACGTTCATTAACAACTGTTTGAAGATCATGCAATTTTTCTGTACATGCATTAACAGATTCGTAAGACTTGTTGTTTGTATGAGGAATATTATTAAATGCAGAGTAAGTTGCTTCGCAATTTGGATTTAATACTACTAATTCCAAATCATCTGGTGTAGTAATATAACAAGTTGATAAAGCCATCAATACAGCAAGTGTTGCAGAACCAGAGCCTTTTTTACCAATTATTAAAGATGAAGGCGTATTACGATAATTTTGTGTAACTAATTCAGCATTCTTATCTAAACCTATAATTGCTGTTACGTCTTTACCTGCAGTGTATAAATTACATGCAGTTCTTAAACTATATTTACTAAAGTAAGCATTATCAATTTCAAAGTTAACTATATTTCCACGAACCGAAATATTGAAATGATCTAGTTTGGCAACTTTAGCAATTCTAGGTTGCATCTTAATAATTTCTTGAACTTCGTGTTTATTTTTAGCTTCAAAACAAACTTCACAATATGATGAATAGATATTGATATCTGTTGGAACACAGTCAATATTAGAATTTCTAAATAATGTTGCTAATCTATTATGAACATATCTTGCATGTTTAAAGTTACCATCATATTTATTTAAATCTGTTTCGGGTAATAAGTCGAATGGAAGTGATGAATTTTGGGAAGCTAAAGCTTCAATATCTATTTTTTTATTTTTCTTAAACTTATTTTGATTATCTCTTTTAGCTTTTAATTCGTTATATCCATCATATTTAAATGATCCACCTAATTTTCTTACCATTCAACTACGAAGTCTTAAACCAATTCTTGTTGACTTGTAATTGATGTTAAAGATGATAAAGATAGTAACAACTAGAATTACTGCTGCAACAATAATTAAAACAACAAATGATAGGAAAGCAAAGACATAAGCTATTAGCTCTGCCAAGATCCCTCCCGTTACATAATGATTAAAGAATCCACTATAGTGTCAATTCTTAAAGAATGATAACCATGCACCATGATAATTAGCCATGATTTCACTAAATGCTAATGGTTTGTGGAATGCATCAATCATTCCAGTAATGCCAGAAACAATGCATCCAGCTGATAATAATCCTAATAGACTAAAGAAAATGAATCTTTTAGTCATTACAACCCTGGTATAACCAGTGTTAAAGATTCAACCAACTAAAACAAAAATAGTAAGTGGATAGAATAAATATTTTGTAAAACCTAATAAATAATCTAATAGACCATCAACATAGCTACCGATAAATGGAACTCTAGCTAAAGCTAAGACTGTTCACAATAATAATGCAACTTTACCAATAGTTTTTCAAATAGCCATCACTCTACGATGATGTTGTATTTCTGTTTCTTTGTTATTTGTTGGCTTAATGTTGCTATCAGCATCACTAAGTCTTTGGATAACTTGTTGAGTGTCTACTTTTTGTATTTCAGGCATAATTATTCTTGATTTATATTGCTTTTAGCTCTTTCAATTTGATCTTTATAAATAATTGTTAGTAATACTAAAGGACGTTTTCCAAACTTCTTTTCGTATTGTTTAACAATTTGCTTTTTAAAGTAATCTTGTTGATCACGAGATAAGTTTGTGTTAGGTGAAAGTGTATTTAGTAAATCAAGCATTGTATTATTTAGTGTTGAGTTGATTTCATCAACTATTGCTTGATTTTTTGGATCTGCTTGGTTTAGAACACCTACTATGTTGTAGTTAAAGTGTTCAATCTTCTTAGCATTCTTATCAATTAATAAACTTGCTAGTACACATCCAGAATCTGCCATTTGTTCACATTCAAATAAACCGCTTGCACCAACATCATATAACCCTTGGTTACCAACATATTGTTCAACTAATTTAATATGTCTCTTGGCATCTACAAATTTGCCAGCTTCAAAGTTGGCAATTTGACCATTTCCTAAAATAATAATATTCTTTTGTGGTGTAACGACTTTTCTACATATTGTTTTGTAGTTAGTAAAGTCCATAAATAAACCACCAACAGGAATAATAAATTTAGGTTTTAAAATGTTGATTAAGAATTTATGATCTTCTTGAGATTGACTTAATGGAATAATTTCTTTTGGAAGTTTCACTATTCTTGGAACATTCAATCTATTGATTGAGTCAAATAAATTTGCTTCAAGTTTTTCATAACCTGGTGTTGTTAAAATTGAATAAACAAATGTATCAGTTGGTTTAAATGTTAATCTTTGGTCATCACCAACTACAATCTTTTGTAATTTTGTAAATAAAGATTGTTTGTCACCAGATACAACAATAATACCTCTATCAACTGTGTTGATTTGTTGTTCATTCATGTAAATAAGATTTGTGAAATTAACAATTCTATTACTTTGCATGTAATTAAAAGCACGTGCTAAACTTGGAGAATAAATATAAAATGGGATTGTTTTCTTAGCAGCGATTGCAGCAAGCTTTGTTAATTTATAAATATCTTCTTCTTCAATAACAAAGATACCACGGTTAGGCATATCTAACACGCAGTTTTCATAGAAGGTATCAATATTGTAATTAGGAGAAGTAAATCCTCTGTTGTTAATATTCTTACCCATGCTAGTGATTAACAATAAAACATTACCTTTGGTAAATTTATTAACTTGATCTAATAAATCATATGTAGCATTGTTAACACTTGTTGGGATGATAAAGTGATCAACATAAACAATTGATCCAGCATCAGTATTGAAGACAAAACCCAAGCTAGTTGGCATAAAGCTAGCTGTTCTAAATGGTAATATCTCTACTTTGCCTAACTTAAATGTTTCCAAAGGTTTAACAGCATTGATGTTAAATCTTGTTTTTAAAGCATTATGGTCAGGTTTGTGACCTCTTGGTCTAAAACATCAGTCTAGGTTATTATTAATAATCATTTGACCTAAATGACTAGTAAAAACAGGAACATTAGGCAAGTTCTTTAATAAAAACTCTAATCCCCCATACATGTTATAGCTAGGAGTTGGAATAAAGATTCCTTTAATCTTTTGTTTGTTATCTATAAGATAAGAAAAGTCGGCAACGATTTTCTTAATTCCTAATTGAATAACACTAGGACAGTGTATTCCACATCCTAGAACAAAGATATCTCCATCTATAACTAAGGCATCACAGACTTTGTCTTTTTCGTCTTGACCACCTAAACATAAAAATTCAATTTTTGACATTATTATCTCTTTCTTGATTCTTTAGCAAAATAAAAGTTTGGTTCACCAATATACATAAAGTTTTCTAGAATATTGAAAGCATGATCAGCATTTCTTTCAATATGTTTAATTGCTGTAAAGATTGCAACCTTTTGGTTCAAATCTTTCTTAGCTCTAAAAATCTTTTCACCTATCACTTTAAAATATTCTCGATATTTCGCACTAAATTCATAGAACATTACTGAAGCTCTACTTATATAGTAGTTTCTTGTTTGATGAGCTCCAGATGCAATATTACGATAAATTTCTTTGGAGAAATTATATGAATGTTGCATTAATTTACAAATCACCTTTTGTATATCTTTATCAATATTCTTTTGGTGTTGTAAATTAGTTGCTACTCTTTCTACAAAGTCTCCCATTCTTTCTAGATCTTTGATTGATCTAATAATAGCAATAAGAAATCTTAAGTGAGCAGCACGAGGCATATCTTTAGATATGATTCAACTTGTTTCATCAAGAATTTGTGCTTCCATCTTATTTGCTTTTTTCTCATTAGCTACAATGTGAGCATATTGTAAAGGAGTTAATTTATTGTTAGCCTTAAACTTCTTTAACAAATAATCTTGAGATTGCAACACATGGTTGTAAAATCTCAAAAACATCTTACGAAGATTGTCTTCTGAAGTTTTTAAGGTATCAAAGTTAATTGCCATATTATCCTACAATTGGTTCCTCTGGCGTAGATGGTGTTACCACATCTTTAGCGGCTGCTTGTTCTGCCTTTAACATTTTGATTCTTGGTTTATAAGATTCATAGTTTTCACAGAATTGTTTTTCAGTTGTCTTGAAAACCTTTGCATAATGCATAGATCTTACTTTGAAAACCAAAAGAACAATACCAATAATCATAGCTATACCATTTGCTAATAGCAATGGTAAACCAGCATCGATGTTGTGGTGATTGCTTTGGTCAGCAAAAATTCCAATAGCGTTTAAAACAAAGAATAGATCTCCGGCTAACATTAAAATTAGCATTCAAATGGAGATTCCACAAGTGTTCTTTGTTTTAATTACGTGAATTAATTCAGGCATGCAATATACTGCAATACATGCAGCAGCAATTAGTCCTATTCAGAAATATCAAGTCATATTTTATTCTCCTAATTTAAATAATTAATTACTTGGGCAGTAATCTTTAAAGATAGTGATGTATATATTATATACCTATCTACCCAAGATATAGTCTTTTGTCTTTTTCTCTTTTGGGTCCGTAAAGATTTTTCTTGTTGGACCCGCTTCTATAATTCTTCCTTTGTAAAAGAAGAAAGTAAAATCAGATACTCTTTGTGCTTGAGACAATGAGTGAGTAACAAGCACAATAGTATATTTACGTTTAAGTGATAAGATTAAGTTTTCAATTTTGTTAGCGGCAATAGGGTCAAGTGCAGAAGTTGGTTGATCCATTAATAACACTTCTGGTTTTAATGCTATTGCTCTAGCAATACATAATCTTTGTTGTTGTCCACCAGATAAACTTGTACCGTAATCTGATAAATTATCTTTTACTTCATTTCATAATGCAGCATCATCTAATGCATCTTGAACTATTTTGTCTAAGACTTTCTTATCAGTAATACCATGTAATCTTGGTCCATATGCTACATTATCATAAATGCTCATAGGGAATGGTGTAGGTTTTTGTTGAATTGTTCCAACTCTCGTTGTTAATTCAACTTGAGGAATATTAGGTGAGTATAAGTTTGAACCATTATAGAAATAGATATGTCCTAATGTTTTAACATTAGAAAACATTTCTTTGTTCATTCTGTTTAGACATCTTAGGAAAACAGTTTTACCAGCACCGTTTGGTCCAATCAAACAAGTAACTTTGTTTCTTGGAATATCAACAGTGATATGTCTTAAAGCTCTTTCCTTACCATATCATAAACTTCAATCTCTTACTTCGTAAGAATTTTTTCTTGAATTGAAATCTAATTTCTTTCCAACTAGTTCTTTTTGATATTGCTTTTGAAATTTCTTATAAGCTTTACGATCTTCTTTAGAAAGTTTAGCTCATAAAGCAACTTTCTTAGAACCCGTTGCCTTGAAATAAGCTTTTAATTTTTCTTCTTGCGTTAATTTAACTTTTTGTTTTTTCATATACTTACCTACTTTTAGAAGTTCAAGTTATAGAATAACTTCGCCCTTACCATCAAATTCTTTGCACTATCAATTGCTCGTTGTTTGAAACCACCTTTAGATTTAATGATTTGAATTCCTTCTTCACTTTGTTTTTTCTTTTTATGATCAAAGTATTTAGGAATGATGATGTCAACAACAATCAAAATAAGAATGATTAAGATTAATGTTACAAAGGCACATTCATACATGATATTTTGGGCAGCCACTAAATCATTTGAATTTATTTGTGAATAAATTCTAGTAGTTAATGTTTGCCCAGCAGACAATAATGAGATCTTGCTTCCACCACTTAATCCAGCAGTTAAATACAATGGAGCAGTTTCAGCAAGTACTCTACCAATAGCAATAACCACACCAGTTAAAATGTGTTGGAAAGCAGTTGGTAAAACAATCTTTCTACAAGTTTCTCATTTTCCTACACCTAAAGCATAGCTTGCTTGTCTTTCTTCAGCTGATACAGTTTGTAATGCTTGAATATTAGTTCTTGTAAAGGCAGGCAAGATTACAAAGATTAATGTCAAAGCACCAGCCAATAATGATTTGCCGCTATTACCACCTTGACTTATTCCAAGCAATTGTAAGAAGAAAATCATACCAAACATACCATAGATAATTGATGGTGTTGCACCCAAAGCATCAATGAAGAACATGAATCCTTGTTTAATCTTTCCGTCTCTCATAAATTCATTTATGAAAATAGCAACGGCTAATGAAATAACAAATCCTATTCCAACAGCAACAATAATAACAAGTAAAGTATTAACAAATGCTTGTCCTGTTGTATCTCTACCAAATTGGAATACAGTTGCAGTTGGTGCTGTTACACCAGCAATACCTTTGATGATTAATGTTACAAACATTCATCCTACAAAAGCAAACATGAATGAGAAACAGAATATTTCTCAGAATCATTTTCATGCTTCATAGAAGTTAGAATTTGTTCTGACTACTGAAGCTCTTTGATTAAAGTAAGTTGGTAATGTTTGGTTAACATTCTTTTCAGTAACATTAACTTTAACATGTTTTCGGTTTAAAATTTTATTTCACAATTTTCTTAATTGTCTTGGGATGAACTTTAAACCTTCACCAATTGCATGTAGTACAACATTTTGTTTTGTTGTTTTCTTTTCTCTAAAGATAATTTTTACAAGGGCATTGAATAATACAACAATAATAAACAAGAATAATCCATAAACAAACAATAAGCCTCTTAGGCTTTCTGATGCTGATTCTGCAAACATGTTACCAGCAATCAAACCACCTAATGTTCTTAAATAGCTTGTTCATACAGCTCCAAAACCATTATTAAAGACTTGGTTATAGTTTTGGCTTTGTAAGATCATACTTACACCCATTGTTTCACCAAGGCCTCTAGCAAGTGCTGTAATTACAGCAATAACTACTTTACCTCTAATCTTTTTCTTATAAACTTTGTAGATGGCACCAGTCTTAGTATTACCCATAGACATTGGACAAACTAAGAATGAATCATCAACAGAGTCTAAAGCAGACAATGTTAATGAAACAACTGTTGGCATCATTAAGAATGCTAACATGAATGAAGTGGTAATTAAGTTATATGCACTAGGCATATTAAAGATAATCTTTAAAAGTGGTCCTAGAGATGTTACAGCAAACAAACCAAATACTACTGATGGAATATCAGCTAGTAATTCCACACCCATCTTAACATATCGTCTGGCTTTGTTTGGGATTCTAAATTTAATAAATGTTGCAGTCTTGATACCAACTGGAGCAGCAATTAAAATTGCTAATCCCGCTACCATCACCGTTATACATAACGGTAATCATGCACCAGCTTTACCATTTTCTAGATCATAAACACTTGTGCCAAAAATATTCATAAATCCATATTTTTGTCATCCAGGTATTGAACCATAAATGATAAAAGCAATGACTCCTAAGAACAATACTCAGAATAAAACGCTAAAAGCAGCAGTAACAACTTTAGCTGCTGTTTCTGATCCGCCTCTTCTTTTTTTAGCTACTGGAGCTTTATTCATTATTCTCATAAGTCTTCAGCTCCATATACTTCTTTGAACAAACCTTCATGTTCAGTAGCTCTAACTTCTTCTAGTGCAAGGTCTGTTGCTTCTGTTGAAAATAAATTTTCATAAGATACAGTTCCATTTTTACACATTGTTGAAAAGTTATTTTCAAGATCTATTGCTTTTGCACCTAAACTATGAATCATTGCTTCAAAGTCATCTCTATAACTTGTTACAACTTGTTCTTTACTTGCAGAACCAAAATATATTCATCACAAGAAATCTTTTGCTTTCTTTAGATTAATATCTAACATAACATTGATTGGTCTAAACCAATTGTATTTACCAGTTACACAAATTTGATCAAGGCTATCATTAACATGATCAAGATCAAATATTATTGGTGTTGATGAACCTTTAGCTTGATACTTAGCTAATTTGTAACCATGTTCTTTGATTTGTTTAATATTGTTTTCTTTTGCTAAGAATGATGTTGTTAGATAAACCATTGAACCTGGTTTATTTGTATTAACAAATGATTGTCATGCTCTAGAGTTTGATTCATCCGTTTCCATGTGTGGATTATCATTACCATAATTACCACCATCAAAAGCTTTTTGTTGTACTTCTGGTAAATCTTCAAAATCTACTAAATTACTATATCTAGTGAAAGCGATAGAGCTATTAGCTCCAGTGTTGCCACCCGATCTTAAAAATGGTAAAATTTTTGTTGCCTTACAAATTTGTTCATCTCTTGTGTTGCATGATGCTTGTGCCTCGGCCGTCATGTATCTTCACATACAGTCATCACCATCTTGCCAAGATGGAACATTATGAATGCAACTAAAGACAGAATATAGGTCTTGTATATTTTCTTCACTAATTACAATATCAAAAGCTTGTCTTGCCTCCTTACTTAATCCATTAGGTAAAGAATACATAATACATAAACCTTCTCACCCTAAGGTTAATGTTTTCTTATTTTCTCATTGACTAGCATAACCTTGATCATGAATATTAAGATATGGGTTATTACTTGCATTACCTAAATTCGTATAACCTTTAGCTAGTTGTTCTACAGCAAAAGTAGTACCACCAGATTCTACAGTAACATCAATGTTACTGTTTATCTCGTGATATGCTTTTCCAAACTTTTCAATAAAAGGCTTTACACCAGATGAACCGACAGCAGAGATAAATTGTGTATGATCTCAGTTGACGGATAATCCCACTACCAGTCCCACAGGGACAGCACATGCAACACCAATTAATATAGGTTTTACAAATTTGGGCTTGGACATAATAAAAAATTATTATTTCGTAGTAATTATACAAAATATATATTATTTATAAATAAATAATATTTAGACATTTTATAGATAAATTAAAAAAGAGGTTTACCTCTTTTTTAAATATTATTTAGTGTTTCTATATTTAATGAACTTTCTGGGTCTAATTGGAGCATTAAGTTTATGTTTATTTGCAATGTATCTTGTTGTGATTTTTTGATCAACAATTGGATCAACATATGCATAGCATAAGTAATGGTCTATTTCGCGATATGTTATACCCATTTCTTTTTCATCAGTTTGATCTTCATATAAACCTGCAGATGGTTTACGAGAAATAATATCTCTAGGAACTTTATATTGGTCAGCTAAATAATAAATTTGTGCCTTATTCAAATAGCACAATAGTGCTACGTCACATGCATTGTCACCAAATTTAGTGTAGTAACCAACTAACCTTTCAGCAGCATTTGTTGTACCAATTGTTAAAAGATTATTAGTTTGTGCTAAAGCATATAGAGTTAAAGTTCTTAATCTAACTTTTAAATTACCTTTAGCTATTTCATTTTTTTCAATACCTAAAGCTTTCACTAATGCTTTGTATTCTTTTGTTAAATTAATATATTTGTATTCAAATTTATAAATTTGTTTCAATGATTCAGCATCAGATTTGTCCATTGGTTGTGATTCAATATCAATGAACACACCCAAAGTTTTAAATTTTGGATTAGATGATAATATAGCTAAAGCTAAAGCCGAATCAACACCACCAGATAAACCAAGTACATAACCTTGTGCACTTGATTTTTCTAGACATGCTGCAGCAAAATCAGCTAGATATCTTGCATACTCAACAAGTTTATCTGGTTGATTTTTTCATTTAACTCTTAATCTTTTTAAATTGTTTGCTTTTTCCATATTAATCTAATTGAAATTCTACATTATCTATTATGATAGTATCTTTAGCTTTTGCACCATGTTTTTTTAAAATTTCATCAATGTTACAATTGTTTAATTTTTGGTTAAATCTAAAGATATTATCTTTAGTTGTTTGAGGAATCTTGTATAGTCAATAACTTAAATATTCGCTGTGAATAATTCATCTTCCAACTTTGTCTTGTTCAAAAGTGAAAGTCTTAGGCATATATTTCTTTTGTCTAATTTCAATAACTTTAACCGCTTCTTGTTTTGCTGTTGCTTTTTTAGTTTCTAAATATGAATCGTTTAAAGCTAAAATCTTAGATTTTAATTCATCAAGATTTGTTTTGTCTTTTGCTGAAACAACAACTAAAGAATCCTTCTTTTTTAATATCTTCTTAAGTTTCTTTAATTGAGTTTCTGCGCTCATTGTATCTGACTTATTAGCAACAATCAACATTTGCTTTTTAAGCAATAGTTTGTTGTATTTATTTAATTCAGAATTAATTGTTTCATAAGCTTGAACAATATCTTCATGATCATATTCATCCAATGAAATTACATGAATTAGAATATGACATCTTTCAATATGTTTTAAGAAATCAAATCCTAATCCAACACCTTTGCTTGCTCCTTCAATTAATCCAGGAATGTCGGCCATTACAAGCGTCTTTCCTTTAGGAAAATTGATTGTTCCAAGCACTGGAGTTAAAGTTGTAAATTGATAATTTGCAATTTTTGGTCTTGCATTAGATAAACAAGAAATTAAACTTGATTTTCCGGCATTTGGTAAACCAACCAAACCAATGTCTGCAATGAACTTCAATTTCATTGAAACTTCAATAGTTTCGCCTTTATCACCATTTTCATATAAAGTTGGTGCTTTATTAAATGATGATTTAAAGAAGGCATTACCATGACCGCCAATTCCACCTTTAGCAATAACAAATTCTTGACCATGTTTTAAAATGTCAATAATTAATTTACCGGTTTTCTTATCAAAGATTTGGGTACCTATAGGTACTTTAATGTATTTATCTGGGCCATTTCTTCCAGCCATTTGTTTATTTTGACCATTTTGTCCAGAGTCAGCAACAATCTTCTTTTGATATCTTAAATGGAATAGAGAGTTAATATCTTCATCTCCGATGATAATAACATCTCCACCTTTTCCACCTTCGCCACCATAAGGTCCGCCTTCTGGATAGTGTGCTTCTCTTCTTCAGGCAACAATACCGTTGCCACCATTACCAGCTTTGATTAATAGGCTACATTCATCACTAAATTGCATATTAATCACCTTCCTTTACTTCAACATAAGATTCATCTTCATCTTTTTGTTTCTTAAAGATACCTAAGTTTTCTTTAAGTTCTTCTTTGGCTAAAGCATTTTCTTTATCAATTGTTTTGTAACCAAAGTAAAAGTCAGCAGCATAATTGCTGTTAGCAATATATTGGTTAACAAAATAATTTGAAAGAATGAAGACTGTTGCCATACCAACTAATGCAATTAGAGTTCTTACTATTCAGTAAACTGGTAATAAATTTTGACCTCATTGATCCATCAATCCTGTCAAAATTAAAATAATCATGAATGATCCAATACCAAAACTAAATGGTAGAACATCAATTCCTGAAACTTTAGTTGCATTGAAAATTATTGGGTAAGCAAAGCTTCATGCTAATAAACATAATAATGGAGCTAAGATTAGTGGATTAAAGAAAGTAAATGATGAATCAATTGACCATGATTCACCAACATGGCTAGATAAAAAGCTTTGTAAATCTCATGTTGTATATTTACTATATCTTTCAACTAAATGTTGTATTTGATTGGCTTGAATGACACCGTGTCATACGCTAGTATTTTTAGCAATTAGTCAATCATTATTTAATAAATTAAATTCACCACTTAGTAATCAAACAATTAAAAAAGGAACAAAAACTAAAACAAGTACTGATAGAAACATCCATCATGTTTTAGTTTTGTGTGAAGAATGTACGAAAAATATTGATTGACTCTTCATATTAGTTAAATTATATAATAATTAATAGTATGGCTGAAACAAGTAAAGTTAAACAATATTTTAAGGATTGTTTCAATAAGAAACTACTTATTCAAAAGGCAATTATTGCAGGTGCTGCACTTGTTTTAGTTTTGATCTTAAGTTTAAGTTTCTATCTTTGACTAAAAGATAAACAAGAAGGTTCTGTAATTGGCTACAATGGTTTTTGATATATTAAAATTGTTTTGAATTATGGGATAGGCTTTGGTGGATTAAAAAATAATTACACAGCTATTTATATAATCCAATCTTTAATGTTTGTTTTATTACTAGCTGTCTTTTTACTACTAACTCATGATAAGATTACATCAAGTTTTATTGCTTTAGCAATATTTGGTGGTTTATTTAATTTAATTCAAAGAGGTGCAAGTGGTGGAAACTTTGTTTTGGATTACTTCCAATTTGGTTTTTGAGAAAATTTCCCAACATTTAACTGACCAGATACATTTGTTGTAATTGGTATCTTTGGATTTATCATATCATATATTACTTTAACCATTATTCAAGCTGTAAGAGAAAATGGAAAACATTAGATTAGATAAATATTTAGTTCAAAAACTAAATTGTTCTAGAACTAAAGCAATTGAATTAATTAAAAATGGTTTGGTATCAGTTAACAAAGTTGTTGCTGATAAACAAGGTTTATTAGTTAAAGAAACTGATAAAGTAACGATTAAGAAACAAGCTAAGCATGATGCTAAACTTATTTCTGTTGATTTAAAACCTAGTCGTAAACCTTTAGATATTATTTATGAAGATGCATACCTTATGGTTATTAATAAACCAAAAGGTTTACTTGTTCATCCAACAACATTTAACGAAGAAGATACTGTAGCCAATAGATTAATTGCCTACCTTGGTAGATTTAGTAAAGATAATGTTAGACCAGGAATTGTTCATCGTTTAGATAAAAATACTTCTGGTCTACTTGTAGTAGCTAAAAGTTTAACTATCTTAAATGAGCTACAAGCTCAACTATTAGATAAAACTTTATATCGTAGTTATGTTGCTATCTGTCATGGACATTTTGATAACAACCATTTAATTATTAAAGCTCCAATCATGAGAGCAAAAGATGGAAGTATGAAAATGGTTGTGTCTGATAGCTATAAAGCTAAAGAAGCAATTACTAGAGTAAATCTTATTAAAAATTTAAAAAATGATTTAGCTTACGTTGAATGTATTTTGGAAACAGGAAGAACACATCAAATTCGTGTTCATCTAAAATACATTAACCATCCTATATATAATGATGACCTTTATGGTCAAATTGAAGCTAAACCAGAATATGGTCAATATCTTCATGCTGCCAAGATTCACTTTATTCATCCTATGACAGGAAAAGAAATGAGTTTCGAATCTAAGCCAGATCGAACATTCATGAGTTTGGTAAATAAAAAATAGGCAAGGCCTATTTTTTTAATAATTTCTTACCACAAGCAAAGCCTTGTGCAACCTTCTTCCCTATTACTTTATAAGAGTGGTCAGACATATCATATGTAATGAAGTTAATCTTGTCTGTTTTAACTTTACCATTTACTACATACTTACTATCTACATTGACATTTACAATGTCACCAACTAAATTCCCATCTTCTAAAGAATGCAATTTGCATTCTAAAGCAATAGGAAATTCGTTGATGATTGGAGCATTAACATGTTTAGCTTTAGTAACATGTACTTTTGCTTTAGCAATCTTATCTACTTTCTTACCAGATACTAAACCAAAGTAATCAGCAATAACTGCTGTTTCTTTAGTAGCAAAATGAATAGTAAAAGCTTTATTAGCTTTTATATTGCTAGTTGTCTTGTGTGGTGACATTGACACAAACACTTGACCAAAATCATAGATGGTAGATCAAGCGGCAGTCATAGCATTAGCTTTTCCGGATTTATCATATGTTCCTATAACTACCACCGGAAGGGGTAGAAATAGCATGTTTTTACCTAAATCTTTTCTCATAACTCCATTATAGTATTACATAGTAATACTAAACCTCAAAAATAAATAATTAGCACTTTTTTGGTGAGAGTGCTAATTTTAGTGTATAATACTTATAACATTAATTGTAAAGGAGTATTTATTATGGCAAAAGAAACAATTATTGGTATTGACTTAGGAACCACAAACTCTTGTGTTTCCATCATGGATGGAGCTAAGCCAAAAGTATTAGAAACACCTGAAGGTAAAAGAACAATTCCTTCAGTCGTAGCCTTTAAAGGCTCAGAAGTAATTGTTGGTGAAGCAGCTAAAAGACAAACTATCACTAACAAGAACACCGTTTCTTCTATTAAAAGAAAAATGGGTACTAAAGAGATGACTAAGATTGGTGACAAAGAATATACACCAGAAGAAATCTCTGCCAAGATTCTATCTTATATTAAATCATGCGCAGAAGATAAATTAGGTCATCCAGTTAAAAAAGCAGTTATTACTGTACCTGCATATTTTAATGATAGTCAAAGAGCTGCTACTAAAGCAGCTGGTAAGATTGCAGGACTGGAAGTTGAACGTATTATCAACGAACCAACTGCCGCTGCTTTAGCATATGGTTTAGATAAACTAAACAAAGAACAAAAAATCTTAGTATATGACTTAGGTGGTGGAACATTTGATGTTTCTATCCTAGATATGGCTGAGGGTAGCTTTGAAGTATTAGCTACTTCAGGCGATAACAAACTTGGTGGTGATGACTGAGACCAACGTATTATTGACTGACTAGTTAATGAAGTTAAAAAAGAATCAGGTGTTGATCTTTCAAAAGACAAAATGGCATGTCAACGTTTAAAAGATGCTGCCGAAAAAGCAAAGATAGACCTATCAGGAAGCAAAGAAACACAAATCTTGCTACCATACATCTCCATGACTTCTGACGGGCCTCTAAACGTAGAAAAAACGCTTACACGCGCTAAGTTTGAAGACCTAACAAAGGATTTGTTAGAAAGAACTATTAAGCCAGTTGAAGATGCAATTAAAGAATCAAAACTTTCTTTAAATGATATTCATCAAGTATTACTTGTGGGTGGTTCTACACGTATGCCTGCTGTACAAGCATTAATAAAGAAAATAACAGGTAAAGAACCAAACAAGACAGTTAACCCAGATGAAGTAGTTGCTATGGGTGCCGCTATCCAAGGTGGTGTCTTATCTGGTGATGTTGATGACATTTTGTTACTAGACGTAACACCATTAACTCTTTCTATTGAAACATTAGGTGGTGTTGCTACTCCTTTAATTAAACGTAACACAACAATTCCAGTAAGTAAGAGTCAAATCTTCTCTACTGCTGCTGATAATCAACCTGCAGTTGATGTTCACGTGGTGCAAGGTGAAAGATCAATGGCTAGAGATAATAAATCTCTCGGTAACTTCCAATTAACCGGTATTGAACCAGCTCCTAGAGGAGTTCCTCAAATTGAAATTACTTTTAACATTGATGTTAACGGTATGCTAAATGTTAAAGCCAAAGATTTAAAAACTAATAAAGAAGCTACCATCACTATTAAAAATAGTGGTGCACTATCTGAAGAAGAAATTGACAAGATGGTTAAAGATGCAGAAGCCAACAAAGAAGCTGATGCTAAAAAGAAAGAACAAGCTGATATTAGATATAAAACTGAAACATACATCAATACTTTTGAAAAAGCATTGAAGGATGAAAAAGTTTCTGCTCAAATTCCCGCTGATCAAAAAGATCAAGCTAAGAAAATGGTTGATGAACTTAAGAAGTTGTTAGAAGAACAAAAGTGAGATGAATTGAAGAAGAAATTAGAATCACTTGACCAATTAATGGCAACCTTTAGCCAAGCCGCTCAACAAGGCCAAAAACCTAAAGATCCAAATAAAAAATAGGGTAACCTATTTTTTTCTTTTCTTTTAATTAAAATTATTTTATATTATGAAAAAATTGACATAGAATAAGAGCAAAAAAGAGAGGAAATTTGAAATGAAAAAATTTAAATTACTTAGTTTAAGTTTATTTGCTGTAGCAATTCCCACTATTGTTGCTCCAGTTATAACTTTAACAAGTTGTGGAAACCAAATTGAAAAAATTGTAGTTCCTGAAGTTACAGAACAAGGAACTATAGTCATCCTTGCAACTGGTGGAACAATCGCTGGTGCAGGTGAAGAAGGAAAAGAAACTGGTTATACTCCTGGTAGTATTTCAGTTGAAAGCTTAATAGCTTCAGTTCCAGGAATTGAAGACATTGCTCCATTACAAGCCCAACAAGTTTGTAATATCAACTCTGATGATATTTCATCAAAAATATGAATTCAATTAGCAAAATATATTAATGAATATGCAAAACAAGACAATGTTGCAGGATTTGTTATTATGCACGGAACTGATACAATGGAAGAAACTGCATACTTCCTAAACTTAGTAGTTAATACTGACAAACCAGTAGTAATTACTGGTTCAATGAGACCAGCTACTTCAATAAGTGCTGATGGTCCTATGAACTTATACCAATCAGTAGTTGTTGCAGCAAACCCTGAGTCAGCAGGAAAAGGAGTTATGGGTGTATTCTCTGACTCTATCTATTCTGCTAGATCTATGCAAAAAGTAAGTACATTTGATGTTACTGCTATTTCTGCTGGCCCAATGGGAGCATTAGGTTTTGTTAGAAATAAGGAAGTATTCTATTATGAACAATCAAGCAAGAAACATACTACAAGTTCTAGATTTGTTGACATCGTAGATAAAACAAATGTCTTGCCTGATGTAGCAATCATTTACTTCCAAGCTGATGCTGATCCAAGCATTATTGACTGAGCTGTAAATAGTGGAAAGCAAGGTTTGGTCATTGCTGGTGCTGGTGCTGGTGAATTCTCTGAAAGATTCATCAACAAACTATCATCTTATGCAGGAAGCATTCCTATTATCATTTCTTCTAGAATTGATAATGGTGTCATTACACAAGACTCTGTTTTAGTAAAACAAGCAGTTGCTGCTAATGACTTACCTCCACATAAAGCTGCTATCCTATTACGTTTAGCAATTGCAGAAAATATTAAAGATCAAAAATCATTAATTGATATTTATAAACATTACTAATATGAAAAAATCATTATTGCTATTACCAATAACAGTTTTGCCATGTTTGGCAAGTTGTGGTAATGCACCAATAGTAACCAAAGAATATACCATCAAGTTTGTTAATTATAATGGTGATGTTCTACAAGAATCATTAGTTAAAGAAGGTGCTTTACCTATTTATGAAGGTGAGACACCAACTGAAAGATGCGAAGTCGCACAACATGAATATGTTTATACTGGTTGAGACAAACAAATAGTTAGGGCTAAAGAAGATACGACTTACATAGCTACATTTGATTATGTGTTTGATTTTGGTTCTTATCCACAAACACTTGTCTCAGATCTTGATCTAATTGCACAATTAGAAAACATAACTAGTGTAGATGATCATGGTTATAAAACTACTATTGACGGCAAGCAATATTTTGAGTATATTAGTGAACAAAACTATACAGCTGATGACGGAACTAAAGTTGAAATAGATGCTGAAGAACAAATTTATAAATATTACGAAGTAAAACCTATTCAATGAAAAATATTGATAGATGATGAAGATGGACGAACATTTTATACAACCTATAAGTTGTTAGTTCAACAAATCTATAATGATTTGCCAGAATCATCTAATCCTGACTGTAATAATGATTATGAAACTAGCGTTCTTCATACATGATTAAATGATAATGTTGCTCCAACACAAGTAACAGATATAGGTGGTTTTTATTGAAGGGCTTTTCGTAATGGTGAGTCTATCCTACCAGTAGATGTTGATGTTGATGAGCAATCAACATGTGATGAAGACAATCCATATGCTGATGAAGAACCAATACAAGCTAAAGTGTTTGAACTTAGCCGCTTAAATTTGCGCGGTAAAGGCGATACTTCCTATACTACTGAAGAATATGATTTTCATAATAATGATGATTTAGCTAATCCATCTAGAACAGCAACTACAACTGACTTTGCGCGTGCTACTGGAGCTGGCTTTGCATTTTATGAAGGAAAATATTATGGTATGTATTGAACCAAATCTCCTTCATTTAATACTTGGACTTTTGATGATGACATATATGCATATATGGTTATGACAGATGGACATGTTATCCATCATAATGTTGATGAAACTTGTTATTGTGCTCGTCCAGCCATTAGATTCAATGCTGAATAATTTTCTCTCGAACCTTAACAAAAAAGTGCTGACACATGTCAACACTTTTTATTTTAAATAGTATTAATACTATTTTCTTTTTTTACCACAGCAACATCCGCAACCACATTTAGATTTCTTTGCTGTTTTCTTTGTTTTTTTACAAGCCATTTTCTATCTCCTCTATATATAAATTATAAGTTAAGCAAAATTTATTTTTTTAATGATTGCAATATTTGTTCTTTTTCTAATGTATATTTAGAAAGTTTATCACGTTCAGCTTGAACTTTTTCTGCTGGAGCTTTAGCAACAAAGTTAGCATTAGCTAACAAACCTGTTGCACGCTTAATTTCAAATTCTACGACTTCTAGTCGTTTGGCTAAATCTTCAGATTTATTTTCTTGTGCTTGAAGACAAATGATACCATCTTCAACCACTAAAGCGTTTGTGTTTTCTGGTTTAACATTAATAATGTTGTTAATCTTGATATTGAATGCCAATAGCAAATTATTTAGTTGTACTAAATCAACTTTGTCATTTGTTACATAGTCAAATGCGATTTCATTTTTTCTACTTAATGAATGTTTAATACGATAATCTCTTAAACAATTTGTTATATTAACAAAATGTTTCATTAATACTTGATCAAACTCACACTTAATCTTTAATGGCTTTACATTTGTAAATCAAATGTACTTATGATTAATTTTATAGAACAAATAATCTGCAATTGCTGGAGCAATTGGATAAAACAATTTTAAGAATTCATCAAAGATGAACAGAGCAACAGCTTTTTGTTTTGTAACTTTTTTCTTGTTGTTTAAATTTATTTTTATAAATTCAAGATATTGATTGCAATAGTCATTTCAAAAACAGTCAATCAATGCTTTGTTAGCAACTGTAAAATCGTACTTGTCATATTGACTTATTAATTGATTATTAAGTTTATTTAACTTATCAATCATTCAGCAATCAAATTGATTTAAATCTTTAGTAGTAAATTTTATTTTAGCGCCTGAAATAAGATTATAAGAATTTCACATTTTATTTAATACTGATCAATAATATGTGATCTTTTCTTCATTAAATCTTAAGTCTTCACCCATAGTTACAGATGAAGTAAAGAACATCTTCATAGCATCTGAACCATATTTAGCAACTAGATCCATTGGATCTACACCATTGCCTAAAGACTTAGACATCTTTCTTCCTTGTGCATCTCTTATTAATCCGTGGATTAATACTTGATTAAATGGTAACTTCTTGCTTCAATGATCACACATTGTCATCATTCTAGCAACCCAGAAGAACAAGATATCATAAGCAGTAACTAGTAAACTAGTTGGATAGAAATCTTTGTACTTTTTATCTTCCCTTCAACTAGTACAAACTAATGGTCATAGACCAGATGAGAATCAAGTGTCTAAAACATCTGGATCTTGCTCTCATTTATCTAAATCTTTAGGTGGTTTAGTAGTAACCAAGACCTTGCCAGTTTCCTTATGATAGTAAACTGGAAGACGGTGTCCTCATCATAGTTGTCTTGATATACATCAATCTTGGATATTGTTTAATCAAGTTAACAATGCATCATTGAATCTAGGCGGAATAAATTCCACACCTTTATTCTTTTCTTGCATTTCAATAATTCTCTTTGCAAGAGGTTGCATCTTAACAAACCATTGTTTTGATAGGAATGGTTCGACAACAGTATTAGTTCTTTCTGAATATCCAATATTGTTTACAATATCTTCAACTTTAACTAAGTCACCTTTTTCTTGTAAAGCAGCAACAAGTTTTTCTCTTGCTTCTTTAATAGATAACATGTTATATGTTAAGCCATTAAAGTCAATGGCATCTTGGTTCATTGTACCATTAGGGTTCATTACATTGTGATACAAAGTAATGTGATGTTTCTTTGCTAGGTTGTAATCATTAAAGTCATGAGCAGGAGTACACTTCATGATTCCTGTTCCAAAACCTAATTCTACATATTCATCACCAATAATAGGCAATGGTTTACCATTAGCTGGGTTAATTGCTGTTCTTCCTATATATTTAGCATTGTGTGGATCTTTAGGGTTGATTACTAAGCACACATCACCAAACATAGTTTCTGGTCTTGTTGTTGCTACTGTTAAGAAACGATAATCATCTTGTAGATGATATTTGAAGTAATACATTTTAGATTGTGTTTCTTTATAAATAACTTCAATATCAGAAATAGCTGTTTGTAATTGAGTATCTCAATTAACCAACTTGTAATCTTGGTAAATTAAACCTTGTTTGTATGCATCAACAAATCATTCCATGCAAGCTTGATGAACATGTTCATCCATTGTAAAGCATTGACTTTTTAAACTTAATGCTAAATTTAGACTGTCTCATTGTTTAGCAATGAATTGTTTTTGTTCATTAGATCAAACTTGTAGTTTGTTTAAGAATTCTTTACGACCAAAATCAAATCTTGATTTGTGTTCGGTTTCTTTTAAAATCTTTTCATATTTAGTCTGGGTTGCAATACTAGCGTGATCCATACCAGAAACTCACAAGGTATTAAAACCTTGTAAGTGTTTATATCTTATGATTGCATCTTGTAAACTTGTATCTCAGGCATGACCTAAGTGTAGCTTACCTGTAATGTTTGGCGGCGGCAAAACAATAGAAAAGTTAGGACGCTTAGAGTATTTATGGTACTCATAAAAATCCTTACCTTGCAATAGCTTCTTGACCTTAGCTTCAACATAGGCTGGGTCATATTTCTTATTGTTTTTGCTAGCCATATAAGACTATTTTAACTTCTTGGTTAAGATATTCATTAATCTTTTTATATAAGAAATATTTAATTTCTTAAATGCGCTCGCAGGTATAAGGTTTTGTTCCTTGCAGCCAAACATTTTAGCAATTTTGTGTTTGTTGTTATTAAAGAAAGAGTTGTTAACTTTATCGATTTTATTTAACACAATGTAGACATTGACAAAACGTTTTGAAACATTTTTAAAAACATCAATATCCATTTCAGTAATGTGCTGAATATCACATATTTGAAAGACACAAAATAAATTAGAACGATTAGAAATGTAATCAATTAACATTTGATTAATTTCATATTTTTTGCTTTTGGATACTTGTGCATATCCATATCCTGGTAAATCAACAATTCGATAATCTCCAAAATCAAACACATTTATTAATTGTGTTCTTCCTGGTTGTTTAGAAGTCTTAGAAATCTTAGCATTTGCTAAAGCATTAATCAATGTAGACTTTCCTACATTTGAACGCCCAACAAAACAAAATTCCACAACTTGATCATCGATAGCAATTGTGTCTACACAATCTGCTGATTTAACAAATCTTGCCATGAACTATTTTTGGTTTCTTTTCATTGCTTCCATCACTTGGTTAATTTGACTTTCTGATGGAGTACGTCCCATTTGTTGGTACATAGCTTTAATTTGTTCTCTTGTTACTGGAGGATTTTCTTTAAGTTGTTTCTTAAAGTATCTTTGCCCAATGGCAAATCCAATAAATATTCCAATGATAATTCCTGCAATAGTTACACCTATTGCTAATCCTGCGATTGCTCCGCCCGACATATTATTTTTTCTCCTTTTCTAATCATCTGTTTATCTTTCCTGCGATTTGGCCAGATGTTAAGCCAAGTCTTTTTACTACGTCATCTGGTTTACCAGATACACCAAAGTTATCTGAACCAATGGCTAAGTCAACATATTTATATCATGGAGTTGTTACTCCATATTCAATTGATACTTTCTTTTTATTATCAAAGATCATATCACGGTATTTCTTTGATTGTCTATTAAACAACTCTAAAGAGTTAATTGCTACAACACGTGAAGGTACATTTAATTTTTTAGCAACTTGTAATGCTATTGGTAATTCACTACCAGAAGCATATAAAGTTATCTTGTGATTATTATCACTTCTTACCACATATGCACCTTTTCAAGCAAGTTCATATTCAACATTAACTTGGTTAAATGCTGCACGACTTGTAATAATTGATACTGGTGTTTTCTTTGAATTGAATGCTTGTTCTAAAGCAATAATCATATCAATTGAGCTAGTTGGTCTAAAGACCATATGATTAGGAATTAATCTTAGTGATCATAATTGTTCAATTGGTTGATGTGTTGGTCCATCTTCACCAACTGTGATTGAATCATGAGAATATACATTGATTGTTGGAATTTGACTAATGGCTGCCAATCTTATAGCTGCTTTGTTGTAATCACTAAAACTCATGAATGTTGAACCTAGAGCCTTTAAAGCACCATAAGCAACAATACCATTGTTGATTGCGCTCATAGCAAATTCTCTAACACCACAATCTAAGTTTTGACCTTCTCAATCATTGTGTTTAATTTTTGATGATTCTTTAACTTTCATCATTGTTGATGAAGATACATCAGCAATTGAGCAAATAACATTTGGATTGTTTTGAGCAATTGCTTGGAACATATTTCCACAAATCTTTCTTGTAGATTCTGTTTCAGGGAAAGAGCTTGGGTCAAATCATTTTTTATTGAAGTTAAACTTTCGTTTAATGACAATATCAATGACTTTTTTGTATAGTTCTGGATTTGTTCTTTCTAATCTAGAAAGTTTGTCATTAAATTCAATAACTTTCTTTTCAGTTCTATCAGCTACATATTTAGCGACTGAATTTAAAGATGATGGAATCGTAAAATCATCATATGCAAACTTAAGAGTTTTCTTAAGTTCAACTAGTTGCTCAGGAGTTAATGGACTACCATGACATTTATTTGAATTAGCATTACATGAACCAAATCCAATTGTTGTTTTAGCAAGAATAACACTTGGTTTAGTTTTGCAAGATCTTGCTTTAGCAAAAGCAGATTTTAATTGTTTAAAATTATGACCATCTAAACAATTAACCACGTTTCAACCCATTGCTTTAAAGTATCTAGCTGTCTTAATTGCAGTTGAATCAGAAACTTTACCATCAAGTTGAATAGAGTTGTAATCATAAATCATGACTAAACGATTAAGTCTTAGTCTACCAGCAATAGCTATTGCCTCGTAACTAACACCTTCTTCAAAGCAACCATCACCAAATAAACAATATGTGTAATTGTTAATTAACTTGTTTGTTGGAGTGTTAATTAAGTTAGCCATTTTTTGACTAGCTATAGCTAAACCAACAGCCATAGCAATACCTTGACCTAAAGGTCCAGATGCTACTTCTACACCTCTTAGTGCATTTGGTTCTGGATGACCTGGTGTTCTAGAATCTAGTTGTCTAAAATGTTTAAGGTCATTCATATTAATGCCTTTATATCCACAAAGCAACATAGTTGCATATAGCAAACTACTACCATGTCCAGCAGATAAAACAAATCTATCTCTATTAAAGTAGTTACTTACAGTAGGACTTGTATTCATTTGATTAGCAAACAATTCATACATTATTTCAGCTGCACCTAATGCAATACCAGGATGTCCTGATTTTGCTTTAGTGATTGCTGCTGCTGCCAATACTCTTAGAGTATTTGCTGCCAATTTTTGATCTATCTTTGGTTTTTTCATAACTAATCCTTTAACTGTTGTTTTATTGCCGTAATCAAATAGTTTAAGCTTGTTCTATTTGGTTTATCTCAAGGCAAAATAAAATCTGCTATTCATCTTTGTGCTTTTACATATTTTTTAAACATTGGTAGAACAGACTCATTCCATTGCTCTCTTATTGAAGCAACTGTTCTGGCTCTATCTTTTTGATCACGTTGTAATCTTCTTTTAAAACATGTATCTAATGAAGTATCAACATAAATTTTTAAAGCAGCAGTCCCGTTTGCAAAATCATCATATAAAACTAAAACACCCTCAAGAATTATGATTGGTGTAGGTTTAACTAATGTTCATTTTTCTTTTCTTTTATGAGTTGTGTAGTCATACACAGGAATTAGTGTAGGTTTGTTATTTAACAAAGATGTTAAGCATTTTTCAAACAATTTTCAATCAAATGCATTAGGATGATCAAAGTTTGCATTTCCTGTTTTTGCTACCTTTGGCATTGCTTTAGCACTTTGCTTATAAAAACGATCTAAACAGATTATTTGGGCTTTGCCCTTGCTGAAACTATTTTTAATTTTGCTAGCAACTGTAGTCTTTCCTGATGCAGAGCACCCAGCCACAATAATTAGTTTATTTTTCATATAAAAAATTATATTTTATTTATAAAATAAATAAGTAATATTTGACAAATTTCATTTATTTGATATAATTAGAAAACGCGTAAAGGTAGAGACAATGAGTAGAAAAGATTATTTCACAAATAAACGTGCAATGAGTGGAAACAAAAAGTCACACGCCATGAATCATTCAAGACGTGTTTGAAATGTTAACTTACAAACAGTTAGAATTACATTACCTAACGGTCAAGTTAAAAAAGTAAAAGTTTCTACTAAAACATTAAAGACTCTTAACAAGAGAAAAATTAATGGTGCTAGCAAGGGAAAGAAAGTTAGCAAACCAGCTGCGAAAAAAGCAGCAACTAAGTAATTTATATTACTTAATGGGAGTATAGCTCAGTTGGTTAGAGCACACCCCTGATAAGGGTGAGGTCGATTGTTCGAGTCAATTTACTCCCACCATTAATGGGGCCTTAGCTCAGCCTGATAGAGCACCTGATTTGCACTCAGGGGGTCGAGGGTTTGATTCCCTTAGGCTCCACCATTAAATCAAACTAGGTTAAAAGCCTAGTTTTTATTTTTACTTTTGTTAGTCTTGTATAATTAAACAAATATATTAAGGAGAAAATATGACATTAACTAAATCGCCAGCCGGCAGAAGTTTAAAAGTTTTTGCTAGTGCTGCAGGTTCATATGCTGGTGCATTATTATTCTTAGGTTTATTAGAATTTATTGCATTTGTATGAAATAGTGGCAGTACAGTAGGAGATATATTTAAAATAATTTTCGGTGCATGATATGTAGGAATAATGTTTATTATTGTTTTAGGTACATTATTGTTCTTAACAATATCATCTATCATTACATATGTTCATGTTTGTAAAGAAAAACAAAAGAAATTCTTAATCTTTGCATTACCAGGACAAGTTGTTTCATTTGCATTCATGATTCTTTCAATCATCTTACTTGTGAAATCTGGAAATCAAGGCGAAAGAAATGTAGCATGCTGAATGAATATTATTGCTGGAATTGTTGCCTTGTATCTATGTGTTGTTTCAACAGTATTCAAGCATATTACATGAAACAAGGCTAAGAAATCAAATAAATAAACTAGGGCAGAAATCCTAGTTTTTTTATAAAACCTTTTTAATTATTTTTCATCCTTGTTTGTCAATATAATATTAAATAGAGGAAGGAAAAAATGGAAAATAAAACAAAAAAATTTGATTTTGGTAAAAAATCATTAAAAAACTTAATTTGTACTTGCATATATTTTGCAGCCATTGTTGCATATATTCCAATAATGGTAATATATCAAGGCCAATTTCTAAGTATTAACTTTGAAACAAAAGCCCCAGATATTAATATAGGCATTACAATAGGTATGGGCTTATGTGCCTTGGTATCAATGGTAGTTGGTATCATGTTACTTGTTTACGATATTAATTTGGCAAGACATGCTAAATCATCAAAAACATTTGGACATCCAATGATTAGTATTTTGACTTTTGCAATAATCCCTGCTATATGTGTAGCTATGTCAATTGTTGAATACTATGTATTATTCTCAGAATCAATGGATATGATTGCTGGAATTTTTGAAATAATGGAAAAGGCACAAAGCGAACAAGAAGCAAAAGATGCAATAAATGCTTTAGTAAAAGCGGCTTTTGCAACTATTAGTAACATTTCAATTATTAGTAGTGGAGTTATGGCTGGAGTTGTTGTATGACAAATTATTCTAAACAGCTTAAACATCCATGTAAATAAGAGATAATTAACTATATATAAAAAGAGGTGGTCTTGATGACTACTTCTTTTTTTAATATAATAAATATACGAGGTTAGAAATATGGCAAACTTAGTATTAAATGTAATTATTGAAATCCCAAAGGGATCAAAAGTTAAATATGAATATAACAGAGCAACTAAACAAATAGCTGTTGACCGTGTTTTATATGGTGCAGCAGGTTATCCACAAAACTATGGCTTTCTAAAAGAAGCTTTAGATTGAGATGGCGACGAACTAGATTGTTTGGTTATTGCTGATCAATCTATTGGTACAGGAGTTTCTGTTCCAACTAGAATCATTGGTGCAATGGAAATGATTGATGATGGAGAAACTGACACTAAACTAATTGGTGTTATTGATTGTGACCCAAGATTTACTCACATCAAAACATTAAAAGATTTAAATCAACATCTATTATTAGAAATCAAAGATTTCTTCCAAACATATAAAAACCTACAACATAAAAAAGTTACTGTTCGTGGATTTAAAGATCAAGCATGAGCTATTAAAGAATATAAAGAATGTGTTAGCTTAATGAAGAAATATGGCAAAATGCCAAAAGCAAACTTTGTTAAAAAAATGCAAAAAGCTCATCCAGAAAAATATAGATAAGAAAAAGAGGTTAATCCTCTTTTTTATTTTTTAAATGGATCTTCTTTACAGCCTTTAGTTAGTTTTCTAACTGTAAGTTTTTGAACTTTAGTATTAGCTGTTGTTAATTGTGTTCCGCTAGTCATCAAGAACTCTTTTGTCTTTTGAAGTTTTTCAATACTTGCATCAATAGCATCTATTGCTGATTGATAGTTATTGTGTGCTCTTGTTACAGTTGCGGCAATATCTTTTTGTGCATCTTGTAAGTTAGCTATGAAAGTTTCTTGATCAATGAAATCTAAATGGCTTTGATTTACTTTTTGAACTAGTTCAAGATTTTTATTTAAACTATCCTTTAAAACATTGATGAAGGCAACAAATGTTTGTGGCCTAACAACATACATCTTGTCATAGCCTCTTACTTTATAAACACCATCAAAGTTTTTGTTATCTCTTTCTAGTTCAGAAATTAATAATGCATATTCACAATGTTTATTATTTCTATCATCATTAAGTTTTTTATAGTGATCATGATTCTTCTTCTTAGATTCAGTTGTATTTTGTTCAGTTTTAACTTCTATTTCAATAGATAAAATTTCTGAACCTTTGCTATCATAGTCTCTAAAAGTAAAATCACCTTTTGAACCTTTTAGACTATCTGCTGATGTGATAACTTCGTTATCTTTGATGAATTTAGCATTAGGGAATGCGCCTTTTTGTTGTGCATCTTCAAATTCTTCTCAAACAAATTTTTCTAGTTCTTCACCAAAAGCTTTTGTTGAAACATGTCTATGATTTCATTGATTTTCTAAAGTTTTAATTTGGTCTTTTAATGAATGGATTTGATCATCTTTAACTTTTTCTGCTTTCAAAACAGCATTATCAATCTTGTCTTGAACATTAGCATCATTTGCTTGTAAATCTTTCTTTAGCAAAGCTAAATCTTTCTTCAATTCAGAAATTTGTTTTTCTTTTTCACTTACTGCCTTAAGTGCTTTGCTTTCTGCTAATTCTTCAGCTCTTTCTTTAGCTAAAGATTCAATCTTAGAATTAAAATTTTTAATAACTGATTTAGTATCTAAATCAACTTCTTCTGTAAGGTCAATAATGTCACCAGCATTAGCATCTTCATTTAATACTAATGTTGTTTCATCTTTAATTTGGTATTTAACTTTCTTTCCCATTATTTACCTCCATGTTGTTTTTTTGTTAAGATAACTAAATTGTTAATCAACATAAGCACTGTCATTGGGCCAACTCCGCCTGGAACTGGGCTTAATCATCCCTTAAAATTTTTAAGTGATTTTGCATTAACATCACCACATAATTTATTGTTAGCATCTCTATTGATTCCAACATCAACAATTACTGCATCTTTTTTGAAGTAAGATTGATCAAAGAAATTTGCTCTTCCGATTGCAGCTACAACAATGTCTGCTTGCTTACAAATTTCTTTAGTGTTTTTACTTCTTGAGTGAAGGATGACTGGAGTAGCGTTTTCTTGAAGGAATAATGTAGCTAAGGGCTTACCTACAATATTGCTTCTATTTACTATAGCTACCAACTTACCTTCCATAGGTATTCTATGGAACTTAAGCAATTCTATAACACCTGCAGCTGTACAAGGTTTGATTAAATTTGATGCATCACTTGCTGTTCAAATTTTACCAACATTTTGGTTGTGAAAACAGTCAACATCTTTATCAGGACAGATGGCATTTATGACTGCATCATCATCGATCTTATCACTTGTTGGTAATTGAACAAATAAACCATTGATTTTTTTGTCTTTATTTAATCTAGAAATTAATGCCAACATTTGCTTGTTTGTTGTACTTGCTGGTAACTTAAATAATTTGGATTTTATTCCAAGTTCTTTACATAGCTTTTGTTTGTTAGCAACATAAACACTACTTGCATAACTATCATTGTTCAAAATAATAGCTAATGTTGGAGTAATATGTCTTTTCTTTAATTGAGCTACTTGTTTACTTAATGATTTCAAAAAATTAGCTCTTGCATTAATTCCTGATAATAATTTCATTATTAAATTTCCTTGTAAGCAATATCATCAAAGATTAAAGGAACTTTCTTTTTTAATTCCTTTAATAGAGGAATAAGTAATTCTCTAGCTTGTGGATGAGCATCTGGAGCGCATCTTAATCTAAAGATATTTCTTCATTCCCTAAAGTTAGCAGAAATTGTGATTTCTGTTTTTAAACTATTTGGTAAAACACTTCTAGCTTCTTGAGGTGTAGAACCTAATTTTAGAAGAGCAAAATAAGCTTTTTCTGCTTCTGCCATAGCTTTCTTTCATGCTTGATATCTCTTTGGATCTTTCTTATAGAAATATGGTTCAATTACTGTAATTTGCTTGCCAAATTTATCATTTGCATAATTACAGTATCTCGTAGATTCTTGAGCGAAACTAGCAATTCTGTGTCTTACTAATTCATGAGTAACACCACGATCGCAAACAAATTTTACAGATAAGAAACTGTGTTCAATAACAGCTTCATGGTGTCATTTTAATAGGTGTCCTATTAATTTCTTTGCAGATTCACCAGTTTTATCAATTTTATCTTCTGATTTATAACAAACACGACCAATCTTTTCAATTAGTTGTAATTGTTCGATTGGATCAACTTTAGATAAAATTTTATATGATGGTTTAACAATAATCATCTTAAACTCCTTAATCAATAAAGGTCAAACCGTATTACTACGATTTAACCTTTAAATAATTTATTATTTAACGTTTTTAATTTTCTTTCCGTTGTAATAACCACAATATTTGCATACAGTATGTGGCTTAATTGGTTTACCACATTTAGGGCAAGTTGTAGTGGTTACAGGCTTTAATGCGTGGTGACTTCTACGCATTCCTTTTCTACCTTTAGATGTTCTTCTTTGTGCAACAGCCATATAGATAAATTTCCTTTATACTATTATTATATTTAATATTGAAAATATTATATAATGCTTTTATGAAATTACATGATATTATTTCGATAAGTCCACAGGTGTTGGAAAATATTTTGTTCGAAGAGACCAAAAAAATTCCAGGAATTGGTGGTCAAGCTATCGAAAATATTAAAATCAGTGATGCAAAATGTGAGATAAATATCTATTTAACTCCCATCAGCTTATTAAGTAATATCTTTTCTATTGCAAGAGAATTGCAATCAGCAATAAATTTCTACTTAACAAAGCAATTTGATATTGCTGAAGGTATTATTAAGATTAATATCATCGTTAATTCAAGTGATAAAGGAGGAAAATAATGACTTCTTTAAATACTAAAATACTAAAAACATTATTGCAAAATGGTGTTACCTATGTGGGTAATAATTTTGAATATATTGATGAATTAAATGTTTTCCCGGTTCCTGATGGTGATACAGGTACTAATTTAAAAATCACTACTGAAGGTGCTTGAGAAGCAATCAAAGATCTAGAAACAGATGATCTTTCACAATTAACTAAAACTTTTGCTAGAGGATTGTTAATGAATGCTAGAGGAAACTCTGGTGTTATCCTATCACAAATTTTTAAAGGTTTTAGTTCTGTGTTTGCTGCTGGACAAAAAGAAGCAGGTCTTTCAGACCTAACTAAAGCTTTTGTTACAGCAAAGGAATGTGCTTATAAGTCAGTTGCTACTCCTGTAGAAGGAACAATCTTAACTGTTATTCGTGTAACAGCAGAAAAACTGATTGAATCAACTGGTAAGTTCCAATCAATTGAAGAATTCTTTGAGTTTGCTCACAAACAAGCAAAAATTATCCTTGATAAAACTCCAGACTTTTTAATTCAATTAAAAGAAGTTGGTGTAGTTGACTCGGGTGGTTATGGATTGACCGTCTTCATTGAAGGGATGAAAGAAGCATTATTACATCCGAATGCAAAACCTGCGGAAACAAAACCAAATGAAGCAAAACAAACAGCTATCAATAAAAACTTTATTGATGACAATGAAGGATTTGGTTATTGTACTGAATTCATAATGAAGATTGGATCAAGAGTAACTACTGATCAACCAAAGAAATCTAGATTTGATGAAATTTACTTCAAAAAAAGAATCCAAGACATGGGCGATTGTTTTGTTTATGTAAGAGATGATGATATTGTAAAAGTTCATATTCATGTAATTCAACCATACAAATTATTAGAATTTGCAAGTAAGTTTGGTGAATTTACTAAAGTAAAAATTGAAAACATGACTATACAATTCATGATGAAAAACAAAGGAACATCTTTGGAAAAACTTGAAAGTTCATATCGTTCTGATAACGAAATTACTAATGCTACAAAAGTTGTTGCTACTGTTCCTAGTCAAACAATGAAAAATGTTTACGCTAATGAGTTTGGTATTACCAATTGTTTAAACTGTGATGAAATTGGTAACCCAACTATTCAACAATTCTACGATTTAATTAAATCTGCTAAAAGTAACAATGTAATTGTTGTTACTGACAACGGAAATATTTTATTAGCAGCAGAACAAGCAACAAAATTATTCCCTAAGAAAGTTAAACAAGTTGAAATTATTCCATGTAAAGATATCGCTACAAGTTATCTAACTTGTTTAAGCTTCAACCCAGAAATGGAAACAAGTGATACAGTTAAAGAAATGCAAAGAGCATTTAAAAACTGTGAATCTTGTAAAATTTCTAAATCAGTTAAAAACATTAGATACAAGAACTTGAGTATTAGATTTGGTGACTTTATTGGTGTTAGAAATAAAGAGATTGTTGCTAATAGCAAAAATGAGTCAACAGTCGTAACAAGAATGATAGATGAAATCTTTGGTGATATCAGAAGACCAAAGACAGCTGTTATCATTTATGGTAAAGATGGAACAATGGAACAAGTTAACAAAATGTATAAATACATTAATGAAAAATATTTGGTTAAACCAATTATTATTCAAGGCAACCAATCTACATACCATTACTATATTGGAGTAACAAAGTAGGTGTATTATGAAAATTGCATTAGATGTAATGGGTTTTGAAAATAAAATCAGCGAAGCTATTAGTGCTGCTAGAAAGTTTAGCAAAAACTTTTCTGGTGCTAAGGTTGTTTTAGTTGGTGATAAAGAACAAATTAGACCATGTTTAATTCCTGGTGATGATTTTGAAATTGTTCATTCTACATCTGTTATTGAAATGAATGATACCCCCATTACTGCGTTAAGAAAAAAAGGAACATCTATGCAAATGGCAATAGATTTAGTAAAGAACCAAACTGCTGATGCAGTTGTTTCTGCTGGAAGTACATCTTGCTTTGTTCCTTTAGTTAAAACAACATTAGGATCTATTAACAATGTTGATAAATTTGGCTTCATGCCATTTATCCCAACAACTAACAAAGTTGGTTTTAACATGATAGATGTTGGTGCTAACATAAATGTTAGTGGTACAGATTTATATAACTTTGCATTAATGGCAAATGAGTATGCAAGAATTGTTAGAAAAATTAATTCACCTAGAATTGGTGTATTAAATATTGGTACAGAACATCACAAAGGTTTTGAATACCACCAACAAGCTTATGATCTTTTATCTAAGAATAAACAATTAAACTTTATTGGTTTTGTTGAACCAAAAGGTTTACTAGATGGAACTGTTGATGTTTGTGTATGTGATGGCTTTAGTGGCAACATATGCCTAAAGGCATTAGAGGGATCATTAAAATCTGTTAGTCATATTTTGAAAAATGGTTACAAGAAACCATGAAACTGGTTGGGTGCAGCATTTAGTGTTCCAATTATCTTAACTTTAACTAAAACATTTGATTATCGTAATAATGCGGGAGCAATTGTATTAGGAGCAAATGGTATTGCTATTAAAACACATGGATCAGCAGATGCTAAACAATTCTATGCTGCTTTAAGAATGGCATATGACTGTGTAAACAATAATTTATTGCATAACATTAAAAACATTAAGTATGAATAAGGAATATTTAAAAGATTTACAAACATGATTAAAAAATACCTTAGGTATTAACCCTAAGAATATTTCTTTATATGTAGAGGCATTGACTCACCGTTCGTATGCAAATGAACATAAACAAAACTATTCATACCAACGTTTGGAATATCTAGGTGATAGTGTCTTAGGGTTTTTAACAGCAGATCACCTATATAGAAAATATCCAAACAAACACGAAGGCGAATTAACTGTATTAAGAAAACGTTTAGTTTGTTCTAACACTGAGACAGCAATTGCAAAGCAATTAGGCTTACAACAATATTTATTGTTAGGTGTTGGTGCTGCTAAATCTGCTGGAGTAGATAAAATTCTTGAAGATTGTTTTGAATCATTAATTGGAGCAATCTATTTAGATGCTGGTGTTGAACCAATTAAAAAAATATTAAATAAAACATTATTTAAGTTTAGTAATGATGAAATCATGAATAATGCTTTAGACTATAAAACTTTAGTTCAAGAAGCATTAATGAAACATAACACAAAGAATGCTATGTATCACACTAGACAATTAGCACCAAACAATTTTGAAGCAGTTTTAAAAGTAGGAAAGATTACCTATGGTAAAGGAATAGGCCATAATAAAAAGATTGCTGAAAAAGCCGCTGCTAAAGAAGCTTATTCAAAACTAGTGAAGGAAGGTAAATAAAATGTTATTTCTAAAAAAATTCAAAGCTGTAGGATTTAAATCATTTGCTAACCCAATTGAATTATCATTCAAAGATTCAATGGTTGGTGTAGTTGGACCTAACGGTTCAGGTAAATCTAATATCGTTGATGCAATCAAATGAGTATTAGGTGAGCAATCAAAGAAAGCACTAAGAGGCAAAAGCTCTAGTGATATTATCTTCCACGGTTCGAAAGATAAAGATGGAAGTGACTATGCTTTAGTTTCTTTAACATTTGATAACTCAGATAAAATCCTTCACTCTGATTTAAAAGAAGTAACAGTAACTAGAAAACTAACTAGAAATGAAGGAGATAATGAATACTTCATTAATAATGAACCTTGTCGTTTAAAAGATATCAATGAATTATTCCTTGATACAGGTTTAACAAAAGGTTCATTAGGAATTATTTCTCAAGGTACAGTTCAATGATTTGTTGAAGCTAAACCAGAAGAAAGAAGAAAAATCTTTGAAGATGCTGCTGGTATTGGTTTATATGCTAAGAAGAAACAAGATAGTTTATCTGAACTAGAAAGAGCAACCGCAAACCTTAATAGGGTATCTGATTATGTTTCTATTCTTGAAAAAGATATCAAGAAACTATCTAAGCAAGTAGAAAAAGCAAAAATATACCAAGAAAAGAAAAAACAATTAATGGAACTTGAATTAGTTGTTTTAGTTAAAGATATTTCATTTAGTCAAGCAAAGCTTGGAGAATTAAAATCTATCATTGCTAGAAACAAACAAATTGTTACATCAAATGAAGCAGATATTGAAACAGTAAGTAAACAATTGATTGATGTTAAAGAAAAAGCAAACCAATCTGATGCAGAAGTTGAAGAATTTAATACTAAGTTTGCTAACATCATTCAAGAGATTAACAAACTAGAAGTTAAAAAGTCTGCTATTGAATCAAACTTACAAAATGATTTATCAACAGGTTCAGCCAAAAAGAAAGCTCAAGCTTTAAAACAAATTATCTCAAACTTGAAGTTTGATTTAAAAACAGCAAAAGAAAATAAATCTAAACTTGATGATGAAATTGCTGGTTATGAAGAAATCAAAAATGATCAACAAGTTAAAAACGATAATGCAACAAGTAAAGTTGTTACTTTATCTAATAAGATAAATGAGCTTGGTTATAAATTAAGAGCTGTTGAAGATAAATTAGATAATGAATATGTAAATGAAGCTGGTACTAGAACCGTAATGGAAAATAAAAAAGCATTACATGGTATTGTTGGTACTGTTAAAGACTTTGTTACAGTTGATAAACAATATGAAACAGCCATTACTTTAGCTTTAGGTAGAAGTTCAAACTTTGTTATTACTGAAAGTGAAGATGATGCTAAATATGCAATTGACTTCTTAAAAAACAATAAAGCTGGTAAAGCAACATTCTTACCATTAACTTTAGTTAAACCAAGACCTTTAAGAGAAGAACATGCTTTAGTAGTTAAACAACTTGAAGGTTATATTGACACAGCAGATAAACTTATTTCTTATGATATGAAATATGCTGACCTATTTAGTATGTTATTAGGTAGAATTTTAATTTCTCAAGATTTAAACTCTGCTATTACTATTTCTAAATATACGCAATCTGCTTACCAAGTCGTAACACTTGATGGACAAAATATTTCAGTTGGTGGTGCAATTACTGGTGGATATAGCAAAGCTAAATTTGCTCCAGTTTTTAACTTAAAAGAGAACAAAGAACAATTAGAACAAGAAATTGCTGATTTAACTAAACAATGTTCTGAAGCTAGAGTTGAACAAGCTAAATTTGCTTCTGCACTAAAAGAAACTGACAACAAATTAAATGAAAAGAAAGTATTAATTTCTTCTTATGAAGAAAAAATCAAGAACATTGAAGCTTCAATGTTTAGATATCAAACAGACTTTGATCAACTAGACAAATCAGCTAAAGAAGAAGCTAAGATTGATTCAGTTGATGAAATAACAAAAGAGCTTGCTTCATTACAAGCCAAGAAAGATAAGATTGTTCAAGATCTTAACGTAGCAAGAGCAACTAAACAAACAAATAGACAAATTGCTGATGACTACCAAGCAAGACTTGATGAAACTAGAGCTTTAGTTAATAAAGCTAATGCTGAACAAGCTCATGCTGAAATTGATTTGGAAAAAGCAAAAGCTATTATTGAAAATGCTAAGAGCAGAATTTCTACTGAATATCGTATGACAGTAGAAAATGCTGTAGCTAACTACAATAAAGAACTTCCAATGTCTGATGTTCAAGCACATGATACAATTCAACAATTAAGATTTGAATTAGATCAAATTGGTGCTATTAATATGGAAGCATTAAAAGAACTTGAAGAGAAACAAAAAGAATATGATTCTTTATCTGTTCAACACAAAGAGCTTATTGATGCTAAAGATACAATTGAAAAAGCTATTGCTGAACTTGACAACAAAGCAAGAAATAGCTTTAGAGAAACAATTGAAAAAGTTAATAATGAATTGCCAACAGTCTTTGGTTATCTATTTGGTGGGGGAACAGCTTCTGTTCAATACACTGATCCAAATAATATCTTAGACTCAGGTATTGAAGTAACTGCTGTACCTCCCGGTAAAAAGATAACTACGTTAAACTTATTATCTGGTGGTGAAAAGTCTTTAGTAGCTTTATCAGTATTATTTGCTATCTTAAAGGTTCACAACTTCCCATTAGTAGTTCTAGATGAAGCAGAATCAGCTCTAGACCCTGCTAACGTAGAAAGATTTGGTAATATTATTAAAAAGAATAGTGATAATACTCAATTCTTAGTTATTACACACCGTCCTGGCACAATGGAGAGATGTGATAGCTTATTTGGTGCTACAATGCAAATTAAAGGTATTACTAACATGTATAAAGTAACTTTAGCACATGCTAAGTCAGAATTTGGAAACGACAATCAATAATGGGATTTTTAAGGAATTTAATTAACAAGATTAGAAAAAGAAAAGCAGAAAAGACAGCTGCTAAGATTGAACAAACCACTCAAATAGCTCAAGTTAATCAAAAAACTTTTGATGAAGGTTTGAAAAAATCTGGTGGTGTGTTTAAATCCGCTTTAGATGATCTAGTTAAAGAACATAAAAAAGTAGATGCTGCTATGCTTGAAAGCATAGAAGAAATGCTTATTGGTTTTGATGTTGGTACGGGTGCTACAGCTAAAATCATGCAAGCTATTGAAGATGAAATTAAATTCCAAAACGTGGAAGATGCATCTTTAGTTAAACAAATTATTATTGATAAGATCTTTGTATATTACATTCAAGATACTATCATTGATAATGGTTTAAATTTAAAACAAGGTGAAACAAATGTTATTCTTGTTTCTGGTGTTAATGGTGTTGGAAAAACAACATCTATAGCAAAAATTGCTCATTATCTATTAGATAAAGGAATGAAAGTTTGTTTAATAGCTGGTGATACTTACCGTGCTGGTGCAGTAGAACAATTAGACATTTGAGCACAAAGATTAAACATTCAATGCTTCAAGCCTAAAATGGCTAACCAAGATCCAGCTTCTGTTATCTATGAAGGCGTTAAATGAGCAAATGAAAATAAGATTGATGTTGTTTTATGTGATACATCGGGTAGATTACAAAATAAGATTAATCTTATGAATGAACTTAAAAAGATTGATAAGGTTATTAAAAAGTTTAACCCAGCACAACCTTGTGAATCATTACTAGTTCTTGATGCAACAACAGGACAATCTGGTATTGTTCAAGCTAAAGCTTTTCTAGAAGTAACAAAGTTAACAGGTATTATTCTAACTAAAATGGATTCAACATCCAAAGGTGGAATCATCTTGGCAATTAAGGACAACTTTAATATTCCAGTTAAGTTTATTGGTTTAGGTGAAACATACAATGATTTACAACCATTTGATATAGAAAAATTTGTTGTTGGTTTAACAAAAGACTTTGGATTAGATAAAGGATAACAGGCAATGCCTGTTTTTTCTTACCTTATAATATATATAAGGAGATAAAAATGGCATTTATTAAAAATACAGAACGTCAATCTTTAATTAAAAAGATTAATAAAAGTTATGCGTTTAAGAAATTTTTGTTATTAATCGAAATACTTGCATTAATTGGTTTCATTGTTGTAACATTCATTTCATGATTACAAGGTTGAGAATGATTTAGCAAGGATGGGGATAAAATAACACTAACCAATTTAGGTGTTGGTATGTTAGCTTATGCAATCATTATTGCAATACTAGGTATCGTTTCAGTTATCTTAGTCTTTACAATTAAATCACCTAAGAATGTAATTAAAACTAATAAAAAACTAGAAAGCTCAGCATTAAGTGGTAAGAGAGTATATAAATCTCAAACTGCTGGTGATGTAATGAGATCTAGAACAACAATGAAGAAGAAAAAATAATCATTGTTTAAAAAGAAAAACAGGCATGTGCCTGTTTTTTAATTTTCAGAGTGGTATCCTCACAAATGATATGATTTATTGGGTTGTGGCAAATGACATTCAATGCTCACTCATAATTTGGTGTCGGTATTAATTTCCTTGCCTGAATTGGGTTTTATTTTGAAAGTTGTCCCATCCGGATCATATTCAACACTAAAATCACTGCCAACACCAGTTTCTAATTCTACCTTAGTAAGAGTTGCAGCTGATGCCTCATCATCATAATAAATATGAAATGTATTTGGGAACGGGTCTGTATCAGTTTCCATTCACGAAGAATAATCAAGTAAGGCAAAAATTAACAAGTCAGCATCATTATTTGTTAATAAAAATTCTGTGTCTGATACCATAAATTGTTTGTGACTATATCATTGTGTAATAACTTTACATGAAGCAAAATTTTCAAATTCAAGTTTTAATGTTACTGTGTCAGTAATAATATTTTCAAATATTGTCAATTTGTTTAAAGCTATATTAAAATTGTACTCATCAGGCTGGCTTAACACTTTGTTACCCACTTTGACAACGATATTCGTAACGGCCAAAGATCCTTTATATTTTATATATGTTTGGAACTCTTTGCCTTTTTCGGCCTTATTATTTGTTAAAGTTACTTTCACATTAGTATCAACAACTTTAACACTCACCACATTAGCATCTCCACAACATACTAAAGGAAAGACAATAGATGTTGCTGTTGCTAATGCAAATATAGGAGCTAATAATCTAATCTTTTTCATTTTTATCCTCAAATATTTTCTATTATATAGGAAGGTGAAGCTAAAAAAATAATTATTAAATATACAAAATAAAAAAGGCCAAAGGCCTTTTGTTTCATAGAGAAGAATTAACGTTTTGTAAATTGAGGAGATCTACGTGCACCGTATTTACCATATTTTTTACGTTCTTTAACACGTGAATCTCTTGTAGTCAACTTAGCTCTTTTTAATGTTGTTTTTTGTTCAGCATTGCAGTCAATTAAAGCACGAGCAATACCTAATCTGATTGCTCCAGCTTGACCTTTAAAGCCACCACCAATAACTTTAACTTTAATATCAAAAGTTTTCATTTGGTTAGTAACTTCAAGTGGTTGTAACATATCTTGGATTACTAATTTGTTAGGAAAATATTCTGCAGGAGTTTTGCCATTAATGGTAATCTTACCAGTTCCTGGTACCATTAATACTCTTGCAACAGAAGTTTTTCTTCTACCTAATCCTTTATATTCAATTTTAGTTGCCATGATTATTTACCTACCTTAATTAATTTTGGTTTTTGTTTGCTGTGGTCTTTGCCTGCATCTTTGTATACATGTAATTTCTTGATAATCTTTTCAGATAATCTGTTTTTAGGTAACATACCTTTAACAGCAATAGTTACAAGTTCATCAGAGTATTTAGCGATCATTTCTTTAACAGATCTTTTTCTGATACCGCCAATATAACCAGAATGGTTATATCTAAATTCTTTTGCAGCTTTATTTCCTGTTACGATTACTTTATCACTGTTAATAATGATAAGGTTATCACCACAGTCAACATTTGGGGTAAAGTTTGGTTTATTCTTACCACGAATAATGTTGGCTGCAGTTACAGCTAATTTACCTAAAACAACACCAGAAGCATCAATCATGTATCAAACACGATTGTTTGCTGCTGTTTCTTTCTTAAGCATAGTTGTTTTTTGCATAAGTTTTCTCCTCTATTGTATTTATTATTTTATCACAGATGTACAAACTAATATTCTTTTTTGTACATTTCGTCACCTTTAGCAACGACATCTTCTGGTCTTTCCAGACCAGTACCAACTGGTAACAAGTTACCAATCATAACATTTTCTTTTAGTCCCATTAGCGTATCAACATCACCACGGATGGCAGCATCTGTCAAGATCTTCTTTGTATCTTGGAATGATGCAGCAGCAAGGAATGGACCTTTCTTACTTGTAGCAACGTTGTCTAGACCATAGATTTCGTTCTTTGCAGTTGGCAATTCTTTACCAGCAGCAAATAATTCATTACAAACTTCAGTGAAAGTGTTAATGTCTGTAGTTTCTCCAATGAAGTATTGACTATCACCAGGAGACAATACTTTTAACTTGTTAGTTAATTGTCTTACAATGATTTCAATATATTTATCTGAAATCTCAATACCTTGTAATCTATAAACTTTTTGTACTTCTTTAATTAGATAGTCTCTTACAGATTCAATACCTGCAACATCTAATAAGTACTTAATGTTGATAGATCCTTCAGTAATCTTATCACCAGCTTCAAGGTGGTCGCCTTTTTCAGCTCTTACAACTTGCGATAAGTTTGCATAGTAAATAACTTCTTCATCAGTTACATCATTTACTACATAGATCTTTGTACCATCTTCATATGGTTCAATCTTCTTAACTTCACATGGTGCTTTAGCAATAATTGCTAATTCACGTTCTGCAGGTGGAACTAAGTCAAACAATTGTTTTAATCTTTCAAAACCTTGAGTAATGTTTGCTTCACCAGCAGCACCACCAGTATGGAATGTTCTCATTGTTAATTGTGTACCTGGTTCACCGATTGATTGTGCAGCAATTACACCAATAGCTGTTCCAATTTCAATTGGTTTGTTAGTTGTCAAGTCGTTACCGAAACATTTTTGACAAATACCATCTTTACATTGACAATGTAATACAGATCTAATTGTTACTTCTTTAATACCCTCACGTTCAATACGTGCAGCCATTGCAGGAGTAATGATTTCATTCTTAGCCACTAAGACCTTGTCTGTCTTTGGACTAATAATGTCTTCAAATGCATATCTATTAGCAATACGATCAGCTAAAGATTCAATCTTATAGTTTTGTTTTGTATCTTCAATTGCTCTTACTACTAATCCTGTAGGTGTACCACAATCTTCTTCTTTAACAATTACTTCTTGAGCAGCATCTACTAATTTTCTAGTCATGTAACCAGATTTAGATGTTTTCATGGCAGTATCTGCCATACCTTTTCTTGCACCATAAGATGCGTTAAAGTATTCTGCAATTGTTAAACCATCAAGGAATGAGTGTTTAATTGGTGTTTCAATTGTATCCTTGATTACATTTGATTTTGTCTTTTGATCATAGTTATATGACTTACTCATCAATCCACGCATACCTAATAGTTGTGTAAATTGTGATTCATTACCTCTGGCACCAGAGTTAGCCATAATAATAACTGGGTTGTTACGGTTATCTGGATCGGCTAGAATTTGTTTAACATCTTCTGTAACATCATTCTTAACTTTTGATCATAGATCAATAACACGTTTATATCTTTCATCATCAGTTAATAAACCTTTGTTAAATTGCTTTTTCAATTTAGCAACTGTTGCATCTGCACCAACGAAGTATTTTAACTTCTTGTCATAACTTGGTAAGTCAAAGGCAGAAATTGTAACAGATGATTTTGTTGAGAAGTCAAAACCAATGTTTTTAATAGCATCCATTGTTTTAGCGGTAACATCAACTTCAAATTGTCCATATAGACTATCAACAATTTTTTGTAATGTTTTCTTAGTAAATGGATTAGCTGGTTCACACTTTTCAATAACTTTTCTAGCGTTTTCGCCAGCTGGAATGATTCTTTCTTTATCTACACCATCAATGTCTTTACCATCATTGATATAAGGCATTGTTGCAGGTAAGATATCATTAAACATGATCTTACCCATAGATGTAACAAGAATACAGTTAGATGGTAATCCTTTATCTTTATAAGCATTTGTTGAAATACCTACAACTGCATGAATATTTACTTGTCTTAAATGGTAAGCTCTTTTTGCTTCTCTAGGGTTAGCAAAGATTGTTCCTTGTCCCTTAACACCTTTTTCTTCTTGAGAAATGTAGTAAGCACCAAGAATCATATCTTGAGTTGGTGTAACAATTGGTTTACCATCTTTAGGACCAAGAATGTGTCAAGATGCTAATAGAATACTTCTTGCTTCAGCAATAGCTTCTTTAGATAGTGGTAGGTAAACACCCATTTGGTCACCATCGAAGTCAGCGTTGAATGCTGTTGTTACTAGTGGGTGTAATCTAATAGCTTTACCATCAACAATCTTGGGTTCAAAGGCTTGAACACCTAAACGGTGAAGTGTAGGTGCACGGTTTAATAAGATTGGGTGAGTTTTAACTACTTCATTAACAATTGGTCAGATTAATGAATCTTGTCTTAAGATCATCTTTTCTGCTTCTTTAATGTTTGTAGCAATAGGTTTACAAGGTAAACCATCATCATCAATCTTAGTAATTAGTTTGTGAATAATGTATGGTTTGAATAATTCCAAAATCATTACAGATGGAATACCAGCTTCATACATTTTTAATTCAGGACCTACAACGATAACTGAACGACCAGAGTAGTAAACACGTTTACCAAGTAAGTTTTGTCTGAATAAACCTTGTTTAGATTTTAAGTGATCAGTTAATGATTTTAATGGAGCTTTATCTTTACCCTTAGCTGGGTTAGATTTAGATGCATTATCAAATAATCCATCAACTGATTCTTGTAACATTCTTCTTTCGTTATTTAAAATAACTTCAGGAGTTGGTTCAGACATCATCTTTTTCAAACGTTCGTTTCTGATAATAATCTTTCGATAGAAAGTGTTAATATCACTTGTAGTGAATTTACCATTATCAAGTTGAACGATTGGTCTTGTTTCTGGCGGAGTTACGGGAATGTAATCTAGAACCATTCATTCTGGTTTAATTTTAGATTCTTGGAATCACTTGATTAATTTCAAAGTGTTCATTTCTTTTGTAAACTTAGGATTGCTTGGAGCTAAAGAAGCAAGTTTAGCTTTAACTTCTTTATACTTTTTGTTTAAGTCTACAGCTTGTAGCAATTGTTTAATTGCTGCAGAACCAATAGATATTTCAATATCTAAGTGTTTCTTCAATAAAGCAAATACTGTGTGTAATGAGAATGGCAAAGTAGTATCTTTTAATGCCATTGCATATTGGCTTGCCATTTCATGATCAAAGTTTAATTCTTTAATCTTGTCTAAGTTCTTGCTTGTGTTCTTAGATAATGATTTAATTTCCTTTTCAAGATCTTTAATAATGATTTCTAGTGCAGCACGAATGTTCTGTCTTGCTTTTTCATTACCTTTAGGATCATTGATTGGAATAATTTGACAAGGACCATAGAATTTTTTACATCTAGGGTTCTTAATTACAACATAGTTTACAAAGTAAATAACTTGTTCAACTTCCTTGTATGTCATACCAAGTAATAATGAAATCTTACTTGGGTTAGGAAGTTCCTTACTCATTCAAATGTGTGTACATGGATAAGCAAGTTCAATACAACTCATTCTTTCACGCCTTACAGATGAAGAAATAATTTCAACTCCGCAGACTTCACAGACTTTACCTTTGTATTTAACTTTCTTATATTTACCACAGGCACATTCATAGTCTTTAACTGGACCAAAGATCTTTTGGCAGAATAAACCGTCTTCTTCTGGTTTTAGAGATTTATAGTTAATAGTTTCAGACTTAGTAACTCTAGTTCCTCTAGCTCATTTCAGAATTTGTTCTGGACTAGCTAGGGTTAATTGTAATGATTTAATATTTTTAGCGTTAATCATAATTCCTACTCCTTTCTATAAACTTCCATATTCAGAGTCATCAACAATCTTTGTTGATACCTCTTCATCAGCAGGTTGTTCTGCTTTTGGTTCTTCTTCAACATCAATGTTTGCCTTACTAAAGTCATCCATATCATGTTTAACACCCTTTTGGTCAGTTACTGTCATTGATAGACATAGACCTTGAAGTTGTTTAGTTAACAATTTGAATGATTCAGGTAAACTTGGTTTTGGTAAAGGTAAACCTTTAATGATTGAGTTGTAAGTTAAGTTTCTTCCAACTGTATCATCTGATTTGATTGTTAAGATTTCTCTTAAGTTGTATGTTGCACCATAAGCTTCAAGTGCTCATACTTCCATTTCACCAAATCTTTGACCACCGTCTTGGCTACGTCCACCAAGAGGTTGTTGGTTAACTTTAGAGTAAGGGCCAACAGCACGAGCATGGATCTTATCTTCAACCATGTGGTCAAGTTTTAACATGTACATTACTCCGACAGTAATGTCGCCGTCAAAGTATTCACCAGTTTGACCATCAATTAATTTCATCTTACCTTTTGTCTTAATCGGATCAATACCAGCTTCTTTCAAAGCTTCAGCAACATCATCAAGTTTTGCTCCAGCAAATACTGGTGTTGATGCTTTGTATGATAAGTCTTCAATAGACATACCAGCTTTGTTTAAAATAATTGTTAAATCAACATTGCTAAATTTTTCAAATTTATTAATCTTGTTGTCTTTGAAATATTTATTGCAAACTTTCTTTAATTGTTTTGCACGGTATGAGCTCATACCAAATAATTGAACAAATTCTTCTGGTTTAGCTTCTTGTTCAAGAAGTTCTCATAATTTCTTCTTAGCAATATTTCTCATTGCTCATCCTAAGTGAACTTCTAGAATTTGTCCGATGTTCATACGTGATGGTACACCTAAAGGTGATAATAGAATATCAATTGGTGTTCCATCTTCCATATGTGGCATGTCTTCAACTGGAACAATTCTTGAAATAGTTCCTTTGTTACCATGACGACCAGACATCTTGTCACCGATTTGTAGTTTACGTTTTTGAGCAATATAAACTTTTACAAGTTCAATTGTTTCATCATCAAATTTTTCACCGTCAACAGTTCTAAATCTCTTAACACCGATAACAGTACCTTCTTCACCTACTTTAACTTTTAGAGATGAATCTCTAGCACCGTGTGATTTGTTTCCAAAGATAGCATTCAATAGTTTTTCTTCTGGACTGTAGTCACCTTCGCCTTTTGGAGAAGTACGTCCAACTAGAATGTCACCTTCTTTAACTTCAGCACCTACTAAGATAATCCCATCTTCATCTAGATAAGTCTTTAGGTCTTCAGAAACGTTTGGAAGGTCACGAGTAATTTGTTCGTCACCATTCTTAGTTGTTACACAACGTAATTCTTTTTCAATGATTGAGATTGATGTATATCAATCATCTTGAACTAAACGTTTTGAAATAACAATAGCGTCTTCGAAGTTGTAACCATGTCATGTTGTATAAGCAATGATTGGGTTACGTCCAATAGCAAGTTCACCATTGAACATAGCTGGACCATCAGCAATAACTTGACTTTGTTTAACTTTTTGACCAACTTCAACAATTGGGAATTGGTTGTTGCAAGTATTTTGGTTAGTCTTACGATACTTAACAAGTTTATACTTGTCAGTTTGGTTGTTGTTGGTCTTAATGTGAATTTCATTACCATCAACAGCTGTAACTTCACCATCATGTGCTGCTAGGATGTTTAATCCTGAGTCATGAGCAATCTTATATTCTGCTCCTGTACCAACAATTGGTGCATATGGTTTTAATAATGGAACTGCTTGACGTTGCATGTTAGATCCCATTAGGGCACGCGCAGTATCATCATTTTCCAAGAATGGAATAGCAGATGCAGCAATAGAAATAACTTGACGAGGTGAAACATCGATAAAGTTAATTTGTTTTGCATCATATAATTCTTGCATACCACGATAACGTCCAACTACTTTAGTTTGTGTAATCTTACCGTTTTCATCATGTGGAACTAATGATTCACCAATTACATATTCATCTTCTTGGCTAGCATTTAATCATCTAATCTTATCTGTGATAACGCCATCTTCAACAATGAAGTATGGAGAAATCAAGAATCCATTTTCATCAACTTTAGCAAATGATGCTAAAGCCATAATTAGACCAATGTTTTGACCTTCTGGTGTTTCAATTGGACAAATACGTCCATAGTGACTATAGTGAACGTCACGAACGTTTAAGTTTGGATCGTCTTTTCTAATACCACCATCACCCATAGCTGAAATTCTACGTTTGTTAGTTAATTCAGATAGAGGGTTTGTTTGGTCAATGAAAGCTGTTAATTGGTAAGTGTTAAAGAATGCTTTAACAACTTGTTGGAAAGGTTTTGTATTAACAATTGATTTAATTGTTGCAGCAGTTGACTTTCTTGCTTTTTCCTCTGCATTCATTGTTGGAGAAGATAAAGAAGATAATTTATCCTTAATGTGTTTTTCAACACGTGCCATACCTGCAACTAATTTAGATTTAAATTGTTCATGGATAAGTCTTAGACGTTTGTTACCTAAGTGATCAATGTCATCATAGTTACCAATGTTTCATGGTAAGTTGATAGTATATGAGATCATAGCAATAATATCTGAGATATTAAGTGTTTCTTGATCACTTGTTGGTGGAACACCTAAGATGTTTACATAATCATCTCATTCATCGTTATCAGCATAAACATCAATTTGTTCTGCTTTAGCTGTTTTAAATTTATGGAATCTAGAAACAGATGATAATGGTCATTCTTTTTCTAGGAATAGTTCACCACTAGAAATTGCAGACTTAATCATGTCAATTTCTTTTTTAGTAATTAGAGTATCTTTCTTTAAGAATACTTTTCCATTCTTGCAAAGAATGTCGTTGGCTAATACTTTTTGGTAAAGTCTTTCAGTTACACGAAGTTTGTGATTGATTTTACTTCTACCTGCAGAAGATAAATCAAATCCTTTAACCTCCATAAAGTGTTTAACTAAATAATCTTGGTAACAGAAACCTTGGTATTTTTGACTTAGCGTTTCTGTTGGTCTAATTGAAATAGATAATTGAGTAATGATATCTTTTGCTGCTTTTTCTGTAATCAATAAATCTTTTTGTTCACGGATCTTAGCTTGAATTTCAATTTGTTTACTCTTCAAAGAAGAGTTGGTTGGTTCAGATTCAAGTTGTTTATTAATTTCAGATAATTGGTCTTCTAATTTAGATCATTTATAAACAAGTACTTGTAATTTATGTTGAATTGGTAAACCTGTTTGTTTAATATCATTTACAGTTGGTAAATCACAAACTGCTTTTCTAATTTTCTTAATTTCATCATCTTGGTTAATTGTGTCGTGTGTATAACAACCTAAGAATTTGTTGCTATATGATTTAGCTTCACCATCAGCTGTTAATGAATTAGCAATGATTTCGGCGCTACCAAAGATATCTAGAATTGTGTCTTGGCTTAATCCTAAAGCTTTTAAGAATTGTGTTGCAGATAAAGTAATAGCTGCATCACTAGTTGCATTTCTTGCTACTAACTTGATGATTCTATTATCAGTTTTCTTATCATCAATAACGAAGTTAAGCATTGTTCCACGGTTAGGATACAATTCACAAATATAACCTTCGTTTACTTTCTTCTTACCTGATAGTTTAATTTGACTCTTAGATAGAATATATGCACCAGGTGATCTAATTGTTTGGGAGTTAACTAATTTTTCAACACCATTGATGATAAATGTTCCATTGTCAGTCATTAATGGAATATTTGCAAAGAAAACACCATCGTGTTTATCATTCTTTGATTTTCTAACTTTCTTAATTTCACCAGTTTCATCATTAACTAAAATTAAGTCAACATAAACTGATGTTTCATATGTTTTGCCTTTATATCTTGCTTCTTGTTCATCAAATGCACCGGGGTAGAAATGTAAACCATTAATACCAGTCTTGGTATTAATTTCTACATGGTGAGTTTTATTTTTGATGTGTCTAATTGGGAAATAGCTCTCTATTAGTTCTCCAAGTTCTTTCTTCAAGAAACGTTCATATGATTTCTTTTGAATTTCCAATAGGTCAGGTTCTTCAAACTTAACAAATTGTTTCGCATAGTCACGTCTAGTAACTAGGTTTGCGATTTTTCTTTCAACAAACTTTGGTTTTTGTGCCATAAACACTCCCTAAAAATAATATATCTAATATATTATTTATTGCTAGTAAATAATATATGAGTTTATTAATTATATATATAAATAGGGTTTTTACACAAAAATTTTAAAATATTTATTTTTTGTTGGTATAATATACGAACTTACGCAGATGTAATTCAATGATAGAATGCGACCTTGCCAAGGTCGATACGCGAGTTTGATTCTCGTCATCTGCTCCATTAAATCAAAAGTAGGTTTAAACCTACTTTTTTTATTTTATAATTTTCATATGATAGCTGCAATATTAGTAGTACCTCTAGTCTATTTTATTAATGCTTTTTTGATTGGCAGGTTAATTAAAAGATGAAAAATTAATGCCAACCCATTTTTAGCCAGTATTGTAGGTTTTATCGCATTATTTGACGTATTCTACTTAATTAGTATTTGAATGTATGCAGGTCGTGCTATGATCTGGACATACTTTGTAGTTTTTGGAATAATTCAAGGTATTTTATTAGTATTTTATATCGCTAATTGAAGATACTTATTTATCACTTGATCAGTTAACTATAAAAAGATAATTACATTCGTAATTACATTTGGTTTAACTGTATTAATTGGATGGTTAAATTTCCGTTCATATAACTCAACTTTTGGAACCAATTGATTATGAACAATTAGACATTCTCAATTAGATATTTGACAACCAATGTGATTTGGTACTACAAGTGATGATATTGTGTCAAATTTCTCTGCATTTAATGTTATGAATGTATTCTGAATAAACATATTTAAGGTTTATAACATTAGACAAGCAATTAATTTTTGTGGTTGATCATGAACTATAGTTGCAGCTGGTTTTGTGGCATGTCTATCGACATGAATGATTCGAAGAGAAACAAGTGTTTTAAGAATTGTTTTTTCTAGTTGTGCAATCTTACTTTTTGTGGTCTTAATTCTAGCCTTTATTGAAAGTTTTGCCATAGGTGATGCTTGATTGCTTTTATTACTTTTAGTCTACCTTCTAGTTATGTTTAAACAGTCAAATGCTGGATCACTTAAATTATTCCATTTAACCGCATTATTACTGGGTTTTTTAGCCGTTAGCTGCACAAGTTTCTTTACTGTAATTGCTATTTGAATTTTCTCAATTTACTATGTAATTAGAAATAAAGAAAATTCACTAAATTTTGCATTATTTTTGACTTGGCCTTTAATTCTGACAATATTTAGTTTGTTGTCACTTTACACATCATCATTGTTGTCAATCGTTAGTGCTTTATATTTGGCAGTTGTTATTATTACAATTATCATTGTAAGAAGAGTTGGAACGCCATCTTGAGATACTAAAATTGCCCTTTCTATTCATCGCCACTCTGGACAAATTGTATATGCTGGATTAATTCTTTTCGTTGCTTTAATTCTTGTAGCTAATTTCTTCATTTTCCAAGAAATTTATAAATGAAATGGAGATAACATAAACTATAAAAATTTCTTGACTTTTACTTATACATATCTTTGAACAATAAATATTAACTCCCCTACGGGAATAGCAATATTCAATGCTTTAATGTATGCTATTTTTGTGTCTATAACAATTGCATATTTGATAATCAGAAAATTAAAAACACATAGATTAAATAAATTGTGTAAAGAAGATTATTCAATCAAATTCGGTATTTTAAGCTGTATCTTGTTCATAAATCCACTTGTTATTCATGTATTAAAAATCGCAACAAGTAGATTCCCGCTTAATACATTAGATTTAAATATGTTGTTTGTGGTTCCAATCTTTGCTTTAATTTTAAAAGGCATCTTTAACAACAAAATCAATCAATTAAATCAATGAAAATATAACTGATATTAGTATCAAAAAAAGATTAGTTTACTAATCTTTTTTTCTTTATAATTTATTTATTATATGGAGCAAATTAAACAACGTTTAGATAAGTTGAAAACTTTATTAAGAAAATGGGAATATGAGTACTATGTTCTTAATAATCCAACTGTATCTGACGAAGAATATGATATTACTTTAAGACAACTTATTGAGTTAGAAACTCAATATCCTAATTTAATTACACCAGATTCGCCAAGCCAAAGAGTTGGTGGAACCGCTAGTACTAAACTTAAAAAATATCAACATAAAACTAAAATGATGTCATTAGCAAATGCTTTTAGTGCTGATGAAATGAGAAAGTTTGATAACGACATTAAAAAAGTTATAGGTGACCAACAAGTTGTTTATTGTGTAGAACCTAAAATTGATGGATTAAGCATGAGCTTGATATATCAAGATGGACAATTAGTTTCTGGTGCTACTAGAGGTGATGGTTTAATTGGTGAAGATGTTACACCAAACGTTAAAACAATTAAATCTATTCCATTACAAATCGATTTCCAAGATGATATTGAAATTCGTGGTGAAGTGTTTTTAACAAAAAAGAATTTTGAAAAAATTAATGCAGCAATAGATGACGAAGAAAAGAAATTTGCTAACCCTAGAAATGCTGCTAGTGGTAGTTTGAGACAACTAGATCCTAAAATTACTGCTAAGCGTAATTTAACTATGTATTGTTATCAAATACCAAATGAAGGACAATACGGTTTAAAAACTCAATCAGAGGTTATTGAATTTTTGAAGAAAAACAAATTTAATGTTGCACCTTCTATTAAAATTTGCGATGGAATAGAAGAAGTAATACATGTTATTGATGAATGAACCGAAAAAAGAAACGATTTAGAGTTTCCTATTGATGGTGTAGTTATTAAAGTTAATAACTTTGAAATGCATGATAAGATTGGTTACACATCAAAATTCCCAAAATGAGCTATCGCTTATAAATTCCCTCCAAATGTTGTAGAAACAAAACTTGAAAATATTACTACAACAGTTGGAAGAACAGGTAGGATCAACTATGTTGCCAACTTATCTCCAGTATTATTAGATGGTTCTACAATTTCAGCAGCTACATTACATAATGCCGAATATATTGCAGCAAAAGATATTCGAATTGGTGATACAGTTAAAATATTTAAAGCCGGAGAAATAATTCCAAAGGTAATTGGTCCAAATGTAAAGAAAAGACCTAAAGATGCTAAAGCATATGTTCCTCCTACATCTTGTCCTATTTGTGGAAGTAAATTAGAAAAGGTGGAAGGTGAAGTTGACCAATATTGTGTTAACATTGATTGCCCTGCTAGGGGTTTACTAAACATTGTTCACTTTGCTGATAGAGATGCAATGAATATTGATGGATTAAGTAATAAAATTCTTGAAAAATTTTGAGACAACAACATTGTTAAAAACATTATTGATTTATATTATCTAAAAGATAAAAAACAAGAAATTCTAAATTTAGATTTGCACATCAAAGATAAAATGTTTGATCATTTAGTCTCATCAGTAGAAACATCAAAAAAAGCCAATCTTGATAAACTAATCTATGGATTGGGTATTAGACACGTTGGAGCAATAACTGCTAAAGTCTTAGCTGAAACATTTAAAACACTAGATAATTTAGCATCAGCTCCACTAGAAGCACTAGTTTCAATTAAAGATGTTGGAGAGACAGTTGGACAATCAATTGTTGATTTCTTTAAAGTAGAGAACAATAAACTTTTAATTTCTAAATTAAAAGATATTGGTGTCAATACAAAATTAATTGAAAGAAAATATGATACATCAAGTCCATACTATCAAAAGAATTTTGTCATAACCGGTTCATTTGAAATTCCAAGAAACGAAATTATTAAGCTCATGGAAGAAAAATATGATGCAAAATTCTTTGGTAGTGTAAATAAGAATATTGACTACTTAATTGCAAATGACTTTGAAAGTAGCAAATATAAGAAGGCCAAGGAGCTTGGTATCGAAATCATTACTAAAAAAATATGATAAATAAGTAAAATATTAATAATATAGGAAGGTAAGACAATGAAATTACTAAATTCTAGTACAGGCGAACTTGTAGACATAGCTGATCAACGTGTAACAATTTATAACTGTGGACCAACAGTTTACAATTATGTGCATATTGGTAATGTTAGGCCATTAGTAATCTTCGATGTTCTACATCGTTTCCTTTTAAATCAACACAAAGAAATAGTTTACATCCAAAATATAACAGACGTTGATGACAAAATCATTAAAGCAGCCGCCGAGGAAGGTATTAGTGAAAAAGAATTGACATCTAGATATACACAAGCTTATCTAGATATATTCCAACTTTTAAATATTAGACAAGTACTAATGCCTAATGTATCAGAGCACATGGATGAAATTATTGCTTATATTAGTTCATTAATTGAAAGGGATGCAGCATATGTAGTGGATGGTGATGTTTATTTTGATGTCTCTAAGATTAGAGACTATGGACATATTAGTCACCAAAATCCTGCTAATCTAATGAATGGCGTTAGAAAAGAAAACATGGCTAATAAAAGAAGCCCTCTAGACTTTGCTTTGTGAAAAAAGACAAGCGAAGGTGTTAATTGAGATTCTCCTTGATCAAAAGGCAGACCTGGTTGACACACTGAATGTTGTGTTCTTATAAATAAGTATGCTGGAGATCATGTCACTATTCATGGTGGAGGTGTTGATTTAAAATTCCCTCACCATGAAAATGAAAATGCTCAAAACGTAGCAACATATGGTAGGGACATTGCAGATGTTTGAATGCATGTAGGACATATTAATGTTGAAGGTGCGAAGATGTCTAAATCATTGCATAACTTTATTCTTGTAAAAGATTTAGTTAATGTAGATAATGCAAATGGTTTGAGATGATTCTTTTATAAAGCAAAATATCAACAACCTGTTAACTTCTCAAAGGAATTATTAGAAGAAGCTAATGCAGAGGTTAAAAGCGTTATTAAAGCTTTATCTGTAGCTAAGACATACAACATCGCTAACAACATGTTCTTTAGCGAAGCTGCGCAATTAGACCCCGTCTTTGCTGCTGCATTATCAGATGACTTAAACTTGCCTAATGCTATTACAGCATTACAAGAACAAACTAGAATTTTAAATACATATATTAGAGATAAAAAGTTCTTCGAATCTAACAAATTATGTAATGTAATTGCTAAGGAGTTTGAAATTCTTGGTATTAAGTTCGAGTCAGAAAAGCACTTAAAATCTATTGATGAAATCAAAAGATGAAAAGAAGCTGTGGATTCTAAAAATTACACAGAAGCTGATGAGTTAAGAAGATTATTAACCGAAAAAGGTTTACTATAATGCAATTAATTATTGGTAAGAAAGCTATTCTTGATGCAATTGCTAATAAATCTTTGAAAAAAGCAACTATTAGTAATAAAGACAGAGTCTTTTACAATAAGGTAAAATCTTTTTTACCTACTGTTGAAATAAATAATGATAAATCATTTTATGAAAAATTAGCATCTGGTCAAAACCACCAATTTGCAATTGGTTATGTTGAAGGTGAAGTTAATTTAACTATTGATACGTTCCTTAACAAAGTTAAATCTCAATCTACATCATTAGTCTTAATGCTTGATTCAATAGAAGATCCAATGAACTTTGGTGCCATTATTAGATCGGCCGAAAGCTTTGGCATTGATGCTCTTATATATAAGAAGGATGGGCAATGTCAAATTACTCCTGCCGTAATTAAAACATCACAAGGAGCCATCAGTAACCTTAATATGATAAAGGTAACAAACTTGTCAGATACCATTAATAAATTAAAACAAGCGGGTTACTGAATATATGCTAGCTGCTTAGATCAACAAGCGCACAAACTTGATGAAATCAAATTTAGTGGTAAAGTAGTAATTATTGTTGGAAATGAGAACAAAGGAATTAGTCCTTTAGTATTAAAGAATGCTGATTTCAAAGTTTATATTGATGCCCCAGGCAAAACACAATCACTAAATGTGTCTGCAGCCACAGCAGTCTTGCTTCATACAATATCAAGCAAAATAAAAAGAGGTTAATCCTCTTTTTTTAAATCATAAATGCAAGTAATTGATCTGGTTTTGGTTCAATAGTAAATCATTGAATGATTCCTAGAGCAATGTATGCAAAATAAGCGATGATAACTAAACTTAATAGAACCGAGTTAACAATGATAATTTGTTTATTAGTTAATCTAGTCTTAATATGTTTAGAGTTGATTATTAAATATAAAGCAGTAAATAAACACATTAATATAAATAGAACAACTTGAACAACAACACTATTTCTTTCTTGTGGTTGAGGGAACATTGGTTGTGTTGTACTATTTCACATACCTGCATAAATGGCATTACATACAGAAAGTATGATCATGTTAAATGCACATGAACCAGCCATAGAGTTGATCATCATGTTATATCTACCAGAGAATGCTAGTGTTGCAACAGCAATTAATTCAGGTAAACTTGTAGCTACACCTAATAATAGAGTTCTACCAAACACAGGTCCCAGACCTCAATTTTCAATACATCCACTACATGCACTTGATAAAACTAAAGATGTTCCAGATAAAACAACAACACCAATAATTAATAAAACAATCAATAAACTCATGCTAAGTTTTAAGAACTTAGAACGTTTAACTTTTTGTTGTGGAGGAAGAGACAACTTAGTTGCTACACCTTTACCTACAATAGCCATTGGTTTAAGTTTTGAACCAGCAAACATAAAGAATACAGCAATAGCGTATGATAAGAAGATAAAAATAGAAAAGAAGTTGAAGCCGTGTCAAACAAGAGGACTTCTTGGTTGACCTTCTCCGCCATAAACAATACCATTGTTTTCAAACAATACTGCAAGAATGCACATTATTGCACCAAAAATCAAACAAATAATTGTAATTGTATTGATTTGGTCAGCTTCTCTATGTCTAAATAATTTAACTGTAATAATTAATGTTACAGCCAAAATTAATAAACAAAACATGTTAGAACCAATAACATCTCCAAAGACTGATGCGGGATCATAAGCATCTGGATATAGTACACCTTCAACGGTTACACCAATTGCTGTTATGAATTCAGGGATAGATGTAATAGCACCAATTAAAATACCACCAACAACACCATCAGGTAGTTTAGCCTTATCTTTGATAGCTACAGCTAATTTAGTAACAACGGTAGCAAGAACACCAACAACAACTGCAAAGATAAAAAAACAGCTCATTGCAGCAGCTTGATTATTGATAAAGAATAATTCAAATTCTTTCACCGTTGTCTCCTATTTATGTTAAATTATAGTAAAAAAGATAATATTTGAACTATTTTATAAAACCTAAAATAATAAATATTATGTAAATCACTACTATTAGTGATAGTGACGTGATATTAATTGCTAAAGATTGTTTATTAGTTAATCTTGACTTGATTTTTTTACTATTTGCAACTAAATATGCCATTAAAACCAAAATTATTGCTAAACAAATAATTATTTGAATAATGGATTGATCATTTCATTGATACATCTCGCTACCTGGTTTATAAACACCTATAAACGCTAAATTAGCAATTGACAAAATTGCTAAATTAAAAGACGTAGATCCAACCATGGTGTCTATAACCATGTTATATTCTTTGTGCATACAAAGGTTGATACAACAAATAATTTCAGGTAGTGACGTAATCACGCCTAACAATAAAGCACCGCCAAATGTTGCTTTGTTCTCGCTACCAAAAACATTTGACCAATGATGGAATATTAATGATTCTGATGTAAAAGTAAGGAAAACAGATAATGCAATTAATACTATAGAAACACAAACTATTAAAACAATTATTCATTTTAATGGAAGTTGAAATAACTTTGATTTTTTTGCTTGTCTAATCTCAGTCATTCCTTCTTTTTTATTGGTTTTAACCTTAGCATTTCTAGTCATAAAATAGATAGACATTCCATAACTAAATAGTATTAAAATACTAAAAAAGTTAAATCCATGTCATATAAGTTGAGGAATAAATTTTGTTGCAACTATTGCTAACAATGCAAATATTGTTCCAACACCGGTACAAATCAATGTCTTTGCATTTATTTGATTGGCCTTAGAACCAATAAATATTCAAACACAGGATAATAAACATACGCCTAATACAAATAAATCAAAAATGTTGCTTCCAAGAATGTCACCAAATCCCATCGATCCAGTTTGATGAACAAGAATGGAAGCAATACATGTTACCAATTCTGGTAAACTTGTGATTACACCTAATAATAGACCCGCGACAACGCCATCAGACAAATGAGCTTTCTCTTTTAAAATAACACACAATTTAGAAAGGAGTGTTGTAATTACAACAACGCCAACCAACAAAAAACAATATAAAGATATTGTTACCACAAAATTACTATCAAAATAACTAATTATCGGGTTCATCTAAGATTATTTCTTGCTTTCTTCAACGGCATCTTCTTTTAGTTTATCTAAAGCTTTATCAATCTTTTGTTTATTGACATCAGTTGATTTTTTGTGATGTCAAACTATTAAAATTAAACCACCCCAGCATAATGCAAATAGCCCCATAACTGATCCAAAAACAATCAATATTATTGTTTTGGCAGAATTTAGTGCCGTATCATTTGTTGTTAATAAAAATGTAAAAATAAAAACAAGAACAAACAATATTGCTCCAAATGTTTTGTTTACATTGGAATAAGTTAACTTATTCAATATTTTGTTCTTGTTTATCATAATTAGTTAGATGATCTTAAATTTAGTTTCTTAACTAATTCACGATACTTATCAACATCAACTCTCTTAAGATAATTTAATAAATTACGTCTTTTAGAGTTCTTTGCATACAAAGTTCTTTTGCTAGCAAAATCTTTTTGATTGTTTTTTAAGTGATCAGTTAAAGAATTAATTTCTGCAGTTAAAATCGCAATTTGAACTTCAGTATTACCAGTGTCCTTTGGATTTTTTCCATATTCTTTAACTAAATTTTTCTTTGTTTCTTTTGAAACAGCCATATTCTTAATATGTCTCCTTAAATTTAAATTTTTTCAACGCTTTTTAAGTTATTACTTCGACAGATAAAGCAATCATGTCTTGGATTTAACGCGTTTAACTTATTATACTTATATTTAGTCAAAAGTATATATAATTATTAGACAAGTTATGGCGTTTATGGTGAAGTTGGCTAACACACCTGACTGTGACTCAGGCACTCGTGGGTTCAAGTCCCACTAAACGCCCCATGATGATAAAAATCGTTTTAATTAACGATTTTTTTCTTTTTATATATAATAAAAAAACTTTTAACAATGAGTAAGTGTAGAAATCGTACATCAACAAAGCCTGTAAAAGTAGGTAATCTAACCATTGGTGGATACAATGAAATTGTTATCCAAACAATGACAACCACTAAAACAAGTGATGTAGAAAAAACATTGGAACAGATCAAGCAATTTACTAATTATGGTGCACAATTAATTAGAGTTGCTGTATTAGATGAAGCAGATGCTTCAGCACTTGCTGAAATAGTTAAAAAAACTAAAACTCCAATCATTGCTGACATTCATTTTAATTACCAATTTGCTTTAAAAGCAATTGCTGCAAATGTTGCAAAGATTAGAATTAATCCAGGCAACATTGGTTCTAAAGAACAAGTGCTTGAGATAATCAAAGCTGCTAAAGCAAAGGATACCGCAATTAGAATTGGAATTAATGGTGGTTCCTTAAGAATTGATCCTACTGGATCAAGAGTTTATCAATTAGTTCAATGTGCTTATTCATGAATTAAGTTTTTTGAAAAAAATGGATTTTCTAAATTAATTGTAAGTATCAAAGATTCAGATCCAAGTACTACGTACTATGCTAATGTTGAATTGGCTAAACATTGTAAATACCCAATTCATCTTGGCGTTACTGAATCAGGACCTGATCATGCAGGTATTGTAAAATCATGTATTGCCCTAATTCCTTTACTTAATTTAGGAATTGGAAATACTATTCGTATTTCAGTTAATGGCGATAGAAAAAACGAAATTAAAATTGCCAAGACTTTATTAAATAATATGGGATTCAACATTCCTTATTACAACATAATTGCTTGTCCACTATGTGGAAGAAATCAATATGATACTAAAAAATGGGTCAAGGAACTAGATTCTTATCTAGAAGATAAACATTTAGCCATTAAAATCGGTGTTATGGGCTGCATTGTTAATGGACCAGGTGAAGCAAAAGATTGTGATTTAGCTATCTGTGTCAAGGACAAAACCACAAGCTTCCTATATATTAATGGAACATTAAATAAAGAAATACCAAATACTGAAGTAAGTAAAATTTTGAAAGAATTAATTGATAAAAAATATAATCAAGCAGTAAAGCATTATGAAAAGCTTAACAAGTAAAATTACAAAAACAGAATTTAAGAAGATTGATACTTTGTATAAATCTTTCAAACAATCAAATTTAAAGAACGAAAATCTTTTAGCTTTTTATAAAACCAAAGACTTAGCTATTAGCGTTTTTAAAAATGGCACTTTGTTGTTACAAGGTGAAGAATCTGCCATTATTAATTTTGGCAAAAAGGCGACATCACCTTCTAAGAAGGTTAATTTTAAAAGTTTAGATGGGACAATAGGTATGGATGAAGTTGGAACTGGAGATTATTTTGGTCCGGTTGTAACTTGTGCATGTTATGTTGCTAATGAATGTATTGATAAAGTCAAAGCATTAAAAGTTAATGATTCTAAGAAGATTGATGACAAACAAATTCGTACTATGGCTAAGCAATTAAAGAAAATTGTAAAAGCCGAAGTTTGTGTTTGTCAACCTGTTGTTTACAACAAGATTATTGATAAATTCGACAACAGTAACATTGTTAAAGCTATTTGTCACAACGATGCTCTAACTAAATTAACTAACAAGTTAAAAGATAGACACTATCAAATAATTCTAGATCAATTTGTTGCAAGACAACACTACTATGATTATCTAAAAAAAGCAAATATTAAACCAGTTTACATTAATGTAATTGAAATGAAGGCTGAAAGTAAATATCTATCTGTTGCTTGTGCTTCAGTAATTGCTAGAGATGCTTTCTTAACATGTATGGATAAACTATCAGCTAAAGCCGGAATGAAACTTCCTTTAGGATCTGTAGAAAAATCTAAAATTATTGCTGCTGGTAAACAAATAATTAAAAAAGCAAAGCTTGCTGAGTTTGCAAAACTTCACTTCGATTCCATTACTGGTGAAATTCTAAATAAGTAATTAATATTTTACTTTTAGTAAACAAAGACCACAAGCAGGAGCTTTATAAACTGCTTGTCCTTTTTTTGGTTCATTTAGTAATTGTTTTATCTTTGATAATGTTATTTTACCTTCATTTAAAGCAAGCATAGAACCAACCATCATTCTGACTTGACTTCTTAAGAAGCCAGTTCCTTTGATAGTGACTTTTACTAACTTTTTATTTTTCCTTATAGATATAGCTAAAATTTGTCTTTGCAAGCTTTCACCTGATCGTTCATCAGTTGAGAAGGATAAAAAGTTATGCTTTCCTAAAAATACTTTGTTTGATCTTTTTAAAAGACTAATATTAATTGGTTTATTATATTGATAGATATGATTGCTTTCTACTGCATCATTAATATTATTAGTATTTATTGAATATACATAAGTCTTATTCTTTGCCATGAATCTGGCATTGAAGTCTTTAGCGGCTTTTTTAATTCTGATTATTCTAATATCATATGGTAAAGCTTTATTTAAAGCTTCCATAATTTGTTTAGGTTTGACTTTGATTTCTAAATCAAAGTGTATAACTTGACCTAAAGCATTAACACCTGCATCAGTTCTTCCTGCAGCAAAAACTTTAACCTTTTGGTTAAATACTTTATTGATAGTGTTTTCCAAAACACCTTGGATAGTTTCTTGTCCTGGTTGTTTTGCTCAACCATGGTAGTTACTACCATTGTATGTTAATGTTGCTTTGTATCTTTGTTTCATATTAAATGTTGAAGCAGTCAATTGCTACGAATGGATAAATTATAACTTTACTTGCGCATAAATATATAAATAGAGCTAACAAACAAACTAAAACCGCAAATGAGACTCAATTCGAAGCCGAGCAATGGTAGAGTCTATATTTTGTTCTCTTGGCCCTAGGAACAAAGTTTCTGGCTTCCATAGCATCAGATAATTTATCAGCTTGGTTGAAACTTGCCGCAAACATTGGAACAACTAATGATGACACGGCTTTAACTTTGACAATGAAGTTTCCGTTTCTGAAATCAACACCTCTACTTGCTTGCGCGCTTATTATTTTATTTGCTTCATCAAATAAGTTTGGAACAAATCTAACAGCCACTGCGATAATGTAAGCGATTTCTGTAACCGGAACTTTAATTCACTTTAATGGTCATAAAATATGTTCATAGGCATAAGTCAGTTGCAAAGTTGAAGTTGTGTTAACTAACAAACTAAAGATTGTTAACATACAGAATAATCTTACACTCACACTAATAGTGTTTAATAATACATAGCTACTCAAGCCATATCAAGGGCTTGAATACCCAAGATATCATGGTTGCCCATCTATCATTACTTTAATATAAGAACCTAAGGGTTTGAATGAAACCAGAGTTTGGTCTACATATCCACCTCAAATGGTTCCAGTTATCCAATAATGATTTTGTCCAAATTTATGAACTCAACCTTTGTCAATCAAAGATTGTCAGTCACTTCCTCATAAGTGGAATGTGTTTTGTAAATCGAATTTGAAACCTGGATTTTTTGATACTAATCAGTTTATTAAGAAAATTAAAATAAATAAAACTATTATTGTACGTAAAATTGGTTTTAATTTTCTTTTTGGGAGTTTAGCAGAAATTCATAAACCAATTATTAACAATAGTATTGTTAGTTGTCCAATCAATGTAACTGGAATGAACGATAAAGCTATTAGTAATATGGAACATATTACCTTTAGTGTTGGATTAAATTTGTTTAGGAAAAGAGGCCTATTCTCTAATGGTGTTTTATATGAATACATTAGATACCTCCTTTCTTTAGAAAGGAAACTAGTTCATCTATGTTTCTAGGTTGTTTTGCCAAAATGTTTGGATTCTTTTTAGCTTCAATAACAACATGGGGTAAGTCTAACCCTATATTATTAATTAATTGATTATTATTAAATATTTCATAAGGGGTTCCGGTTTTTACCAATGCTTTATTGTCAAGTACAAGTACTTGATCTGACAATTCAAGAACATTATCCATATTATGGGTAATGATTATGATTGTCTTGCCTTGTTTGGCTAGTGTCTTAATAATATTACATACTTTCTTTTGATATGACGGATCCAACCCTGCAGTTGGTTCATCAAAAATTATGACATCTGTTTCAAGTGCTAGCACACCAGCAATTGCTACTAAACGCTTTTGTCCATTTGATAAATCAAATGGGTTTTTGTGTAAAAGCCTTTGATCTAAGCCAACTAAATACATATATTTAGAAGCTAGCTTCATGGCTTGAGCCTTATTAACATGATAGTTAATAGGACCAAATGCAATGTCTTTTTCTACTGTATCTTTAAATAATTGATACTCAGGAAATTGAAAAACAATTCCTACATACTTTCTAATTGCTTTGTATTCTTTTATTTTTTTATTACGCGCAAATATTGATTTATCTTTTATATAGATGTCGCCAAACCTAACTTTGGTTAATCCGGAAATTTGGGATACTAATGATGTCTTGCCAACACCAGAATTGCCAATGATAGCATATACTTTTCCTTTTTCAAAGGAATAATTAAAATTGCTAATTAAAACTTCATACCTTTTCTTAGGCCCAACACAAATCTTAACATTATCACATGTGATAATGTTTTTAGTACCAAAGTTTTTATTAACTAAATTATTTTGCATTGTTAATCCTTTGGTTTAACTTATAGACAAATGGTTTGTCTAAAGATAATGATTCAAGTTTTGAATCATTAAATACTTGATTTGGTGTACCAATCAATATTACTTTACCTTGATTCATTACTATAATTTTGTCTGCCTTAGCGGCCTCATCCATATCGTGAGTAATGTTAACTATGGTTTTATGTTTCTTATTTTTTAAAGATAAAATTAATTCATTAATTTTATTTTTTGATTTATTATCAAGCATGCTTGTAGCTTCATCAAAAACTATCAACTCAGGATTCATTGCCATAACAGATGTGATAGCAACTAGTTGTTTTTGTCCACCCGACAAACTATTAACATCTGATTTTAATAAATCAAAAGTACCGGTATATTTAGCCGTATCTTCGATAATGCATTGCATTCGTTCTCTGGCGACACATTGGTTTTCTAGACCAAAGGCTATGTCATCTTCCACTGATGAACCAATAAATTGGTTGTTAGGATTTTCAAAAACAATTCCTGTCTTATCTTTTAATTGTTTCACATTCTTTTTAGTGATAATTTGATCTTTAAAAATTATAGAACCATTTCATGGTTTAAATAATCCTGCTATAATCTTGCCTACAGTTGATTTACCACAACCATTTGCACCTATAATACACACATATTCATTCTCTAAGATAGAGAATGAAACATCAAATAATATTGGTTGATTTTTTTCATAACCAAAATTAACTTTGTCAAATTTTAATAATATTTTTGGTGTGTCTTTGAACATTTAAATAATTATATTATTTATTTCGTTCAAAATATGCTTTTGCAGTCTTTATATCACGTTCAATTGCTTTAACAAGTAATTTAGATGATTTATACTTTGTGTTTTCTCTTATATATTTAAGAAATTCGACTTGCATTTTATTTCTTATACTTTGAGGATACAAACTTCTAGGCAATAATCTTTTATTAAAAGCATGAACTTCAATTGTTGGAACGTTCATCTTAAAAGTTTTGCTAGCACCAACAAAAGCTACTGCTTTAAGTCATTTTCTTCCTAGTTTAATGCGTGCTACATAAGAACCTTCACACACAGCTAAGCTACGGTCAACTTTTAAGTTGATTGTTCTAAATCCTAATGTTGTACCACGTTTTTGACCTTTGATTCATTGAGATGTGTAATGATATGGTTGGTATAAAAAGTTATTTGCTTTTTCTACTTGTTTATTACTTAACATTTGAGAAATAAGTGTCGTAGACACTCTAGCATTGTAATTTACACTATCAACTTTAAAATACTTATTCAATATTGAATATGGTTTATGATCTGAACCAAATTTAAAATTTGTACCTACAACAATTGAGTTTGGTTTAATTGGTAATAAAACTCTTTGCACAAACTCTTCAGCTTTCATGTTATCTTTAGATAAATCATAGATAAAAATGTTTTGTGGTCCAAACTTAGCTATATTTTTAATTCTTTCATTGAAAGTATAAAGTTGTGTTTTTGTTTTTGGATTAAAATCCTTAAATGTTAATACATTAAAATGATGAAACTTTTCAAATAATTGACAATGCATTACATGAATAGAGCCAAAGTACCCAATGACTAAAGGTCATTTAGATTTATGAATGTCATTTAGTTTTATTTCTTTAATTTTGGTTGCCATGTTTGTTTATATAGTTAATTAAAGTATAAGCATTTTTTAATTTAAAATCACCACATTTAGTTCTTACTAAAGTAGTAATATGTGCAACTGTATTAAGTTTTGCTGCAAGGTCTTCAGCAAAAGATCTAACATAAAAACCTTTTGTTACGTTCAATGTAATTTTTAGTTCTTGTTTATTAGGATTAAAGCTATTTATTCTAAAACCATTAATCTTGACTAGTCTTGGTTCTAGTTCTAATGGCTTTCCCTCTCTAGCATATTCATATGCTTTCCTACCATTAATCTTTACAGCAGAGTATGGATGTGGTCTTTGCAAATAGTCTTGATCAACAAAACTAGCTAAAGCTTGTTTAACCTGTTTTTCATTTAGTTTAACTTTTTGTTTATCTATGATAGATCCAGTTTTATCACCAGTATCGGTTCTAATTCCAAATTTAATTGTTGTTTGATATTGTTTATCTTGCAAAGATAACTCACCTAATAAATGAGTTCCCTCATCATATCCAACAATTAAAAGGCCTGTGGCCATTGGATCTAAAGTTCCAGCATGTCCAACCTTTTTATAATGGCAAGCGCTCTTAATCTTAGCAACAACATCGTTGCTTGTCCATCCTTGGGGTTTGTCAATCAATATAAGTTTATCAGGTGTAAACATAATATAATTTTATCATAAATCAAATATGAGAATAGTAATTGGAAACATTATTAGAGCAAATAGCATCTTTAAGATGATCAAGAAAAATGATCATATTGCTGTTGGCGTGTCTGGAGGCAAAGACTCGCTTGTCTTATTAAAGACATTAGATATTTTTTGCAAAAAAATAAATTCAGAAAAACACTGAAATCTAAAAGTAAAAGGTTTCCATGTTGCTTTAGGCTTTAAAAAAGTTAACTATTCTAAACTTATTAACTTTGCTAAAGCAAATAATATTAAATTAGAAATTATAGAATCTAATATTTCTGAAGTTTTAAATGCCAAAAAAGATAAGGGCAAAATTCAATGCTCACTTTGTGCTAAGATGAAAAAAGCTATTTTAATCAAAGCAATGAAAAAACAAAAATTTAATAAATTAGCTTTAGGTCATCATGCTGATGATGCTATTGAAACATTCTTTATGAATATGTTAAATGAATCTAGATTAGCTACGCTAAGACCAATTAGTTATCTAGATAGAAACAAAGTTTGATTAATTAGGCCTTTAATTCTTTGTCGTGAATGCGAAATAGAAAAAGTGGCAAAGAAATATAAATTACCAATCATTAATAATTTATGCCCTAATGAAAAGGCAACTCAGCGTTCTCATATAAAGAATTTCATTAATGAAAACTTCTACAATTCTAAAGAATGACCAAATTCATATGTTAATATCTTTAGAAGTTTCCTAAATAAAGATGGATCATATTTATGATTTGATGAAAGTTTTGACAAAAAAATTTTAAAAAATCATAACAAAATATAGGTTTTTTATTGCGCACAGGCAAAATGCATTTATAATAAAACTATAATTTATTAAATATGAAAAGTTTACAAGTTAAAATTACAGACCCATCTTATATACATAGAAAAATGGCTGCTAAATTACAACAAATTGCAGGTAAATATACCTGTGATATTGATGTTATTGTTGGAACAACAAAAGCTAATGCTAAATCATTAATTAACCTAATGACAGCATACACAAAGGTTAAAATTCCAGGCAAAATCGAAATTAGAACATCAAGTTGGGATGATGAAGAAAAAGCCATTAAGGAAATAGCTGACTTCTTCGGAGTGGAGTACAAATAAAAGGCAACATGCCTTTTATTTTTTTAATAAATTTAGTTTTATTTTTTCAGTTAAATTTTTCTTTAAACCATAACTGATTGCCAATTTTCTAGCTTGTTCTAGCCATTCAACTGCCAAGGGGTGCATGTCATGTGCATCTGACTCAATAATTACTGGAATGTTAGTTTTGGCAACAAGTTGCCAGAAATATTTACATGGATAGTGTCATTGACTTTTTTCATCGTAGTTTATAAAGTTAACATTGAAACCAAGCGGTAGTTTATATTTAATTGCGCTTTTGATAATGTTCTTGCAAACAGCTATAGCTGCTTTATCTCACTTTTGATATGAATTTAAAAAGATTTCAGGATGAGCTACTCAAGACATTAATCCACTTGACATAGCTGCCATATTATTTTCATCAAATTCTTTTAATTGTTTGGCTGTTTTAGTAACATGCATTGCCAAAGGCAATGGCATTTTAATTTTAAATAGATCACCATAAAAATGATTGCCAAACACCATGAACTCACAATATGGATCTTTTGCTAATTTTTTAATATATCAGCGATTTGGTTTGTTATATTCAACTTCATATCCAAAATAAATTTTTAATTTATTTTTGTATTTTTTATTTAGTTTATCAATGTTATGTTTTAGTTGAGCTATTTCTTTATAACTAGCTCTTCTTGTTTGATAAGGACAATCAATAGTGATAGGTGCATGCTCAGTAAAATATAGTTTTTTATATCCATGTTTTAAAGCATAAGCTACTATTTCTTCTAAATGATTAGAAGAATGTTTGCAAATATATGTATGGATATGGAATATATTTTTTTGCATATTAACAATATTATAAAAAGAAAAAGAGTGCTCGAGCACTCTTTTCCATGTATAGAAAAACTATTTGTTTTCGATAGCTTGTACTGGACAAACTCCAGCGCATGCACCGCATCCCACACATTTAGAGTGGTCAACACCGGCTTTGCCATCAGAACCGATAGCTACAGCACCTACAGGGCAAACGCCTGTGCAAGCACCACAGCCTAAACATTTTTCTTTATTAACGACAGCTTTTGACATAATAAGATTAATCTCCTTAATACAATAATATTATATATATTTTTGATATAAAAAACCAATTATTTATATGTTAAATATACTCTCTTTTTTTGTAGCTTCTATGAAGTAATTCATGAGCTTTGTGTGAGTTTGGTTTTTCCAAGAATTCCTTGTAAATTTTAATGATAGAAGGGTTCTTGTGACTCTTTCTATATTCTTTATTAGCATCATTCTTGTATAAAACTTTTGAACGAAGTTTAATAACTTCTTCTCTGCTAATTTTATCATAGTCAACATATGGCATACCACCACCATTGACACAACCGCCTGGACAGCACATGATTTCAATGAAATGATAATTTTTCTTACCAGATTTAACTGCTTCAAGTACTTGTCTAGCATTAGCTAAACCTGAAACGACACAAACCTTAACTTCTTTACCTTTAAGATTTAAAGTTGCTTCCTTAATACTCTTAGCTCCACGTATTTTCTTGTACTCAATATCTTTTAAATCTTCGCCAGTGACTACGTCAGCAACAGTTCTCAATGCTGCTTCCATAACACCACCAGATGCACCAAAGATTACTCCAGCACCTGTTGATTCTCCAATTAAATCATCAAACTTACCATCATGTAGTTTAGGGAAGTTGATGCCCATTGCTCTAATCATTCTAGCTAATGATCTAACAGTTAATACAGCATCAGTATCTCTCATGCCTTCTAAGGCATCGCATCCATATTGGATTTCAGATTTCTTAGCAGTACAAGGCATAATGTGAACTGTAAAGATCTTTTTAGGATCAATGCCCATTTTTTGTGCTCAATATGTTTTTGTTACTGCACCTTGCATTTGCATAGGTGATTTTGCAGTTGATAAGTTAGGGATGAATTCTGGATAGTAAGCAGTGCAATAATTAATTCATCCTGGACTACAACTTGTAATTAATGGTAGTTTTCCACCGTTATTCAAACGGTCAAGGAACTCATATCCTTCTTCCATGATTGTTAAATCAGCTGCAAAGTCTACGTCAAAGACATATTTAAATCCTAATCTCCTTAATGCAGTGATTGTTTTTCCTTCAACGTCCGTTCCAATTGGCATTCCAAATTCTTCGCCTAATGCAGCCCTTACTGATGGCGCAAAAGATGCAACTACAATTAAGTTTGGATCAGCTAATTTTTCAAATACTTCGTAATAACTTGTTTTTTCAGTTAATGCGCCCGTTGGACAAACAAGTGTACATTGGCCACAACCTACACAAGCTGTTTTGTCCATTTTTTCATCAAACGCACAACCAATATATGTTTTAAAACCTCTATTGTTTGCATGAATAACTCCAACATCTTGTTGCTTTTCACATGCAGCAATACATTTTTTACATAGAATACATTTGCTTGGATCTCTAACAATGCATGGGGAAGATAAGTCTGGTTCATGAGAATGTTTCTCACCTTCATATGCATGATCATCAATCATGTGTATTTCAGCATATTCCTTTAACTTACAGAAATGTGATTTTAAACAGTTAGAACAATCTTTTCTGTGGTTAGACATTAGTAGCTCAAGATTTTTCTTTCTAGCGTCAAATGTTTTTTTAGTATTAACCCATACTTCCATGCCTTCGGCAATTGGATAAACACAAGCAGCAACCAAACCTCTTGCACCCTTAACTTCAACTAAGCACATTCTGCATGCCCCAATTGGGTTAAGATCTTTTAAATAACATAAAGTAGGAATGGTAATACCATTAGCTTTAGCGGCCTCAAGAATGGTTGAACCTTCTTCAGCTTGAATCTTAATACCTTCAATTGTTAAATTAATTAATTTCTTAGCCATAGTCCCTCCTTACTTTTTGCTAATTGCACTGAAACGACAGTTTCTAGCACAAGCTCCACATTTAATACATTTAGATTGATCAATTTGGAATGGTTTACCAATTTGACCACTAATTGCTTGAACCGGACAGTTTCTAGCACAGCTTGAACATCCTTTACATTTCTTAGGGTCAATAAAGTATCCAGTTAAAGCCTTACATACACCAGCAGGACATTGTCCTTTAGTGTGAGCAACATATTCATCTCTAAAGTATCTTAATGTTGAAAGAATTGGATTTGGAGACGATTGTCCTAAACCACAAGCTGAAGTTGTTTTAATATGAGTTGATAAGTCTTCAAGTTTTGCAATATCACTTTCATTTGCTTTGCCTTCAGTAAATTTAGTTAATAATTCAAGTAATCTCTTGTTTCCAATTCTACATGGTACACACTTACCACAAGATTCTTCTACACAGAATTCCATGTAGAATTTGCAGATGTCAACCATACAGTTGTCTTCATCCATAACAATTAATCCACCAGAACCCATCATTGAACCAATTGCCATTAAGTTTTCATAATCAATTGGTGTGTCTAATAGTTTAGCTGGAATACATCCACCAGATGGCCCACCAGTTTGTGCGGCTTTAAATTGTTTACCTTTAGGTATACCACCACAAATATCAAATACTATTTGTCTTAATGTTGTTCCCATTGGAACTTCAATAAGTCCAGTGTTGTTAATCTTTCCACCAACAGCAAATACTTTAGTACCTTTTGATTTTTCTGTACCAATCTTCTTGAATCAATCTGCACCATTCAAAATAATTCTTGTAATGTTTGCATATGTTTCAACGTTGTTTAATAATGTTGGTTTACCAAATAAACCTTTGACTGCAGGGAATGGAGGTCTTGGTCTTGGTTCGCCTCTATTACCTTCAACTGAAGTCATTAGGGCTGTTTCTTCACCACAAACAAAAGCTCCAGAGCCTAATCTTAAAGATAATTTAAAACTAAAGTTTGTTCCAAGAATATTCTTACCAAGTAATCCATATTTCTTTGCTTGTGCAATAGCTGTTTCGAGTCTTCTAACAGCAACCGGATATTCTGCTCTTACATAAATGAAACCTTCATCAGCGCCAATTGCATAAGCAGCAATAGCCATTGCCTCAATTACTGAATGTGGATCTGCTTCAAGGATAGATCTATCCATGAATGCACCTGGGTCACCTTCATCGGCATTACAACAAACATATTTCTTTTTGTTGACTGATTTCTTTGTTAGTGATCATTTTAATCCGGTAGAGAAACCGCCACCACCACGACCACGTAATTGTGAATCTGTAATTACTTTAATTACATCGTCCTGACTCATTGATGTTAAAACTTTGTGTAATGCAAAGTATCCATCACATGCAATATATTCATCAATATTTTCTGGATCAATAATACCAGCATTCTTTAATGCAATCTTAACTTGATTCTTATAGAAATGAGTTTTGTTTAAAGGAATGATGTTTTGGTTTTCATCTAATTGGTTTGGTCAAACAAGTTCTTTAACGACATTGCCTTCAATTAAATGTTCTTCTATAATTTTAGTTACATCTGTTGGTTTTACCTTACGGTAGAATATACCTTCAGGATAAACTAAAACTACTGGACCTTGTGAACAAAGACCATGACATCCTGTTTGACTGACTTCAATCTTGTCTTGTAAATTGTGTAATCTAATGCTCTTTGAAAAGGCAGCAATAACTTCTTTTGCTTTATTACTTAAACAACCAGTGGATGCACAAACAAGAATTTGTTTTTTTCCTGATTGTTCAGCTTTAGATAATCCTAATTTACGGTCATTAATTCTCTTAGCTAACTTATCTTTGATAGCTTGTAATTCTTTAATTGTCATAATTAAGCATTACCTCCATTTTCTCTATCGTGTTTAAGAATCAAATCAATTGTTTCTTGAACTTGATCAGGCAGAATAGTATAAACCTTATCATTGATCATAGTAACTGGTGCTAAACCACAGCAACCAACACATCTAGCAGATGCTAGTGTAAACATACCATCTTCTGTTGTTTCGCCTAGTTTAATACCAAGGATTTGTTCAAATTTTTCTAGAACTTTAGCAGATCCTTTAACATAACACGCTGTTCCCAAACACACAGTAATAACATATTTACCTTTTTTAGTAAAAGTAAATTGTGTATAGAATGTTGCAATAGAATAAATTTCACTAGTTGTAGTGTTAAACTCATCTGCTATCATTCTCATGGCTTCACGAGATAGATAACCAAAGTTTGCTTGAGCTTCCTGCAAACACATTAATTTAGTTCCATTTTTACTATGAATTTGTTTAATTCGCGCAGCAAATTCTTCAATAGTCATGAATTTCTCCTATCTTATTAATAAAAAGTATATTTTTATTAATTATATTAAATATCTTATAAAAAAAATACTAATTGTATATAATAGTATCAATGTTTAAATTACAAGATCTTAAACCTTCTTCTGATTGAATATTAGAAGATAGCAATGAGTTTTTAACTAAAAAGTGTAAGGATGTAACATTTCCCTTAAATAGTAAAGATTCATTATTGGTTAACCGCATGGTTAGCTATATTGATGCTTGTTTTGAAGACAGGGATAGTGAGCTTGACATTAGGGCAGGAATAGCTGTTGCTGCACCACAAGTTGGATGTGATAAGAAAATTATCTATATCCACTTTGTGGATGCTTATGACAAAGAACATAAATTGTTACTAGCTAATCCTGAAATTGTCGCAACTTCAGTAGCTTGCTGTTATTTGAAAGATGGTGAAGGTTGTTTATCAGTAATGAAAAACCATCCAGGCCATGTTAAAAGATTTAACAAAATTAGAGTTAAAGCTTTAGATATGTTAAATAACAACAAGCCTATTACAGTAGATGCTGAAGGATTGCTTGCTATTTGTTTACAACATGAGATAGATCATCTATCAGGAATTCTTTTCTATCATCGAATTGATAAAAAACATAAATTCCTTGATGATGACAAATCTCTAATAGTATATTAGGAGGCATTATGCCAGACTTAAATAAAAAACCAACAACTGTATTTGCATTAGGTGGAATAGAAGAAATTGGTAAGAATATGTACATCGTTGAATATGACGATGAATTATTCATTATCGATTGTGGTAATAAATTCAGTGACGAAAATGAATTACCAGGTGTGGCGTCTGTAATTTGTCCATTTGATTATTTGGTTGAAAACCAAAATAAAATTAAAGGATTAATTATTACCCATGCTCACGAAGACCACATTGGTGGTGTTCCGTACCTTTTAAAAACTGTTAAGATTCCAGTTGTATATGGAAGTTTATTGGTTCAAAATATTTTAAAAAGAAAGATGAAAGAGCATCCAGATGCAAAAATTGAAAAATTTGTTGAATTAAAGGATGATCTAAAGATTGAATCAAAACATTTCAAAATTGATTTCTTTAGAGTTTGCCACTCTATTCCATTATGTTTTGGTGTTTGTTTACAAACACCCAATGGGAATGTAGTTACTTGTGGTGACTTTAGATTTGACTTCTCAAATAAAATGGAACAAACTGATATTCATAAAATTTCAGAAGTTGCTAAACGTGGTGTTGATTTAATGCTTTGTGAAACAACTAATGCGGAAGCACAGGGTTTTTCAACATCTGAAAAATATGTTTTGGATGAAATTAGAAGACAAATTACTAAAGCTCCAGGACGTGTATTCATCACAACATTTGCAAGTAATTTAAGAAGAATTCAAAATGTTATTGAAATTGCAATTAATTTAAATAAACGTATTTGTATTATTGGTAAAACAATGGATGATAACATTAGAACATCTATCAATACTGGTTTGTTAAAAACATTTAAAACAGACTTTGTTGAACCATGTGATATCAAAAACACACCAGATAATGAATTAGTAATTATCTTAACAGGTTCTCAAGGAGAACCAACTGCAGCATTAAGTATGATGACTGCTGGCAAATATCCACATGTTATTTTAAAACCAAGTGATACTATATTGTTTAGTTCAAATCCAATTCCAGGAAACTTTGCTTCAGTTGAGGAATTAGTTAACAAACTATATAAATGTGGTGTAAAGGTTGTACAAAACTCATCAACATGTAAATTACATGCTTCAGGTCACGCCACACAAACTGAACTTGAATTGATGATTAAATTAGTTGCACCTAAATTCATTATTCCAATCCATGGTGAATACAAAATGTTATCAGCTATGGAACACAATGTTGAGTTCTTAGGAATTGAAAAAGAAAGATACGTTCAGGTATCTAACGGTCAAAAAGTTAAATTAATTAACCATGAATTAGTAGTAACAGATGAATTTGTTGATACTAAAGAAGTTTATGTTGATGGTAAAAAGATTAATGAAGATAACTCTAAAGTTCTAGGTGCAAGAAGAATTCTTGGGACTGATGGTGTATTTAATGCAACCATTGTTATTGACCGTAGAGCAAAGAAGATCATTGGTTTACCAGTATTAATTACTAGAGGTTGTTTCTATGCTAATGCTAGTATGGGGCTAATTAAAAAGATTTGCTATTCAATTAAAGAAAATATTGAAAAGGAAATGCAACAATCTCATCAACCAATCACAAACCAAACAATTAGAAAGATTGCTGAAAATACAATTACATTCTTTATTTGAAAAAACAAAAATAAACGCCCTTTAGTTAAAGCAACTGTATTCGATGAAAAAATAGGCTAATGCCTATTTTTTATATTTCACTTTCACCTGCAGCAACAAATTTTGTTCCCATATTTGTTTTCATAGGTGGATATTTTTTCTCTAGAGAATATGAGAATACAAATAATACTACCATACAGACAATTAAGAACATTGTTGTTCCATTAACTGCTCAGTTATCAGTCATAAAGAATTGAGCTGTAGATGTTTCTGGTGTTTCGTGGAAGTCATAAACTGGTCCTTTAATTAAGTTGTTAAATAATGATCCAACAAATATACCACCAGCCATGCAAGTGTTAAATACACCTATTGGTGTAATGATATTTTTGTTAACATACATTTTGTTAAGCATAAGACCAATTAACACCGGATAAATTAATCCATATCCCAAACCATTTAATATGTTTGATCAGAAGAACATATGAACATTAATTACTATTCCATTAGTCAATAGATAAATTAATCAAATAAATGATCCAACAGCTATCAATGCAACTTTTGTTCTGTCTTGATGTCTACTTAAAGCAAGACCAGCAATGATTGCGCCGGCTAATTGTCCTAAAGCAAACATTAAGGATAAATATCCTTCAAAGAATTTGACTTCCTCGATGAAGTACGATGTTGATGTTTCGGGATTCATTTTATCAAACATCGCAATATAAATTAGTTGTGTAACAGAACTAGGACCGGCCGAAACTCATCTCACAAAAGCAAATATAGCACCAGCTATGCAAACCAATGTAACAACTTGTCTATTTTGTTTTGTTACAATTGGTTCTTTAAAATTTAAATCTTTAAATAGTGTTTCTCTTTCTTCTTTGAAGAATATAGTTATTACAAAAGAAACAACAACAAAGATTAGTGCCACTAGTCATAACCATTTTAAATAATCAAGATAAATGGTTGATGAAGGTAAATCTGGCTGAGCCGGATCTAATCCATGTTCAGGTACCATTGCACAAACGATTGCTTCTAGTGCTGAAGTAATAAATTCAGCAATTAATGGAGGCAAAGCTAAGATAGAAACAGTTACAAACACTTTTTTCTTATGATGTGATTCAGTAAACATTAAGTTAAACAAACCAATAGCTGAAGCACCTACACCCGTACCAATTGATTGAATAATGTTTGTTGTTAAATTTGGTCAAGCAAACATTGGTCATAATGTTAAGGCTTGTATAACAAGGGAAATATAAATTACTTTCTTTCTTGATTGTAATTTACAACTCAAAACATCGGTTAGTGGTCTCCAGAACAAACCAGCTATAGCATATATGGTTAATGGGAGTCATAATAATCATCCACCATCTTTAAGGCCCATGTGAATATGCATTTGTCCTGTATATTCACGACACATTAAGGGTGCCATTCAATAAAAGATAAACAAAATAAAAAGTAAAACATGGTTTTTGCTACCGAGTTTAAGTTTATAGATTAAAAGCCCAGTACCAACTATCACAATAGTTAGTAAAATGACATCCAATATTGTAACTATTGTTCCAAGTTCCATAATATATAAATTATAAAGAAAAATAAATCCCTGAAAGGGATTTATTAGTCATCCATATCTTGTTGGTTACGAACTCTATTTACTCTTATTTTGCCCGGCGGATGCTTCTTCTCAATAAATCATGCAGTAGTGAATGATGCTCACATTAATAGAATAATACCAATAACGATTCCAGCAACAATTCAATTTCTTACTAAATAAACATCTCAATCAAGTTTTCCACCATGGAAAACATTATTGTTTAAGAATTGTTTAAAGAATAAACTAGAACATATTCCAATTGATAATCCTGTGTTATATAGTGTAATTGGTGTAATCTTATTGGATTTAGTAAAGAACTTATTAAGTGTCATACCCACTATGATATTGTATGTTGTTCCAAATGCTCAACCATTCAAAATGTTAAATGCCATTCTACTTCAAACATTAGGTAATGAGCCATATAGAATTCCAAAAAGTAGTCACAAACCGCTTGATATTGTGAAGATTGTTCACTTGCTCATTCTTTTAACAAGGAATAAACCAGTAACTATGTTAGCAGCCATTTGTCCGACAGTGAAGATTACTGACAAGTAACCTTCGTATGCCTTAGTCTCCATGCCGTAGTGTTGACCAATGTTGGTTAATTCAGTAATAATATCACCACCACTAGTAGAAAATTTAACAAATGATGTTGTTGCCGCAGCAAAAATTAATAAGACAATAACTCAAATATCATACTTGCTTTTTACGGGTTCTTTGTATTGATTATCTTGATATAAGAATGCTTTCTTTTCTTTTATGAAAATAGTTAATACACCAGTAACAACAATAAAAAACAATCCAATCACTCACATATATTTAACAATAGGTATGTATTGTGATCAGTATTCTGGTGTAACTGGATTAGGCTTTGGAGGCAGGAAACTAGTTACACAACATTGTAAAACCGAAGAAAAGAATTCTCCAAGTAATGGAGGCAAAGACAAAAGAGAAACAGTAAGAAATACTTTACGCTTAGCATATTGTTCATTAAACATTAAACTAAAAACAGCAATACCACTAGCTCCAATTCCTACTGTTAATGATTGAATTACATTTGTAGCAAAACAAGGATAAGCAATCATTGGAATTGCTCCAGCTGCTTGAATAAAAATTGAAATATAAATAACGGTCTTTCTAGATTTAAGTCTATGACTTAGTAAATCATTCAACGGTTTTCAAAATAAACCAATAATTCCATAAATAGTTACTGGCAACCATCAAAAGACACCATTAGCCGATGCATCGCCAATTCCTTTCATTGCTGCCTGCATCTGACTTGTATATTCTCTAAGCAACATCGGTGCTATTCAATACAATGTATAAATAACAAACAATAATCTATAGTTTTTATCGTCAAACTTAATTTTGAAGATTAAAAAAATCGATACCCCTAAGGATACTAATAAAATACTAAAGTTTACAATCAAAGCAATAATTTGATTATTATCTAGTCCATTAATCATGTGCGTATTTTAATAATTATAATATCAATTTCATTAGAAGAATAAAAATAAAAAAACATATTAATATATGTTTTTTTAATTAAATATTTTGCAGATTAAAGAAAACTATCAATAATCTTAATCGGTTCAATTACATCATCTATAATCGCATGACTTATTGATCGATATATATATCCCATTAAATTATAAAAGAAATCGCCGGCTTTAAACTGGTCAACCGCCCCATAACCTAACCCAACTTTTGGTTTTAACAATTGAGTATCTATAAGCTGCTTAAAGAACTCACCAACTTCTTTGTCTTTACCTGCTTTATACATAGCAAATAATGTTTCGCTTGGAACGGTCAAAGGGAATTCGTCTTTAAATGCTAATGCTCTACTATCAACAAATTCATCAATTCCTTTTAGTACTTCCTCAAATAAAGATTCGTTAATTTTTGAATCATTAGTTAATTTTTTTAATGCCGCATAAAATTCCTCTACACTTTCATAAGCTGCTGGTATAAACTCAGTCTTTGAGTCAGGGAACTTTTCCTTAACCTTTTTTAAAATATTGTTGTATGCTGGTTTATAAGGCTCTCTAATTTTTGGTCCACCTCTTTTTCTTGCGATAGACATTGTTGAATTCTCAAAAAAGTCCTTATCTTTATATAGTTTTGGTAATAAGTCTTCTCGAACATGATCATAAACTTTTCAATGTGGGGCATCACCTTTAGGGTTAAGTTTGTCTCAATATTTTTTAATATTTATCGTATTACCGTTTTGTTCAACAAATGCGTTAGATTCGCTTCTTACAGAACTTGTACTTTCTGAAAGTTGTGGTCCTGGATTATCAGGTAATCCACCAGCATTACCACCTTCATCTGGGTGAATAATTGGGTCGGCTTCTTCACCGCCTCTAACAGCATCTTGGTTTTCATTCAATAGATCACCAACTGGTTGATCGCCTTCTGCAACTGGGGAATTATTTGCTGTTCCTTTGCTTAAATCTTCACCTACTTTTGCTTCTTTGCTTGCTACTTCAGCAGTTGTATCAGTCACTGCTTGAGTTTCTGGGTCGTTGCCGCCAATTATTCCGCAAACAAACATTCATCACAATTGTGCAGTACATAGTACTGTGCTTATCACAACAGATGTAGCTTGAACTGCATTATAATGTCCTTCATTGTCTCATTCCTTCATATATTCTTCATATGTTTTAACAGTAGGACCTTCTTCAGCAACTTTATCTAAGAAATCAATCATCACTTTACTTTGCTTAATATTAGCAAATTCATCCATACGTTCTTTTAATTGTCTTGGATCAAGCTTTTTGAAGTATTTGTCATAGTTAGCATCAAAATCAGCTTTTAAAATTTCTAATTTATCATTAGCTCTTACTATTCCAAAATATTCTTTTTGCTCGTTTAAATACTTCTTTAATGTTTTAGTTTCAGCAGAATTTCTTAGTTTTTCTGCTGCATCATTCATATTCTTTGTTGGGAAATAATAATTATGCATGAAATTATAATATCTTCAAATATCAATACTTTCGATTGCTAATGTTAATATTAAATCGACTCAGAATACTATAGCTTTTGCTTGTTTACCTACTTTTACTATAGAAATAATACCAGCCACACTACATAAAAGAGCCAAAGCAGATGTTAGAGTAAACATAATAGATTGCTCAATACACATTTCCTTAGCAGCTTTTCAACGTTCTGCATAATCGTTGTTTGATAATCTTTCAACAGTATTAAGAAGTCTGTTGTATTGGTTTGTTAATCACTTATATGAAGATTTAGAGTTAGCAAATCCACTTGTGTCAAATTGACCTAGTGTATGAATACTTGCTGATTCAACATCGTGTGCATATTGTGAATTTCTATAGAACACATTAAGTGTGTTGTAAGCTTCACGGTTATCTCAGTCGTCATTTTTAACTAACGCATCAGAATAAACTACACAATTGTTAATTAGTGTATCTAATATTAATGGTGTATTCTTCTTGTCGTGTTCAACGGTTGTATCAACAACACCAGTATTTAATGCTGATAGGTAATCTGATACTTTAAGCGGTCCAGAGAGTGCATTAGAGTTTGCTTCAGCATATTTAAATTCAATATCTGCATCAATTAATGAAGCGAAGTTAACTCTATAGTGAGTAAATCCAGTGTCGTTTTGATCATCAATCTTTCTACCTTGGTAGAAAGCATCATAACCTTGATGTGTCTTGCCTTCCTCTAATTCACTAAATCATCCAAGGTTAATCATTCCTTTAGATACTGTAGTTGAATCATATTTAAATGGTTGACCATTAAAATATGCAGATTGTAATGCTTCTTTTTCTGCTTGTGCAGTTAAAGGAATATTATATGGAGTAACGTGTATAGTTGCTGCATTCATATATTCTATTACATCAAAATCATCTGGAATTGGATTATCTTTATCTGGCACTCTCGCATCATCATATAAGTGACCAGTTATGCCTGCCAATCTTTCAGGAGTCATTTTTGGGTCATCAGCAAATTCAGATTTATAACATTGTCAATCAATGTTTATAATATATGTATTAGTGTATCTGTTAGTTTCTACAGATTCTAATACTGGTTTAATTGTATAACCAGGTATAAACTTAGTACCATCAAATGTCTTAATTTCTCTGTCAGGATGTAAAGTATCAGTGATTCTAAATATTTTTGTCATATTAGCAGATAAATCGGTACCAATTTTATCTTGAGAGATAATACCACTATCTACTAATTGATCAAATGCATTTGAGTTAGTTTGTCTATAAACAACGTTGTATGTTTGTAAGAATTTCTTTAAATTAGCAACGCCAGAAAGCAATGCGATTGAGTCATTTACATGGGCAAAACATGCAATCATTTCTGATTTTGCTTGAACTAGTGCAGCAAGAGGGTCATTATATTTTGCTTTTAAACCAACACTTCATTCATTGCCGTCATCATCAGTGACTGTTCCTTCTATTAAATTTTTATAAGCGTTTTCAGCTTGAGCGATTATTAATGCAATTTCTTGTTCTGACATCCCCTTAAAATCATGCATATAAGTTTTGAATGATTCAATATATCCATCAAAGATATTACGAATATCTGATCAAGTGACAGAAAGATTATCACGAGAAATATTAATTCCATAGTGTTGTAAAGCGAAATTAATAATTGCTTGTGATTTTCATGTGTTACTTAAAACAAATGATTGATTATTGAAAGACTTATCAAAAGCAGCTAAATCAGTGTTTAAGTTTTGAATTTCTCTAGCTTTTTGCTCATCAGTTCAATCGTCATGTGCTGTTACTTTGTTTTCTCATTCTTTCTTGAATTTCTCTTTTAGAGCAATGTAAGATGATTCATTGATGTTATATTCTTTATCTAAATCATCACCAATTCTCACCTTGCTAACTTCATTATCTTTTGAACAAGACGATAAAGATACAACCGGAAATATAGCAGATGATGTTGCTAATGCCGATAATGCACCTATTAAGGTCTTATTCTTCATACTAAGTTTATTTTTCATTTTATTCTCCTTTTGACACATAGTTTCGCATCTATGTGTTCTCTTCACTTGTATTATATATAAAATAAAAAACATATCAAAGATATGTTTTTTAATTGATTATTAAGCGTATTTATTTGATGTACTTGTCAACAATCTTAACTACTCTATATACATCATTTATAAGTGTTTCTGATATTCGGCTAAATATATTAGCTATTAACTCGACGAAGAATTCACCAGATTCTTCTGCAGTTATTTGACCTCTTAAGGATCCAATTTCTGGTTCCACCAATTTTGTTTGGATAAGTTTGTCTAAGAATGTCACAATGTCCTCTTCCTTACCTGCTTTATACATAGCAAACAATGTTTCGGCTGGATATTCCATTGCAATATCATCATATCTTCTTGAAGTTTTTACATAGTCAACAAATTTATCAAGTCCTTTCAATGCTTCCTCAAATAAGGTTTGGCTAGTCTTAGCATTATCACCTAGTGTTTTTAATCCCTCATAAAACTCTCCTACATTGTTATAAGCTGGAGGTAAAGGATCAATATACTCGTTAGGAAACTTTTCCTTAACATCTTTGAAAAGATTATTATATGATGGTCCATAAGGCACATCTCGACCGCGTAGTCTCTCGTAATAAACATGATAGAAGTCATGCTTATTACCCGTTTTAAATAATTTTGGTGCTAGATCTCCTTCAACACGATCCCATAATTTAGAGTTAATTTTTACAGGGTCGTATCCTTTGCCTTCGGGGTCAAGTTTATCAGCATAGTCAGCCAAGGCATCTGTCCTTCCGTTTTCTTCAACCCAACCGTTAGCTTCGCTTTTTATAGTGGTTGGACTTTCTGGAGATTGTAATTCTGGATTATCAGGTAATCCACCAGCATTACCACCTTCCTCTGGACGAATAATTGGGTCGGCACCTTCGCCACCTTTCACAGCACCTTGGTTTTCATTCAATAGATCACCAACTGGTTGATCGCCTTCTGCAACTGGGGAATTATTTGCTGTTCCTTTGCTTAAATCTTCACCTACTTTTGCTTCTTTGCTTGCTACTTCAGCAGTTGTATCAGTCACTGCTTGAGTTTCTGGGTCGTTGCCGCCAATTAGTCCACAAACCATCATTCATCACATTTGTACAGAGCATAGTATCATGCTTACCGCACCACATGTTGCTTGAACTGCATTATAATGTCCTTTATTGTCTCATTCTTTCATATATTCTTCATATGTTTTAACAGCAGGACCTTCTTCAGCAACCTTATCTAAGAAATCAATCATCTTCTTACTGTGCTTAATATTGGCAAATTCATCCATGCGTTCTTTTAATTGTCTTGGATCAAGGTTTGAGAAATATTTGTCATAGTTAGCATCAAAATCAGCTTTTAAAATTTGTAATTTATCATTAGTTCTAAGTATTCCAAAATATTCTTTTTGTTCATTTAAATACTTCTTTAATGTCTTAGTTTCATCAGAATTTCTTAGTTTTTCTGCCGCATCATTCATATTCTTTGTTGGGAAATAATAATTGTGCATGAAGTTATAATATCTTCAAATATCAATACCTTCAATAGCTAATGTTAATATTAAATCAACTCAGAATACTATAGCTTTAACTTTTTTTCCTACCTTTACTATAGAAACAATGGCAGCTACACTACATAAAAGGGCCAAAGCAGATGTTATAGTAAACATAATAGATTGCTCAACGCACATTGATTTAGCAGCCATTCAACGCTCTTTATAATCGTTGTTTGATAATCTTTCAACAGTATTAAGAAGTCTGTTGTATTGGTTTGTTAACCACTTATAAGAAGATTCGGAGTTACCAAATCCACTTGTATTAAATGTATCTAGTGTATGAATACTTGCTGATTCAGCATCGTGTGCATATCGTGAATTTCTATAGAACACATTAAGTGTGTTGTAAGCTTCACGGTTGTCTCAGTCATCGTTTTTAACTAACGCATCAGAATAAACGGTACAATTGTGAATCAATGCATCTAATATTAAAGGTGTATTCTTCTTTTCGTGTTCAACAGTTGTATCAACAACACCAGTATTTAACGCTGATAAGTAATCTGATACTTTAAGCGGTCCAGAGAGTGCATTAGAGTTTGCTTCAGCATATTTAAATTCAATATCTGCATCAATTAATGAAGCGAAGTTAACTCTATAGTGAGTAAATCCAGTGTCGTTTTGATCATCAATCTTTCTACCTTGGTAGAAAGCATCATAACCTTGATGTGTCTTGCCTTCCTCTAATTCACTAAATCATCCAAGGTTAATCATTCCTTTAGATACTGTAGTTGAATCATATTTAAATGGTTGACCATTAAAATATGCAGATTGTAATGCTTCTTTTTCTGCTTGTGCAGTTAAAGGAATATTATATGGAGTAACGTGTATAGTTGCTGCATTCATATATTCTATTACATCAAAATCATCTGGAATTGGATTATCTTTATCTGGCACTCTCGCATCATCATATAAGTGACCAGTTATGCCTGCCAATCTTTCAGGAGTCATTTTTGGGTCATCAGCAAATTCAGATTTATAACATTGTCAATCAATGTTTATAATATATGTATTAGTGTATCTGTTAGTTTCTACAGATTCTAATACTGGTTTAATTGTATAACCAGGTATAAACTTAGTACCATCAAATGTCTTAATTTCTCTGTCAGGATGTAAAGTATCAGTGATTCTAAATATTTTTGTCATATTAGCAGATAAATCGGTACCAATTTTATCTTGAGAGATAATACCACTATCTACTAATTGATCAAATGCATTTGAGCTAGTTTGTCTATAAACAACGTTGTATGTTTGTAAGAATTTCTTTAAATTAGCAACGCCAGAAAGCAATGCAATTGAATCATTTACATGGGCAAAACAAGCAATCATTTCTGATTTTGCTTGAACTAGTGCAGCAAGAGGATCTGCATATTTTGCTTTTAAACCAACTTCTCATTCATTGCCGTCATCATCAGTAACTTTTCCTTCTATTAAATTTTTATAAGCGTTTTCAGCTTGAGCGAGTATTAATGCGATTTCTTGTTCAGACATTCCTTCGAAATCACGCATGTAAGTCCTGAATGATTCAGTATATCCATTAAAGATATTACGAATATCTGATCAAGTAACAGAAAGATTATCACGAGAAATATTAATTCCATAGTGTTGTAAAGCGAAATTAATAATTGCTTGTGATTTTCATGTGTTACTTAAAACAAATGATTGATTGTTGAAAGACTTATCAAAAGCATCTAAATCAACGTTTAAGTTTTGAATTTCTCTAGCTTTTTGCTCATCAGTTCAGTCATCATGTGCTGTTACTTTGTTTTTTCATTCTTGTTTGAATTTTTCTTTCAAAGCAATGTATGATGATGCGTTGATGTTATATTCTTTATCTAAATCATCACCAATTCTTACTTTGTTAATCTTATTATCTTTTGAACAAGACGATAAAGATACAACCGGAAATATAGCAGATGATGTTGCTAATGCCGATAATGCACCTATTAAGGTCTTATTCTTCATACTAAGTTTATTTTTCATTTTATTCTCCTTTTGACACATAGTTTTGCATCTATGTGTTCTTTTCGCATATATTATATATAAATAAATAAAAAAATAAAAATTTAATTTTGTGAAAAAAATAAAAAATAAAAACATATATAAATATATGTTTTTATTATTTACAATTGCACACTAGAGCACATGCCTATACAACAATTCTAATACCACCAAGCAATACATCAAGAATTGAGTCAGTAGCGCCTTTAATTATTGAATCGAAGAAATCAGCTAATCATTCACCTGCTGTATACATAGTAACTTGGCCAACCTTGTCACCAATATATGGGTCAAACAATCTCTTTCTAAATAACTGGTCTAGAGTTTCTATTATTTCATTCTCTTTGCCTGCTTTGTACATGTCTGACAAAGTCTCTATAGGACAAGACCAATCATATAAAGCTTCTCATTTTTCCTTGTTATCTTTGATATATTTGTCTATTCCTTTTAATGCACCCTCAAGTAAAGACTCGCTTACGTTTTTATCGGTTGCCAAATCTTTTAATGCATTATAAAATTCTTTTGTGCTATTATATACACCATCACTAGCTCTACCAAATTTTCTTAGTAGTCTTGTAAATATATTGTCATATCTAGAATACATTCTAAATATTCCGTCTTTTTCACCTTTTCGAGTAACAATTTTATATCTTAACTCTTTTAAAATATCTTTATCTTTATAGATTTTTGGCATCAAGTCTTTATTAACCATTTGTTGAAGCTCAAATTTAGCATCAATTGCTGTTTTTCCATCCTTTGAAACTAAGCCTTTAAGATCCTTATTTTTGTTGTATTTCTTCATCAATGATTTGTAGTAATCATTCATTGCAGAAATCTCTGGTTTACCTTCAATATTTTGTCTTATTCCATCGGCTGGGGATAATAGGCCTTCAGGCTCATTAATAAGTGGGGCTTCTTCAGGTCCTGCATTACCGCTTTCTTCTGGTTTAATGATTGGGTTGCCCCCTTCATCAACTTTGTTTTCGTTTTTTTGGAAAAGTTCACCAACAGATGTGTTACCATTAGAATTTGGTGAATTTCCTGTAGTTTGACTTGATAAATCTTTGGTAATTGCTTTATCTTGATCAGCCACTTCAGCAGCTGTATCTTTTACTGCTTCAGATTCTTCATCTTTGCCGCCAATTAGGCCACAAACTAGCATTCATGCTAATTGTATAGAACATAATCATCCACTTGCCTGACCACATAATGCAGAAGTTAATTGATATTTTCCATTAGCTTCTCATTCTTTCATATATTCTTCATATGTTTTAACAGCTGGACCTTCTTCAGCCACTTTATTTAAGAAATCTACCATCAATTCGCTTGTTTGAATGTTGGCAAATTCATCCATACGTTCTTTTAATTGTTTTGGATCAAGGTTTTTGAAATATTTGTCATAATTAGCATCAAAATCAGCTTTTTGGATTTTATAATTTTCGTCAGCTCTCACTATTCCAAAATATTGTTTTTGGTCTTCCAAATATGCTTTTATGTTCTTTGTTTCAGCAGAATTTTTTAATTTTTCAGCTGCATCATACATATTTTTAGTCTTGAAATAATAATGCTTCATGAAGTGAGCATATCTTCAAATATCAATGCCTTCTATAGCTATGGTTAGGATTAAATCTACCACAAAAACTATAACTTTAAGTTTTTTACCCACTTTATATATTGAAATGCTGGCTGCAATAATACATAAAAGTGATAAAGCAGATGTTAGAGTAAGGAAAATTGACTGCTCAACGCACATCGATTTAGCAGCCATTCAACGTTCTTCGTAATCGTTGTTAGACAATTTATATATAGTATTGTAAAGTTGATTATATTGGTTTGTTAACCACTTATAAGAAGAAACGGAGTTACCAAACCCACTAGTATTAAATTCACCTATATCATAAATATTAGCATCAAGGCGATGAGCATATTGTGAGTTTTTATAGAACACATGAAGGGTATTGTATGCTTCACGGTTATCTCAGTCGTCATTTTTAACTAAGGCATCAGAATAAATAGTACAATTGTGAGCTAATGTGTCTAATATAAGCGGCGCTTTTTTCATATCCGCCTTTTCAGTAGTGTCTATAACACCAGTATTTGTTGATGCGAAAAAGTCCGATACTTTATATGGTTCAGATAAAGAATTAGAGTTTGCTTCAGCATACTTAAATTCAATGTCGGCATCAATTAATGAAGCAAAATTAACTCTATAGTGTGTAAAGCCTGTATTTTGTTGGTCATCAATCTTCTTGCCTTGATAGAAAGCATCATAACCATGGCGTATTTGGCCTACTGGCAATTCACTAAATCAGCCAAGATTGATCCTTCCTTGAGATATTGTAGTTGGATCATATTTAAATGGTTGTCCAGTGAAATATGCTGATTCTAATGCTTCTTTTTCTTTAGCAGCAGATAAAGGAATAGAGTATGAAACAAGATGAACTGAAGCTGTTTTCATATATTCTATTGCATCAAAATCATCCATTTGTGGATCAATAAAATTTGGCATTGCCGCATTATCATACAAATGTCCAGTAATATCAGACAATTTGTCGGGCGTTACCTTTGGATCGTCAGCAAATTCAGACTTAAAACATTGTCAGTCAATCTTAATTGCATAATTATTTGTAAACCTGTTAGTTTCGATTGCTTTCAATATAGGACGAATTGTAAAGCCTGGTATAAACTTAGTTCCATCAAATGTTTTAATTTCTCTGTCTGGATGTAAGGTATCAGTAATTTTAAATATCTCCATCATATGACTAGATAGGTCTGTTCCAATTTTGTCTTTTGAAAGAATTCCGGAATCAACTAATTGGTCAAATAAATTTGAATCTGTTTGATGGTAAACAACATTGTATGTTTGGAAAAATTTCTTTAAACCGCTAACTGCAGAAAGCAAGGCAATTGAGTCATTGACATGGGCAAAACATGAAATAAGTTCAGATTTTGCTTCAATCAAAGCCGCAAGAGGGTCTGCATATTTTGCTTTAAGGCCAATAGGGTATTGTTTATCACCATCAACAATTTTTCCATTTATTAAATCATCATAAGCTTGGTCAGCTTGTTGTAAGATTAAATTGATCTCTGGTTCTTCCAAACCGCTAGCTTTCATATAGTCTTTAAAGGTTTGAACGTATCCTTGATACACGTTATAAATATCTGATCAAGTAACAGAAAGATTATCGCGGGAAATATTAATTCCATAGTGTTGTAAAGCAAAATTAATAATTGCTTGTGATTTTCATGTAAAACTTAAATTGTAACTCTTGTTATTAAAAGACTTGTCAAAAGTTGCTAAATCAGAGTTTAAATTCTCAATTTCTTTAGCTTTTTTCTCATCTGATCAATCATCATGTGCTGTTACTTTGTTTTTTCATTCCTGTTTGAATTTTTCTTTCAAAGCAATATAAGACGACTCATTGATGTTATATTCTTTATCTAAATCTTGACCAATTTGTAATTTGCTACTAGAATTACTTTTTGAGCAAGAAGAAAGAGACACAACCGGTCATATAGCAGAAGATGCTGATAACACCGATAAAGCACTTATCAAAGTTTTATTTTTAATACTAAGTTTGTTTTTCATAAATACCCCCCACAATTATGTTAGGTCACTTATATTATATATTCTTTTATAAAGTTAGTATTAAAATGTATAATAATTTTGTATGATCCGTAAGGTTAATTTTTTGTTAATACCAAATATAGTCATAATTCCTTGTGTGGTGTCTTGTAACCATGACACAAAATCACTTATTTTTTCTTGAGAAAATTTTACCGGAGAGATTTATATGCCTGATTATAAAATTTATCAAGAAACAAGCATAGAATTATCTAAAACCTTAGATCAATATCAAAATACACCAAACAAAGGTGTTATGTTAGCAAAAGATACCGTTCACACTATGTCAAAAGAGTTTTCTGGTGGCACATATACGAAATGAAAATACTACGCTAAAATAGATAAAATAGAAAATGATTTATTATCATTTTCTATGTTTGTTGATAATATTCAAAATGGTTATCGCACTTTTTACATGACTATTAAAAATTTACCTTACAAAGCTGAACTCATTTCATTTGATGACAATAAGAAAACGTTGGTTTTTTTACCCGAAGGGATTGAATACACAGACTTGGGTTATTCTATTACTGAAGATTTTTGACACTACATGCTTTGGGTTATTGATATATATGAATTTAGACAAGGAAGGGTTGTTAAAAAGAATACTTTTGATTGACATTCAGGTTATTCGCCAGTTACGCTCGATATACTAGTGGACAATATCAAGTATTTGGCTATTTTTCCCCATTTTTTCGATGGAGTAGATATTATAGAATAGTATGAAACATTGTGGTTTTTTAAAGAAAGCGTTACTATCGTCATGCTTGCCATTGCCATTGTTTATTGGTACTTTTTCTGCATGCTCTAGCGAACAGCACGAAATTAAAAATCACAACATAGAAATAAAAAATAGAGATGTTGCAACATATGAAAATACCTTTGAAATTTATGGCTCCACAACTCAAATATATTGTGAAACCATGGAAGTAAAGATAGAAGGGTTAGATTCTCCGTTGCTAGCTCTTGATAGTGAAATAGTGTCTATTCAAAATGATCAATTTGTTTTGAAATTTACTGTTGATGGGAGTGTTCAAGAAAATAAGTCGTTTAATTTTGATTTAAATTTTACATATAGTGAACGCGATCAAACAATAACACAAAAATTGGACAATTTCAATGTTTACTTCTTCTATGAAGAAGAAGATACCGATAGGGTTTCTATCGCGACTAGGTACATAGAGCAAGTGGACAAACATGAATTTGATTTTCAATTTTATTTCAGCAATAAACCAACATCTAACAAAATTAGTGTTTCATTGGTAAATGAAGACACCGGCTTGATTTATTTGATGGATGATAAATTTAGAGTTTCTTATGAAGAACCATACAATATTGTTGTACCTGTTTTTTTAAATTTAAGTACTTTTGAAACACAAACATTTAATTTTAGTTTGATTTTAAATTTTATAAATTCATACGGTAAAGAACAAGAAGTCAAATTTATCAACTGTGTAGTCTCTTATGTGGATGGCGAGGGCGAAACTGTTCCAGAAGATTGATTAAATATTGTTGAAGTTCCATCAAACAATAATGGTGTTGATTACATATTAACAGGACTTAGTGATGCCGCGCACCCAATAAAATTTCAATCCTACTCTCAATTAGTAATACCTGATTATGTAACTAGCGTCAGCAAAAATGCATTTACTAATACTAGCAAAATTAATTTTAAAAATATAAATAGACTTGTGATACCAAATTCTGTAACTAAAATTGAAGAGGGGGCGTTTGAAGGACTAACTCAATTAATCGAAATCGACATCTCGAGTTATACTTCCTTCCCGTCGTGGTTATCATATAACTCCGATCCTGAACACATAATTAAAATTTTTGGTGATTTATTTTGACAAAGTGGTTATTTATGAATAGGTAATGACCGCATATATGATGATAAAGAAAAATATTTAAATGACTTTAAAACCATTGGGGTTGCAGACAAATGAGCAGCATTTTTAAATAACGATGTAATTCCTTTTGAAAATTACGAAATGAGCGAAGATAAAACAACACTAATTAAAATTAAAGATGATGCTGTTGAAAACCTAGAAAATTACAAAGTCGTTCGTTTACCGCCAGAGATAAAATCAATACAAAACGACGCTTTTAATGAGCTTGCTAAACACCCATATATTAACAAACAGTTAAATGATCAAAAAGAAACTAGAAGATTGATCTTCAATAAAAACATTGTAGATTTACCAAATAATTGTTTTAAGAAATCTGGAATAGGTGGACCAATTGTTTTTATAACTCCACATTTGGCTAATATTCCCGAATCTGCATTTGAAGAATGTTCGCATTATGAGGGCTTTTATGAAGATGAAATCGTGGTAGAAACCCCTTCAGTTATATTTGCTAGTTGCTACGATTTAACAAGCATTGGTGATTATGCTTTTCATTTAGTTCCAATAACTATATTGAATTCAACTGATACATTTACAATTCCTGATTATGTAACATCTCTTAGTGATTTCTGTTTTTATGGTAGTAAGTTTAAAAAAATTGTATTTCCTAATAATGATTTATATGCTGTGGGAAATTATGCATTTGCTGATGGTTATACATGACCACAAAGTCCATCAATTGAGGAAATAGATTTAAAAGCTTACGATGAGATAGTAAATCCTGAAGAAAAAGTTGAAGATCAAACATATATTCCTGATTGGTTTAAAGCAGATGATCATATTTTTGAAGGAAATGTAGTAGATAATGGCACAATCATACTATCATTTAATATTTCAAGTGAATTATTCAGACGCGAACAAGAAGGAGAACTTGATAGAGCAGAATGAGAAAAATCATTTAAGCTAAGACATGGCCTTAAAGAAAGTTGAACAATTTCATATGTATCATAATTAATGATTATATGTGCCTTGTCTCAATATTATCTTTGATTAATTTTAATCATCATCAAATATTATGGTGAACACAGGGGCTGGGTCATCAGTTGGAATTAAAAAGTCTCTGTAATAATAACGTAATGTGAAGTGGAGCTCTGTTCCGGCCGGCACCTCTTGTCTGCCCTTATATGAAATCCCATTTACATCAAATTCATATTTTTTCTCTATATCATTAGAATTTGCATTTAATTTAGGTAAAAAATTTGCTGAAAGACCGAATTGATCAACATATTCTGGGTCTATTATATTAAATTCAACTTTAATAGTGTCGCCCTCAAAACTAGTGTCATCATTTTGAATAAATGTAAAATATTCATTGTCAAAAAATGCTCAATATTCTCAACCGTGTCCTGGAGTGTAGGCTCCACCCGCGTGTGCTTCCAATATGTGTTTTGGTGGACAAATATATCTAACTCATGGTTGTTTTTCTTTAATATTTCAAGAATCACTTAAATCAATGCTTAATAAGAACTCTCTCCATTCTCGCGACATTAATCCACCATTTGGCAAGTATACAGTTCCAGATTGGTTACAATCATAAAAAATGTGCGTTCCAGTTCAATCTGGTGGTGTTAATGGGTCATATAACGAGAAATCGATAACTGCCAAATTACTACAAGATGAGAATGCATAATCTTCCACATCATCAATTGCATCAGGTTCAAACACAACACTAGATATCGAACATGATGCGAAAGCATTTTTTTCTATTATTTTATTTAAACCAAATTCAGCGCTTCATGGTGTGGACAATAATGATTCATTAAAAGCAAATGCTCCTGTTGGCAAATCTCCAACAATAGTAAAATGTCTAGAGAAATCCAATAATTTGCGGCATTTCTCAAAACAGTATTTACCTAGTTTAATGTTCATATTATCTTTTGGAAGAATAACATGTTGTAAGTTTGTACAATCTTTAAAAGCAAGTTCACCTATCTCTTGTAAATTGGGTGGTAAATAAACAACACTAATGCTTGAACATCCAGAAAAAGCTGCCGTCGGGATTATTTTAATTGATTCACAAATAGCTAAATTAACGGAATTAATTTTAAAACATTCGTCAAAACAATAGGCGCCCAAATGCTGTAATTTATTAGTAAAGATCAAGTCTCCAGATAACATGCATTTATAAAATGCATAATCACCAATTGATATTATTGAAAGGGCTCAGTCAGCATCTAAATACGGATAGTTTAAAATAGCTATTTTTTCAAATAATGGGCAGTCAAAAAATGCCATTTTGCCAATTGCTATCAGTTTGGTATTTAATAATAATCCATTCAATCTTGCACACTGTGCAAAACAATAATCGGGTATTCTATCTATAAACGAATTTAATTCGACATATCCGATCAAATCCGAACAATTTAAAAAGCATTGTTCTCCTAAATATACCTTTAGTTTTTTGTCGCCAAATGTTACATAGTCCGGTATTACCAAATCAATAGCTTGAATGCCTATGCCACAAGTATAAGTAATCGTTTCTTGTTGCTCATCTATTTCATAGTCGCCTTCAGCAAACGAACCCCTAATACGTCCATCTCAATCTGTACCATCGATGCTTTTTGTGGTTTGTTTTTTTTGATGTTCATAGCACGAAACTAATGTTGAAGAAAAACATAGTGCCCCTAATGGAAGGCATAATAAAGATAATGCTTTTAACAGATTGTGTTTCTTCATAACTATGCTATTATATTCACTCAATATACATATCTAATCATCCTGGTTTTGATGAAGGAAAAAACGGATCACGTATATTTATTGTCCCCAAGAAAAATGATTTATATTTATAAAAGGATGCTCATTGCATTTTTTCCAAATCAAATGTGTAGTTAACATCAAATTCATATATTCTCATGTGATCATATGGACGGATATACATATCACGATTTGTTACTTCAACAGTTAATGCATCTGCAATTGATTGTTCCTCAATTTGCTCTTCAAAATCATCTATGATAAATTCGGTATATTCTCTTGCTGCTCGCGAAACATATAGCTTACCAATGTGATTTGTATAATATTTTTCTCCCGCAGACCATTGAGATGGACAGAAAAGATTTGTCTGATAATTTCCTTCAAAAAGCATTTCAAGGTTATGAATATGTTCTGTATCATCAGGAATATATCACATATTTGCTGCTGTAATTTGTGATTGGTTTAATCAAATGTTTAAATGAATTTTTAGTACAACCCTTGGATCACAAGAAAAATTAACAGTAATAAGATCAAGCGGGCAAGATGGATCGATTGTTAAAAAGTCAGGAATTTGTTCTACTCAAACACCGTCGATGTACCCACCGTCTCATTGAATGCCATGCTTTTCGGATGATCCACCATCCAATTTAAATGCCATGTAGTTTTTTGTTACCGAACTAATAATTGGTTGAAAATAAAACCATGATGTAAAATATGGCGGCGCCTCAGTGCGGTCATCACCTACAAATAGATCGATATATCCCTCAGTTTCATAGATAAAATCAGTGATTTGATTTATCTTCATTGATGTAACTTTATGATCTCTACCTAAATACTGAATTTCATCATTGACAAAACCTTGGAAATCTAAATTTGGTTTGGGAAGAATTGCGGCATCAATTTCACCAAATACATCGCGGCCGTCCTTAACACCCGCTGTTATGGTAATGTTTCTAATGCTATCTATTTGAAGGTCTTCTGGAACAGAAATAACTCCCATATTGGATATAGTGACACCATCTGGTGCATTTGACAATGATCAATTTAAATCATTGGTTCTTATGTGGCCAGGATCTACAATTGCTTTAACAGATAGCGTCTCTCCTGGTCGAACATTATTTCTAGGCAAAAATAAAGTAATTTTAGTGATTTTTTCTTCCTCTTCTTTTGAACAAGAAATAAGTGACAAGAAAATTGGGGTTGTTAATAAACAACCAGATAGTAATGATTTAATTATTTTGTTTCTAATTCTACTCATAAACTATTTCCCATTTTTCGGTGTTCAAACCATTATTTTCAAGAGCTTGTAGTCATGCTGATTTTTCTGTATCATCTTTGGCCTTAACCACAACCTTGCCTTGGTATCCCTCACCTTCTGAATCGACTCATAAACCATAAAATAACTTGCTTTGACCAGAGTATTTTTCATTAAATCCATCAATAGTTCACTTAGTCAAATTTAATTCTTTTAGTTCTTTCATTGAACCAAAAGAGTCGCCGTTTTCTGTATTCATTTCTGGTATTGTTGTCCCAAATGATATTTTTTTAATTTTTGTTCACCTAAAAGCGTAGCTTCCTATCGTTTTAACACTGTCAGGAATGATCAAATTATCATTCGAAATTAAATAATCACAATCAAATGCATAAGGACCTATTGTCTCTAAGTGAATCGGCAAAATTAGGTTGCCACAAATTCGCGAACATTCCTCGAAAGCACCAAAATCAATTGTTGTAAGTGAATTAGGTAAAATTAATGGACCTTGGATGCCGGTACAATGTTGAAATGCTGATGAAGATATTTCTTTTATACCATTATTTAGTTGTAGGTTTCAATACATTTTGTAATCATCATCATATTCAAAAACACGAGCAAATGCAGACCCACATATTTGCTCAGTGTAGTCGCCAATTTGTATGTAAGTATAATTTCTAACACGTGCTTTTGCCTCATCTGTCAAACCTAATATTTGTGTCGCATTTTTAATTGTTTGATAATGTTCTGGACCAAATGGCTCAACAAAAGAATCGTTTATTGTTCAGTAATATAAGCTGGATTGATCTGGAATAGGCTGTCCTACGGCGCTCAATCCACAGTCGTGAAACTTATTTGTTCAGTCTTCTGGGTGTGCTTCAGAATGAATATTGATTGACCCGGTATCACAAATATCATCAAAAGGCAATCTTTCATCACCTTGATTTGGGTTGTATCAATTTTGAGGCATCACATTTTCTGGAAATTTACTAACATCTATTAATGATAAGCTTTTACATCCAGCAAATGCAGCAAAGCCAATTTCACAATTTGCTTGATCTGTATCAAAAATTAATGAATTCAAGCTACTACAATTTAAAAACGCTTGAGATTCGATTAGTAATGTTGATTCATCTAAAATTAATGATCCACTAATGTTTGTACAATTTTCAAATGCACTAGATTCAATTTCTGATACACTTTTTTCATTAAATATAATTTCTGTAATTCCTGTACAATTCATAAAAGCTTTTTTATGAATAGTTGCAAGTGGGGCTGAGAATATAAGTTTAATGTTACCGGTTTTAATCACATCTAAAAAAGCATTTTCGGCAATTTCGTCAACACTTGACGGAACAACTAGTGCATCATAAGATTCAAAATCAATTTCCGTTGTCTTAAAGCCTTTTAAAATATGTTTTGATTTTGATGTATCAATATCCAAATAAGATTCGTCAATAGCATTGTGCTCAATAATGTCAAAGTTTGCATATCCTCCAGAAAGTTGTTGTCTATTAACTAATGCTTCTTCTCATTCTTTTCTACTTGATTTATTAATTCTTACGTTGATAAAATTATATTTTTTAGAATCTTGACCTGAATTTTGAAAAATTTGTTTATTTCTTCATAATCAATCTGGTATTTCTTCGAAATCAAGTAAATTTAAACCACAGAGTTTGTGACACTCAGCAAAAGCACGTACTCCAACTTTAGTAACAGATGAAGGAATAAAAATATTTCCATCCATATGTGTGCAATATGAAAATGCATAATCTCCAATTGTCTCTACATGTTTTGGTATATCAATAGATCTTATAATACCACAGCCCGCAAAAGATTCTTTACCAATATACTTCAAATTACCATCTGCTATTTCATTAAAATTAACACTTTCAATGTTACTACAGTTTTTAAATGCTCCATCACCAATAGTTTGTAAATCATTATTTAGTATGATAGTTGAAACTTCAGTTATATCATCACCAAACATATAAGAAAATGCATAAGGTGCGATTGTTTCGACATTATTTGGGATTTGTAATGTTGTATATCTGTGTGTTTGGATATCCCTAACGGTTATATTTTCTTTGAAACCATTTAATGTCTTACCATCAGATGATAGTGATAAATATCCTGGTGGAATGATTTTAGTTCTATTTGAAACTCAAAAACTATCAGATGCAGAAATTGCAACGCATCCAGCTAAAGGGGCTGATGTGGTCGCAACTAAAAAACCTATTTTTTTTAAAAGCAAAGATGGTTTCATTAAAATATTATATATTTTATATTAAAAAAAATAAAAAGATAATAGGTTTAGGTTAGATGCAAAACATTAAAAATGCACAATGCTTGTGATCATTTCCTTGTTTATGTTCAAGCGGGCAAATTGAACCATCTAAAAGGTTAATTAAAACTATTTCATCTCCATATGTCACGTGATGTGTTCCGGTCTCTGGGGCTCTTCACGGCAATCTTGTAAAATAATAGTTAGCATCATCATCGTCGTCATTTTTATTAGCAAAATGTTGAACTCTTGATTTGATGAGTCTGGCTTGGTTTGTTGTTTGGGTTGATATAAAAGCATTAGGATCAAAGAAAGCATAAATTTCACCATCTTTTCCTTTATATTCTTCTCTGATGTTTTCTATTTGTGTTATATCTTCAATTATTTGACCTGTATATTCAGCCAGAGACCCAACAAAGAAATGATCTTCTGACTTTAAATCATCATTCCCTTCTGAACATTTAATAGTTTCTCTAGTTTCCAACCCAGTAAAATTATTTTTATATTCATACTCACAGACATCTCTTATTTTATTAGCCTCATGAAGTTCTTTATCTGATCCTCAATAAGGAAGTCCATATCATACTAAGTTTGCATATGGTGTCTCAGTGCACCCTCAACATAACTCAATAGCATCATCATACATTTCTCATGTAGTTGGTACAGGTACTTCCTTGTCAATATCACCAATATGACCTAAAAATGTATCATGATAAAAATCAACAATCCGTGCTCTACTAAAATAGCCTCCATTACGATATACTTTTTTGTAATCTCCCAACAAAAAATATTCCTTTATTGTATCTTTTTCATCTTCATTTTGCACATCTTCATTGCTAATTGACATAATGTCATTTCATGTTATCCAGTCAGCTATTTCACTACCTAAATAATTAATAGTTATAGCATCATTTGTATATTGAGCGGGGATGGTTAATTTATTATAGGCTAATGTACAATTTGAGTTAATAATAGACCCTTGATAAACGATCTCAATATCGCTCATTTTTAATTGATTATGTATAGGTCTAGACCCACCGCCTTTTTCATATGTTGCAGATATGAAACGAATAATGAATGGGTTGCCATCATTATCTATCATGTCATGACAATCAACAGTCATAGCTTTTGTCTGCATATTATTAAATGTTAATTTCTTATAAGTTGAACTAACGTTCACTAAAATCCTATCAGAAGGTTTTGGCTCTTCTTGCCAAGTTGCAGTTATATATGTTGCCCCTTCTTTTAGGGCTGTAAAATTTCCTTCTTCATCAATTGTTGCAATATTAGGGTTACTTGATGTTCAAGTCGTTTTATCTTCATTATTAGAGTCAATTGTATACTCTGCTTTAAATTGGTATGTGTCATTTGGATTAAACATTGTGCGCGGGTTAATAATTTTGAACACAGACTCTTGTGGCAAATTAATGTTATTGTTTGTTGTTGATGACGTACAAGACAAAAACCCTGTTGTTACTAAACAAGAGGTAGGTAATAAAGTAAATAATGAAATAATTTTTTTCATTCTTAATCTTATTAGTATTATATCTCTTTAATCATTATAAAACATTTACTTAATACTTTAACACTAGTGTTAAAGTATAATATAAGAGTTATGAAAATGAAATTAATGAAGGATACTTTAGGCACCATAAAAGTTCCTGGAAACGTATTTTGAGGTGCACAAACTCAAAGAAGTAAACAAAACTTTACTATCTCTGATGAAAAAATGCCAAAGCAATTAATCAAGTGTATTACATATATAAAGAAAGCTTGTGCTATTGCTAACGCAAAAGTTGGCAAGTTAGATAATGCTAAGAAAGTTGCAATCGTAAAAGTTTGTGATGAAATTCTTGCGGGTAAACTTGCTAACAACTTCCCATTATCTATATGACAAACAGGTAGTGGTACACAAACAAACATGAATGTTAATGAAGTGGTAGCTTATCGTGCTAACTATGAAGCTAAGAAAGAAAAATTCATTCACCCTAATGACCATGTTAATATGAGTCAATCAAGTAATGATGTTTTCCCAACAGCTATGCATTTAGTTATTGCAACATTAACTAAAGAAAAACTATTACCTAATCTTGAAAAGTTAATTAAAGAACTAAAAGTTCTTGTTAAGAAAACTTGAAAGATTATTAAAGTTGGTCGTACACACTTGCAAGATGCTACACCAGTTAGATTAGGTCAAGAAATCTCTGCTTGAGTTGCAATGTTAGAAAACTCAAGAGATATGATTATTGATTCAAGCAAATACATCAACCAATTATGTATTGGTGGTACAGCTGTTGGTACTGGACTTAACACTCCAAAGAACTTTGATAAATCAGTTTGTGCTGAATTATCTAAGATGATTGGTATTAAGTTCACTGCTTTACCAAACAAATTCCAAGGTTTAAGTTCTAAAGATAGTGTAAGTCACTACCATGCAGCACTTAAGACTTTAGCTGAAAGCTTAATTAAGATTGCAAATGATGTTAGATTCCTAGCATCTGGACCAAACTGTGGTATTGGTGAAATTATTATTCCATCTAATGAACCAGGAAGTTCAATCATGCCAGGTAAGGTTAATCCAACTCAATGTGAAGCAATGATGATGCTTTGCATCAGAGTAATTGGTAATGATACTTGTGTTACATTAGGTAATGCAATGGGTAACTACCAACTTAACACATTTATGCCAATGATGATCTATTCAATCAACCAATCTATTAACTTATTGGCTGATGGTATGGATTCATTCACAAGAAAATGTGTAATTGGTATTAAACCAAACTTAAAGAAGATTGAATACAACCTATATCGTGACTTAATGTTAGTAACAGCATTAAATGTTAAGATTGGTTATGAAAAAGCTGCTGATATTTCTAAATTAGCACAAAAAGAGTCAATCACATTAAAAGAAGCTGCTAGAAAACTTGGCTACCTATCAGATAAAGAATTTGATAAGATAGTTGTTCCAAGCAAGATGGTTGGCTAAAAAAAGAGGCAGAGCCTCTTTTTTTATTTCAATTTATTTTTGTGTATGATTGCAAACACTAATGCAACTATCAAGTCGATTGTTTGAAGTGTACCAACAACCGGAACAAATGATCCTATAATTCAAAACAATACATATAAACCTAAGAAAATTCCAAACTCAATTCTAAAATGTGTTGGGTTAATATATTGTTTTACATTAGATACTCTAGCTAGTGCTATTGCTACACAAACTATCCAAGCAATATTACAAATAATTGAAATAATGCTAAAGACTAATGTTATTCCTGTAAATGCCATAATGCCACCTTCAGTTGCGGCTGTAGCACCTATAGTGAAAATTAATATTACTAATACTAGAGCTATTGCGAATGTTACTATAGTAGTAATAATAATTCCATTCATTAATCCTTTGAAAGATGATTTTGAATCTTTTACTGTTTCTGACATAATCTTTCCTTTCATATGAATTATATAAAAAAAGAGGCAAAGCCTCTTTTTCTTTACAAGAGTTGACGATTATTGGAACCCAAAATTGATTGTCATATCTTTTTTGAAGTAATATTTTGTACTATCGAAAAGTTTTAGATAGAAAGACATATTGAATTTAAAAGAAAGCCATTCCCTGCCATTGGTCATGGCTGGTGCTAACTCTATTTCATAATCCTCGTCCTCAATGCATCAGTCAGCAAATGATATGTAGTTAACATCGGGTTTTTCTGGATCTGTAGGGTCTGGTACAAAGGCGCCGCCAGCTATCTCTCTTAGAATTATTTCACCACCCGCCAAAGATCCCTCGGCTTCAAAGTCCTCGCCCTCAATCACCGGGTCGCCACCATCCAATCTATGTCCTTCATACAATACATTAGGAAGCATGTCTTGTTCTAATAGTTCACACATTATTGTTAAAGTAGAATCCGGATCATATGGACCAAAATTAACAAGAAGCTGTATATCTGTGAATAATCATGGGTGATCTGAATCTACAAAATTTCATCCAGGTTCGGTTGCGGCTGAAGTCATGTCAGGATCAAATTCAATTTCGATTGGGGGATAGTTCATAAGGTCCGGCATGACAAAGTAGTTTTGAGAGCAGTGAATTGTTATCATGTTGGTTTGCCCTTCTTTTCGAATATCATCAACGGGTATTGGGTCGGCTCAAACGGGTGCAAATAATCGATCAGGAACCACAACCTGAATTGGAAATACCTCAACAAATTGCGAAACATCGATTGAAATTACAATGTCATCTATAACATTTTCACCTCAGACTGCTAATGTTCAATAATAACATTGATTTAGTGTTACATCATAAGATGAAACTTGATAATCTACATCTTTTTCTAAAGTTTTATCTCCGACTTGCACCGTCACATCAAGACCACCATCTAGATCACAATAATGTGGTGTTTTACAAAGAATGCTAGTAAGTAGTGTGTGTCCCTCAGGAATTTTTGTAACTCCTAATACAAAGCCTTCGGCACATTCCTCAGATAATGAAACTTGGCATTGTTTTCTAACAGGATGGTCTTCACCGCCCTCTCCCTTACTACAGCTTACTGCTGCTGGAACAATCATCCCACACGCAGTACTTAAACTTAATAATGAACTAAATAATTTAATTTTTTTCATATTTATTCGCCCTCACTTGGTCATTCCATTTCAGAATAATAATAACTTGATCAGCCACCAAGCAATTGTCCAACAAACATTAATATGTTATCAATTCCCACCAAGCCGGCAAGTTGTTTTGCATTAACATATAAGTCTCTGCTTGAATTAAAACCAAGACCAAAATCAATGGTTTCATTATATGTTTCAACCTCGACATCAAAACCTAATGTTTCAGATCAAATAGGGTCGTGAATCATTCTGCTCATGTTAAGTATGCAAGCAGCACCTTTATCTTCAACAAGATCAGGTATTAACGAGTGAATGAATGATTTTACATAATCACGTCCCACAAAGAATGGACATTTATCATAGTGTGCATTAAAGTCAGCCTTGACAGCAAACACAATGCTTGGATCAATACCATATTCTGTCACTAATGGAATTTCAACACCTAATTCAACATTCATTTTAACTTCTAAATCATATGTTACAGTATATAACGATGGGTTAACGGAGAAGTTTGATATTCTTCCACGCATCATGGTTACATCAGAGTAAACCATTGAAATTGGTAAATATATGGGTATTAACATATACAATGCATATGGTAAATCAAACACCACTCTGTCAAGGATTGTTAGTCAATCACGGTAATCATTATAAACTGTCTGTTTATTGTTATAAATTGCTCATGCATAGTCTCTAGTTGCTAAATTTTCATCAGCTGCAGGCAATTCTTCTTGAGATAATTTGACAAATCCTTCAGCCTCTTCATCTAGATCGTAATCGGCCTTCAATCACCCCGAAGTATCATTGGGAGTACATGAAGTTCCAAGAGGCACAACAATTGATGCAACACTTACAGAACCAATTATTGGTAGTAATTTTTTAAATAATTTCATACCTGTCCTCCGTTATCCTATAGGGTTTGGGTATATTTGGTCATAATAATAGTAAGTTGACCAGCCAAGTACTGATTCAATAGCAAAAACAACAGCTTTTGGAACTTCTTGAATCATCGGGCCAAACAATTTACTTCATATCTCATAATCAAATATAAATGTTTCTTTGCTTCCGCCAAACACTCTAAAAGCAAACTCTCCACCCTTTATTTCTATTGTCAACTTTAAATCGATTTTAGCTGATCAACCACTATCTTCATCTGTTAGATATTGTTTATCTTGTGTGTCTGGAACAAAACATAAACCATAGTAGTTTGCATTGTCATATTCTTCACCACTAATAATGCTAAATAATTGTTTCTTACTTCTTAATATAGCATCGGCCCAAACAACAACCGGTATTTTATTTAAATCAGCATCGGCCTCTAATCTTACATTCAAGTAAACTGATGGTGTAATTCCGAATAATTGATGAATAATATCAAGAACAAATTGCGGCAATGAATCTAAGCCTAACTTAAGACCACAATCAATATCCATTGATTTGTTGTAAGATACTAAGGGTGCCGCTCATTCTTCTGGCGTGGCCCTTTCTTCATCAATGGTAAAGTCACTCAATTTTCCTCTTAATTTGCGCACCTGAACATCTTCAAAGGGTGTAAAATAGAAAAGCGACATTATTAGTGCTCCAGCAAGTATTGTAATTAGTCAATAATCCGAAGGGAGTATATCTATGAGTTGCTCTATTAATTCATATAATTTTCTATAAATCCCCGAGTCGGTAATTTTACATTGAAGATATTGTGGAATCATCAAAACCATCTGATCTAGTTGATTTAAACTAGATTTAAAATCATCATATATGATGTTAGGATTAGCTTTAATGGCTTCAATATATTTATCGGTGGCTTTTTGATATGTCTCTACCCAATTAAAAACCGGATCATATACAGCTATCTGCCCATCTGTATAACGACTAAATTTTGCAGGATCATACTGGATTTTACCGTTAATTCATCCTTCATCATCCTCTTTTGTTGTACAAGATGTAACCATCGGAACAACACCGGCCGCTGCTGTTGTTATAGTGGCTACAAAAGGTACTATCTTTTTTAATAGTTTCATTTTAAATCTTTCTGCAGGGTTACCCCTACACGGTCATTATATATATATATATTGAACCGTTCAATAAAAAAAGAGTGTAAACACTCATTTTTTTATTGAATATATATTATTATTTTTTAGTTTTCTTTGGAGATTTTTTTGCTTTTGATATAACGACTTTTTTAACTTTTCTCTTATTAAATTGTTTAATATCGCTTCTATTAGCAACAACAGCTTCAGAAGAAGCAATTCTTTGATCAGCAGTAACCGGTCCTGTTTCTGCTTTTGCAGCAGCACGTAAATTTTCATTAGCCGTTCTTTCGGCTCTACGTGCTCTTTCTTTTCTTGCCACTTCTTCCTTTCAGCATCTTGCTACTTCTGCAGCAACGGCTTCAGCAACGTTTTTATCTAATGCTGAAGGCATAATGTTGTCTGGAGTTGGATTCTTAACCATTGAAGCAATTGCTCTAGCAGCGGCGTGTTTCATATCTTCAGTAATTTGTTTAGCCCTTACTGATAATGCACCCTTGAAAATACCAGGGAATGCTTGTAGGTTATTAATTTGGTTAGGGAAGTCTGAACGTCCTGTACCGACGATGTATGCACCAGATTGCTTAGCAATATCTGGCATAATTTCTGGAGTTGGGTTAGCCATTGCAAAGATAATTGGTTTATCATTCATTAGTTTAATTCAGTCTGGTTTTAATGCACCCGGAACCGAAACACCAATGAAGATGTCTGCACCTTTTAATGCATCAGCAAGTTGTCCTTTTACAGCTTTCTTATTTCCACCTTTAATAGCAGCAGCTACTTGATATTGGTTAAATTGACGATCTGAAGGATCAACAATTCCAGCACGGTCAACATAAATAATGTTGCCCATACCCATATCATGTAATAAGTTACCAATAGCCATACCAGCAGAACCAGCACCATTAATAACTGTTGTACAGTCTTCTCATCTCTTACCAACTACACGTAAAGCATTTGTTACTGCAGCAGCAACAACAATTGCTGTACCATGTTGGTCATCATGAAATACTGGAATATCACAGATGTCTTTTAGTCTTCTTTCTACTTCAACACATCTTGGTGCTCCAATATCTTCTAGGTTAATACCACCAAATGAACCAGAGATTAGATAGATGGTTCTAACTAATTCATCTACGTTCTTACTTCTAATACAAATAGGAACTGCATCTACACCACCAAAGGTTTTAAATAGAGCACATTTACCTTCCATAACTGGCATACCAGCTTCTGGGCCAATGTCTCCTAATCCTAATACTGCTGTACCATCAGTAATAACAGCAATAGTATTATTTCTTGCTGTTAAGTCTCAAGACTTTTGATAATCCTTATGGATTTCAATACATGGTTGAGCAACACCTGGAGTATACATTAGAGATAAATCATGTTTATCTTCAATAGCATATTTAACTTTCGTAGAAATTTTTCCTTTTAATTTGTAGTGTAGATCCAATGACGCTTTAGCGATTGGGGTCATAGTTGTTTTAATTGCCATAAATAGTTTTTCCTTTCTAATTATTTAACACTTTTAATGCTTACTGATCTTTTAGCTTTTTGTCAAAGCAATGGTTGGGCATAGTTCTTATCAGATCATTTTAAGAATAGATCATTTAAGAATGGATAGCCCAAGAAGAATGCAGCAGCAGACCAGAAGACGCATGCGGCTTGTCAGTTATTTAAACCTTTTCCTGTAACCATAGCAAATCCAAATGAGTTAGCATTGTCTCTCATTGGGTTTAATGCTACTTGTGTACTAAATTGATAGAATACACAATAACCAAATGCAAAGTAACATCCGATAACTGCAATTATTCCAAACGGAATAAAATATCCTACTTTATGTACACTGTTCTTGGCAGTTTTACGATTAATAAGGCCACCAAGAATTGTTGTACCATAGATTGCAAAGTAGAACAACACAGCTAATGTACTAAATCCATCATATATATGGCTTGTATTCAAAATACATGAAGGAATAGCTACAGCAAAGAAAATTAAGCAAATGAATATTGTATAGATTACAAATCCACCTAGGTTTGGAGTTTTAACACTTAATCTTGATGCTCATTTATAACCAAAGATTGTCTTGTCATCAACTAAAGCTTGAGTTGCTCTGGTTCCTGCCATAGAATATGAGTTAATTACACCGAGTGTAGCAATAACAATTGATACAGATAGAATAACAACACATAATACATATGCTCAATGTGCTTTATCATCTAATGCAACTTTTAATAATGTAAATGGGTTTCCTGTACCAATAGTAATGCATCCAATTGTTATTAACATTTGGAAAACAGCAGCAATAATCATTGAAATAATGATTGATAGTGGTACATTCTTTTCTGGATTTTCTACGTTCTTTTGAACATTGCCAATCACTAAGAATGAGTCAAATGCAAATAAGATTGCTGGAATTGATCTAAAGATTCCTCCAACATCAAGTTCACCAGAATACTTAATGTCTTCTCCTATAGGAAGTGGAGCAGGTTTAAGACTTTCTGGGTCTATAGCTTGTTGGTTTCATAATCCACCACCAAGTAATGCTCCAAAGATAATTCCAATTAAAATAATCATGATGATTGGAACAAACTTAACAAAAGTTGCACCTTTTGATACAACGCCACCAAATTTACTTGATAGTAAGTTTGCTGTCATAAATATTGCAATCAATCCAACCGCAACACCCATAACGATTAGTGTTGTATATTTGTCGTTGACACCAAGCAATCCAGCATGGAATTGCATATCTGTTGGTTTCGTTCCAACAGCAGTGAAATATACTTGGAAAATTGCTACCGCAGCAAACGTTGCCATAGCAACAAACTTTGCGGGGTAATAGAAAGTAGATTGGGTTAAGCTTACATGTCTACCGAAATTGCGACCAACCATCTTTTCAGATCATCCAGCTAAACCAGCATTAGGGTTTTTTAAACCTTTAACTGTTACAATCTCAGCAAAGCTGAATGCAGTAAACAAAGCAATAACAATTGCCAATATCCAACTAATTAAGACACCGATAGCATTGTGGTGGTTATTGTTAAATACAGAACCGTTTTTGAAAAATACACCAACACCAACTACGGTGGCAATAATTAAGCTTATAGAACCAATTAAACCAATCTTACCTGCAGTTTTTTTAGAAACTGAAGTTTTCATATATTAATTCTTCTTTATTCAATATATTAGTTGTGGCACATCTTAGCAGGAACAACATATTTGTCATAGTCCTTGCTAGAAATGTAACCTAATTTGTGAGCAGCTTCCTTTAATGTTAAACCATTACGTTGAGCATATAAAGCAATTTCTGCTGATTTGTGGTAACCAATAACATCCTTTAAAGCTGTTACTAACATTAATGAGTTATCAACGTAGTATTTCATCTTCTTAGGGTTAACTGTAATACCAGCACAACAATTCTTGTTGAATGAGTCAATGTAGTTTGCAAATCTATTTACAGAGTCTGCAAAGTTAGCAAATTGAATTGTGCCAAATGTGTTCAATTCAAAGTTTGCACCACCACCTAGTCATGCAACAACAATGTCACGACCTACAACGTCAACGCACATCATAGACATACCTTCACATTGTGTAGGGTTTACTTTGCCAGGCATAATAGATGATCCTGGTTCGTTTTGAGGAATATTAATTTCTCCAAAACCAGATCTTGGACCAGAAGCTAAGAATCTTACGTCCATAGAGATCTTATATAAGTTCATAGCTAATGCTTTGATTGCACCATGAACGAAGATAAGAGCATCTTTAGATCATGTTGAGTAGAATAAGTTTGGAACTACTCTAAATTCTTTAGCTACTGTGAAGCGTTTGTTGTGTTTTAATACTTTGTTTAAAGCATCACAACAATATTTAGCATAACCTTTCTTTAATGGACAAGTTGATCCTGTACCAACAGCAGTTGCACCCATTGTACATACATATAATGAGTCAAGTGCTTTAACGATCATGTCTCTACCATTTTCACAAGCAAATCTTCATCCAGATACTTCTTGACCAAATGTAATAGGTACAGCATCTTGAATGTGAGTTCTACCTAACTTAACAAGGTTCTTGTGTTTCTTTTCAAGTTTCTTGTAAGTGTTAATTAGTCTATCTAGAGCTGGTAGTAATTTGTTTTCTACCATGTAGATAGCACATAGGTTTGCTGATGTTGGGTAAGCATCGTTAGTAGATTGAGACATGTTAGCATGATCATTTTCATGAACATATCCTGGTTTACCAGCAATCTTACTTGCTCTACGAGCGATAACTTCGTTAACGTTCATATTTGTTTGAGTACCAGCACCTGCTTGGTAAGAGTTAGTTGGGAAGTGTTTGTCTAACTTTCCAGCCATAATTTCTTCACAAGCTTGTCTAATTAATCTTGCACGATTGTGGTCTAGTTTACCACATTTTTCGTTTGCTGTAGCAGCAGCATGCTTAACAGCACCAAAGGCATGAATTAAGTCCAAGCTTACAACTTGGTCTGCAATTTTGAAGTTTTTCATACTTCTTTGAGTTTGAGCACCTCAGTAAGCTCATGTTGGAACCAACATTTCACCTAAAGAGTCATGTTCAACTCTATAGCCAGCCTTAGCTGACACTTTCTTTGTTTTTTTCATTTTAAATCTCCTACATAAATTATATGTTAGATTTAGGTTTTTTATATTTAATGTAATTAAATATAATGTTTATATGAAAATCTGTATAACAGGCCTTCCATGCAGCGGTAAAACAACTGCTATGAAATATATAAATGAAGCAGGATATAAAACGTTCGTTGCAGACGAATATGTTCATTCTATATATAAGGTAAATAAACCTGGATACAATGCAATTAAAAAAGCATTTGGTTCTAAATTTGTTACTAAAACTGAAGTAAATCGTAGAGTTTTAGGTGCTTTAGTTTTTAAAGATAAAAAAGCATTAACTAAACTAAATAAAATAATGAATCCGTTAATTGCAAAAGCAATTAAGCAATTAGATAATAAAAAACTGTGATTTGTAGAATTAGGAACATATTTATTTTATCCATCAGATTTTGCTAATTTATTTGATCAAGTTTTGTTAGTATTCACTAACAAAGATTGAAAACAAAATTATCAAAATAAAAAATTTAACTACTTAAAAAAGATTCCCACAATCTTTGTGGATAACTCTAAAAAATCTAAATCTTCTATATTTAATATAGATAGTAAGGTATCTTCAGACCCTATGATCAATGTGGATATCTATGTTAATAACTCAGCAAATAAAAAGTTTTTGAAAAATAATATTTTAAAAATTTGTAAATCTCTTAGTCAATTTATTATAAAGTAGTTACATTAAGAATTTAATTACTTAAATTATTAACTTATTACCTAGAGAAAGGATATAGAGATTTACATGTTTAACAATTTTTTCTTTACCGTTAAAAAAGTAAACGAATTCAAGCTAAACATCAATGCTTTATATGATCTATATTTACCAGTAGTTGGTCAATCTGCTACTAGTTTTTATGTAATCCTTTCTAATATGGCAGAAAACCAAGTTAAAAATCAAGCATTAACTTTTAATTCTGCTAATATTTGCAAACAATTGAATATTAGTAATGAAGAATTAATCCAAGCTAAGGACAAACTAGAAGCTATTGGGTTACTATCTACCTTTATATCTACTAATAATAAGGAAGATAATATCTTCATCTTCGTAGTTAGACCTGCTTTAGCTTACCAAGAATTCATTTCTAACCCCAGATTAAAAAAATTATTGATAAACCAAGTTGGCACAGCTAACTTTGAATACCTAGAATATAAGAATGCTCCTGAATCTCAATTACAAGATGCAATCGAAATTACAAGAAACTTTGATCAAGTCTTTAATAATGATGATCTAAAGAATGTTCATATCTTAGATTTTGAAAAACTTTATCAAAACATTCAAAAAACAACATCTTTGCCTGTAGTTATTGATGATGATTGTAAGAATATCATTCAAGATGTATATGCAAAATACCAACTTTCATTAAAAGATATTGAATTTGTTCTATATGACTCTATTAATGATATGGATGGTTTTAACAAAGTTAATGCTAACCTTTTAATCCAAAACTTTAATAAACTAGTTAATAAACAAGTAACTCTGCCAGTTCAAACTGTTAATAGAGACTTTAGATTATTCACTACTGGTTTAGATAAGACTATGGAAGATAAGATTTATTTAGATTACAAAATGTGTAATGCTGAATTATATCTATCTCTTATCTTTAAAAAGTCACTAAATGCTGATGAAAAACAAATTATCAACATTTTAAGAACAAACTATCACTTAAGTGATGAAGTTATTAATGTATTGGTTGACTTTAGTTTAAACAAGACAAATGGTAAACTAAACAAAAAATACATAACTAAAGCAGCACATACAGTAAATGGTTTAGGATTAATTAATGCTTCCCAAGTAGTAGCACACCTAAAGAATGCTAATAAAGATACTAAAGTAAGTGTTGAAGAGAAAGTAGACCAATACTTTAATCAAGGATTCTAGTTATGGCTAAAAGACAAACTAAAGATATCTTTGAAGATTACAAACCCTTCAAAGCTTTAAAGCTTACAGCTGAAGAAAAAGAACAATTTAAGGATTTGGCAACTCAAATCTATATGAATGAAGTTGCTTGTGCTGCATTACCAGCTGATCAATGTACTAGCGCCTCTTTCCTTCATATGTGCTTAGCAAGAGATGAAGAAACAGGAAAGATTGTTTTAAGAACTAGGCCTTGTCCTAAAAGAAAATTACAGGAAAACTATTTAGTAAGACAATTTGTTAACAATAAATTAAGTTTATCTTTAACTAATAATAAGAAAGACTTTCCTATTATTGATGTAAGAGAAGAAAAACTTAACCAAATCTTAGCTGATTCAATTAAGAATAATGAAATTATTGGTTTTTGTTTACAAGGATCTGTTGGAGTAGGTAAAACATACAAGATTATTAGTTACTGTAATGATATGATATTAAAAAATAATCGTACTGTGGCTTACTTATTCTTACCAGAAGCTGTAAGACAAATGAAAGATAACTTCTCATTAGATAACTTAAACAACAAGAGAATTATTGATAATTGTTGTGCAGCAGATATTCTTGTTCTAGATGATTTTGGTGCAGAATATACTAATGCTTGATTCTATCTAAATGTTTTATTGGTTATTCTTAACTATAGATGCGAACAAGAAAAACCAGTAATAGTTATTTCAAACTTGAAAATGAATAAATTAATTCAAGTATTAAAAAAGAATCTAACTAGCAAAGATAGTAAGATAGATGCAGAAACCAAGGATATTATGATTGCTAGATTAATAGATAGATTAGCTATGTTAGTAAATAACACAGAATATAGTTATGAAGGTCCTAGCAAAAGAATAAAGAAAAAAGCCCATTAGGGCTTTTTTTATTAACTTTCTTTATATGTTACTAATTTTTCAACAATACTAATTGGCATATCAAAGTCTAGTTGGAATGATGTCATTTTAGCAAATTCAATCATTAAATCACGAGTAATAGTTGAGAATGACATAACAGGATATGATCTTCAATCTTCATCTTCATTTTGCTCCATATATACTTTAACCATTGGGGTTTCTCAGTTTGCACCATTGAATAAGAAGTCATTAGTAATCATTGGAATCATACCGCCATATTTAGTCACATAATCCTCAGCACTCAATCACAAGCTAGGGGTTGTAATAGTAGTGTATGGTTTTGCGCCTTCTTCTGCAACCGGATCCATTATCCAGATAGCTGGATAAGAGCTAAATGGCGTTCCTACTTTAGTTGCTGGCTCATTGTCTAATACTCATCTTCTATGTGTGTTTTCATCAAGAGCGCCAGGGTTGCCAGGCACGGCTGGTTTAACACGGAATCTAAACCCATAAGATTGAATTGGGCCGCAGTTATATAAACAATATGTATTATCTAATCCTTTGTAAGTGCCATGGTTTTCAAAGTCTGTTGGATCACATGTCGTATATCAATCACTTTCACCTGTGCCATAGTAATAACGAGACAAGTTATTTAAACTATTGTCAGGGGTTTTTGATGGGCCTTGAGGAACATAATAGTTTTCTTTAGGCTCATTATAGTCAAAGATGCCCTCACCAGCTAAAGAGTGGTTAATAACATTGGCTAATTGTCAAACAGATATATATCCAAACTTAGTAGTGTTTTCATATGTTTGAATAGAATACATATGTTTCAATGTAACATCTCTGTCTCTGGCTGATTCTGGTTCAGGGTATTCAATCTTCATTGAATCTTGGTTTATCAAACTAATTGCTGGATATGTTAATCCTTTTGAAGATGATTCAATATCATCATTGTATATTGATGAGAAACCTAATAATTCTGCATAATTAATTCAAGCGCCAAGTTGGTCAATAATATAACCTTTTTCTGTATATGGCCTTTTTGGATCCTCAACTGTGTATCCTCTTTCATTAATGTAATAACCGTGGCCAATACCACCATCTGTTCAATTTACAGCTGGATATAATAATGAATCATCGCGCGTTGCTATTTTAGTATTTAATGCAACCCTTAAATTTGCAGTTTGGTTTTCAAACTCGCTTTTAACTGGTATAACTCTTTCTGATCTAGGAGAAGCTTTGATAGCATTTAATTCATCGCTTGCTTTTTGTCAGTTCTCCGGTGTGTCGGATGGATATTTTTCAGCCATTTTCATATCAACAACTTCTTGTTCAACTCTTACTTTCTTTTGACCAACTGGCTTAGTGTTGTCGAATTGTAATGAAATGTCTAAATATTTTCTTCCTTCTGTTTCTGCTTGACCAACCAAAACGTTTTTACTTATCGATCCATTATAAATTTTTGCATCAACAGTTTTGTGAGAATGGGCAGAAATGATGGCATCCAATTTTGGTTCAGTTGCTGTCTCTGCTATTTCTACAGCATCACCCGATGCTTCACCGGTTGTTTCATCTTGTGCAGATTCAACGTGTGTTAATAAAACAACTGATTCAATACTATTAAATACTTGTGGTTTGAGTTCTTGCTTGCAAGTATACATTGAATAGTCTAATGCTGCATTGTAATCAATAAATGATAAGTTATCAACGACTGATTTATTTCCATCTTCAGGGGTGCTTTGTGTTGTCAAACCAACCAAACACACAAGATGTCCGTTCATATTAACAAGTTTGTAAGGGTCGGCTCAAGCTACTCTTTGACTTTGTCAATATGCATAGTCAGTCATAAAGTCAGGATTATCAGGATCAGTAACCCATTGTTTTTCTTCACTGATCTTACCGTTTAAAATATTGCTAGCAAGGAAATAAGAACCCATGGTTTCATCTGTTCTTGCTCATTTATCAAATTGATAAGTAGCCATAGGAGCCAAACCTCATTCAAATGCGTGGTTTCCAACAGCAGAGTATCTAGCGCCCATCTTATTTAACACCTTGTAAATAGATTCGCCGTGTAACGCTGTAGAGAACATATCTCCAGAGTTGTTGTCTCCGGCAGTAACAAGGAATGAACCAGGATAAACATCAAGGTCATGTCCGATTTCATTCATTAATCTTATAACACCAGGGTTTTTAACGTTTGTTGTTGGATAATCTATTTTACTTTCTCCATAGCCTTCTGCTACACCATGTAAATCATTCAATGCAAAAATGTGAACCTCTTCAAGTGGATGTTGAACATAAGTAACGGTTAAATTAATACCATAGATATGTTTTAGTACCCATTCACCTTTTCTGTTATTGTATCTGACCTCTAGAGACACAACAGTTTTTGTTGTTTCTCCAATAAATTCAGTGAATCCCATTTTTACATGAGCAATACCATTATACATATCATATAAAATAGCGGGGTGTCCATGATATACTCTGTCATCGGGTCCTAAAAGTTCCATATGGTGTGGCCCTTCAGCAGTTATTACATAAACATAAATTTGATTGTCAACTGGTTGTTCATCCATGATGATATCAAATTCACCAATTCCTGAATTATGATTAACTTCTACATCTTTAGTGGAAACCGAAATTCCTGAATCATCAGGTGGAGTATTGTCTTTATTACAGCCAGCAACAACTCCTATAGTCAATCCTACCGTTGGTACAGCAAGCAAACTAGTCACAGAAGCCAATGCTATTTTTCTTCTTTTCATATTTTTGGGCCTTTCTAACAAAAAATTCCCCGCGATTTCGCAGAGAATTATTGTTGTTTTATGCAGTTAATTGCGTGAGAAAATGGTTTTTGTCCTGTTACTCCATTAACTCTGTTTTTAGTGTTCAAATAAACTCTAATCATAATTAACTATAAAAGTATTATACATAAAATCATGCAAAGTAAAAAGATATTTATATCTTTTTAATATGTGTATAATAAACTCACTATGAAAACTAAACCACATCCAATTATTTCATGAGACGAATTCTTTATGGGATTGGCCTCAATGTCTGCTTTGAGAAGTAAAGATCCAAGCAGCCAAGTAGGTGCTTGTATTGCTGCACCAGACTATAAAGTAATATCTATAGGCTACAATGGTATGCCAAGAAACTGCCCTGAAAAGTTGCTAACTTGAGATAAAGATATAGGTACACTAAACAATAAATACCTTTATGTGTGTCATGCTGAATTTAATGCTATTTTAAATGCCATTGGTACAAGAGAATTAAAAGGTTGTACTATCTATGTTAACTTATTTCCTTGTAATGAATGTGCTAAAGCAATCATTCAAACAGGTATAACTGAAGTTGTATATGAATCTGATAAGTATGCACATTTAACAACAACCAAAGCGGCCAAGAGGTTGTTTAAACTGGCCGGTGTTAAAACAAGAAAATATACTGGTAGAACAATAGTTCATACAGTGAAATAAAAAAGAGCTATAGCTCTTTTTTTAAATGGCAGGGATTGTAAGAATCGAACTCACATCAGAAGTTTTGGAGACTTTTATTCTACCATTGAACTAAATCCCTATGGTTACCCGTACGGGATTTAAACCCGTGATCTTCACATTGAGAGTGTGACGTGTTAATCGCTCCACTAACGGGCAATTAGTAACAACTAGTTGTTGTTAATATTGCAACGCCAGATTTTAACTGGTTTGCAAGTCTTATCATTTATCTCTATAACAACAGAGTTAAATTGATAAGCACCTTTTGCTGGTTCTAAATGGAACCTAGATGATTTGCCTTTAAACATATTGACAATTTCATCCGGTTTAGCACCAATGATTGATTCTTTAGCACCGCACATACCAGCATCAGTAATAAAGGCTGTGTTATTATAAATCTTTTCATCTGCAGTTTGCACATGAGTATGCGTTCCTAGGATTGCTGATACTTTACCAGCAAAAGCAATTAAAAACGCATTCTTCTCAGATGTTGTTTCAGCATGGAGGTCAATAATATGGATTGGTTCTTTTACTTTTTTAAGTAATTGTTCACAAACAACAAAAGGATTTGTTAATGTTGTTCTTGCTGAACATTGAGTTGACATTAAGTTAGAAATTCTAACCTTCTTACCTTTTACATTACAAACAATGGTTCCAACGCCGTAATGACTTTCTTTTGTTGAATTATCAATATTTAAAGGACGAATAATTTTTTTGTTTTTATTTAAAACATCAAAAACTTCAGTTGTATCTCATGTATGGTTACCCATGGTAATCATGTCTACACCTGCTTTAATTAATTCATCATAGTGAGCTTGACTTAAACTACGACCATGCGTAGCATTTTCAGCATTTGCTATGGTGAAATCAATTTTTTCTTTTTTGATGATTTTTGCTAGATTTTGGATGACCGCTTGTCTTCCTGATTTAGCAAAAATATCTCCTATAAATAATATTCTCATCTTTTGTATTATACATTATTAACTTACTACTCTCTTGATAGCATTGTGAGTAGCAACGATTGTTTTCTTACCAAATGGTTTTTTAAAGATAACATCTATCATTGTTCCATCAACTTTAGTTACAATTCCTGAACCAAAGGTTGTATGAACAATCACATCTCCAACTTTAAACTTTTCTTTGTTTGTATAAATCTTACTTAGATCGATTTCTGGAGCAAATGGCATTGTTTCTACCTTAGAATCATACCAACCTAAATCTTTATCTGAAATAGCTCTAGTTGATCTATATGCCATTTTATAATCTTTAATTTCTCTCAAGAATCTACTTGGAGCAGATTCTCTAAATCTTCCATATGTATTTTTATTACAAGTAATAACTAGGTTGTTAATTGCTCTTGTCATAGCAACATACGCAATTCTTCTTTCTTCTTCTAAGCCTTCAGTTGTATCTAAAGTCTTGGGGTTTGGAATTACACCTTCATTAAAGTTGTAAATGAATACTGTGTCATATTCCTTTCCTTTAGCCATATGAACAGTCATTAAATGAACACACTTATTTGTGTTGATTCTTGTTTTTTCAGCAGATGTGTATAGACTTATTTCATTAATATAGTCAATAATTGTTCCTTTTGGATTATCTTTAAAGAAGTCAACTATTGCTCTAGATAATGCATCTATATTGTCTTTTCTATCATCAATTTCTGTTTCGGTTGTCTCTAGATAATCAATATATTTAATTTCATTAACAATTGTTGTAATAGCATTAACTATTCCATTTTCATTTATCTTGTTTTTTAAATTTTCTAGATCTTGCAAGAAATTTTTAACTTTATTTTTTGTACTGTCTGATATTGTGTCAACTTCTTCTATTTGATACAAAGCATTAACAAAAGTCATTCCTTTTGTGTTTGCTCAAGCAGAAATATTATTTACTGAATCGATTCCAATGGCTCTACGAGGAACATTAATAATTCTCATAGCTGATATGTCATCTGGTTTATAAATCATTTTTAAATATGAAATTAAATCTTTAATTTCTCTACGTGCATAGAAATTAACTGAACCAAAAATAACATAAGGTATTTGGTTATTGATTAAGCTTTCTTCAATCGATTTAGAACAATAGTTAGCTCTATACAAAACTAAAATGTCTGAATATTTCTTACCTTGTTTAATAAAGCTTTTAATTGTTGAACATATAAAATTTGCTTCATCTTGTAAATATTCACCAATATAAACGTTAATTTCAGATTTGTAAACATTCATTGGATGTAATTCATTTTTGAAATTACTTCTATTGTGCAAAATCAAATTATTCGCACCATGCAATATATCAGCTGTTGAACGATAGTTCATAAATAAATTTATGATCTTTGTTCCTTGAAAATATTCAACATAATCGTCAAACACACTAGGATAAGCTCCTCGTCATGTATAAATTGTTTGGTTAGGGTCTCCAACAGCAAATACATTGTTTTGCCCACCAACTAAAAATTTAATGATTTCAAATTGTTTTAAGTTTGTGTCTTGGAATTCGTCAACTAAAACATAATCAAATCGCTCTTGTCATTTTTTTCTAATGACTTCATTATCTGTAAATAATTTATGAACTAGATTAATTAAATCAGCAAAATCTAGTTGATTTGATGCTTCTAATCTTTTTTGATAAGTATCATAAATCTTTTTGGCAGCTAACACGTCTCTAGTGTCAGGTACTTCAAACATCTCTTCTAATTCATAATTAGAATAGTCACCAAAATCAATATCTCCATCTTTGATTAAATCTACAATTTTTACAAATTTCTTTGCTTGTACACTTGTTTGAATATTTAAATCTTTAACAATTTGTTTAATTAATGTTAATTGATCGTCATCATCGATAACAGAAAATTCGCTATCTCATTTACGATTTAATTTATCAATGTCTTCTTTTAAAATTCTTACACATGTTGAATGATAAGTTCTAATTCATTGAGCTGTTGCTTGGGGAATCATTCTATTTATTCTTTGTTTCATTTCCTCTGCAGCTTTGTTTGTAAAAGTAAAAGCTAATATTCTATTAGGATCAATAGAAAGTTCTGAAATTAAATAAGCAATTCTATGTGTTAGAACTGATGTTTTTCCAGTTCCTGCACCAGCAATAACTAAAACAGGACCTTGTGTTGTGGTCACTGCTAATTTTTGATTTTCATTTAATTTAGATAAATCCATAGTATCTATATATTATCTATTTCTTCTAGTGATTCATCAGAAATATGTCCTGGTACTTTTATTTCATCATCTTTTTGAACAGAATTAACTGGACGATATTGAGATCCCAATGATTGTTTATGTATTACATAAATATTAGAGTATTTATCATGAAATGCAGGTTTTTTATTTCTAATACAAATACTAATAATGATAGCTACTAAGAAGATAATGGAAACTCCATATAAACAAGAAAACGCTGTACCAGCATAATAGCATGCTGTATCTAATCCAGCCGGAACTTTATTTGCAAATATAGCGTTAACACCCTGAATTAATGAGTCAACTTGATGCGCCGTCAATCCAGACAATGTACATCCCATTGCAAAGGCAATGATTACAATTATTTCCCAAATGAATAATTCATGTTTAAATAAAGCAAAAGTATAATTGCATTCTTCTTTTTTAAAATAGGATAGGTTCAATGCTTTCATTCCAATTGTTTTATTTCAAAATCTTGGTAATAATAGCATCAATCCAAAAAAGATTATTGCCATTAATGATACAAAAACACCATATCTTCAACCAGAAACATTTAATTGTTCATGCCATTTAAAGTTAGGATCTGTACAAAATATTGCAAAACCCAGCGACAATACTACACAAGAAATAATAGCAATGTCAATAACTTTTGCTAATATTCTTCTTCCTGCAGAAGCAAGTGGGTATTTAACTACTTTATTATTTTTGTTTTGCATGGCCTTGAACAAATAATTTATTTGACAAAGCTCTAAGTACATGAATAAGCTTTGGTTTAAATTCTCTTAAATAATCTAAATATGTAGAATCATTCTTATTTTCTTTAGAGTAAAGTCACTCATTTTTTGTTCAGTTAGGGAAATTACAATCAACAAAATCTTCTACTTTATTCAAAATTCTTTTTAAGAATAAGAAATTTGTTTTGTTCTTTTTAAAAACAGCATAAATAAAGTTTCTAAATAGCATAACAATGCATAAATACTCTATTTCTGAATAATGATCTCTATATCATTTTTGATCTAACATGTTAACAATTTCTTGGCATTGTTCAAATAAATCCATGATATTGTAAGAATATGACGGTTTGCTAGAACCAGAACAAATTTGTCTTCCTAATGAATATCATTTTGGATTGTATTTTGCAATCATTACATAGTAAAGTAATGGATAATTTTTAAATTTTTGTTCAACAATCTTATTCTTTCTTATGTATTCAATGTTAATCAATTTGTTATCAAAGAAAACTAAAGGCCTGTGGCAAAAATCATCAGATAAAGTTTTAACAACAATGTGTGGTTCTTTGAAGTACATATTAGGAACACCAAAGAAACTTACTATATCAGCATCAGTATGTTGACTAACAAATTGATTAAGTGTTGCTACAAAGTCTGGCATCAAAATAACATTGCAGTCAAAATAGTAATAATATTTAGTTTGTAAATTGTTTTTACTTACATATTCAAAAGAATAAACATCACCTAAATTTTCAGAAAATAAAACATGGTCAACTTTGTTGAATCCAGAAAAATCAAATTTATTAAAAATATCTTTTTCAGAAGCTCCGCAACCATTAAATACAAAAACTATATTGCAATTTTTATCAGTTTGTCTTGCAATAGCATCAAGTGCTTTTGATAACTCTGTATTCCTTCTAGAAATAGCAAAGATCAAAGTGATATTAGCTTTTGTATTTTTTATCATCAGGAACTTCGTCTTTCTTTGCTTCTGGTTTCTTTTCGTCTTTTTTAAAACCACTAAGCATATCTTTTAGTTGGCTTAGGTCACCTATTTGTCCCATTAAATCTTCAAAGTTCATATCTTTGAACATTTCACCTAGGTTAGGTCCTTTAGCGCAACTAATAATGATTTCTTTACAAAAATCATCAAAGTTAAGTGCTTTACTTGCACCAACTGGTGCTTTCTTTGCTTGTTCTCAGAACTTGCAAATAGCATCATATTCTTCTTGTGTTAATTCAAATGTAATTCTTTTGTTCATAGTGAATAAATATATTATATATAATAAATGTATTGTATTTTTTATTATAAAAAATAGATTAATCTATAGGGGATTTAAAATGTTAGACATCAATAAAATTCGTAAAGATTTAGACGGCGTAAAGAAAAGTCTGGCTCGTAGAAACAAAGATTGACTTCCTAAAATCGATGAAATAGTAGAACTCGATAAAAAATATCGTGATTTATTAGGAAAAGTGGAAGAATTAAATGCTAAAAGAAACACCATGAGTAAAGATGTTGCTAAAGCAAAAGCTAAAAAAGACGAAGCTTCTGCAACTAAATTACAAAAAGATGTAGCAAAGATTAAAACAGATTTAATTGATCTACAAAAACAAGCTGATGCATTGGGTAAAGAATTAAAAGATGCTATGCTTGGTATTCCCAATTTACCACATGAATCAGTTCCAACTGGTAAGGACGAAACTGAAAACAAGGAAATTCACAAATGATCTGAACCAACTAAATTTGATTTCAAACCTAAAGCTCACTGAGACTTAGCAGTTGAAGATGGTTTAGTAGACTTTGACCGTGCTGTTAAATTAACAGGAACAAGATTTACTTGTTATACAAAGTATGGTGCTAAATTAATTAGAGCATTAATTCAATATACTCTTGATTCTAACTCTGCTGCGGGTTTCCAAGAAATGTTACCAGCTGTTATTTTAAATGCTAATAGCTTAACTGGAACAGGACAACTTCCTAAATTTGAAGAAGACTTATTTAAATTAACAAATGGATATTATTTGTCTCCTACAGCTGAAGTGCAATTAACAAACTACTTCGGTAATGAAATTCTTCCTGTTAAGAAACTTCCTATTAGATTTACAGCCAACACTTGTTGCTTTAGATCTGAAGCAGGATCTGCTGGAAAAGATACTAAAGGTGTAATTAGACAACACCAATTCTACAAAACAGAAATGGTTATCTTATCTAATCCAAAGGATTCATATGAACAACATGAATATATGACAAGACAAGCCGAAAAGCTTCTAGAAGGCTTAAAATTACCTTACCGTAGAATTGTTCTATGTACTGGTGATATGGGTTTTGGTTCTTGCAAAACATATGATATTGAAGTATGATTACCATCATACAATTCTTACAAAGAAATATCTTCATGCTCTAACTGTGAAGACTTCCAAGCAAGAAGAATGATGCTAAGATACAAAGATGAAGACGGACAAAATAAATATGTCCACACTTTGAATGGTTCTGGTCTAGCAATTGATAGATTATGAGCTGCTGTAGTTGAAAATTACCAACAAAAAGATGGTTCTATTAAAATCCCAGAACCATTACAAAAATATATGAATGGATTAAAGGTTATTCCACATGAAGATTGACGAAAATAGAAAAAACCATAAAGGTTTGTTCATTACTTTTGAGGGGCCAGATGGGTCTGGTAAATCTTCAGTAATTAACCAAATTTATCGTTATTTACTTAAGAAATATCCTAATAAAGTTGTTAGAACCAGGGAACCTGGTGGAACAAATAATCCTATTGCTGAAGATATTAGGAATATTATTTTGAATAAATTGGATTACAAAATTATTCCTATTACTGAAGCAATGCTGTTTGCTGCATCAAGAGCTCAACACATTCATGATTACATCATGCCACACTTGGACAACAATGAAATTGTGTTGTGTGACCGTTTTGTTCACTCTTCTTTAATCTACCAAGGTGTAGCAAGAGGCTTGGGGCAAGAACGTGTTAAAAAGCTAAATGAGCAAGCACTTGAAGGTTTATGACCAGATTTAACATTTGTTTTAATGGTTAGACCTTCAGTTGGATTAAAACGTATAACAAAAAATAATCAAAGAGAATTTAACCGTTTAGATCGTGAAGAACTTTCTTTACATCAAAAAGTTTATCGCGGTTATAAACTAATGGTTAAGAAATACCCAAAGGGTATTGTTGTTATTAATGCTGAACAACCTTTTGAAAAAGTTGTCAGTGATGTTAAAAGAGCCATTAATAAAAAATTAAAAGTTTATGAAAAATAAACTGTTTTCTACAGATAAAATTCCTCAAGCATTAATTGTTAGACAAGCACCATTGTCTAATTTTGATGATTGTTTAAAAGATATTTTAAAAGGAATTATCTGTCCTAAACATGGTTGCGGAGAATGCGTTTGATGTAAAAAGATTGAGAATAATCAATATTTTGATTTGTTTGTTTATGAAGGTAAACAAATGAAGAAACAAGAAGTTATTGATTTAATTGCTAGATGTAATAAATCTGGAGTTGAGGCATGTAATATACGTGTTTATGTTATTAAAAATATTGAATATGCTTCCAAATCAATCTTAAATAGTTTATTAAAGTTTGTGGAAGAACCACCTAAAGGTGTATATGCAATTTTTACTACAAGAAATTACAATGCTGTTCTTCCCACTATTAGAAGTCGATGCTTTAATGTCTATTTGCCAAAAGATATTCAAGCAGTTGATTCATATTTAAGTACCAAAGAGTTATCAACATTAGATAAAGATTTAATTAAAAAATGTTTTTATGATTTAGATTCATTGAAAAACAACTATGACAATTTCATTGAATATTATGAAATAATCAAAAAATTATCAGGTAGTGAATCTTTGCATTTTGCTAATGAAGGATTAAACAAATTTAGAAAAATGGAATATCCTGAAATTAATTTGTTTTTAGAAATCTGTAAAAATGCATTCCCTAAAATTGCCAATAAGGTAATTGATTTACAAGATAATTTATATTTAAATAGTCCAAAAGTTTTAATTTACAATCAAATATATCAATTATTATCAGGAGTTAAACAATAATGAAAACAATAGTTGCTTTAGCAACAGCACCATTAAATTGTGCTATTCACATTATTAGAGTATCAGGTGATGATACATTTAAAATCATCAACAAAATCTCATCTAATAAAATATCAAAAGTTGGTTTTTCTATTCAACACACAACAATATTGGATGGTAAATCGCCTATTGATGATGTTTTAGTAATGAAATATGTTGCTCCAAAATCATACACCGGTGAAAATATTATTGAAATCAATTGCCACGGCGGGTTATTTATTGCAAGCAAAATTATTGAGTTACTTGTTCAGGCCGGTGCAACGTATGCGAAACGTGGTGAGTTCACACAAAGAGCATTGTTGAATGGAAAAATCAATTTAATTAATGCATATGGTATCAACAATACCATTAATGCAACTAATTTAACATCGTTAAAGTTGGCACAAAACTCTCTAAATAATAAATTAACAAAGAAGATTCAGGGATTTATTGAAGAATTATTTAAATTAATTGGTTCAATTGAAGTAAATATTGATTATCCAGAGTATGATGGTGTTGATAATGTTACAAATAAAGTTCTTGTTCAAAAACTAACTGCATTAAACAAAAAATTAAAAGAACTTTATGAATATTCACAAATTTCTTATAAATTAACACAAGGGTTTAACATTGCACTAATTGGTGAGCCAAATGTTGGTAAATCTAGTTTATTAAATAAACTCTTACATGAAAATAAGGCAATCGTATCAAATATTCCAGGAACAACTAGAGATATTGTTGAGGGAAGAATAAATTACAAAGATTTGACTTTCAACTTTGTTGATACTGCAGGTATTAGAGAAAAAGCCAGTGTTATTGAATCGCTAGGAATTAAAAAAACATATCAAGAATTAAAAAAAGCAGATTTAATTTTATTAGTTCTAGATTCATCTAAGACAAATTCTAGAAGTGAAAATCTACTTTTAAAAAAGATTCAAAATAAAAATCACATAGTGATTTTGAATAAATCAGATTTAAGAAGAAAAAATAAAACAGCCGGCTTCTTATTCAGTTGCAAAAAATCAAAAGCTAATCAACTTATGGATTTAATAGTTAAGAAAGTTAGAGCTATTGATTTAAATAAAACAGATATGGCTTATTTACAATCTGCTGATCAAATTGGTTCTCTATCTAAAGCTATAGATCAAATAGACAAAGTAATTAATAAAGCTAAACATAATCAACCAATAGATTTATTAGTTGAACATCTACATAGTTGCTATGATTCGTTAAATGAATTAATCGGAAATGGTGACTTAGACTTCTTAAATAAATTATTTGCAAACTTCTGTGTCGGAAAATAAAAAGAGCTAAAGCTCTTTTTTATTTTAAATTTACATATACTTCTTTAAAATAATCACCAATTTGATAAGGATCATCTAACTCAATTATCCCTTTAGATTCTTTATCAATAGCTAGTTCTCTATAACTACAAAGCATACCTTCTGATTTATTGCCTAATAATTGGCCAGCTAAGATTTGTTTTCCTGACGGTAACATTGTTCCATTAGTTGCAACAACAACTTTTAAGCCTTGTCTAGCATTTGGTGCACCACAGACAATATTTAATTTTTTGTCTCCAATACTAACTACACACTTATGTAAGTGTGTGCCTTGTATATCTTCACATTGTTCGATCAAGCCTACTTTAAAACCGTTGTCAAAATATGATGATACATCATGTTGTGCAATTGATGATATAAACTCTATTAATTGTTTAGTTGGAAATAATAATCCTTCTTTTAACAAGTTATTACCTGCTGTTTTAGATCCTTCAGCAATGTTAATGAAAGCTATTGCATTTCCACAATAACCAATTGTCACGTTTTCCTTAGTTTGAACATCGCTTACTGGACCAGATGATACATTAACTATTAATGTATCATTTAGTGCTTTATTTTGGTAAAATATGTTTAGCATAATAAAAAAATTATAACTTAATTATGATAGGCTTAAATAATAAAAAAATTGGTTTTATTGTGGATTCTTCATCTAATCTTAAAGATGGACAATTTGATGATGTAAAAGTTTTACCTTTAGGTGTAACAATCCAAAAAGGTAATGAAATTAAATCATTTAAAGATGGTGTTGATTTCCATGAACAAGATTTAGAAAATGCATTAAAAAGCAAAGAAACATCTATTAAAACATCTCAAGCCTCAATGCCTGATATGCTTAAAGTGGCACAAGAAATGTGTTCCAAATACGATCAAGTATTAGTTTTTCCAATTCATAAGAATTTATCTGGAAATGTTAATTCTTGAAAATTACTTAAAGATGATTTCCCTAATTTAAATGTTGTAATGACATGTGATATAGGTTATAGCTTTGCATGAACTATTGAAGAAGTTAAAAACTTCTTAAAAACAAATGATTGCAATGAAGCTAATATTCAAAAGTTTATTGATGAACAAGTTATTCCACACCGTGTAGGCTTTTTAATGGTTGAAGATTTAGAACAACTTAAAAAGGGTGGTAGAGTTAGTGGAATTAAAGCTGCTATAGCCAAACTATTGAAAATTAAACCTGTTATCTTATTTGATCACAATGGATTAACAAACTATGATACAGTTAAAGATTATGAGAGTTTGTTTAACATTTTAGATAAACACATTGCGTCTAAATACAATAATCAAAAAATACAAAAAGCAATTGTGTTTGTTCCATTTGGTAATGAAGAAACTAAAACTAAATATTTAGCTGAATATACTAGACACTACGGACAAATTCCATATGATCTAGTTTGCTTCCCAACAGTTGTAGTTGGACACACTGGATTAAAGCACGTAGCTATCTATGTTAAACTTAACTAAAAACTAGGTAAACCTAGTTTTTATTTTTGTTAAAGTAAATAAAAAATACACTTTAGATTTTTTGCAATCTAAAATGTATCAGTTAAAAGTTAACAAGTAACTATTTCTTAGCAGCTTTCTTTTCTAGTATTTTAGCTTTACGAATTTCTACTTTTTCTAGGAATTCAATGTAATCTTTTTTACTAGGCATGAATCATTCAGCTGGAGTTGTAGATTGTGCATAAGCATTACACTTCTTAGCTCAAGCTTTTCTTCTGATTTCATTGTCTTTTTCTTTTTGAGCTGGTCAAAATCAATCAGGGATATTATCCTTGTCGTTGTACGTTTCTTGTTTTTGACCTCAACGCATTTTACGGAATTCTTGTCATTCCTTGTCGTTGAATTTCTTAATTTGGTCTAAAGTGTAGGTTAAATTGTTTTTCATTTTTTTGTCCACCTTTATTTTTTTATATATATTATTATATTATTAGATTACCTATAGGAGGCAATTATGAGTGAAATTTTTAGTTTACTTACTATAGTAAGTAATAATTCGGTGCCAAACTGGGCTCATATAGCAATTCAGATATCAATGTGGGTGGCTGTGGTTAGTCAGATCTTCTTGCTTGTGCCCGACATGATCTTTGTTATTAGAACTAAAGATACACGCGAAAATAAGTGATTTAAGTGAATTGTATGGTTCTTGTGCTCAGCAGGCTGGATTTGCTATGCAATCTTCCTAACTTGAGAAAATATCCCTATAGAAGAAGTCGTGGGTCTTGTTGTGTCCGAAGGCGTTAACTTAATATGTTTATTTATTATTTACAGTGTAAAAATAAGAAATATTGTTATTGCTAAGCGTATTGGTTTAACTGAAAGACAATGGTGTTCATTGCAACATAGTTTCTATTTAATTAAAAAAGCAATGTCTAAACCTATTCGAAAGAGCTTAAGAAAGGCTTATAGACACTTAACCCCAACAGAGAGATTAAAATTGTATATAAGCGTTATTAGAACACATCGTGTTGCCCATCAATTAAAACGAACGGTACAAAGAGCTGCTAAGAAGGTAGCTAGACAGATGATTAAAAAAGCAAATAAAAAAAGAGCTTAATGCTCTTTTTTTATCTTGAACTATCAAAGAAGTTTAGATCATCATCTGTAACATTAAAGTCAACTTCTTCAATTGGTGGTAATTCTTTTAATGATTTGATTCCAAACAATTCAAAGAATTTTTGCGTTACTTCATATAAGAATGGGTTACCAGGAGTATCTGCTCTACCAGTATTTTGAATTAAACCTAATTCAATTAATCTATCAACAGCAAATGTTGGATCAATATTTCTAATTTCTTCTATCTTGGTTCTTGTACAAGGTTGGTTATAAGCAATAATAGCTAATGTTTCAAGCAAAGCAGGAGTTAATGGGTTTCTAGTTTTAATGTCAACTAACTTAGCTAAAAATTCATGATTTTTTTCTTTTGTTAGTAAATAGTACTTGTCTCCAAATACTTTTATACATAGACCACAATTTTCATTGTCAGCCATTTCTTTAGCTAATTCTTTTAAAATGGATTTGATTTCATTGGTATTAATACCTAGAACTTTCTTCAAAGAAGAAAGTTCAACACCTTCAGATCCAACTGTATATAGAATTGATTCAATTATTGATTTGTAATTCATATTATCTCCTTATAACATCGAAATATATTTCTTGTTCGAAATCTTTTTGATGTATTTCAATTTGTCCGTTCTTTGCTAAATCCAGTAAGCAAACAAAACATGTTACTAAATATTGGTCAGACAAATACTTTTCATCTATTAGTTGAAAGAAGTCGGTTAAAGAATATTTTGTTACATCTGGATATTTTTCAAATATTTCTTGTATTTCTTTTTCAACTTGTTCAGCAGAAACTTCTTGAACAATAATTTTTCTATTATTAAATAAATTTAATTTTCATTTATCATAAGCTGCTTGCATTGCTTTTTGCAAAGCATTAAAACTAATTTGATTTGGAATAACAAAAACTTCTTTGTTAATTTTTGTGTTAAGCACTTTTTCTACATCATCTTGTTTCTTAGAAAACATCTTACCACGTTGATCATAGAAATTATTTAGCTTAGGAACTAAGTCACGATATTTCTTATATAAAATGATTTGATTAATAAGTTTCTGCCTTTCAGCATCAATTTGACTTTGTTCTTCCTCTGATAGTTTAACAGTGAAGCTTAAAATGGTTTTAGATTTAATTCAAACCAATGTACTTGCTATAAGCAAATATTCACTAGCCTCATTAATTTCTAAATCTTTTTGTGAATAAACAAATTTTAAATATTGATCTGCAATTGTCAAAATATTGATGTGTTCAATATCCATCTTGTTTTCTCTAACTAAAGTTAAGAGTAAATCAAGAGGCCCATCAAAATCTGTCAATTTCAAATTTAGTTCATTCATGACTAATATCCTATAAAGTTTGTTTTTTCTCTAACAAAATATCTTATGTCATAGTGTTCAAGTTCTTGTTTTTTCAATAAAGTAAAATCAGCAAAATTTATTGAATCAAAAATAATTGCATTAGTATAGCCCATTTCATCTGTAGAATAATCGATGATGTAATCTACATGCTTTGAGAAACGTTCAATCATGTCTCTTGTTGAACCAATAATATACAAGTCTTCATTTTGTCCGGCAAAAGAACTAATAATGTCTTTAAAGTTATTATTAACTAACACATTGTTAATATCTTTTACTTTTTTGTTGTAATAAGAATAAACAATGTTAACTCTGTTAGGTAGTGGTTTTCTATTAAAAACTAAAAAGGTTTCAACGGGGTAAATAACTGTTTTATGTTCAGTCAATTTTAAAATTGATTTCCAACAATAAGTTTTTAATTGTGCTTCATGGTCAAGATTTGATAGTCTTTTTTTATGATCATGAAATGTTACTAAGTAAATCATTATTTGTCTCCTTGTGCCTTTAATTTTAATTCAATGTATTTGTCAGTAATATTACCTTGAATTGTTGTCATTAATTGTTCTTGTTTAATATTAATGAAATTATTAGGTTGAACTGGTTTTAATGCTGACACATAAACTTTTTTCTTATTAAAAGCTTTGCGTTTATGATCTGCCCCATAAATTACCATTGGTTCAATGGCAACAAAATTTTGGAAAGCAACTTTTAAAGTTGTTGGATTGAATGTTTTAAATTCATCACCAGGAACTCTTGTTCCTTCAGGATAAACAATAACAGAAAATCCCTTTTTGATATTTTCCATTTGTTTATCATAGCAAGCTAATATACTTCTACCATCATCTCTTTGAATAAAAATTCCATCAATCAATTGAATTACACTTCTTGTATATCAATGTTTAGATAATTCATTCTTACATACAAAAGATGTTGGACCAAGTTTATTAGCTTCATACAAAACTTTAAACATAACCATTGGATCTAAATTATCCTTATGGTTTGCAATGTATAACATTTGCTTAGCAGGCAGTTTATCTATGTCTTCAGCTACTACTTCAACTCTTTTTAAATATAAATATTTAGAAAATAGTTTGTATACCTTTTTTTGTCTATCTTGTAAGAAAACACTATTTGGATCTCTTAAATACTTTTTAGCTTTTCTCTTTACAGACAAAAGACTTAACAAAATAGCTAGAAAAACAAACGGCAATGACAAGCAATATCCAATACTTTTGAATACTTTTTTCATATTTGTTTCTCTATCTATTTAAATTTTCTTCTTTGAGCTTGTTTAGATTTTTCAGCTTTCTTAAGACCTGGTCTTAAGTAATAGGTGTGAGCTTGTGCAGCTCTACGAGTTTCAGCAGAGATTCTGCTGAATTTCTTCATAGCGTCATTTAAATCGCCATCTTTAACGATTACTTTTTGCATAAATTCACCACCTTTCGTAGATTTATGTAAATAATTATATATATTTTTTATAGATAAAAATATAAAGTTAGGCCATTTCTCAATTGTTATTTATCTTATTAACTATGTTCAAAACTTTTTTATCAAATAAACAAATAACACCAAACAAAATGGAGGCTTCTAATGGTACTTTGATTGCTTCAACAGCTATTCTAGGAATCAAATAAAATAAGGAGCCTAACTTTAAATATCCTTCCGGAATGACGCCACCAATAAATTTAACATATTCTACTGCAGTCACTGGACCTAAAGCTATAGAAAATAGTAACATTATGAAAACCACTAAACAACTAGTATAGATAAAGTTAATCATCGTATGATGATCATCTTTTCCTATCTTCTTCGTCAAAGTTAAAATCACTAATATTTCATAAATAATAACTAACAGTGTAATTCCACTTAGTGCAACTCACTTATAAACTGTATAAAAATGTTCAAGTTCTGGATCAGAATGTTGAAATTCTATAGATGGATTTAATCAAACAATTAATATTACATAAGTTAAAATTGCAAACCCAATAACCATGATTTGATTAATTACAACATCTCATGTAATATTAATTTTTTCTTTTGATTTTCTAAATCTACATCAACCTGAAAATAATCCAGACAATAATCCAATAATAGGTTCTTGTATGGCATACAATCAAAACCATATACCACCACCAGCCATTAAAAAACTAATAGTGTCGGTAATTATTCCTAAAAACAATCCAGCAACAGGACCAAAATATCATCCAAGTACCATTAATGGTACTCAAGCAATAGAAATGGATAATGAAAATGGTGCAATTCTAATTGTTAATAATCCTAAAACAATTCTTAAAGCAATTAAAATGGCAATGAGAAATAATAATCGAATAGATCTAAAACTTTTAATTGGTGAAAAAGGAAAGAAAAACTTCTTTACATTAAAATTTGAGTTTCTCATTTCCTTTTGATCAATCATTTAATTATTTCTTCTTTTTGCTGTCTTTAGATTTAGATGGTTTTACATCTGTTGGTTTTTGTACATCAGCTTTAGGTGGAACTGGATTTGATCCAGATTCAGCACTAAACAAGTCAATATATTCTCTAACCTTCTTTTCTATAGCATCTGGATCAGGTCTAGGGTTGCATATTGCTCCAACAACCATAGGAATTAAAACAAATGCTAAGCATGACAAGATAACAATATACATTGTCTTTCAACCGTAATAAGCAGCCATAGCTTGAACAGGCTGATCTGGAGAGAAGTTGTATGGATTTAATCATGTACTTCTCATATCAGGCAAAACAACAATTATTGTTAATAAGATGAATACTGCAACAAAACCTCAAGAAAAGTTATATTTAGTGTTTAGGTTTTTACCTAATAAGCCTTTAAGCATAATGTATATAGGGTAAGCGCTAAATCCTGCTAATAAAATATACATTACTCCACTACCAATTGTTCCAAATACAGCGCTGATTTTTGCTGTTTCTTCACCATCAGTTACAGTTAAAGATGAAGCCATGAATATTAAAATAGCAGCGATAAGTGCGCCTAAGCCAATTAACATTAATCCTATTACACAAATTCATTTCATGATAGGAATAACTTGTGGTTTAGTTTTATATTGATAAAACTTTCCTTGCTTCATATCATCAGTTAATTTTGCATATGCTTTGCCAACAAAATATGGATTTTCATATGGAGTTGATGCTAATGGAATACCACCAGCAGCAAAAGCGAAATTACGATTCATTCTTGGTGCATCATCATCCATTTCTGGTTTTGCTCTTAAATCAATCTTTGGATCTGTTGCTGTTACATTCTTTCCAGCAACCAAATCATCTAGATTAACTTTAAACATATTGTTACAGAATGTAGCCAAGTAATTGATTGCATCAATTAAATCTGTTTCATCTTCGTATTTAAACTTTTCATCTAGTTTAAAATTTTCTTTAGTTGCTTTATTAAATTGTTTAACTAGAGATTTAGATGTAAGCTTTGCTTCTAAATCAATATTTGGAAATAGTTTTTCACAAGCTGACAAAACATTTAATTCATTTTGAATGGTTTGTTTAAAATCACTTCTATTTAAGAAACTCAAAAAAGTAGATTTGTCATCTAGAATTGCATTTAATCTTTTAGCATGCTTAATGTATAAGTCTTTATCTAATTTTTTCATAATTTATTCAAATAGTATTTTTATTAATTGAGTATATGGTATATTTCTTTGTTTTTTAACATTTATATCAAAATGATATAGTTTGTCAAGAATGTTATTGATTCTATCTAGGTTTTTATCATATGGGCGAAGATTGTTATAACTTGATTGCAATCAAAACGGAATGCCCATAGCTGAAGTAATAATATCACTGGATCATCTTGCTAATTTTGCAGTCAAAAACAATTTAATTTGAACTAATTTTAAAGCAAAGATTGGAATGAATGCTTGAATAGTTACGTTTTTGGACATTAAGTCATTAAGACGTTCAATTGTTTGTTCTTGATTTCCGTTTATTCAAGAATCAGCAATATTAAATATTGTTGCATCGCCTAGATCAAAAACAATTTGCTTAATTGCCTTTTCAGTAAATGATTTTTGTCCAAGAAGTTGCATTTTAGTAATTTCATTTTGGATAAACTCAATTTGCTCAGGCAATATCTCCACTAATAACCCCTCGCATTGTGGTTGAAGTGTAATCTTTGCTTTTTCCAATAATTTATGAACCATTAACGCTTTAGATTTTTTTGTTATGGCCGTTGCTTTTACTTTTTGTATATCTAATGAGGTAAAAACTTTGTTTTTAACTGCTGTACTTTCAAAAGCAAAAATAATAGGTTTATTTAGTGAATGAAGATCTTTGATATTTTGAATTGTTGCTTCATCAGTTAATTTTCATTTATTAATATTCACAACATACACATCGTATGGTGCTCCCATATCAAATAAACTGCATTGACATAACTGATTAGCTATCTCGCTTGATGATGTGTTTGTAGGAAAAAATCTGATTGCTTTATTAATGTAATCAGAGTAGATTTTTCAATTGATGGCATCGATATTAGAGCCATAGTACACTTTAATCATTTTCTTAATTATATCTTATTGTTATAAACAATAAGATAAAGTGCTTTTTCTAGTCCAATTATGTCACCGTAATATATAAAAATTCCTCATATTGGTCAAGAGTCCGACTGAATAAAAATATTACTAAAACTCATGTTTCCAACCAGCACATATGCAAACACCATAATTCCATAATGAATAATTGACATAAATGGTAATCAACAAAAAATTAAAAAGTATAGAAATATGAATGCTGAAAAATATGTAAAAATGAAAGCATTGAGAAAAGTCAATAGTGATATTTTATGATTCATTTCAACTAAAAAAGGAATGGTAACAACAAAAGCAAATATATTAATTATTAATGAATTAATAATTTTATTATTCAATTCTAAAGAGTTAACAAAGTAAGCTATTGAACAAACTAAAAATGAAAGCAAAAATCCATAATTAGTAAAACACTTTGGATTTAATATACATAAAATCAAGCCAATCAAACCTAGTTTATTAAGTTTTTTAATCTCACATTTATAAAAAACTCAACCAAAACAAAGTTTCAATAGTACTCTTAAACTTGCATAAGAGAAATTTAATAGTAAGGAGTAAAATCCAATAATTCCTATATTCACATACTTTCCAATTCTGGCTCTCTTTTTAAAAATTCATTTAATAATTCTAGAAATTAATGAAACATGGAATCCCGAAATACATATTAGTCAAACAATTCCTAAATCAATTGTTTGTTTATAGAAGACTCATGAGTCATTAGATTTAATATTAAATAATATTAATTTAATAAAACTAGACATCTCATCATTGTAATGTCTGTCAAAAAAATTTAATATTGCATTTCTAATAAAAGTCGGTCTTTTGTTAATAAGTTCAATCAAACTAAAATCGCTAGCAAAAACAATTAATAAACTAAATAACGCAACAAACGATGCTATTATTATTCATTGTTTTCAATTTGGCTTATGTTTCATAAAAGCTAATGGTAATAATAGTAAAAATAACAAAAACCAATAATTAAGAATAAAACCTAAATAACATATGCCACAAAAACACAAAATACCAAATAATGGTAAATTGTTATTTAAGATTGGATTGATTTTGTGTTGTTTATTAGACATTGTAAAGTTTATAATGATAGAAAGATGCAATCACAATATGAAATTAATAAATCTATAGTTAGAGGGACCATCATTTCCATCTCTAAAACTTATGTTTTAGTTTCTTTTGATGGCAATGTTGGTATTTGTCATATCTCTAATGTTTCTGATTATTTAGTAAGGAGTCTTCACAACTTCTTTGCTTTAGGTGATGCATATGACTTTTTAGTAATAGGTGATGATGGATATGGTCAAATTAACTTATCTTTTAAGGCCATTCATCCAAAATTCCTTAAATCTCATAAAGATGTGATTCCAACACCGTCAGGTTTTAAAGCATTAAAAGATGATTTAGAACGACGATTAAAGAAACTATAATCATCTTTATGCACCATTAGCTCAATTGGATTAGAGCGTTAGACTTCGGATCTAAAGGTTGTTGGTTCGACTCCAGTATGGTGCGCCATGTAAATAAAGGCTTATGCCTTTATTTTTTAAATAGGTAATAATAAATATTCAACTTATCAATTATCAGGTTTGTGTTTAATAAACCTTGCGTTTGATCAACCACATCATCTATTACCATGATTGGATAGTGCCTATATTCACCTTCACCATAAGGTTCAAATAATTTACAATCCAAGTATTGATGCTCATATTCCATTTTTAGATATTCACGTCGATTATGGCTTTCTATATAAGCGGCACTTTTAGCATCAACAATAAATTCTTGTGTTTCAAAATTTATCATGGCTGTTGTTGTAACATCTAATTTAATGAAATTAAACATTATTAATCAAAATGTTAATAAACCTAAAATAAACAAGATGGCAATCTTTATATTTTGCTTAATCATATTTCTCCTTTCCGGTAACAATAACAATGTTGTTTTTACGAACTTTATTAATGATTTGTTTTATGACTACCATGTCTTTTGATTTGATGCAAGACATAACATCATCAATAAAAATTAATTTATCTTTCTCAGATATCAAGGTCAAAAAGTTAATAATCAAGCTATCATAAAAAGATAGGTTTGTTTTGTTTAGATCTATATTGAAGTATCGTAGATACTGACTATACAATTCTGGATTATTTTCTATTTGTTTTATTAATAAATGTGGATCGGCATTGCATGTTTGATCTAAAACAATGATTGATTCTCAAAAATTTTTTGACAATTCGATATTTCGGTTGTTAATTAAAATTTTATTTGAATGTTTTAATAAATCAATGACTGGTTTTGATATTAAATTATTTTTGTTAATTAGAAGTTGCGTTTTAACATCTTCATCAATAAAACAAATAGATTTAATGCTTTCTTCTAATTTAAATGTTTTATTTTCTTTAGCATTACTAACTATAGTTAAATCTTGATAAACTTGTCAGTAGACATTAAATTCTAACTTATATAAAAAGTAATCACTTATACCAGATGCGGAATTTTTATATAGAGCAAAAGCTGATATAACGAAAGTTAGTTTACCAATACTTAAATCATTTTGCTTAATGACTAAATATGACATTAGTCCAATTACACAAATTTCACATAAACTTTTAAGCAAAGATTTAAATAATAATGAGTTGTGTTTAAAAATGATGACATCGGAATAATTTTTATATATATTACTATAGTTATTTTTAATTCTGTCAATTAAAGTTCTTCGTTTTGTCAATCAAACTTCATTATTTAATGAATTAATTAAATTTTTATAGTATTGAGCATTTCCATTCTCATTTCTTATTATTGACATAAACACTTCTTGCTTTTTTCTATAACTAAACAAAAAGAAAATGAATTCAATAACTGCATAAACGAAAACAAAGATGAGAAGATAATATTGAATTGATCCAATAATACATATGCACACAAAACAGAAAATTACATTGGTAATAAATTTATTAATCTCTACAATGCAAAAGTTTGCAATGTTGTAAACGCATTCATCCACTTTAAATATCCAGTTCTTATCAACTTTGTTTAGGAAAATTGGTAACTTAGTTTGTAAACTAGACAAAATTTTGCTCGTGAACAAAACAAAATTATTTTTGACATTCCGAGACATGTATAAACTAGCAACATATGTCAAAATGTCGTTGCAGAAGTAAATTAATATGAAAATAAAACAGATGGTAATTAAATTGTTCACAGAACTTTTAGCTATAGCTAAGTCAATAATATAATTCAAAAAACTTGCACTTGCCACAGATAAAGCTAATAATAGAATTGACAATCCTAAGTTTAACAAAACAAACTTTAAATCAAACATTAGTAATGTTGTTGCTTTTGAAAAAGTTTTGACAAAAGCCTTGTTTGGGCATTTCTTAACTAGAATTAAAACATTTAGGAACACTTTTTGTAAATCACTATAGGACAATTTATTCATTTTTGATGAACATGAATCATATATTTCTATATATTTTTGTTTTTTCCTAGCTATTACATAATGACCATTCGTTCCATGAACAGATAGTAATAAAACAAAATAACTATTAATCTTCAGATTAGTGAATTCAGCAAAGTTAAGTTCATAGCTTTCACATTCTAATCCAAGTTTATGTCCTAATTCCTCAAAATCAAAAATTGTCATCCCATTATCTGAGATATTGCTTTGTTCTAGAGCTTGTTCTTTGCTAATGAATTGATTGTATATGTGATTGTGAATCGCAACCAATGTGCAAACACCACATTCTTGTTCATTAGTTTGCTGAACTATTTTCATCTCATATATACCTTTACCTAAAAAAGTGAAAAAGGTAGTTTTTATTTTTTTAGTTTTGGTTGTTTAATGTGATGAATAGTGGATATAAGCAAAATAAAAAAACTTGCATTTTTTGCATGAATTTATCAAGTTTTTTATTGTTTAGTTATATAACTAACTATTTTTCTGATGTTGGATCAATTAGGTTGTTAGCTTGAACAATTTCTGTTAAGCGATTGTTGATTTGGTCTACTTTCTTACTCAATGGTTCAAACTGATTAATAATAAAATCTCTAAATCACTTAGGTGCTTGACTATCTCTCGTTTTTCTTGGTGTTTTAACATCATGCACATGCTTTTTAGGAGTTAACACTAAAAAGCCTTGGTTGTTATCTAGTTTATTTATTTGTTGTTTAGTCATAACTGTTACATCAAATAATTTTGTAATTTGATTATATGTATTAAATGTTTTTAAATCTTTCATGTTTAATAATACCCTTTAGGGTATTTCTCTATATATCTCTTGACCTAAAATTTAGAAAAAGATAGTCAAAACAAAAATACCTATATCTATAGATATAGGTAATTCTGATTTTTTTGCTTATAAAATATTTAGATCTAGTTGCTTTGCTTGATTCAAGACTTGCTTATTATTGGCAATATGTTTATTTAAAATGACTCCAAATGGGTTTAAATTCTTTATGCCTTTAATATTATTAATATCAACTAGCATGTATTTAATATTACGCTTTTCTAGATCTTTTAAGTTATTTAACACTTGTCTTGGTCACACTTTGTATTTGGAAACATCAAATGATAAGATGATTTTAGTTCTATCAACACCAAACAAATTAAGTTTCTTAATAAATGCATTAATTGATCATATGTTGTTATTTAATTGATCTATTGGATAGTAAATCAGAATAGGATATTGTTGATATTGTTCATTATTAACATATAGTTCTAATGATTTACTAGCTAAATATCTTAATAATGAATTAGCTACTGTAGCACCAAATTGTCCTGTAATGACATTTACATCACATGTTAGCATCTTTGGTCAGTAGTATCTAGGACATACATATATCTTCCTAGATTTATTCATTCTTAATAGTTCTAATTGAACTGTAATGTCATTTAAATTAAGTTTTTGACTTAATGTGACAAAAGAATTGTCATCATTGATTTCTTGATTTGTTAGATTACTATTGAATAATTGCACAACATTATGATCATGTTCATAATCATCATGTTTAAATGCATATTGATTATTTCTTAATAAATCTTCTAGTTGGCAACTATGAACTCCGTAGATACTTACATATGCATTTACTATTATTTTCTCAGTATTAAGAGATGAAACTTGCTTTTCTAGATATTTTAAATTATCATCTTCATCTCTTAATTTAGTATGGTTGCCTAAATAAGATTTATTAAGATTATGTATTTGATAATGTGGATTAGATAAGATTAATCCATATGTTCCATATGCTGATTTAAAAAATAATGGTTTCTCATCTTTAAATATTTGATAAATGTTATCTAATGCTTTATTTCTATCTTTTTCATTGCTGATTATGTTAAAGGATAGAACTAGTGCTTGTGTTAGATTGTGTTGGTGAATATGATTAACAAAATATTCGTCTAGAGCTGTTGGGATTAGATAATATTTATCAACATAAGCACCTTGTCTTGCCATTTTGGATACATGAGTCAATCACTTATTAATGAAGCCTATTACAGCATAATAGAAAATTGTAGATAAGATAGAAATTAATGCTGCTATGCAATAATATGTTGTGTATTCATTAATATTGCTTAATAAGATAACTAATATTAGTAATAACGCGATAGAACAACTAATTAAAAATGTTGGCCATTTCTTTCATTTAATAAATGTTGTAGTTATGGCTACTCCTGCCATCACTAACACGACAATTAATCTTATTAATCAATCTAAATTAAATTCAGTAAAGCCATTATACTGATATAAAACCCAAAGAAATGTTGGTATTATGGCACCAATTTGAACTGATTTGTTATAGAAGATTGTCATTGCATACAACAAGCCTAAAATAGTTAATGGCATGCCTATTGATCCTAGGGCAATAGATGATATTTGACTAACAACAAATGTTATCCATGACAAAATAAAACCAAAAAAGAAAAAATATCAAAAATTAAACATTCTAGACTTTTGTAATTTTTTTCCTAATTTAGTTGAATTAGTAATTCCATAGTGAATGCACACAAAAGTAAATAAAAACAATAAACTGAATCCAAATTCAATTAAAAAGATGAAGAAATTGGTTTTATTGAATGGTGTGGCATTCATAATTAATAATTAGGATGTTGTTGTTTTCAAACGTCTGTCTCTTTAATATATTTAAATCTGTAATCATTACGAGCTATATCATAATCAACTACCGAATCATCCCATCCTTTTTTATATGGTCAGAATGACAATAGGGCCGCAAGTATTCACATTATTGAAGGCATTGCAAAATAGACGAATAATGGTCCTCAAATAATTCCTCTAGACATATATGGTACACAAAAGTGTAGAACCAAACAAATAGCAATAATAACAAATAGAACAATAAAATCCCTTCAGCAAATTCTTAGTCAATCTTTAAAAGAGAATTTCTCAGCTGTTTTAATGGTTACAGATTTAGAAGATCATTTGCCCATTATCAAACTTACAAACAATAACTTATATGATTTTCTAAAAATAATGGCTAACTCAAATAATGATGATAACAAGGATAAAAGAATGACTCTTATGTTTGGTTTGTAAACAATCAAAGCAATAATAATAAATATTGCTAAAGGACATGATAATATAACTGCCGTTAATAAAGCACTTGTTGAAAAGAAGAAGTTTAATGGTGGACATGATGCCAATAATATAACAGTAATAATGGCTGAAATAATACCAGCAACATAACAAATAACACATGAAAATAAATGAACCTTTACAAAGAAATCAACCTTTTTATCTGGATATCTTTTTGCTCAATAGTGTTTAAATATAAATGAATCCCCGCCGGCTCATTTTAATCTTTGATTTTTAAATCTATAAATATTTTGTGTATTTAATTTACCTGAAAAATCAAATGGATTAAAACATGTATCTATTCCATGTTGAGCCATTCAAAAAGATCTAGCCACATCACATGAAGGACATTCAATGTCCTCTAATGGTATTGAAGCAATAACTTTTGATTTATAAACTGCCGCCCAACCATTAACATACATTTGTGTTCCTGTTGATCTAAAACCAGATCCATTTAGGTTCGCATCGCCTCATTGTAATGAAACGCCAGCCACATAACTGAAAACATTCTTAGAAGGATAAAATGAACCGCAACCGCTTACTGCACCTACATTTTTGCTCTCCATAAGGGGTGAGTAAAAATATTTTAAACTATTTTCAACAAAAGTGTTAGTTGTTACTGTAGATGTTCCGGTTTCAAAAATAAAATCATATTCTTGCGCATGTAATCCCAAAAAATAGAACATGTTGCCAATCATTGTTGGGTGTGCTTTTTTATGTTCGTCAGTTCTGCGACAAACAAAATAACCATGTTCCTTGGCAAAATTTGCAACATTAGTTATAGATTCCGGCTTGCTAGAATCATCTAAAAGTCAAACTTCTATGTTTTTATATGTTTGCGCTGCTGTTTGTAATATAGTGGATGGTGTTAAATCATTACAAACATAAACAATCATAGCTACTTTAGGGTTATGTAATGATAAATCACAATTATTTATAATCTCCGCAGCCAAGGAAGTATATTTTTTAATTCATTTTTTATAGGTAAAAGTGAGGACAAAGGCTCTAGCGAATCAAAAAAGAAAAATATAAATGAAAATATTGCCAATAATAGAATTAATTATAAAAATAATGGCACCGGCTTTGTAACCCGGATTGCTCCCGTTTATCATCGTTCTAGTCAATCAATTTCAATAATTATTTCAATGACCATCACTTCTAAAAGGTTTATTTAAATAGTCAGGGGTTACAAACGTTATGAGAATGATTAAACACAAAATATATAAAGCAATCAAAGCTGCTTGTCATATATATCCATTACGCGTTTGTTTAAGATTAATAGTATTGTTCATTGTTATATATTATATTAAATAGATATATTTTTATGCATAATAAAAATATACTAATTATTAAATAAAATTTTTAATAAGCAGAATGTTTTTTTAATTTGCTACCAACCATAAAATGGTATTTAACTATTCCCAAATCGACATGCTTGCATAACGATTTATTTACAATTCTCACTTTGCCATTTGATTCTAATTTAATTCTAAAGCCTTGTTGATTTCTTCCGGTTGGTGCTAGTAATGCACACTTAACGCCATTAATAAATCATCGAGGTAGCTTACCTTTATTGACAACGACATCTTTAAACTTTTTAGATTGGTGTGGGTGTCCTTGTGTTGTTCCATATCCTAGAGCAACAACTAACGCTAGTTTTTGTCCTTTTGGTATGGAGTATGCATTTTTAACTTTGTTAAATGTCAATGCAACTCAGCAACTATTTAATCCTAGTTGTTGAGCTTTTAATACAACTTGTTCACCATAATATCCGGCTTTTTCACCTAAATTTTTATCATTAGGACCAATTATTGCTAAATAATTAACGCATCCTGTAAAATTACATATTTTTGCTTTTAATCCACCAAACGCCTTTGGTTCGTTTACAATTAATTGCATATTTAAACCGGATTCTTTATTTACTTGCTTAATGAATGCAAGTAATTCTTGTTTTTCTTTGCCAGAAATCGGTTCACCATCAAAATGTCTTACAGCGTGTCTTGCTTTTATTGCTTGAATTAGATTCATAATTGCTCCTATATCTTTATTATAGATATAATAAAGATACTATGAAACTAATCACTGATATTACAAAAAAGTATGGTCTTAAACAATCAGATCTAGAACTATATGGCAATTATGTTGCAAAACTAAATGTTAATAAATTACCTAAGAAAAATGAAGGTAAGTTAATTTTAGTGACTGCAACAAGTCCAACTAGTAGTGGTGAAGGAAAAACCACAATTAGTATTAATTTAACAGATGCATTAAACAAATTAGGCAAGAAAACAATAGTTGCTTTAAGAGAACCATCTGTTGGTCCTGTATTTGGTGTTAAGGGTGGAGCAACCGGCGCTGGCAAAGCAAGTATTACTCCAGAAAATAAAATTAACTTGCATTTTACTGGAGATATTCATGCAATAACTTGTGCAAATAACTTAATTGCTGCTGTTATTGATAATGAAGTTTATCAAAATTCAAAATTAAAAATAGATCACGAGAAAATAGTTCATGCAAGATGCATGGACATGAATGATAGATCATTAAGATCTATTACCGTAGACATTAATAAAGAGAAATCTTATACAACAAGATTTGATATTACATCAGCATGTGAAATCATGACTATCTTCTGTTTATCTAAATCTAAGCATGATTTTGAAAAGAGATTAAACAATATGTTAGTTGCTTACTCTACTAGTGGCAAACCGGTATATTTAAAACAATTAGGCATCACTAAAGCCATAATGAGTATCATGGAAGATTGTTTTAAACCAAATATTGTTCAAACATTAGAAGGAAATATGGCTCTAGTATCTGGTGGACCGTTTGCTAATATTTCTATCGGTGTATCTACAACTATAGCTACAAAAGCTGGATTACAATTAGCTAACTATTGTGTAACAGAGGGTGGCTTTGGTTCGGATTTGGGAGCTGAAAAGTTTTTAAATATAATTTGTCAAGAAAATGGTCTAAGACCATCTTGTATCGTTTTAGTATCAACAATTAAATCAATATTAGAAAAAGGCGAGGGTAATTTCAAAGCTGGTTTAAAGAATCTTGAAATTCATATAAATCACCTTCAACAATATAAAATTCCTTTAGTAGTTGCTATTAATCAATTTGCTAGTGATACTAAAGCAGATATGAAGAAATTAGCTAAATTCTTAGAATCCAAAAAAGTCGTTTATAGTTTTGATACAGGTTTTGTTAATGGATCAAAAGGTGGATCAGATTTAGCTAAAAAAGTAATCCAATTAGCTAAAGCCCCTAAAACTCCCAAGTTCTTATACAAACCTAGTCAAGATTTAAAAACTAAGATTGAACAAATAGTTAATAAGTGTTACAGCATCAAAACTATTAACTATTCAGATAAAGCTAAAAAACTTATTGCTAAATATAGTAAGAACGGTTTCTATGTATGTATGAGTAAGAAACCTGGTTCTATCTCAACAAGTTGAGAAAATGGTAGACCAGTAATAGGAGTACAAGATATATTACTTAATACAGGTAGTAGATTAGCAGTCATTCTTTGTGATAAAGTATTTAGAATGCCTGGATTACCAGCAATTCCAAGAGCAAAAACTTGAAAATAAAAAGAGGTCCAACCTCTTTTTTTATTTATAGTTATGATATGCTAATCCACCACATGCAACCTGAATACCTAACAATATAGCTTGAACAATAATTATTGGGTCATTAGGCGTTCCAAGGAAAGCATCAATAGCTTCAGATTCTACATTAATTGTTCCTAAAAGGAAAGTTAATGATAGGCAGCCGATTAATAACATTATTAAACCAATTATTTCTATTATGAATTGAAATTTAATTGTGTCTTTGCTTGGATATTCTTTTCTTAATGGCATAGTGCACATAAAGAATTTTACGATTCCTAACAAAAATGCTATTAACACAAACACTAGGTATGGTGCACAATTTTTTCATACTAATTCTCATTTTATTTCAGTTGCTGTTACAGAAACAGGAACCGTTCTCATAGTTGTGAATGCACCTATACAAAACGTGATAAATAGGCATACCAACATTGAAATTGTTAATATAGAACTTAATGCTCTGGGATTAACCCTTCTTGTTTGAATATTATCTTCCATAATTCTCCTTAACTTAATATGTAATTATTATAAGTTCAAAAAAGATGGATTATTCTCCATTCTTCTTTTTTAATATATAAGTTAACACAAATTGCTTATTTCTAATTGTCTTTGTTATAGTCTTATTCTTTATCTTATAACCAAAACTTTTAAGTGTTAATTTGTCGCCTTTTAGCTTGTTGAAAGCTTCATATTTAGTCCAATATTTAGTAAATCATAAAGATTGATCTTTAGCATTATGGTATGAAGTCAAATCTCGTCCTTTTAATACTCGAGAAGCTAATGACGAGGCTATACCTAGTGGTAAAGTCTTTTCTATATCTATCCCTATAGGTTTGTCACATATTGCTATGGCCACTTTATCAAAACTATGTGATAGGCTAAAGTATTTTTTAATACCAACTATATAAGGTTTACCATTTTGTGTAAATTTAACTTTTCGCAAATCAATATATTTAGATAAACACATTCAAGCAAATGTGCTTGCGTGTCTTGTATATGTGTCTTTGTATTGATTGCAATGTTCAACTATATTAAATGGTAAATTACATTTATGTAACTTAGTTGGAATATCAAACACTTTAATGGTCAGCATTATTTTTTAATAGATCCAAAGAATTGTGCCACTTGATCTGCACAACTAGTTCCTCTGCCTCTACAATCAATTCCTTTTAGTCTTTGTATAGCTCAATCAAGAGTTTGTCCTTCTACTAATTTACAAACCGCCATAGTGTTACCAGGACAACCACCCGTGATTGTTAATTTTTTAATGATGTTGTTTTCTAGTTCCAATTCAAACTTTTGTGAACAAACACCTTTGGGTGTATATGTGTATTTCATAATTACTCCTTGCTTAACTTATCTAATTTTCTTACTATATGATTCAAACCTGGTTTAGTTGTTTTAATATTATGTTTTTCTTTCATTAACCTAACTAATTCAGTTAATGAACTGGATGGGCGGGACAATCTAAGTTCACAAAAAGCTTTGAATTTATTAGATTGTTTGTTTCATAAAGAAGACTTTTTAATCTTTTTAATCTGATCAACCTGTTTTACACCACTAACGGTAGATTTATTAATATTACTAATATCTAGGTTGTTTCATCGTGTAACTGACATATTAGCATCCTTAGATATCTTTCTATCTTCAAAAGCCAACATGCAGTTACCAGCACCGATTAATTTAAGAAAGTCAGAGATCTGATTAACTTTCTTTAGATAAAGAATAAATTGTTTTTTAGAATGTTTTGTCAAAACCGGATAGATACCAAAACTAATTAACATTTTTTGTTGAAAGAACAAGTATTCTCAGTCACTACTGCGTATTTCTAGATGGTAAAATTTGGCATCTAATGAATTGATAGAACCGCCCGCAAGGAAGGCACCTGCTATATATGCTCTCTTGCAACAATCTAATGGACAAACTTTATTTGAATATTTATCATTTAAGGCCAAATCACTTTCTATTTGGTCAAAATTACCAACTATGTCTATATAGTTTGTCTGTCCATTAATATTGGTTGCATTCTTATCTATCTGTTTGGTGATTTTAACATCATACAAATTTTTGAATGAGTTAGCAATAAATTCGATTATAAATGGAAATTGACTAGTTAATCTCCATGTATATTCGTTAGCTTTTAAAATAACAGTTAGTTTATTAGTAATAAAAGAGGAAAGCAAAGCTTTCAAGCAATGGTCTTCAAAAACCAAACTACATATTTCTTTTTTTACTTGTTCGCTAAAAGTTTGTTTTTTCATTATCAATGTTTAGATTTTACATATTTAATTGCTGAATTAGCGGCAATAGCTGCTTGTTGCATGGCTGGTTGAATCATTTTGGGTTCTTTATTAATGCAATCGCCACAGCCAAACACGCCTTCAAAATATGGGCTCGCCATTTTATCATCTACAATTAATTGTTGTTTTGCATCTAATTTAATGTCTGATGGTAGAAAGTTTAAATTTGACTCATAACCATTTTCGACAAAAACAAAATCACAAACAACTTTAGATCCATCATTTTTAATTAATCCAGTTACTTTTGAACCATCACCTTCAACTGATTTAATATCACTTGGTTGATATATATCAACTTTACTAGCAAACTTTTTTAAATATTCTAAATTGTTGGTTTGACCAATAAGTGCGGCCATTTTATCTTTAGCAATAGCTGCATCGCACATTACACAATAACTTAACCCATGATTAAAATATTTGTCTTCACCATCTATATTTAATCTCTTAATTCCTGTGCCAACACAAATGATAAGTGCTTTAGCTTCTCATGTTTGTCCATCAGCTGTAAATAAGTAAAATAAACCATTTTTTGGTTTTATTGTTTGAACATCGCCATAAACATAGCTGGTTTTTACTTCTTCGGTGGATTGTTTGAAGATAGATAAACCCAAATCTTTACCAGATATATTTGGTTGAGAAAAATTATGAATGGTGTCAATATGCATTAATTTCCCACCAGGAACATCTTTTTCAAGAAAACAAGATTTTAATCCAGATTGTGTAACAATGGAGCTAGCTGTCATTCCAGCTATTCCACCACCAATACAAATAACATCAAATTTATTAGTTTCACCAACTACTTCTACTTCTAATCCCATAATCTACCAAGCTCCAAAGTATATCATTTCTTGTGGTTGTCTTACACAATCATAATATTGTCTGTCTTTATATTTAATATTCTTTTCCTTATGTCAACCACAATCAATCATGATAAACACTTCTTTAGGACCATACTTGAATAAAGTATGTCATATTTTTTTGTCTCTCACCTTAGCTATTACTAAATGGTTAAGCAAGATGAAGATAACACCTAATGCCACAAATATAGCAGAGAATATCATAGTTGCAGCAGATTTAAATTCAGGGTCTCTTAACGGTTCCAAACAAAGTCTAAATGTTCCATATCATACAAAGTATCCAGCAGCCATATCTCCCGCTTTTCTTTGTCTAATAAACTCGACTCCAAAATAGAAGACAAAGAACATAACAGCATTACCTATTCCTTCCCAAAGGAATAAGGGCTGATAATAACATTGGTTTGTGGTGTCTCACATATAAGGTAGACAATCATGTAAAAATTTTGCTAAACCTTCAGATGTAACAACTGCACCATAAACTTCTTGATTCATGTAGTTGCCCCATCTACCAATAAATTGGGCTATTAATATACATGGAATAATTGCGTCAGCGTACATTCAAAAACTAATTCGTTTAACTTGATGGTCAGAATTAAATTCATCTTTAACTCTATATCTTGGTATTTTAAGAACTAATGGAAAGTATATGAATGCAGCAACGACAACAAATAAAACACCTCACTCAATTGCTAAACCTTCGCCAAAGTGTGTTCAAAATTCTGATCAAGGTTTTCCTGCTGGTTCGCCCAATACACACGAACCAAAGTTGGCACCAAAAATTGCTAATGGAACCCCAATTAAAATAAATCAATAAAATGGTTCAGTAGATATTTTATATCTTTTTCACATTTTTAAACATGAAGCGACAATAGCAATAATAAAGCCAATCATAATAAAGATGGCATATCATCTAACATTACCGAAAGCAAATGGAGTTGTTAATTGATCTCAAATAACTTCTGGTCGTGTATGAATCCAACTACCAAACATTATTTTCTTGCTCCTTTAGTAATGACTTTATCGTAATTTTCTAAATAAGTTTCTGCTGAGTTGTAACCTGATTTCTTTAATTTAAAGTCGACTACAGCAGATTCAATTAAACTAGCTGTTGGTCTACCAGCAGTAACTGGAATAAAATATTTAGGTAAATAAACGCCACGGATTTTTTCTTTTGCTTGTTCTGTGCCTAATCTTTCAAAATCATTTAGTTTCTTTTTACCTAATTCAGGGTTCACCAAGTGAACAATCATATGAATTTGAGTTTCTTCTAATGTTTTTTGTCATCCAAACATTCTACTTACATCCAATATACCCAAACCTCTTACTTCCATAAATTGTTTAGCTATATCTGATGGACGACCATATATAGCTTGTCCAAAGTTATATACTTCAATAGCATCATCACCAACAAACATACGTCCTTGTTTTAATAATTCCATAGCTGCTTCAGATTTTCCTGTGCCTGAATCACCAGTAATCAAAACACCTATTCCATATATAGACATTAATGTACCATGAATAATTGAACTTGGCGCAATCTTCTTAGCAACTCATGGTGATAATTCAAAATAAATGTCTTCAGAAGACATTGCAACAGATGCAATAGTAATATCTGTTCTACCAAATGCTTTTAAGATAGTTTTAATATTATCTGCTTTAAAAGCAGAGTTAAGAATAATGATAGGAGGGTTTAGCTTTTTAACACGTCTTGCCATTTTTCTTAATTCATACATTGAACATTGTTTAAAATAGTTAAGTTCAGATGTACCAAAGCATACAATATTAGTTTGTTTTTTGTAAGCAGGTTTAATGTTAGTAGATAATTCAATACCTATTCTGGCTACACCAGATGAGGTAATATATCTACTACTTGGTCTTCCTTTATTAACAACATTAAAATCAAAATTGTTTAATAATTCTTTAACTGTTATTTTCTTTGACATGCTAACTCCTTACAATTTTTACTTTTCCATCTTTCTTAACTAATCTAATATTGTCAGCTAATCTTAGACTATTATTAGACTTTTTAGAGACTATATAGTCTCTAACTAATTTAATTTTATTATAGTTAATATTAATAATTAAACTATTTTTTAAATACACATAAATTAAACTGTTTTGCAAATCTAATTTAACTGTTTTAAAATACTTAACTGAATATTGTGTTTTAGATCACTGATTTAGATATAAATTGACTTGTTTTTCTAATTTAGGTTGTTTTTTATTCCTATTAACAAATTTTTTATAAAGTTTAATTTGTTCAGTTTTAGATAATTTTGATAATCGTTTTCTAACTCTATTTCTCTCATATATATCTAAAGCGTTAGTCGAATCAATAGCATAGCTAATGCCGTTATTTTGGCAATATTTTTCTAGATCAACCTTAAATTCATTAATTAAAGGGCGATAAATATTTAATGACTCAAATTTGTTTGTTGATTTAATACCATAAAAGAAATTCAAACTTTTACGGTTTTTTTGCATGATTGCTGTCTCCAAAAAATCGTTTAAATTGTGAGCAATTAATAAATTATTACATTTAAACTTTTTAGCGCATTTAACAAAGAATTTATATCGAATTTGTCGAGCTAAATTTTGAAAATTTTTACAATTCTTATAAATTTTTTGATCAACATCTAAAATAGAAATCTGAATTTTATGTTTTTTGCAATAATCTCTTACTATTTGTGCATCAAAATTACTATCACTTCTTTTATGATAGTTAACATGACAAACGCCAACAATTTTGTTGTGGTATTTATCTAATAATGCCATTGAATCTGGTCCACCAGAAACAGCGGCTATGTATTTTTGTAATAAGACCATTTAATTATTATAAATATTTAAATTTTCTCAAATATGTTAATATCTGGAAATTCACCATTTTGACAAAGAGGTTTATATGATCTTCATAAGGCAGCAATGTTTTCATCACTAAAATCATGGTTTTTACTATATTCATACGATCATATAGAAAATTTTCTTGGAATATAAAAGCTTTGTGGATTTACTAAATGTTTAACATCATTTCAGGTTTTATTATATTCATGGACAAACATAGACATAGTTGCATAAATGGCTGTAGATAGCATATCAAAACTCACAAAAACGCCGCTTGGTTTATCATCAGACAGAGTGTTTGGGTCGATTAAATGATAAGATTCTTCAACGTCCGAATCAACCATTCATTGGTCTAGTGTAGCCAGATATTCAAATGGGTATATGGGGTTGATAATAAGGGTGTTTGTGGGCAAAACTTCTTTATTTCATATTTTTTTTACAACATCTTCTACCTCAGAAAATTTCATTGCTGGATGGGCCTTATATATATAATTTCATTGTTCCTTAGGAAAATTGATCTCTATTTTTTGTAATATTTTATTACATTCTGTAAAAATTTGTTCTTCGCATTCTTTGTGTAAAAAAGCTTTAGGTAAAAGGAAAATTAAGTTGCGTTTGCTTGCATCAAAATTTTGGATGGTTGCTTGATCACACAATGTATCAAATTTGGGTTGCGATGTCTCATTATATTCATATCTAAAAAATGTAAGATATGACTCTAAATAATTGTTAAAATTGGTGCCCTCGCCCAAAACTTGTTTGTATGTTCCGGGAACAAATCATGGCGAGGAAAATTTGTATGTTGTCTCTTTGGTTAAGAAACTTTTTGGGTCTAATAAACATGGGGCATAGGTAGCGGTAGAACTTGCCGAAAAATGATAAAAATATTTTTCATTATTATAAAAATAAAAATAATCTGTTAAGTAGCAATATTGTCTTGCAATTTCATTATTAGAACTGGTTATGTTTTTCCACACATTTTCTTGCTGTTTTGATGTGACGTAACCGTTTCGTATCCTATAATCAAAATAATCCTGATTTTCTATATGATATGTATATCCACCTTCGGAGAGTAAATAAAATTTATCGACTTTATTAAAAATTCTGATGATTGAATCCAAAACATTTTTATCATATTTACTAACTTGAAATAAACTTCTTCAATTAAAATCATTTATAACGATATTAAATTTAATGTTTTTGTCTTCTTTTTCGTACAAATCAAAGATCTTGTTCAATAGGAATGCAATATTTGTTTTATTATTTGGGTCGTAAGGCACATAGTCTGGTAATAATGTGTTATACTCACCTAATTGACAATTAAAATCTTGTAAATTAGTGATTAACATATTATTCCCGTTGCCTAAATCAGGCGCCTGTTTACCTATAGCGGTACTCCTGGCCAAAATATCTGAATATCCTAGATTTTCATCTATTAATGTATTAAATTTTAAAGCAAACGATCCGGGGGTTGGACCGGGCTGATTTTCTTTATAATGCCAAACATCAAAACTAGCAAGAAAAATTTGATCTTGATATTTATATTCCTCATCCAAATATGTATGCCCCGTTTGAATTGCTTTTTGACTACTTGCAAAATATAGGTTGGCTGCTTGTTGGTAAAGATAAGATGCATTCCATGTTACATATATGGTTGGGTGTTTGCAATTAGAAATATATTCAATCGCGTGTTGTCAACTATTTTCATCATGTGCTGCAATTTCTGGGTCAACAACAAAAGCAGAACAACCAGAAATAACTTGTGCACAAGGAATGATGCACAACATTGTGGAAGGTAATAATTTTAAAATTCCTTTTCTACTCATATTTTTTCCTCGCTGTATTTTTTTGTCTAATGATCCTTTTTACTGCATTAAGGTCATCCATTGTATCTATATCAATAGATGCGTGAGAAGGCATAACATAGCCAATCGGGTTATCATTTAAGCTTGTGCTAGACGTCAGCGTTTTTATCCAATTTATATAAATAGCACCATTGACTTTGTAATAAGTTGGTAGGTCCTGTCTACGACAAGTAGAGGATTTATTAATTATTCTATAAAGATTATCATTTATTTTTGTTCTATATAAAAGAGGGTTAATATTGATTTGATTGATGGATAATAAGTCTTGTTTATTTTTAATAAACAATAAAAAAGCATTTAGTATATCGCTACTACTTCTCAGTGGTGAGGTAGGTTGTAACAAAATTAAAATATCATATTTTTTACCAATGGATTTTAGTTTATTAATGGTATATATCACACAATCTATGGTTGGTGATATATCAGTTGCTAAGTTGGCTGGGCGCAAGAATGGAACGGATGCACCACATTTAATCGCTTGTCTTGCTATTCTATTTGAATCAGTTGAAACTATGATATCATCAATAAAATCACATTGTTTTGCCGCTTTAATAGTGTAATAAATCAGCGGTTGTTTGTCAACGATTCGAATATTCTTATACTTGATGGTTTTAGACCCTCCTCTTGCCGGTATGAGAGCTAAAATTTTTCACTTTTTATACATAGTATTATTATAAAGAAAATACTATATTGTTTGTTTTTAAAATGTAACTATATGTTGCTGATTTTGAATGATTTTTAATTTTGCGCTCTAGTTTTGATTTTAAAACATTATATGGTTTTTGATAATCTCTAGTCATAAGCAATAATTCGTGTTTGGTGTACACAATTCTCAATGTTATTAATTTCTTTTTGTTTTTTTTACAAATCATTCTAAGAAGGACATTGTCAATGTTTCATAACAAATTGGTTTTTTTAATCATATCAATTTTGTTTATCTTACAAAATTCATCAGCCCGCACACGCAATTCCTTCAATTGTTTTTTGTTTTCTATAGAATAATTTAATTGTTGTTTTTTGTTATACCCAAAATCTTTGTCAAAAAAGAATAGTTCTTGAATTGTTGTTGGAAATTTCTTATTCTTAATAATCGCTATCAAATAATGGATAATTCCGTATAAAGTTGTATTAATGGCAAATCCAATAAAAATACCTTCTAAACCTAATGAAAATCCAAAAATAGCAAAACAGGATACCGGAATCACCAATGATTGTAATATAGTTGCTATAAATGCATACTTAATTCTTTTAGATGCCTGCAAAAAACCCAAGAACGATGAATTAATCCACAAAAATAACAACGTAAAGGCACCGCACCTCATGCCGAATGTTGTTAAATTTAAAGCATATCCATATGATGGGGTGTCTTTAGGTAAAAAAACCCTCGCTAAATATGGGGCCACACACATATATATAACAAATAAACTGGTACATACAATAGCCACAAATTTTAGTATTGACTGCATTAATTGTTTTAAGGCTAAATCATCTTGTTCATCATAAAAAACTGTACCTAGCATAATGGTTGTCATTATGATTCCGCCTAGCGGGGATTCAAATAGTACCGAGACCGAATCTTGAGCCGCTCTCACCGTTAATAAAATCTTGGGTCCATCACTAATTAAAGACATACTGCCCACATTAATTAAAATAATATTAATTAAATATACCTTCAATGTAATGACAAAATATTTTAAAGCCATTGGTGAGCCTTGCACCAAAACATCTTTCATGAAAGATTTTTTTAACTTTTTAAAATTAAAAGCAAAATGAAAGGATGAAGTTTTTTTGAAAAAATGACAAATAAATATAGAAAACAATGTTAAGGCGGTGATTGCTGAGGAAAGACCCACACCCAGCATTTTGTTAGGCATATATGTTGCAAGCAATCACTCCATCAAGCATTCGATACCAATGCCACCCAAAATTGAAATTTGAACTAAACGTCTATCACCATCTAAATAAATTATTAGAACTAAAGATTGATTGATGATTACAAACGGTATACCTATTGCATAACCCAATAAATAATTTCTGCCCGCATTTAAAATGTCTTGCGTGACATCTGGTTTACCAACCGATAATGCAAGAACAAGATATTTGGATAAAAACATTATTATTAGTGATATTGATATTCCCAGAAGACCAACAACAAAAATATTAAAATTAAAAATTTTATTAGCGAATTCTTTTTTTCCATCAGACATTTGTTTCGCCACAACTATTTGACTACCCAAACCAAATAGTTGTGATATAGCAATACATAATTTGTCAACGGTGTTGCATAATGCTCTTCCAGATGCGCCCGATGATCCCACAATCTGGTTGATAACCCACCCACCAAACAGACTTGTAAATGTGTTTGATAAGCACGTTAAGGTCATCAAAAAAATTGTACTAACGAATATTTTATTTACTAATGATTTTGGTTTATATTTTGTTAATTGAGTTGCTTGTGTTTTCACAAAAAATAATTTTATACTTTCCTAAATAAATTAATCTTTTTATTTCCTAACCAAAGTAACCACCCAAAAAAATACGTGAATCCAATTGATATACAGCAATATAGTCAAATGAATGATGTATTATGTAAACAAAATCCATATGGATCATAAAAAACCGGCACAGTGCCGTCTTGTTCATGCGCTAGAGCAAACGAAATGTAAAGCACAAAATATAAAATAACTGGAATAAACACATACAAAATCTGCAAAAATCTTATTTTATTAACTGGTTTTTCAAAAAATAGATAAGAAACTATAGACATTATAGGGATTAATAAATGAAAGTAAAGGTTGGCATTAGTGTAAAACAAAGTAACGTCAAAAGTGTGATGTCCGGTGAATGTATCTATCAATGATAACAATATAACCATTGACATCATCATGGTCATAGCGGTTGTTGTAACAAATTTTAGAATATAGACCCAGTTTGGAATAAATTTAATTTTTCTCGTTATAACTAAGGACGCAAAGACAATAAAAATCAAGCTGGACACCATCAATAAAATAGATGTGTCAAATTCATATAATTTTATGCGCATTTCAATAGAAGTAAATCCGTGGTATGTGATATAGGGTGTTCCAATACCAAGACCGCAAAAAATGATTATGATTGCATTCAAAATAATGCAAGTTATTAAATTCCTGTTTTTCATCTAGTAATTATATATCAAGTTTTATTTACTTTTATTAACATTTTCAATGTTAATAAATATAATTAAACTATGCTAAATGAAAGTAAATGAACTAATGAAGTACTATGAACCTGCATGGTTCTATTAATAATTATTATCATTTGAATTAACCTTGCAGTTATTTATTATTTTGTAAGAGTTGCTCGTTTTAGTATCAAGAGAAAAAAGGCAAAACAATCGCAAATCTTCAAAGATAAAAAGAAAAAAATTATTAATGTTGATGAAATATCAATGTTTATTACTAACTTTGCTACTGCTTTAGCTAGATTAAGCAGTAATAAAGTTGGTGGCATCATTGTTATAGAAAACAAGGATAATCTTGAAAGATATATACAATTAGGCAATAAGGTTGATAGTCCTTTCTTCCCTGAATTTGTATATTCTATTTTCTATAACCACGAATCAGCTTTACACGATGGTGCTATGATTTTAAGAAACTTACGTATTACTGGTTTATCAAGTTATTTACCAGTAAGTAAAAGATTATTACCAGTAAGATATGGGGCTAGACACAGAGCAGCATTTGGTATAGCAGAAAGAACTGACGCATTAGCTTTTGTTATATCTGAAACCACAGGAACCATCAGTTTTATGCATGGTGCTGAACACATGACGCTACCAAGTGATAGTATTCAATTGGCAAATATGTTAGTAGATATCTTCTTTGATTATTACCATCCTTTAACTAATGCTAGAACACCTATGGTGGTTCAAAAGATTAAAGAAAGATTAAGTTAATAAGTTAAAATAATAAATACTTATTATTGGAAACGTACTCAAGTGGTTAAGAGGACACCCTGCTAAGGTGTTAGATCGGGTTTCCGGTGCATGGGTTCGACTCCCATCGTTTCCGCCATTTAAAAAACTAGGTTAATCCCTAGTTTTTATTTTTCTATTTGCTTGATCACTATTTTTTTATTACCATATCACAAACATCAAGTAAATAAGTATGAAGAGCCGATCGCTAGCATGGTCATAAGTGGTCAAAATCTAATACCAATGTTCGATAAACCATATCAATCATATTCAACAGGTATAATGTTTCCTAATTGAATATGAGATAATGACATAGATAAATAGAAAATAGCATAAATGGCCGTTGGGATCATACCATATAGTGTGTTAATAAATTTAATATCTGATTTATATTCAAATATCAAATAATTTACTATAGCTGTAAGCGGGCACAACAAATGATAAAAAGTATTTGAATTTGAATATAACCCCGCTGGATTACCATAACCCATTTGATATGACAATGGACTAAAAACCAAAACCGCTAGCATTGTTAATGTTGTGCTTGCTGTTGCAAATAATTTAAAATATTTTACCCAATTGGGTATCTTTTTGATTTTCTTGTAGTGCAATAATAAAATACAAATAATACTAATGATTGATGCAATCATTAATAATCAATTCGAATCAGTTGTGTAAAATTTGATTACTTTTCAACCATACCAAATTTCTTTATCATACAAATATAGTGGTAAGGTAAATAATAAAACCGTACCAACTATTTCCAATGCAACAATTAATGCATTTAAACTTAAATTTCAAATTGTTTTTTTATGCATGTGATCTTTTTTCAAATTTTGCTGGTTTAGATCAGAAAATTGAAACTTTCTTTAACGGTGCTCATGGAATTCTATGTGGTTCAACAAATTTGTTACTATCATATCAGAATCACCATTGCTTTGTTTTTTGTCCTGTTGGTAGGGTAACAATTTTGTTGTTTTTTGCATTAGCAAAGGCATGTCATTTAAACTTTTTAAATCCCCTATCTCATAAAGCTACAATGCCACTAAAGGCTGCTAATTCTGTTGGTCATGTTAATCCCATAGCTACCTTAGGATTTCCTCCTAGTAATTTAGTAATAGGATAATATGTACCAGGATGTTCCACACCTGCCTCATAATTCATTACTCAATCTCTATAACTCAATCCAGATGTTGCAAGCTCACAACCTGTTATAGTTTTAGCAACTAATATATAAACAATGTATAGGAATACGCAACCCAACATAATTAAGTATCCTTCAAATTCAAATTTAGGTGTGTTACATAATATACTTACAGCTAATCACATATTAACTAAGTGTAGTCCAACATATAGTTCTCAACCTTCGGTTCCGTGGAAGAATCAATAAGGATCCATTGACATTCTTGGTTCAGTTAAAAAGCCGGCTGTGCATGTAAAGATTGTTCCTAATAATAATATTGGCGCTACTGATCTAGCCGCCTTTCTGCTAGGGTCGACTATTAGCAATATAGGGGTTAAAAATCCGAAGAATGGACAAAAATCAAACAATAATGCTCTTGAAATAATTTGTGCACCTGAATATTCAGATCCTGGTGGATTTTTACCAGACGCTAATCAATCACCAAAATTTTTTCAACTTATTGCGAATCTACACGAAATGAAATAAGCTAAGATACCAATTGCTATTGCTAATCAAAAGAAATAACAATTAGTCACCTTTTTAATAAATCTATTACAAACAATAATTGCTGCAGCACCTGCAAAACATATTAATGTTGTTATTAATCCTGCTGGAAAACCTGTTAACATATTACATTACTCCTTTGGCATAAACTCTTCATAATTATAATGTTCAAATATTCCTCATCTATAAATTGTGTCGATAACTCGAGTTTGTTTTGCTATGAATTGTAGTTTTTTCACAAAATCATACTTATGGCCATTATCATCATAAATTTGTGTTATATTATGTCCATCATCACTAGTATAGTGTTCATTCATATAGTAATACATTAAATTAGTATAGAAAATCTCATTATCATCATATGTTGGATCAAAGATAGATTTGTTCTTGTATAACCAAGGATTATATGTTGCTCCTAATAAGTCTAAAATTGTTGGTACAACAACTGAAGGTCATGTCGGTTTATTCAATTCATGATTACTAAAATCTTCTTCAAATTTTTCATTTAATTGTGGGTGATAAAATCCCATAACAGTTGAATATTGTCTTATATCTCGAATATCATTATTACGTATTCCTTTAATTCTCTGAGCAAATGTATATCCATCTTGACAACGCTCATACCATGAGTGGTCTCCTAAGGTCACTAATAGGGTGTTTTTTAAATCATCACGACCTTCAGTATGGTATAAAACATCCATAATCATGCCTAAACCCTCATCAAAATCCATAGTTTTAAGAGTGTATCTCCTAAATCTATTGTAATCTTCTGTTCCTTTAGGAAAAGGGTTTACCCATTTCCCTTGTTGCTCATATGTTGCCAAGTCATTTGCAAAACGCTCTTCCAAATCATCAAACATAAATTTGTTCTGAGGCGTTAATTGTTGGTTCATATGCATTTCAATTGTTAAATAATGTATGTAAAATGGTTTTGCTTGGTCAAGAGTTAAAATTTTATCACGAATAGCTTTCATAAAAAAGCTATCTTGTGTATAGTAATTCCATGCCGATCTCCAAGGTGGTATGTCAGGAATCATATCATCGTGATATCAACCACCATCAAACCCAAATTTTGGCATTAATTCTTTAGAGTTGTATCCATCATTTATTTCAATTGATGCCAAATCTGTTGTGAAATATTTCTGATAATCATCACCTAATGTTTGAGGCAAATTAAAAGGCATAGCAAAACTACTGTTAGAATCAATTGTAAATTCTGGATAGGAACCGGTTATACCCATAACATCTGATATGTTGGTTCTATTGAAGGAATAGTTTCTATTACAATGCAAGCCATCATGAACTAATTCCCATAATCTTGGTGTTGTATATTCATTAAGCATGCAATAATCACCTGTTTCAATCATAATTACAACAATGTTTGGATTTTCTAATCCGTTTTTAGTAAATCAGTTTGTGTAATCATCATTCAAAAATTTAGCATTATTTAAAAATTCTTTAATATTTTGGACTGATTCGCCTTTATCTAACATTAATTGTCTGCTTTCTTGTAAATAGTAAGTAATCATGCCTAAATTTGAAAAGTGTGCAGTTGGATTAAAATTTACATAGTTAACATCTATATTGCCTTTTTTTTCCTCGCTAGAAATCCACATTTGTAAAGAAAATTCATAAAGAAAAACACTACCAAACAACACTCCAAGACCAAGGGCTACTTTTCTTTTTCTAGATAATTTTAACTCTAATTGTGATTCTTTAAACCTTCATTTGGCATTAAACAATATAATACCAAGAGCAAAAACAATATACAAAACGATATTGGGAATAATAATTCACATTTGTATTGATGCTGAATGGTATGCAACTTGATTTATGTTTGCTAATAAAACCGGAATATCCTTAAATGAAACAATACAGCCAAAATAGTTGTAATAACAGTCATTTAGCGCATAAAAACCTGTAATTACAACTAATAAAATCGGCAAATAAATCCTATCAAACATTGTTTTTTTAAACAAAAAAATTAAAGATACACAAATGCAAATAATAAGGAAGTCTAGTATAAAAAAAGTTGGAACAAATTTTTTGAACATTAAATAATAATTTGTGCCACCGATTATAAAGAATGCTAAAAAGAATAATACAGCATTAATAGTTTTATTCTTGGTGTATGATGATAAGCCTTTTATTCATTTAACAAATTGATTTGGCTTGTTATGTGTTTGTATTTGTTGCTTCATATTTATCAATTATATAAAAACTAGGTATTGCCTAGTTTTTATTTTATATGACATATGTATTAACTGCATTCATTGGGCCAATTAAACATCCTAGACCGACAATAAAGCATACAAGCGCTACTAATCCACATATCCAAAACATAAAGTGATATAGTCTTGATTTAGCAACATCATTAATTCCAATAAATCATGTGGTTACTAAATAAACTAACGGAACTATGCAAGGAAATAAACTTATTCAAGCAAAAACCAGACCTACACCTAAAGGTTTTTGAACTTCATCTAGTCTTACAGGACCATCTCCTGTATAACCTTTATATTTAGTTAAAATACCTATAAAAGTTGCAGAAATGGCAATAATGATGACCATTACAAGCATTTCTAGTATTCATGTTGTTCTAAGACCTTTTTTAGATCTTAACATGATAGAAACTTTTTCACCAAATTTAGTTTTAGCGGCCTTTTCTGCTCTTTTTGTCTTTGTGAATCTTTCAAAGTTAATTTTTTCTTGTGATGCTTTTTCAACTACTTTAGCATCAACATCTAATTTAACTTCTGGAGTTGGGTTTTGTTGTGGTTCAACTTTAGTTGGACCAAAAGAACCCAAGTTCTTATTAATGTCATCATGACCAGCAGAACCAAATTCTGCTGATTGTTCTTGAGCTGTTTTGGTTAACGAATCAAAAGGTTGATCCTTGGATTCATTTGGATTATTTGTATTTGTTTTTTTGTCATCCATAGTTTTTTAATTATATTTATTATTTATATTATTTGTTATCTTTTTTATGAATATCATGAATTAATTTTTCAATTTCTAAAGATTGATCTATTGAAACATCTTTTTCGAAAAATAATTCTGGTATTTTTCTAATTTCCAATTGATTAGCTAAGGCCGTTTTGAAAACACCTTTTGCTTTAGTTAAAGATTCTACTACTTGATCTATGTTTTTACGATCATAAGTATCTACTAATACTCTAGCTTCGGAGTAATCATTAGTTAACTTAAGATCAGTAAAAGTAGCTAATTTAACTACTGGATCATATATTTCGTCTCTTAATGTGTTGCACATGATAATTAACATTGTCTGTTGAATTCTATCATGGTTATAGTTTTTACGATGGTTTTGCATAACAACCACCTTTCTTTATTATTATAAAAGTTATTTTTTAGCTTCTACTACATCTTTAGCAGACTTGTCTACAGTTTTGTAGATTTGAATAATATCTCCAACCTTAACATCATTAAAGTTTTTAATTACTATCCCACATTCATGTCCAGAAGTTACTTCATTAACCGTTTCTTTGCCATGACGTAATGAAGCAATTTCATTATGATAAACTTCTTTTCCGTCACGAATAACTCTGGCCATAGCATTTCTAGTTACTTTACCTGAAGTTACTGCCACACCAGCAATTGTTCCAACTGCTGAGTGTTTTCAAGTTTGTTTAACCTCACACTCACCAAGGTCTTCATCAACAGATATTGGATCTAAAGATCCATATAGCATGTTTATAACATCTTCTTTAAGTTTATAGATGACATTATAGAAATAGAACTTAACCATTTGTTCGTGTGCTAAATCTTTAATATCTTTATTTGGTCTAACATTAAAACCAATAATGTGAGCTTTAGAAGCTTTAGCTAATTGAATGTCTGATTCAGAGATAGCACCAATTGCCGCTCTAACAATATCAATTGTTGCTCCTTCAATCTTAACTTTCTCTAACATTCCTTTAATTGCTTCTAAAGAACCCTGCACATCACATTTAATTACAAGATTAAGTTTCTTACTTGTATCATTAGGGTCAACTTGTTTCATTTGACTTCTAAAGATATTAATATTTTTCTCTTTAACCTTCTTAGCAAGTTCTTTAGCTAAATTTTCATCTTTAATTACTAATCATTTGCTTCCTGGAACAGGAACTTCAGATAATCCAGTTATTTTAACTGGTTGACCAGGAATAGCAAATTTTAATTCTTTTCCTAAATCATCAAAGATTGCTCTAACTCTTCCATATACTTCACCTAAAACAATGAAGTCGCCTTTTCTAATAGTACCGTTTTGTACTAGTAATGTGGTTACAGGTCCTAAACCTTTATCCATATTAGCTTCTATACATGTACCCATACCATCTCTGTTAGGGTTAGCTTTTAACTCTAACATTTCAGTTAAGGTTAAAATAGCATCTAATAATTGTGGAATACCTTCACCTTTAAGTGCAGATCCTTTAACCACTAAAGTATCTCCGCCTCATTCTTCACATGTTAAACCTTTTTCAGATAAATCTGATAATGCTTTATCTGCTTTAGCACCTGGTTTATCCATTTTATTAACAAAGACGATAATAGGTACTTTAGCTGCTTTAGCATGGTCTATAGCTTCTTCAGTTTGTGGTTTGATACCATCATCAGCAGCTACTACTAAAACTACTACATCAGTAATGCTTGCTCCTCTAGCACGCATTTCTGTAAAGGCCTCATGGCCTGGAGTATCTATAAAGGTAATTGGATTGTTATTATGGTTAATTTGGTAAGCACCAATATGTTGTGTAATACCACCAAATTCAGAGGCAGTTACATGGCTTTTTCTGATGTTGTCTAATAATGTTGTTTTACCATGGTCAACATGACCCATGATAGTAACAACAGGAGCTCTTTTTACTTTATCTTCTTCCTTATCTTCAACAATAAGGTTATCAATTACATTTGTTTCATCAAGTTGTAATTTCTTTTCAAAATCTAGGTCAAATTCTAAACAAATTTCACCCATTTCTTCTTCAGTTAATAACTTTGTTAAAGGGTAAGCTTTGCCCTTCATAAAGAAATACTTAATAATTTCAGTTGCTGGTTTATTTAACTTACTAGCAAATTCTGCTACAGTTAGTGGGCCAGTAAAAACAAATACACCATTTTGAACTCCGGTCTTAATGGTTTTCATTTGTTTTTTAATATCAACTGACTTTCTTGTATCCTGTTGTTTCTTCTTATTTGGTTTAGCCATGTTAAACCTCCTAATTATTATTTATCTACATAATGGATTACTAAGTTAGCAACACCTAGTGCTGCTGAAATAATACTAAAAGTGGATGCAATCAATCATGCTTTTAGATTAAACTTGTAATCATTTTTCTTTTTATTATCCTTTTTCATGATTATTCCTTTTTCTTCTTAACATCTTTAGTTAATTCATCTAAAGCTGCTAAATCATCAGCATAAGAACTAAGTTCTTCATTGCTAATTTCTACTGGTTGTTCATCTTCTTCTACAACTTCTTCAACTGGTGCTGCTTTAGTTGCATCATCAACAACTTCGTTTGTTTTGTCGATTGATTCAAGAATATCAGCATTTGAAGATTTATATTTATTGATTGTTGAACTAAATTTGTTAACTGGTTTTTCTTTCTTAGTTGCATCAACAGCAGTTGGTGTAACAATTCTTTCCACTTTAACATAATCAACAGCTTCTTCTTTAGCTGTATCAACAGAAATAACATCTATATCTGCTTCTAATAATTGAGATAAGATTTTAACATTCTTACCTTTTAATCCAATTAATAGAGCAACTCTATAATCATCAGATGTTACTAAAGTAACTTTTCTTCCTGATACTTCTTTTTTCTTACCGGTCTCAGGATCTTCTTCAAATACTGGTTCATCAATGTGATAACCATATACTGGAACTGGATTACAGATGTTAACAATGAATTTACCAATTTCTTCATCATAATTAGCGAATTCAATCTTTTCTGAACCCATTTCTTGAAGAATTGGTCTAATTCTATCAGCTCTTGCACCAATACAAGCACCAATAGCATCAATTCCTGGTTGGTTAGACTTAACTGCTACTTTAGTCTTGTAACCAGCAACTCTACCAACTTTTTTAATTTCAACTACACCTGTTTGAATTTCAGGAATGTTAGTGTGTAATAAATCTGTAACGATTAAACCACTAGCTCTTGATAATTCAACTGGTCAACCTTTAGTTTGTTCTTTAACATCTTTAATAACAAACTTATATTTTGCACCAGGTAATAGCCTTTCATCTGGATTAGCATCTAATCTTCTTACTACTCCATATGTCTTACCCAAGTTTACTTGGATAAGTTTACTCTTTGGATCTATCTTTTCTACTTCAGCATAAACAATAGTACCAATCTTTGGTGCTCATTCTTTATAGATGTTCTTATTAGATTCAATAGATACACCTTGTTTAAAGACTAATAACATATGTGTAACAACACGCTTAGGTAGTGTGTTGATATCAATATATTCTCTAACGATATCCCCAACCTTAGCGTTTTTATCCATTTTCTTAGCCTCAGATAATAACTTTTGGTTGTAATCGTTATAGTCTTTTTCTTTTTCTCCAGTATCTGGATCAGTTCATTCAGGTACTGAGGCATCATCAATAACTGTGAAAAGACGGTATAAAGAAATCTTTCCGGTTTCTTTATCAATCTTTACTTCACACTTATCACCAGCATATGCTTCATGATTTTCATCAATAGATGCAGTTTCTTTTTCATATGCTTTCTTCATTGCTGTTTCTAAAGAAGCAATAACAACATCTTCTGTTACTTCTCTAGCATCGGCAATTTCCTTGATTATTTCAAGTAATTGATTATTCTTTTTTTCCATATTTTATCCTTTATAAATAAAAGCACTCAAGACAGCCGTTCCGTCTTGAGTGGTATATGTATTATATAGGTTATTATGGAAAATACAAAAAATTTTAATATTTTGGTTTTTAAAAGATTGAAAATAAAGTATCAGAATATGCAAAAAAACCAGGTTTTTCCTGGTTTTTTTCATTATGGTGGAGATGGTGGGAATCGAACCCACTTCCATCTAGCACCCAAAATAAGCTTCTACAGTTTAGTTTGAATTTCTAGCTTCATCCATACTCTTGTGTAATCAAACTAACACGGTATAGACATAGCTAATGATTTTCGTCTATCTTATTAGCATCAATAGAGATATTTATCTTAAAACAGTACCAACAAATAAAAAGATAAAGAATTATTAGTTGTTAGCTAAGTTAAACTAGGCTAATGCGTAGTTGTAGTTAGCTTGTTGAAGTTTGTTAGCCATGAAAGCTTCTTCAAGGTTAACATTTTCAGAGTCTGCACGTTGACAGCCTTGAGCTATAAGGGGCTAACCCCACTGCCACTTAAATCAGATATGCTAGATGTCGAAACCTGTGCATCCCCATTTAGTGGTAGTGATATTATACACTAAAAAGAAAATAAGCCAAATTTTGTCCAAAAACGATCAAAATGACCTGTTTATTTCTAATGCCTTAAATTTAGCCTCTTTTCGCGCGCAAATGCGAAAGTAATCTTTCTTCTTATACCAATATATAAATATATTGGTATAAAAAAGTTTATTAAGTTATAATTTCTTTATGTTAGACAAGAACATTGTAATTAGTTCTGAGTTCATAACTTTGGCACAACTTTTGAAGTTTGCTGATGTTATATCTTCGGGTGGTCAAGCTAAAGATTTTTTGGCTCAAAACACAATAGTTATTAATGGTCAAAATGACAATCGTAGGGGTAGAAAACTCTATCCTGGCGACAAAGTTATTGTCAATAATGACATTTGTCTAACATTAACAAGAAAATAACAGGTAAAAATATGGCAGAAGAACAAAAAGTTAATAATGCTGAATATGACTCTTCCAATATTAAGATCTTGGAAGGTCTAGAGGCAGTTAGAAAAAGACCTGGAATGTATATCGGTTCTACCGGTATAGACGGTCTTCACCAACTTATCTGGGAAATTGTGGATAACTCAATCGACGAATGTATGGGTGGCTATGCTACCAGAGTTATCGTTACCCAAAAGAAAGATGGTGCCATTGTCGTAGACGACGATGGTCGTGGTATTCCAGTAGATATTCACCCAAAAACAAAGAAATCAACAGTAGAAACAGTTTTAACTGTGTTACATGCTGGTGGTAAGTTTGATAACACATCTTACAAGATTTCTGGTGGATTACACGGTGTAGGTGCATCTTGTGTTAATGGTTTATCAGAATATATGAAAGTATGAGTAAACCGTAACTATGATACCTACTTTGTAGAATTTAGAAATGGTGGTCATGCAGTTGAACCATTAAAAGTTATTGGTAAATCTGAAACAAAACCTCATGGTACAACAATTGAATTTGTTCCAGACTTTACAATTATGGAAAAACTTCCATATGAAGATGAACGTATTATTTCAAGAATGAAACAACTTGCCTTCTTAAACAAAGGTGTTAAGTTAGTTTACATTAATGAAAAGACTGACCAAAAATACGAATGACTATATGAGGGTGGTCTAAATGAATACGTTGCAGAACTAAACAGAGATAAAGAACCATTAGTTCCTGATATCATCTATGGTGAAATCAGACAAAAAACTAAAGTTCCTAACGTTCTAGAAGAAACATACTACGACATTAATGTCGAAGTTGCTTTCCAATATAACAAAGGTTATGCAAACTCTTTATATTCATTCTGTAACAATATTAATACTTCTGAAGGTGGAACACATGAAGAAGGATTTAGACTTGCATTAACAAGAATCATTAACAAAGCTGCAATTGAAAAGAAGTTAATGAAAGATACAGATGACAAGCTAACTAAAGATGATGTTACTGAAGGTTTGGTTGCAATCTTATCAATTAAACACCCAAACCCTCAATATGAAGGTCAAACTAAGAGAAAACTTGGAAACACTGAAGTAAGACAACTAGTTAACAGTGTAACTAGTCAAATTCTTGAAAAGTATTTACAAGAAAATCCAAATGAAGCAATGATGATCATCAAAAAGATCATGCTTGCTGCAGAAGCTAGAAAGAAATCACAAGAAGCTAGAGAAATTACTAGAAGAAAATCTCCATTTGAAACAGGCGGTCTTCCTGGTAAACTAGCGGACTGTTCTTCTAGAGATTCATCAATCTGTGAGTTATATATCGTCGAAGGTGACTCGGCTGGTGGATCAGCTAAATTAGGTAGAAACAGAGAGTTCCAAGCAATTCTACCACTACGTGGTAAGATTATCAACGTAGAAAAAGCTAAAACCGATAAGATCTTTGATAATCAAGAAATTCAAGCCTTGATTACTGCCATCGGTATTGGTGTATTACCTGAAATAGATATGACAAAGATAAGATACAACAAGATCATCATCATGACTGATGCCGACGTCGATGGTGCTCACATTCGTATCTTAATGTTAACATTCTTCTTTAGATACATGAAACCACTTATTGAACAAGGACATGTCTTCTTTGCAAGACCGCCTTTGTTCAAATACCAAGCTGGTAAGAATGTTAAATATGCATTCTCCGACCAAGAACTTGAACAATTTAAAAAAGAAGGTGGAAACCAAAGATACACTATTCAACGTTATAAAGGTCTTGGTGAAATGAATCCAGAACAATTGTGAGAAACAACTATGGATCCAGTAAACAGAACAATTGTTAGAGTTACAATTGCTGATGCAATTGAAGCAGATAAACAATTCAGCTTCTTAATGGGAGATGATGTGGCTCCTAGAAAAGACTTCATCAAAACAAATGCTAAGTTCGTTAAGAACATTGATGCATAAGGAAAGGAGTTTAGATTATGGCAAATGAAAATAATATTCGTGAACAACTAGAAAAATCTAAAGTTGATGAAAAAGAAATAGCCAAGGAATTACAAAACTCTTTCCTTGAATATGCAATGAGTGTTATCGTTGCAAGAGCATTACCAGATGCTCGTGATGGTTTCAAACCAGTACATAGACGTGTTCTATATGCTGCTTGAAACTTAGGCATGACTTCTGGTTCTCAATATAAGAAATCAGCTAGACTTGTCGGTGAAGTAATTGGTAAGTTCCACCCACACGGTGATACTGCTGTTTATGAAACAATGGTAAGAATGGCTCAAGATTTCTCTATGAGATATCCATTAATCGATGGACATGGTAACTTTGGTTCCATCGATGGTGATGGTGCTGCAGCTATGCGTTATACTGAAGCTAAAATGTCTAAGCTTGCAGACACAATGCTAGCTGACATTGAAAAGAACACTGTTGATTTAGTAGATAACTATGATGGTTCAGAAAAAGAACCTTTGGTTCTACCATCAACATTCCCTAACATGTTAGCTAACGGTTCAAGTGGTATTGCTGTTGGTATGGCAACAAACATGCCACCACACAACTTGAATGAAATTGCTGCTGGTGTAGAACTTGTTGCTAAGAATCCTGAATGTACAACAGATGATATTATGCAAGTACTAAAAGGGCCAGACTTCCCAACAGGAGCAACCATTGTTGGTGCTAGTGGTATTAGAGAATACTTTGAAACTGGACACGGTTCAGTTACAGTAAGATCTAAAACTGATATTGAATACATGGACAATGGAAAACCAAGAATTATTGTTCATGAAATTCCATATGTTGTAAACAAATCACAATTAATTGAAAAGATTACTCAATTAGTTAAGGATGGTAAAATTAGTGGAATTACAGACTTACGTGATGAATCTAACCGTTTAGGTATAAGAATTGTAATTGAGTTAAGAAGAGACGTAGTTCCTGAAGTTATCTTAAACCAACTATATAAGATGACTCAGCTACAAACAAACTTCTCAGTTAACATGTTAGCTTTGGTTAACAACGAACCTAAAGTACTTAACATGAAACAAGCACTTCAAATTTATATTGATCACCAAATTGAAGTACTTATTAGAAAAACTAAGTTTGATTTAGAAAAAGCAAAAGCAAGACTTCACATTCTAGAAGGTTTGCATATTGCTAGTCAACATATTGATGAAATCATCAATATGATTAAGAAGGCTAAGGATGATAAAGTTCTTCTTGAAGACTTAATGAAGAAATTCAAACTTAGTGAAATTCAAGCTAAAGCAATTCTAGAAATGAAATTACGTTCATTGTCTGGAATGGAACAAGCTAAGATTACAAATGAAATCAAGGAACTTGAAGCGGCTTGTAAAGAATTCAACTCAATCTTAAATGATAAGAATAAACAAATTGATTTAATTCTAGCTGCATTAAAGAAACTTGTTGATAGATTTGGTGATGACAGAAGAACTGAAATCGCTTACAACCTATCTTCTTCAATTGATGATGAGGATCTAATTCCTATTGAAGATATTGTTATTACTATGTCTACAAGAGGATACTTAAAACGTCTTCCTATTGATGAATATAGGTCTCAACACCGTGGCGGTGTAGGTGTAACTGGTACAGCAACACACAACGATGATAATGTTGCAAAGATTGTTGTGGCAAACACTCACACTGACATCTTAATCTTTACAGATTATGGTAAAGTTTATAGATTAAGAGGACATGAAATTCCTGTAGGATCTAAACAATCTAAGGGTATCCCTGCTATTAACTTCATCCAAATTGAAAAAGATGAAAAGATTATCACAATGCTACCAATAGATGATTATGAAGAACAAAAATCATTAATCTTCTGTTCAGTTAATGGTATTGTAAAACGTACATCATTAATTGAATACGAACACATTAACAGAAATGGTAAGATTGCCTTAGGATTAAAAGAAGGGGACAGACTATTTGATGTTAAGATAGTTGCAGAAGACAACAATGTCTTCATCGGAAACTCTACTGGTAAACTAGTAAGATTTAAAGTTTCCGATGTAAGAAACATGGGTCGTACAGCAGCTGGTGTTAAAGGTATTAACATTGATGGTGGTACAGTTGTAGGATTTAGTACTAGCTTAGCTGGTAATAAAATTCTATCAATTGGTACACGTGGTGTTGGAAAGATCACTGATGTTGAAGAATATCGTGAAACAAAACGTGGTGCTAAAGGTGTAACTACGTTAAAAGTAACTCCAAAGACTGGAAAACTTGTCTTTGCAGCTGCAGTCCAAGGTAATGAAGATGCTTTAATCATGACAAAGAAAAATATGATTATTCGTATGTCATTATCTGAAGTAAGAGATATTGGTCGTGCAACTCAAGGTGTTAAATTAATCAAACTTGATGATGAAGATAGAATTGCATCTATTGCAATCTTCAAAAATGATGAAACTGAAGGCGGCGAGCCAAGTCTTGAAGGCGCTCCATCAGCTCCAGAAGAGGCTGTGGAAATGTCACCAGAAAATCATTAATAAGTAAAGGAAGAAAAATATGACAAAAGGAAAGAAAAATTTAAAACCAATTCTGCTAACATCAGCCATAATTGGCTTCTTAGTTACAGTTGTTTGCGTCTTTGCGGCTATTTGTAGAATTGCTAGAAATAATGATATTACAATCATAAATAGCCAAATAGTGTATATGTTGCACATTGTGATTAGTGTATTAGCAATTGCGGCTTTGGTATTAGCTATGATATTTATTGTATCTAGAAAAAGTTACACTACAAATAGTAAAAGATTAAACACAAAATTAATGGTTATATTAAATGCTGTATTTTGGGGCGCAGTATTTGTAGTTACTTTGTTTGGTGCTTTACCACTACTTATCAAAAAGATGGAGATTGGTGGGTTAACTAAAAAAGATTTGATGCCAATTATTTGAATAGTTATAGCTATATTACCATTACCAATTTCAATTATCAATACAATAAGCTTTGTAAAGGCAAAATAAAAAAGAGGAAATCCTCTTTTTTTAATTACTAGGGTTCGGGTGGAATATATCCCATTTTACTAAAGTAATATGATTTAAATGTTGCTTCAGCCACTGCTGTAGTAAATTCATCTTGCTTTTCCTTTGAAGCTTCACCAATTGTGTGGTCTACAGTAGCATTATACTCAACAGTAGCCCCTCCTGTTACAGACATATATCCATAATAATGAACCTTTCAATCTGTGTCTGCTAATAATTCATCTGAAATCTCAATGTTTGGTTTTATTGCTCAACACTCTGGGGTTTGACCAGCATAATTCGCAAAGAAAGGATATTTTGTTAATTCACCTTGCCAAATTTGTTTCATTTCAATTGGTTGTCCCTCTTGCTCTCCTGTTACATATATTTCAATTTTGAAATTAAAAGACATTAAAATCATTGGAGATGGATATTTTACTGAGTTATCTAATGAAGCGTCAACAAAAGTAAGATGCCCATAAGCATATGATCCTTTGTTACCCATAGAAGCATACCCTATTGCATATTCATTTCAAGAAGTGAAAAAATCATCTGTCATCAAAACATTCTTTGTTTTAATAGCATTAGCATAAAGTCTTGTTGCGTCTTGTCAAGTTTTTTCTTCTGTTGGTAAATCCTCTTCGGGTGTTGACGGCACAAACATATGTGATTTTTGATCAGTGCTTACATATGTTCAGTTAAGATCATAATTACCACCAGGGTTATTACCACCACAAGATACCATTAATGGTGTGAAGCCTGCAACAATAGTACTGACAGGTAAAAGAAATTTTAATATTTTTTTCATTTTGTTATTCTCCTAAATTTATGGAATAATACACTTAAATTATAGTGTATTTGAAAATTTAATATTTTTATTTTAAATGCTAGTTTATACAAAATACACAAGAATAATAGAAAAAGTAAAAGCTAGCACATAAAGCCAGAAGCCCAGATAAAACCAAAATAATGGTACACAAATAACATTAAGTTATATTTTTATATAAAAATATATAAATAGTGATTATAATATCATAAGAACAAATTTATGGGTAAGTTGAAAATTAACATTTTTGGTCCAGGAGAAAGAAATACAGATTTTTTAATGTTTCTTGACCAATACCCAGAATTAAATTCTAGTCAGTATACAATTATCCCGGCTTTCATTGATGTGCATGTGCATTTCCGTGAACCGGGATTTTGTTATAAGGAAACAATTTTGACAGGATCTGAAGCCGCGGCTAAAGGCGGCTACACTACAGTTGCTACTATGCCAAACCTAAATCCTATATCTGATACAGTTGAACACATTCAAGACCAATTAAAGATCATTAAACAAGATGCAGTAATAAATGTTCTACCATATGGGGCAATTACTTTAAACCAAGAAGGAAAACAAATTTCTCCATTAGAACAAACAGCAGATTTAGTAATTGCTTTCTCTGATGATGGAAAAGGCGTTCAACAAAATAGCTTAATGAAAGAAGCAATGCTGAAAGCTAAAGCTTTAAATAAAATAATAGTTGCACATTGTGAAGACAACACGCTAATAAAAGGTGGTTATATTCATGATGGACAATATGCAAAAGAACATAATCATAAAGGAATTTGTTCAGCAAGTGAATATGAGCAAGTAAGAAGAGATATCGAACTCGTAAGAGAAACTAGATGCAAATATCATGTTTGCCATGTTTCAACTAAGGAATCTGTTGAATTAATTAGAAAAGCCAAACGAGATGGTTTAGACATTACTTGTGAAACGGCGCCACACTATTTAATTCTTAACGATTCAATGCTAAAGGAAGATGGATGTTTTAAGATTAATCCTCCAATTAGAAGCAAACAAGATCAAGAAGCTCTAATTAAAGGAATCCAAGATGGAACTATCGATATGATAGCAACAGACCATGCTCCGCATGCACAATCAGAAAAAGATAAAGGATTAAAAGATAGTGCCTTTGGTGCAAGTGGTATAGAAATTGCATTCCCGTTGCTATACACATACCTAGTCAAGAAAAACATTATTACAATGGATAAATTATTAGATCTTCTAATTAACAATCCTAGAAAACGATTTAACATTCCTGCAAATGATGATTTTGCAATTTGAGATCTAAATGCAAAAGGAATAATTGATCCTAACACTTTTATTTCTAAAGGACATAATACTCCGTTTAAAGGTTATGAAGTATATGGAGTTAATCAATTAACTGTATGCAATAGAAAGGTGGTCTACAAGAAATAATATGAGAGAGGTAACAGCTAAAATAGTCAAGAATAAGCAAATAGCACCAAACGTTTATGAGTTGGTGCTTAAGGGTGATGTTAAGGATTGTAATAGACCCGGAACCTTTGTTCATGTTCAAATAGATGGATATTATTTACGTAGACCAATATCTATCTGCAACATTAAAAATAACGAATTAACTTTGTTATACAAAATCTTAGGGCATGGAACAGATAAGTTGTCTAGAACTAAAGGCCAACTAAATATCTTAACCAACCTAGGCACTGGATACAATTTAAAAAACGCTAAAAAACACACATTATTAATTGGTGGAGGAATTGGGATTCCACCACTATACCTTTTAGCCAAAGAACTAATTAAAAAAGGTATTGAAGTCACAATAATTATGGCATTCAATACCAAAAAAGAAATGTTTTATGTAAATGAATTTAAAAAACTAGGAGCAAATGTCATAGTAACTACAGTAGATGGAAGTTATGGTATTAAAGGTGTTTGCATAGATGCAATGAAAAACCTTAAATATGATTACCTATATACATGTGGTCCAATGGCAATGCTAAAAGCAATCCATGCATTCACTAACGGTATGGGTGAATACTCGTTAGAAGAAAGAATGGGTTGTGGAACAGGAACATGTATGGGATGCACATTAGAAACTAGAAGCGGACCTAAACAAATTTGTAAACACGGCCCAGTCTTTCCTGGAAAGGAGTTACTATGATAGATACTAAAGTTAAATTGTGCGGCATTACGCTAGATAATCCAATTATTCCGGCCAGTGGAACATTTGGATTTGGATATGAATATGCTGAATTCTATGATATTAACATCTTAGGTTCCTTCTCATTCAAAGGAACAACTAAAGAAGCAAGATTTGGAAATCCTGCACCAAGAATTGCCGAAGGCAAGAATGGAATGCTAAATACAGTTGGATTACAAAATCCTGGTGTAGATAATGTCATTAAAGACTTAATGCCTAAAATTAAAAAAGTCTTTAAGAAAAAAGTAATGGCAAACATTAGTGGATTCTCAATTGAAGAATATGTTTACAATTGCAAACAAATAAGCAAATGCCCACAAGTAGGATGAATTGAATTAAATATTTCTTGTCCTAATGTTCATGGCGGTGGTATGGCATTTGGAACAGATCCTGAATTAGCAGCTAAAGTTGTGAAGGCTGTTAAAAAGGTAATAACTAAACCACTAATTGTTAAGTTATCACCAAACGTAACTGACATAGTAGCTATAGCTACAGCCGTAGAAAAGGCTGGAGCAGATGGTATCTCATTAATTAATACAATTCCAGGAATGCGTATTAATCTAAAAACTAAAGAACCAATCTTAAAAAATAAATTTGGTGGATATTCTGGAGATGCAATATTCCCAATTGCAGTAAGAATGGTATATCAAGTTGCTCATGCAGTTCAAATACCAGTAGTCGGTATGGGTGGAATCTCTACAGCAGAAGATGTAATCGAAATGATGCTAGCTGGAGCAACAGCTGTAGAAGTTGGATCGGCAAACATAGTTGATCCATTGGCATGTAAGAAAATCATAAATGATTTACCAAAGGTAATGAAAAAATACAACATTAAATCATTGAAGGATATTATAGGAGGATGTAAATAATGGGAAAAGATGTAATAATTGCTTGTGACTTTCCAAATAAAATAGAAGCACTAAACTTTCTAGATTTATTTATCAAAGAAAAACCATTTGTAAAAATTGGAATGGAATTATTTTATAGTGCTGGTCCAAGCTTCTTAAAAGAATTAAAAAGAAGAGGACATAAGATCTTCTTAGATTTAAAACTTTATGACATTCCTAACACAATTAGAAGATGTTCTAAAGTTCTATCATATCAATATGTTGATATGTTTAGTATTCATGCAAGTGGAACAAAAGCAATGATGCATGCCGCAATGGAAGGCGCAACTAGAGAAGATGGAAAACATCCATTAGTCATTGCCATCACACAATTAACTTCAACTGATCAACAAAGTATGGAAAGTGATATTTTAATCCACGAACCAATAGATAAAGTTGTTATGCATTATGCTAAATTAGCTAAAGCAAGTAAACTAAATGGTGTTGTATGTTCAGCTATGGAAGCACAAAAAGTACACAAAGTTTGTGGAAAGAAATTCTTAACTGTAACACCCGGTATCCGTTTTGATATGAAAAATAAAGGTGACCAAAAACGTGTTATGACACCAGCCCAAGCCAAGAAAGCAGGATCTGACTACATAGTAGTGGGTAGACCTATTACACAAGCAAAAGATCCTGTAGCTGTATATAAGAAATGTGTAAAGGCGTTTGTTGGATAGGAGATTAATATGGATAGAAAACAATTACAAGAATTAATAGCAAAAGATTTATTGGGAATTAAAGCGGTATTCTTAAGTCCTAATGAACCTTTTACATGAGCAAGTGGTATTAAAAGTCCAATCTATTGTGATAACAGATTAACATTATCTGATTTAAAAGTAAGAGCGGATATTGAAAATGGTTTAGCACAAATGATTAAAGAAGAATATCCAGATGTTGAAATTGTTGTAGGAACATCAACAGCAGGAATTCCTCACGCTGCTATAGTTGGTCATTTAATGCAAATTCCTATGGGATATTGTAGATCTAGTACAAAAGACCATGGCAGAAAAAATAGAATCGAAGGAAAAGTGCCAAAAGGTTCTAAAGTTGTTGTAATAGAAGACTTGGTATCTACAGGTGGATCTTGTCTAGATGTTGCAAGTCACTTAAGAGAATGTGGAATCAATGTTTTGGGTGTTGCTTCAATCTTCACTTATGGAATGAAAAGAAGCGAAGAAGGATTTAAACAAGCAAACCTAAAAAATGTTTCGTTAACTAACTTTGATGTAATAGTTGATATTGCAGCAAAAGAAGGATATATAAAGGAAGCAGATAAGAAAAAACTTATCGCTTTCAGAAATAATCCGCAAGATGAGAGCTGAATTAAGGAGTAATTATGAGAAGTTTAATAGATATTAAAGATTTATCAGTAAAAGAAATAGACGATCTTATCAAAAGAGCAATGCACATTATTGGACACAAACAACAATATGCTCATGTTTGTGATGGAAAGAAAATAGCTACATTATTCTATGAACCATCCACAAGAACAAGATTAAGCTTTACATCAGCTATGCTTGAACTTGGTGGAACAGTAATTGGATTTAGTGATGCATCATCATCAAGTGTTGCTAAAGGTGAAAGCGTTGCTGACACATGCAAAACAGTTAGTCAATTTGCAGACATTATTGCAATGCGTCATCCTAAGGATGGTTCAGCACTATCTGGGTCATTTGCAACAGATATCCCATTAATTAATGCAGGTGATGGTGTCCACTGCCACCCAACACAAACATTAACTGACCTTTTAACTATCTTTCGTGAAAAAGGAAGATTAGATAATTTAACTATTGGTATGTGTGGTGACCTTAAATATGGAAGAACAGTTCACTCGCTAACAATGGCAATGTCTAGATATAAAGGAATTAAACTTGTTTTAATCTCTCCCGAAGAATTAAAAATGCCTTCTCATGTTATACATGACATTATTAAGAAAAACAAAATGCCATATAAAGAAGTGAGCAAACTTGAAGGTAATTTAAAAGATCTAGATATTCTTTATATGACAAGAATCCAAAGAGAAAGATTCTTCGATCCTAAAGAATATGAAAGATTAAAAGATAGTTATGTTTTAACTGTAGACAAATTAAAAGAAGCCAAAAAGGATATGGCAATTCTTCACCCCCTACCAAGAGTTAATGAAATTGAAGTGGCTGTGGATAAAGATCCAAGAGCTGCATACTTCAGACAAACTCTTAATGGTAAATATATAAGAATGGCTCTTATCCTACAATTACTAGAATGAGCTAAACAAAAAGCTAAACGTGATTACTACTATGATGGAACCAAAGCTAGATATGATTTAGTGTGTAAAAACCCTAGATGTATCTCAAGTATAGAACAAGGACACAAACACATCTTTGTACCAACAAGTAAAAAAGGTATCTGAAAATGTGTCTACTGTGAAATGGAAGTAGATTTAAGAAAGAACAAGAAAAAAAGAGCATAAGCTCTTTTTTTATTATCTGTTATAAGAATTTTGTGCTTCAGTTGTCATTAAACGATATTCATCAAATTCTTTAACATCTTTTAACGATCTACACTCTGTATAACTCATTGCAGAAGTGAAGTATGCTACAAAGTTTTCTGTTCATCCTTCAATAGTGTATGAAATAGGAATTTCTTTTACAACACCTTCTGATGTTTTAAATAAACAGTTTTCAATGCAGTTAGCATTAGCAATTTCTCTTTGAGCTTTCTTTGTGCTCATTCCATAGAAAATCTTTTTGTAGTCAAATAGATCCGGTCTAAATAAGAAATTATCATGTTTATCAATGTTGTGTCAATTTGCTTTTAAATCTTCATCTGTTTTTAATTTAGATCATCTTTCGCCAGGAGCTTCTCATGTTTGGCTAAAGATTCTTCCACACATTACGTAGTCAGCACCTAAGAATAAAGCTTTTATGATGTAATCATAATTCTTCATTCCACCATCAGCAACAATCATTGCTGGTTTAGGCGATTTGTTTAATTTGTAAGATTGCATCATTTGCTTTTGAATTTTCTTGCAACCTAAAATTAAACTTCCCATTGGATAGAAAATTCCAGTATTGCTTGCAGTTAAACAGCCAGAACCACCACCGATACCAACTCTAATGTAGTCTGCACCCGCTTCAGATAGATATCTAAATGTTACAGGATTTGCAATATTACCACACATGATGACAATTTTGTTTTTGTAAATCTTTTTAAGATTTCTAATTGTATCTTGCATTGATTTCATGTGTCCGTTTGCAATATCAATTAGAATACCAAACTTCTTAAGTCTTTTTAATTTAGTAGCATTCTTTACAAAATAGTTGTTTGCTTCAGATAAACTAATGGCAATCATATATTTAGTCATTAATCTTAATCTTGTTTGGAAGCTAATGTTTCTTGGAATAATAACATTAATTTTATTTTTGCTATATATCTCTGCAGATTCTTCATCTACTACCGAACTCATTGGTGCAGTAAATAAAGGAAGCATCTTTCCAATATACGGATTACATTCAGACCTAGAATTAATTGTAGTAAATGGTTTAGGATAAATAGCTACTTCTCTTATCCCAAACAATTTTGTGTCTTTATAGCTCATTTTATTCTCCTTAAAAGTAGGTTATTTCAACCACTCGTTAATTATACATTAACGACATCAATAAACCAAACAAAAAAGAATTATAATTATTGGGTAATTTAAGGAGTTCAAAATGAAAGATTTTGGAGTTATCTCTAGAGGGCTAGTAATGCCTCTAGTTCAAGAAGGGGACGACCTTGCTAAAATAGTAGCTAATCAAGTTATTAGTCTACATAAAAAACATGCAATTACTCTTCAGACAAAAGATGTTTTAGCTATTACTGAATCAGTTGTAGCTAGAACACAAGGAAACTATGCTAAGTTATCTGATATCAGTGATTGTGTTTATAAACAATTTAAAAATCAAGAGATCGGTATTTGTTTTCCAATCTTATCTAGAAATAGATTTGTTAACCTATTAAAAGGTTTAACTAAACATGCAAAGAAAGTGTATTTGCAATTATCTTTCCCTGCTGACGAAGTTGGAAACCACTTTGTCACAGAACAAGACTTATTCGATAAAAGAGTAAGCACAACAGATTCATTCACTGAAAAAGAATTTAGAAAATTATTCCCAAACATTAAGCATCAATTTACAGGTATAGATTACATTAATCTATATAAGGAAGCTGTTGGCAAAAAATGCGAAATTATTTTAAGCAATAATCCTTGCGAACTTTTAAAATACACAAGAAACATTATTGCCGCCAATATTCATGATAGATTTATTACTAAAGCAAATATCCTAAAGAAAGACCCAAATGCTAAAGTATTACTATTAAGTGATATCTTAGTTAAATCAAATAAAGGTTCTGGATTTAATAAAGATTATGGAATTTTAGGATCTAACTTCTCAACAGATGACAAAATCAAATTATTCCCAAGAAATTGTTTTGAATTTGTTAAGAAGGTACAAAACCTTATATATAAAGGTACTAAAGTAAAAATTGAAGTAATGGTATATGGAGATGGTGCTTTCAAAGACCCAGTTGGTAAAATCTGAGAATTAGCTGATCCGGTTGTCTCTCCAGGATATACATCTGGTTTAGTTGGAACCCCAAATGAATTAAAACTCAAAATGTATATTGATAATGCTAAAAACCAAAAAGATAAATCTAAGTTATTAAAAGAAGTAACTGGCAATATTAAGAATAAAGCTAAAAACTTAGTTGGAACAAAAACAGCATTAGGTACAACTCCAAGACAATTAACAGATTTACTTGGTAGCTTATCTGACCTAACAAGTGGTTCTGGTGATAAAGGAACTCCAGTAGTATTAATTCAAAACTACTTTAAAAACTATACAGATAAATAAAAAAGAGCTAATGCTCTTTTTATTTTGTTATTACTGTACCAATCTTTCCTTTTAAAGCATCAGTTACATCTTCTAGTCTGGCAATAATAGCTTTTCTATTTTTACCATTGCTAACAAATTCTACTGCTGCTTGCACTTTTGGTAACATACTACCAGCAGAGAATTGTTTTTGATTAATGTAAGCTTTCATTTGCTTTACTGACACTTCTCTAATTGGTCTTTCTTCATCAGTTCCATAATTAATACAAGCGTTTGGAACATTTGTTAAGATGATAAGAATGTCTGCATTAATTTGATCAGCAACCAAAGATGCAACATAGTCTTTATCAATAACCCCATCAACTAATTTATATTTTTTATCTTCGATAATAGTTGGGATCCCACCACCACCGCCACATATAACAACCTTATGTTTTGCGATTGCTTCTTTCACATCATTCATACATAATAATGAAAGCGGTATAGGACTTGGCACAACTCTTCTAAATCCTTTATTAGAAATATTAACAAACTTAGATCCCAATGGGTTGTGACTAAGTGCTTCCTTTTTGGTTGCATAATAAGGACCAACTGGTTTTGTCGGATTGGTAAAAGCTTTATCTAACTTATCAACAACTGTTTGTGTTAAGAAGTACATCACTTCTTTTTTTATACCTTTTGCTTTTAATTCATTAATTAAAGCATTCATTATGTGTAGGCCAATATAACCTTGGCTCATAGCACCAGATTCAGCAAAAGGCATACTTGGTATTTTTGAATTGTTAGCGTGAGCAAAATTAAATGCATTGAAAATGGTTCCTACTTGAGGACCATTCCCATGACCAACTACAACATCATATCCTTGTTGTATTAATTTAACAACAATTTTAGCTGGTGTTTGAATTTTAATAATTTGCTCTTCGGGTGTATCGCCCAAGGCGTTACCACCTAATGCTATTACAATCTTAGACATTAAATACCTATAGTTGCTAGAATAATTGCTTTAATTGAATGTAATCTGTTTTCTGCTTCCTCAAATACAAATGAGTATTTTGAGTTAAATACTTCGTCTGTAACTTCAAGTTCACCAGATCTAACTAGTGGATATTTCTTACCAAATTCTTTAGCCACCAATCTTCCTACTTCTGTATCTAAACCATGGTAAGAAGGTAAACAGTGCATAAAGATTGGAGGTATCTTATTTGTTTTTTCAGCATGTAGCATTGTTTCCATATCTACTTGATATGGTTTCATTAATTTAATACGTTCATCTCATAATTCAAATGATTCACCCATTGATACTCAGATGTCTGTATAAATTACATTAGCTCCTTCAACTGCTTCCATCTTATCTTCAGTAAATGTTACAGAGCCGCCAGATTTTTTACATCATTTACGACATTGCTCAATTAAATCTTTCTTAGGTCAATATTTCTTTGGACCGCAAAGAACATAATCCAATCCTAATTTAGCACAAGTAACCATTAATGAGTTACCCATGTTGAATCTACCATCACCAAGGAATACTAATTTAATTCCACCCAGATGGCCAAATCATTCTTTGATTGTCATCATATCAGCAATCATTTGAGTTGGATGTGATTCATCAGTTAAACCGTTTCAAACAGGAACAGAAGCATATTTAGCTAATTCTTCTACATCTGCTTGTTTGAATCCACGGAATTCAATACCATCATAGTATCTAGATAAAACTCTAGCCGTATCAGCAACAGATTCTTTCTTTCCAAATTGACTTGAACTAGAATCTAGATATGTACAACCCATTCCCAATTCAAAAGCCGCTGTTTCAAATGAACATCTTGTACGTGTTGATGTCTTTTGGAACATTACACAGATAGATTTACCTTTTAATCTTTCTGTGGCTACACCTGTGTGGTGTTGTTTTTTAAGGTGTATTCCTAAATCTATGAGGTAGTTTAATTCTTCTCTTGTAAAATCACTTATTTTTAATAAGTCTCTACTTCTTAAGTTAAATGCCATAATTATTTACCCTCGTTTTCTTTCTTTTCTTTCATTTGTTTAATTCTTGCTGCATTAATACCAGAGAATGCATTAAATCAAATCGGTTCACGGTATAGAGGCATAGACATACATCTGGCTGATCCCATACCCAATGCTAATTGGTTTCCATCAAATGTTAAAACTTCAACTCCGTTGTTTCTTAAAGCTTGAACGGTTCTATTGTTTCTATCATAACCAATTACTAATCCTGGTTTAATTACTAAGAAGTTAGTTGCATCAAAGTGAGTTTCTATGTCTACTTGTTCTTGGCTGTAGTTATCTGCAACTGGAATTAATGTTGGTCTTACACCAATGATTGATTCCAACATATCTTCTAAGTTTGTGTTGTGTTCAACCATCTTTAGATGTTTCTTTCTTAAATCTATCTTTCAGAATCTTAAAGCTGAAGCAATGTTTGGTGAATATAAGAATTTGTTGTGATCAACCATTGTTAATCATGTATCAAGGTGCATCAAGTTTCATTTGTGTGGAACATTAACACCAATGATAGTATCAAAGTCAGCGCCTTTTTCGGCTTTAATTCTTTGAGCGACTTCCATTAATGATTCTTTTTGTGTTCTATCAGATACACCGATTACCAATGTTTTCTTGTTGTAGATGAAGACATCTCCACCTTCAATTGTTGCTTTAGTCTTACGACTATCAAAGTAAATAGGTGCATATTTGTAATTTGGGTGGAATCTAAATACTAATCTACTAAAGATTGTTTCTCTTTGTCTAGTCTTGTATTTCATTTGAGATAAGATTACACCATTACCTACTGATGAGAAGTTATCACGAGTAAAGTATAAGTTAGGCATTGGTTGAGTAACTAATACATCTCTTGCTAAACTCATTCCTAAATCGAATTTAGTGATACCTTTAATCATTGCTTCAAACATTCCTCTTACACTTCTTTTTGATAGGAAGTTAAAGATCTTTAATTGAATCAATGGGTTTTTAACACCAGATTCTTCCACGAATTTGTGAATGAAGTTTAACTTGTCTTGTTTCTTCATTGCTCTTCATGTTTCAACTAGTAAATCTTCAAGATAAACTACTTCTACTCCGTTTTCTCTTAAGATTCTAGTGAATTCATCATGTTCTCTACCAGCTCTCTTTCAGTCTAAGATGGCTGAGAACAATAATTCTTCCATGTTACCTGGAGTAATATGTGATAATTCTTCTCCGGGTCTTTTAACCAAAACAGTTCTTAGTCTACCGATTTCGCTAAAAACCTGTATTGGCGATTGTCTTTTTTTTGCCATAGAAACCTCTTTTCTTTTTGTTTTGTATATTATAGTTTAATAATAAGAAAAAGATAGACAAAGTCTATCTTTTTATAATACCTATTTAAGTTTACCTTCCAATTCGATAATTAAATCGCGATAGTGTGCAGCCAATTCATACTCTTGGTTTTTAGCTGCTTCTTGCATTTTCTTTTGTAATTTTTTAATAGCTCTAGAACCAGCTTTTTCTGAAACTTTAGCATTTTTGTGGAAGATAGCTTCAAGAGATTTCGCATCAGATTTACTATGTAAATCTTCTCTAATTGGTTTGATGATTGATTTAGGTGTAATATGATGCTTTTTGTTAAATTCAATTTGTATTTTTCGTCTACGATTAGTTTCATTAATTGCTGCTAATAATGCATCATTTGCACTATCTGCAAATAACAAAACATGTGCATTTTTATTTCTTGCAGTTCTACCAAAAGTTTGAATTAATGCATCTCTAGATCTAAAGATTCCAGGTTTATCTGCATCAAAAATTACAGCGCAAGATACTTCTGGCACATCCAACCCTTCTCTTAGTAAATTAATACCAACTACAACATCATAAATACCTTTTCTTAAAGCATTAATAACTTTATCTCTTTCAAAAGTTTTTAATTCATTATGTAAATAAGCAACTTTATATTTCTTTTCTTTTAAGAATTTAGTTAGGTTTTCGGCCATCTTAATAGTTAAAACAGTAATGATGGTTCTTTCTTTACGTTTTATTTGTGCATCTAATTCTTCACACAATGTAACAATTTGGTTAGTTGTTGGTTTAATTTGGATAACCGGATCTAACAATCCTGTTGGTCTAACGATTTGTTCAACAATTAAATTGTTGGATTTCTTCTTTTCATATTCTCCGGGTGTAGCGGAAACATAAATAGCTTGTTTAACTCTCTTTTCAAATTCATTAAAGTTCAATGGTCTATTATCTAAAGCAGATGGTAATCTAAATCCGTAATCAACCAATGTTTGTTTTCTGCTTCTATCTCCAAAATACATTCCCCTAATTTGTGGAATGGTCATATGAGCTTCATCAACAACCAACAATCAATCATCACCTAAATAATCAAATATTGTATATGGTGTTGAACCGGGTTGTCTTAATTCTAGATGCATTGCATAGTTTTCAATGCCTGGACAAAATCCAGTTTCAGACAACGTTTCTATATCTCTATTAGTTCTTTCAGTTATTCTTTGATGTTCTAATAACTTATCATGCTTTTTAAAGTAAGCTTGTCTTTCTTTAAGTTCCTTCGCTATTCTAGCAAGAGAGTTATCAAACATACTTTGATCAGCTACATATTCATTAGCTGGATAAATAACATAAGCTTTTCAAATTTCTTTGACTGTGTTATTTGCAACATCAATCTTGGCAATTTGTTCTATTTCATTACCAAAGAAAGAAATTCTAATCTTTTCTTGATTGTTGCTTCCTTCCATTATTTCTACAACATCACCTTTAACTTTAAAACAACCAGGTTCTAAATTTACATCGTTTCTCTTATAAGCTAATCTAACCAAGTCATATTGAAGTTGTTTTAAGTTATAAGTTGCATTAGTATTTAGAATGATTCTATATTTATCAAATACTTTCGGGTCCACAGCTGGATAAATTGCTGCAACAGAAGCAACAACAATAACTTTATCTTCTGTTGAAAGCGATTGAATAGTTGATAATCTCAACATTTCAATTTCTTGATTTACTTTAGATGACTTCTCTATATATGTGTCTGATGATGGTAAATATGCTTCTGGTTGATAAAAATCAAAGTATGAAATGTAATATTCAACTTTGTTGTTTTTAAATAATTCTTTCAATTCGCTATATAGTTGGCCTGCTAATGTTTTGTTGTGAACAACTATTAAAGTTTTCTTTTGTGTTTTGGCAATAACATTAGCTATAGTAAAAGTTTTACCAGTACCAGTGGCACCTAATAATACTTGATGTTTCACACCTTTTTTTAAATTAGCAACCAGCTTGTTAATAGCTTGTTGTTGATCACCTTTGGGTGTCATATCGGTTGTTAATTCAAATTGTTTACTAGGTGTATGTTGCTTCATACTATTTTTCTATGATCTTAGGTGTATCTTTAGGCTTTTCTTGATCTGTAGCCTTAATTGATGGTTTGTCGGCATTTTGTGTTTTGATTAATTGTTCTTTAGCTGATCAATTGGCTGGAGCTTTATTAGCTGCTGCTTTTTTATTAATCAGATCAGCAAAATTAATACGAATGTTGTTATGGGAAGTGTTAGTAAATTTAGTTTTTAGCTCTTCATAATGTTTATCAGTAATTAGCTTGCTATCATGTAATCTATCATTTATGATACCAGCAATATTAGGAATATATAGTCTGTGAATAGAAATCACAACTTTATGTGCTACATTCTTTTTTAATGTGTCAAAGTGTTTATCAGCTTCTTCAACATAAATGTTAAGAGGTGATTTTTGTTCAAGTGAACGAAGTGTTACACCTTCACGAATTTTACCCATAATATCAAGGTGGGTTGTTCATTCTGTATCAAAGTTTTGAATGATGATACTCTTTAGTACTCTTTGAATTTGATCTGGATTATAGCTGGCAATTCTAGCTTCTATAGAACCTCAAATGATTCTTGTAACTAAAGCTACAACTGTTTGAAGATTTTGTTTCTCAAATAAGGATGGTTGAATAGCGTCAAAACCTAATAATCTTAAATTTAATGCTTGAGTAAGTTTTGGTGCATCAACATAGTTTGGATTTTCTTTTGACAAGAATAAATCAACTAAATCTTTCGCGACAATACCAACCATATTTCTAATGATTGGAATATTTCTTTCATTCTTTAAAATTTGATCACGTTGTTTATAAACAACTTCACGTTGGTTTGACAAAACAACATCGTAGTCTGTTAAGTTCTTTCTTGTATCAAAGTTAAGTCCTTCAACTTTCTTTTGCATAACTTTGATCATTCTATTAAAGAATCAAGAGTCATAATATTCTTGATCATTAACTTTCTTTTCAGTTTTTTCTTTTCTATCAATACCAAAACGTTTAAATAGTGGGTCTTCAATAGAAATGAAGAATCTAGTCATACCAGGGTCACCTTGACGTCCAGATCTACCACATAATTGGTTATCCACACGTCTAGATTCGTGACGGTTAGTTCCAATAACAAACAATCCACCAAGTTCTTTTACACCCGGACCTAACTTAATATCAGTACCACGACCAGCCATGTTTGTAGAAATGGTAATGGCGCCCCTTTGTCCAGCAAGCGCTACTATTTCAGCTTCACGAGCATGATTCTTAGCGTTTAGTAATTCAAATTTAAGACCTTTATTACGAAGTAAAGCGGCTAATTCTTCAGAGTCTTCAACAGATGCAGTACCAACTAGAACTGGTTGACCTTTTGTATGAAGTCTGTCAATTTCTGCAGCAACGTGTGCTCATTTAGCGGTTTTAGTTTCAAAAACATAATCAGTTAAATCTTTTCTAACTACTTTCCTGTTAGTTGGAACAGGAACAACGATCATGTTGTAGATTTTAATAAATTCATCAGCCTCTGTTAAAGCGGTACCTGTTACACCAGATAGTTTTTTATACAATCTAAAGAAAGCTTGGTATGTAATTGTAGCAACAATAACATTTTCAGGATCAATCTTAACCATTTCTTTAGCTTGAATGGCTTGATGAAGTCCGGCATTGTAACTTCTTCCTTCTAGAATACGGCCTGTAAAGTGGTCAACTAATAGAATCTTATTGTCTTTAACAATATATTCAACACCATATCTAAACACAAAGTTAGCCATTAAGGAGTTTCTAATTTTGTGAACTAGATCTGAATTTTCAATATTGTATAGGTTTTTAATTTTGAAATATTTTTGTGTTTTATCAACACCACTATCACTTAGTGATATAGTGTTAGTTTCATCATCAATAATGTAATCATCTTTAGCTAATGTTTTAACAAATCTATCTACATCAATATAAAGTGAAACATCTTTTTTAGGTTGACCGGAAATAATTAATGGAGTTCTAGACTCATCAATTAAAACAGAGTCAACTTCATCGATAATAGCCATATTCAAATCTCTAATAACTTTATCAGAGTATTCTTTAACCATGTTGTCTCTTAGATAATCAAAACCTAATTCAGAGTTGGTTGTATATGTAATATCACAAGCAAACATCTTTCTCTTTGTGTCTGCATCCATGTCAGCTAAGTTATAACCAACAGTAATACCTAATGGGTTTAATGCTTGTGCACAGAAAAGTGCATCACGTTTTACTAGGTATTCGTTAACTGTAACAATATGAACACCTTGTTTTGTTAATGCATTTAAATAAGCGGTAAGAATAATGGTTAAAGTTTTACCTTCACCAGTATACATTTCAGCCAAATTACCTTTATGAATGATAATCGCACCAATTATTTGAACTGGGTAAGCGTATAAACCATGAACACGGTAAATGGCCTCTCTAGCTGTAGCCAGGGCATCGGGTAAAATGGCGTCTAAAGAAACGCCTCTTTTAATTTCATCAAGGAAAAATTGAGTACGAGATGATAATTCTTCATTACTCATATTACGATAAGTATCTTTTAGCGCTTCAACAAGTTTAGCTTGTTTAGTTGCGTTTCGTAATTCTCTTCCTCTGGGTGTGAAGATGTTAAATCTTTTTTGCATGAATTATTTCTTTACAGCCTTTTTCTCTTTAAATTTTTTAATTTCGTGTTTAACTTCTTTAGCAACTTGGTAAATAGATTCTTTATTACCAGATGTTTGTTTAATGATTTGTTGTGATCTTTGTTTTAAAACTGAATCTAAGATATCAATTAGATCAGAAATTTTTACAACAGAGTCAACAACGGGAGTTAATTGTTCTGATTTATATGTTAAATCTTCCACAAGGTAATCTAGTTTTTTAGCCACAATGTGAATTTTTCTAAAAGTAATTATTAAATACACACATAAAACAATGGCAATAACCACTAAAATAATAACCAAAACGAGTAATGTTGTATTCATATATAACTCCTATTTGTCAAATAATTATATATTTTTTTAAATATATATAAATAAAATTTGAGTTCGTTTTTAAAGAATTTTCCAACACATATAAAAAAATGTGTGTTGGTGATGGAAAATGTACGAATTAAATAAAGATGATTATAAGAAAATTAGAAGTTATAGAAGATTTAAACAAGAGGAGATAGCTTTATATTTTTTTAATAAATTTAAAGATGATTTAATAGATATCACTTTTAGCAAGATTAATAGAAAATTTAGAAATGTTCCATTAGAAAAAGGTGATCTGGTTCATTTAATGTGAAAATCAGTGAAAATGACATTGAAATTTTATAAAAATGAAGATAATTTCCATGCTTCTTTATTGAATAATTGCTACATTACAACAATCAAAGAAATTAAAAAATTTATTAATAATAAAGAAATGATTTTAAATACCTCCGCATCTTTTGAGAAATATGAAGAGAGTGGCTTCAGTTTTATTGGGGGGGATAATATTACAACAATTAATAAATCCAACCAAATGATTGTGGGAGAAATTATTGACATAGCATGTAAATATTTAAAAAAGTACTCCCAACCAACAATTAAGAGGGTTATTTATTTTAGATCTATGGGTTACAGTATTGAAGAAATAAGTAAAAAGATAAGAAAAAATAAATGGGTAATAAGAGACTTATTAGAAAAAATTTGATATATAGTTAAAAATTATTATTTTTAATTACAAACTTCTTAATGGTGTGATTAAATTTAAGAATGATTTATTTTCTGATGAAATAATAATTGGTGAATTTGCATTATTAAAATGGAATGTAATATTTTCACTCTTAATTGTATTAAGTAATGAAAGTAATAATTTTTCATTTAATTTGACTTCAAATTCATCAACAGTACTATCAATTAAATCAATTTCTTCAAATGAGTTTCCAATATCAGAAGAAAGGAATTTAATTGTTAATTTTTTATTTTGAATTTTAAAGTTGGCTGTTGGTCTTTGTTCATTAGAAACAAAAACAGATCCTCTATTTAATGAATTGGATAAATCATCTAATTTTATAGTGAATGAGTTTTTTGGCTGGGAAAGAATTGCATTAATAATATTTGGATAAATATTTTTATCAAATAATGAAAATTGAATTAAAGTATTTTCAATTTTTAAAATACATTTCTTTTCACTTAAAAATAAATCTAAAGATTTATTTTTATTATTTGTTAGGATTTCAATAGCCATATCAATTGCTTTAGGTTCAATAATAAATTTAATAGCATCACCAGTGTAATTAAATTTATAGTAAGCCATCCTAAATGAATCTGATGCAACACATTCAATTTGCTTTTCATCTATTGGATTAAATAAGATTCCACCAATTGAAGGATTAGTATTTGTATATGAAGTAGAAACAAAAGGTTTAACTCTTTGTTGGATAGAAAGTAAATCATTATATGAAATAGTTATTTTCTTCATATTTTCGAAATCAAAATCATTGATTATTGGGTAAGATGAACTATCCATCAAATTTATTTCAGATGTGTATTTAGGTGTGGAAATTTGTAGAATTTTCTCATCTATTTGGTTAATATTAATCTCTTTTTGATCAATCTTAGATACGTAATTGTATAGTAATCTAGCTTTAACAAGAATGTCGCCGCCCTCTTTAATTTGCGCGCCATCTATTGTTTGTTGGTAAGAATTTTCACCATTTGTTGCAATAAAAATTAATTTATCACCAGTAGATTTAATATGTACAGCTGATAAGGAAGGATTAATATTATTTCCATCAATTAAACTATTGATATTTTTCAAACAATCTAACAAAACATTTTTTTCAATACTAAATTTCATATTCAAACAAACTTTCTCTTATTTTAATTTAATTTATATTTATTATTATAGGATGTGGAAAAGTATGATTTTTGCTTCTTTATATAAATATAACATTTCCACATTTCCTCCACATTACATCTTTTTATAAATGTTTTCAATTGTCATATTTAAATCTGGATCCGACTTAACAATTTTTTCTATTTTTTCAATAGCTGACATAACTGTTGAATGGTCTCTTCCAGAAAATAATTGTCCAATTTGTGAGTAAGTCATATTAAATTTATTTCTTAATACATACATACAAACATTTCTAGGTGTAATTAAGTGTTTTAATTTAGATTTTGATTTAACCATATCTACTTTTACACCATAACTATTACAAACTTGTTCAATAATTATGTTTGGATCCATATCATAACCAAATAAACTTATTTCCTCTTGGTTAGATGGAGCCAGCACACTTCTAACACTATCTAAATCAATTATTGAATATTTAGGTAGGTTATTTGCCGCAAAGAAAAAGATTTGATTAATATCACCAATTAATCTTCTTATATCATTAGTGTTTCTTCTAGCAATAAATGAAACAGCATCAGGCGAGAAAGTATAAACTTTATTTGATTCATCCACTTTCTTATTAATAATTTCAACGACATTTTCTATATCTGGTTTTTGAATTGTTAATGTAATTCCTGAGTGGAATCTTGATTTCATCCTATCTTCAAACCCAACTAATAGATCTATATTTTTATCTGAAGTAAATACTATATATTTTTTATTCTTAATCGCATTATTGAAAATAACAAAAAGCAATTCATTAATTTTAGTTCTGCCAGACAAAATTTGGATATCATCAATTAATAAAAGATCATAACTAAAATATTCATCTTTAATTTTTTCTATTAAAGTTTTATCATCAGAAATTAAAGCATTATAAATTTGTCTACTAAAATCATCTGAAGATATATATTTAACTGATTTATCAGGGAATGTCTTTACAAATTCATTACCAATAGCATGTAATAAATGTGTTTTCCCCAATCCTACGCTTGCACTGATAAATAAAGGGCTTATAAAGTGATCTGTAGTGATTTGCTTACCAGCTAAACATGCAGAACTATTGAATGTTCCAACAACCAAATTATCAAAGGTGTAATCTTTATTTACACCAACCACCTTCCCAATTGGTTTATATTCCATTTTCGTGGTTAAGACTTTATTTTCATTACTAGATAAAACTTTAAATTCATAACTACTATTTTCAATTGAATTGAAGTTTTTTTCTATATCTTTTAAAAAGTCATTAATAATCACTTGCTTACTAAAATTATTTTTAGCAATAAGTGAAATTACATTACCTGATACATCTTTAATTTTTAATGTAGCAACAAACCTATCAAAAAATTCTTTGTTAGGACTTTTTTCCCTCAAAGATGCAATGGTAGAATCAAAATTTTTACTAATTTTTTCTAAAATTTGAGTTGCCATAGATAGTTTTGTTGATTATAAATTAATATATATTATAATAAATAAAAATAGTTTTTTATTTATAGGGGGAATGTATGCAACGAACATACCAACCAAACAAAGCAAAGAGAAGAAAAACCCACGGTTTTTTAGTTAGATCTAAAACTTCTAAAGGTAGAAAAGTTTTAAAAGCTAGAAGACAAAAGGGTAGAAAAAGATTGACTGTTTCTGATGAAAGATAAAGCATCAGTTGTTTTAATATCTATTAAAACAAACAAGCAAATAGTTGAGATATTAAAAAGTAGTAAAAAACTAAATTTACCATATATAACAATTTGGTTAACTAAGCAACCTAATAAATCACAAATTCAATATGCTTTATTAGTAAATAAGTCACAATTTAAACTTGCTGTTGCTAGAAACAAAGTCAAAAGACAATTAAGGAATATTCTTATAAATAGTGAATTAAAGGGTGGAATTAAAATTCTTTTAAAACCTAATTCAAACTATTTAAAAAGATCTTATGCTCAAATACAAGAGCAAACAATAAAAACTATTACAAGATATCAAAATGGGAAATAAATCAGCTTTAAAATATTCAAATATAAGAGCTAATGATGCAGCGGCTTCTGCTGGAAGCCCATTTTGAGGTAATAAAAACTCCAACAAGAAAACTTTATTTAAATCTGTAATGAAACAAGTATGAAGATGAACAAAGATTGCCATCTTCTTATTTATGATGCTTATGGGTTTGTGGGGTTGTTTCCAAACAATGATTGAACCAGAAGTTGCGCAAAATGCCGCTTTAGGTCAAGGTCTTGAATTTGGATTTGCTTTTGGATCAACTGGAGATTATCGTTTCGATTTACAAATGGCTTTTGGCGCCACGCAGTATAACACCTTAACAACTTGGGGGATAGCAGCCAAGGGTTGTCACAGTCCATTCTATGCATTCTTTGTATGACCTGCAGCTTATGTAGTTACTCAATTTATGTGAGTAACAAGAAACTGATGGGGTGGAATGAATGCATTATTAGCAATTTTCTTATTACTTCTATTTATTCGTATTTTAACAATGGCTATTTCACTTAAGTCTACTTTCCAAAACGAAAAGATGACAGAAGTCCAAGGACAAATAGCTGAAATTAATGCTAAGTATAAAGATGCCAAAGATGCTCAATCTAAGCAGATGAAGCAACAAGAAATAATGGCTTTGTATAACAAAAACAATATAAAACCATTTGCTGCTTTTGAACAAATGTTCCTAACACTACCTATTTTCTTAATCATTTATAGGGTTGTAACAATTGTTAGACCAATTAAAGTTACAGTATTATTTAACATTTGAAACTTTGCTCTTTCACCATTAACTCAAATCTTTAGCAACTTTACAGCTGGTGGTTGAACATATATCTTCTTCTTACTGTTAGTAATAGGTAGTCAAATCTTCTCTATGAAGATGCCACAAAGATTTGCGCAAAAACGTAATAGAACAGCAAATACAGCATCTGATGCTGGCAAGAAACAATATAAGAAGACACAAAGAACACAAAACATCTTTATGATAGTAATGTGTGTTATCGTAGCATTCTCTGCTGTTGGTGTTGGTTTATATTGGTTATTAAACTCACTATTTACAGTATTACAAGCATACATTATCCATGTTTTGATAATGAGAAAGAAAAGCAAAGATAAAGCATCTGGTGCTAGATTAGTAACATTCGATATTTAATGGAAAATATTAAACAAATTTTAAAGCATAAGAAGTTTTTGCCCTCAAAGAAAATGGGGCAAAACTTTTTATCTAATCCTTTAGTTATTGACGAGATATGTGAACACATTCCATCTCTAAATAATTATGATTGTGTGTTAGAAATTGGTCCGGGTTTGGGCGCAATAACAGAATATTTAGTTAGTACCAATAAACCAGTTATTTGTATTGAATTAGATAAGCGTTTATATGCCGATCTTAAACAGAAGTTTAAGAAATATACAAATTTAAATTTAATTAATAATGATTTTCTAGAAGTTGATCTACCTTCATTGACCAAATCTTATAAAAATGTTATTGTTGTTGCCAACATTCCTTATTCAATTACAACTCCAATTGTTTTGAAATGTATGGAGTTTAGTAAGATTAAAACCTTATATATTATGGTACAAAAAGAAGTTGCAGATAAGTGGGTATATAGCAAAACATCTAATAGAAATGCTGCCACCAACATAATTAATTTCTATTTTGATATGAAGAAAATCATGAATATCAAAAATACTAGTTTTACTCCCGCACCAAAAGTTGATTCAGCTATGGTGTTGTTAAATAAAAAAGATGATAAAGTTTATGACCCTAGTTTTTATAAATTTATTCGTCCATTCTTTTTAGCTAAGAGAAAGAAATTATTAAATAATTTACCTTCTGGAATTTCAGAAGATAAAATCTTACCTTTGTTAATAGAATTTGGTTTTGATGCTAATGTTAGAGCTGAAGCATTAGACTATAATCACTGATGAAAGTTATATCAAACATTTAAGTAATATGAAGATTAGGGCTTATCCAAAAATCAATTTATGTTTAAAGGTGTATAAAGGATTGCAAGATTCTAAACACCAAATTGATTCTGTCATGATGTTGTACAAAAAAATGTACGACACCATTTATATTAAAAAAGCTCACGATTTGTATATTTCTTATGATGACAATGGAAAAGATGTTTGTATCTCGGATTGCTTGGTAAGCAAAGCTTTACACTATCTTCATTACAAATACAATGTTGACATCAACTATGTAATTAAAGTAGTTAAGAACATTCCATTTGGTTCTGGATTGGGCGGCGGTTCTGCTGATGCAGCTGCAGTAATGAATTTTATTTTACAACGGAATAAAGATATTCAATTGGATCTTAAAGAAGTTGCAATTGAATTGGGCAGTGACATCCCATTCTTCTTATCTCGTTATGAAATTGCTAGAGTGAGATATCTGGGTGAATATGTGTCACCAATTTATAATTGAAAGCCACAAGTTGAATTACACTTCACACCAATTGTTGTTTCTACAACTAAAGTTTTTGCAAGTCTAGAAAATGATCCAGAATATAAATCAAGAGTGAATGTTGATCATTTTGTTGAAAACCATTTATATAAACAACATTTAATAAATGTTGTTTATAATGACTTAACTAAATATATAATACAAAATTATAAAGAGTTACATGAGGTATATAAGAAATACCCTAATAGTAGTTTCTTTACTGGTTCAGGACCAACCATAGTAACTTTGAAGGATAAATAATGAAAGTTAGAGCAAGATATGCACCAAGTCCAACAGGATTCTTCCATGTTGGTGGAGCAAGAACAGCATTATTCAACTATCTATATGCAAAGCATATGGGTGGAGATTTTATTTTAAGAATTGAAGATACTGATACAGAAAGAAATGTTGAAGGCGGAATTGAAAGCCAAATCAACAACCTTGAATGAATGGGTATTAAAATTGATGAATCAGTTAAGAATCCCGGTAAGTTTGGTCCTTATCAACAAACACAAAAACTTCAAAGATATCAAGAACTTGCTTATAAGTTATTAGATGAAGGAAAAGCATATCGTTGTTTCTGCACTAAAGAAGAATTAGATAAAAATAGAGAATCTGCAAAATCGTCTGGTCAAACACCTAAGTACAATAGACATTGTCTATATTTGACAAAAGAAGAAATCCAAAAGAAACTAGATGCTAAGATTCCGTTCACTATTAGATTGAAGATAGAAGACAACACTACATATGAATGAAATGATATGGTTAGAGGTAAAGTTTCTGTCCCAACATCAGCCCTGACTGATCCTGTGATATTAAAATCCAATGGCATACCAATGTATAACTTTGGAGTTGTGGTAGACGATCATGATATGCAAATCACTCATGTATTAAGAGGAGAAGAACATATTTCTAACACTCCATACCAAATAGCAATTAAGAATGCTCTTGGTTGAGGAAAAGATGAAATTCAATATGGGCACTTATCTGTTATTGTAAATGAAACTGGTAAGAAATTATCTAAACGTGATCAATCGCTTAAACAATTCATTCAAGATTATCAAGAAATGGGTTTCATGCCAGAAGCAATAGATAACTTCTTAGCTTTGCTAGGTTGAGCACCAAGCAATAACAAAGAAATTATGAGTATGGATGAAATGATTCAAAACTTTGATATTCATAAAGTATCTAAAGCTCCAACATTCTTTGATTTCAATAAAATGTTATGAGTAAGCAACAAATACTTTGTTGCATCTGAAGATCAAAAATATTTAAGTTTTGTTGATAAATTTGTGAAAGTTGATTTTGGCAAATTTGTAAATAGAAAGAATGATATTCTTTTGCTTTTCAAAAAACAAATTCAACATGCATCTCAACTTAATGAATTGATTACTAATACTTTCTTGAAACCAATGGATACAAGCAAAGAATTCAGAATGAAGTTTACTAGTGATATTTACCAAAAAACATTGCATGCATTCTTTGAATTAGTATGCAAAGGTAAAGATGACATAAGTTTTGATGAAGCTAAAGAACTTATAAATAAAACAAAAGAATTATCAGGAAACAAAGGTCAAGACTTGTTCATGCCAATTCGTATGGCAATAACGGGAAGTGAACATGGACCAGAACTAAATAAAATCATTTCAATTCTTGGTAAACAACTAATAAGAGAAAGATTAACTAAAGTCTTATTGTATAAATAAAATAATTGGTATACTTAATTAGATAGGAAACAACTATGGAAAATAAACAAATCATTACTTTAGCTTACGAATTAGCTAAAACTAAATACAAAAATAAACCATTTACTTTCGAACAACTTTGAGCTGATCTAGTTAAAAAAGCTAGATTAGACAAAGATGAACAAAAGATTGTTGGTCATGTTTATACATGTTTGCTACAAGATCATAGATTTATCTTTATTGGAAATCATGAATGAAAAGTTAGAGAATTTTTAAAACAAGATGAACAAGCAGCTTTAAGTCATGCACTATATGACTTTAGACAAGAACAAGAAGCTGAAGCTAAACGTCTAGCAGATCTTAATGATAAAGCTATGTTTGAACAAGAAGCATACTATGATGAAGAAGATCTTGAAGCTATGCATAAAGAATACAAAGAAAAACTTATGCATGATGTTGATGAAGAAGACGAAGAACCTGCAGCTGACCAAGAAAATAGCTCAGATGAAGATGAAGAAGATGCTGAATAAGCATCTTTTTTATTTTTGTTATTTATAAATAACAAAAATAATAATAAAATATAAGTGGGAGAACTTATATGAGTGTTTGAAATTTCTTTAATCGTAGAAAGAAGGTTTTAACTAACATGAAAGAGATGTTAACTAAAGCTTCTGAGGGGCATTATGCCGTTCCTGCAATTAATATCAATAACTTAGAGTGAATTGGCGCAGTATTAGATGCTGCTCAACAAGCTCAATCACCAATAATATTGGGTGTTTCATCTGGAGCAGCTAAATATATGTTTGGATGAAAGAACGTAGTTGATATGGTAGAAAATGTAATGAAAACAAAGAAGATTACAGTGCCTGTAGCATTGCATGTTGACCACGGTTCTTATGAAGCGTGTGTTGATGCTTTAAAAGCAGGGTTTAGTTCTGTTATGTTTGATGGATCTAAATTACCATTCAATGAAAATTTAACTAAAACTAAAGAGATTGTAGCTTTAGCTAAAAAGACACACGCAACAGTAGAAGCAGAGATTGGTGGTATTGGCGGAAGTGAAGATGGTGTAACTGCTGCTGGTGAAATAGCTAATGTTGGTGAATGTGCTTGTATGGCAGCTCAAACAGAAATATGTTGTTTAGCTGCTGGTATAGGTAATATTCACGGAATATATCCTAAAGATTGAAAAGGATTAGATTTTAAGAAACTAGAAGAAATTTCAGCAGCGGTAAATAAAAAACCACTTGTATTACATGGTGGTACAGGAATTCCTGAAGATCAAATTAAAAAAGCAATTGATTTAGGTATTTGCAAGATTAATGTAAATACTGAATGTCAATTATCTTTTGCTGCTGCAACAAGAGAATATGTTGAAGCTAAAAAAGATTTAGACAAGAAAGCAAAAGGATTTGATCCTAGAAAATTATTAAAACCAGGAACTGAAGCAATTAAACAAACAGTTCTTGAAAAGATTAAAATGTTTGGATCACAAAATAGAGCTTAATAAATTATGAATTTATTTGTTGGTATAGTTGGCTTACCAAATGTAGGCAAATCAACTTTATTTAATGCGATTACTAATTCACAAGTAGAAGCAGCTAATTATCCATTTGCAACAATTGAACCAAATGTTGGTATTGTTGCAGTTCCGGATAAAAGATTAACTGCTTTATCCGCATTAATTAATCCAGCTAAAACAACTCCTGCTATTTGTAGGTTTGTAGATATTGCTGGATTAGTTAAAGGTGCGAGCAAAGGTGAAGGATTGGGTAATCAATTTTTAGCCAACATAAGAGAAGCTGATGCAATATGTCATGTTGTCAGATGTTTTGATAATAAAGACATTACACACGTTTATAATTCGGTAGACCCTAAGCGAGATGTAGAAATTATTAACTTAGAGTTAATTGTTGCTGATTTAGATGTAGTTAATAAGAAAATAGAAAAAGTACATCGTAAAGCAATGTCTGGTGATAAAGAAGCCAAATTCTTAGATGATTTGTATGCTAGAGTTCAAAAACAATTAATGGATAACAAGTTAGTTAAAGACTTGAGTTTTAATGAAGATGAATTAAAACAAATCAAGTTAGATAATTTCTTGACATTTAAACCAACTTTATTTATTGCTAATGTTGATGAAGCAAGTATTGCTCATCCTGAAAATAATCAACATTTAAAACAATTAAAAGATTGTTGTAAGAAGGATGATATTATTGTTCCTATTTCTGCACAAATAGAATATGAAATTTCTAAATTATCAGAACAAGATAAGATTCCATTTATGCAAGATTTAGGATTAAAAGAAACAGGGCTTTCAACAGTAATAGTTCAAGCATATAAGTTATTAAACTTATCTAGCTTCTTTACTTATGGTAAAGATGAAGTAAAAGCTTGAACATTTGTTAATGGCATGACAGCCCCAGAATGTGCAGGATTAATTCATAGTGATATTCAAAAAGGATTTATTCGTGCAGAAGTTATGAATAGTTCAGATTTAATTAGTCTTAAGTCTGAAAATGAAGTAAAGGCTAAAGGGTTACTTCGTGTAGAAGGAAAAGACTACATCATTAAAGATGGAGACGTAGTTTATTTTAGATTCAATGTATAGGAGATAGTTATGGCAAAGATTAATGCATTTAGATCGCAAAGAGGATGAATAGAAGTTATCTGTGGACCAATGTTCTCGGGTAAGTCTGAAGAATTATTAAGAAGAATTGGACTTTTGAAATTTGCAGAAGTTAAATATTTGTTATTTAGTCCAGTGACTGATACTAGATCTGGACCAAAACAAGCTAAAAGTCGAGATGGAAGAATTATTCAATCTATTGCTGTTAATAATTCCAGAGAGATCATCACTAAAATTAATGAAGCTAATGACGATGTTCAAGTTATTGCTATTGATGAAGCCCAATTCTTTGACGAAGAGTTGCCAGAAGTATGTAACTATCTAGCAAACAATGATTACATTGTTATGGTTGCTGGTCTAGACAAAGACTCTTGAGGAAGACCATTTGGTCCAATGATGAAATTATTGGTTTATGCTGAAGAAGTAACTAAGCTTAAAGCCATTTGCACTAACTGTGGTGCAACAGCTTCTTATACAGCACACATTAATCCAAGACCAATGGATTCGCAAATATTAGTGGGAGATAAGAACGAATACACTGCCCACTGTAGACATTGTCACAGTCAAAGTAAATTGAATTATAATAACTTCCCTAAAATAAAAAAAGCAAAAATATAATAAAAAATATATAAGATATATTAGAGGTAAATTATGACGTACCCATTAGATCAATTAGTTATTATAGGCCCCATCTTATTTATTGTATTGATGGTTGCTTTTCCAGTAATTGGAGTATTTGGAGGATGAAAAAGAGCCGCTTACTGAGGTGGTGGCAACTTCCTTTTCTATATTATTGGATTGATAATATGAAGATACACATCTGGTGGTATTGTTAATTTATTTTTACCTTTATTACAACAATTAACTCAACAAGCTGATTTTAGTAAAATAGCCATTGCTATTGCAGCACCTGCTTATTTCCTAATTGTCATGATTGTTGCTAACTTATTCCTTTTAATTAATTACTATGCCTGATTTAAGAGAGTGGCTGGTTTGAAGAAAGTTAAAACCGTTAAGAAAACAGATAGAAAAGGCAATGTAATAAAAACAAAGGTTGCTGTAGAACACAATTATTCAACCGGTTATAAAGTAATGAGTCATGTAGTTGGTGGTGTTGGTATGGGTGCATTGATGTTACCATCAACATTTGCCTTTACTCAAGCTGTTATGTATACAACAACATCTGTTACTACAAGAAAGAATAGTAGTTTGGCATCTAGTATATATGATATGTTGTTTGATGTAAATGACAAAATGTCATGATTATCATACTATTCATCTGACACAGCAAAAGACTATGACGCACTATTTGCGGGTCTTGCAATGAGAGAAAAGAAGATTAATATTCAGTTGCCCGGACATTCTGAAGAGGAACCAATGACAGTTATTGATGCTGTATCAGGGACTTTCAGTGAAGGCATTGGGCAAATATATGACTCTATAACAGGGCAAGGTGAGATGAAAGATCTTAACACATCTGTTGATGAATTAAAAGAATCATGAAATACAATCGTGGAGCAAGCTGGTGATGAAATGTCAGCCTTATTTAATTCTGAAGATGCGACCGATGTTATGCAAGGTTTGTTAGAGATTCCGGATGAATATAAAGGTGATTTAAATGAAACTCAAGTCCAACAATTTATAGATAACAAAGAAGTTATTGCTGGATTCGCAGAAGGTTTTAAAAAAGTGAATATTAGTGAAGGCAGTTATGATAATATGGTTAACTCACTAAAAGATATGTATAACTTGCCTGCAGATTTAGATGAAACACAAGCTAAACAGTTTAACGAAACTTTAGATACATTAATGAAACTTCTATTTAATGTGCAAAAATAAAAAAAGAGGTTAAACCTCTTTTTATTTTACATAGTTAGCTGTATGTTCGTTGTTGTGATCTACTCTTTGAGATCTTTCATCAACCTTAGATTGACAGAATCTTTCATCGAAAGATAAGTATCCTGTTATTCTAGATATTTCACAGATATGAGTTGATCCACAAACTGGACATTTAGTTTCACCTGGACGTAAATATGTTACTTTTCCCATAATATTAAGACTCCTATAATTTCATTATATGTTTATTTGTAATTTTTATCAATTACTACCTTATTCTCTTTTAGAGAATCTTGGACTTTTATAATTCTTTGGTTCTTAGAACCTCTAAATTCTATGCTATCATCCATTAACTCTTTAATGAATGGTCCATCTACCAATCTATCAATATTTTCTAATAATTCTTTAATATGAATATTCTTTTTAGACAATTCAATTAATTGTTCTCAGGTGTAACCTGTATATGATCAAATATTGATATGTGCTTTCTTTAATCCTTTAGCTAAGTAAGCAAACGGTTCTGGTTGATCAAATGGATCACCACCACTAAAGGTTACTCCAGCTAAGTATGTTGCATCAATTGTTTTTGCTATTTCTTCATCACAATCAATTAATGCTCCACCTTTAAAGTCTCAGGTGTGCTTATTAAAGCAATCTGGACAAGCATGACTGCATCCTTGGCTAAAGAAGACTTTTCTTAAGCCGGGACCATTAGCACTAGATTCTAAGATACTTGCTAATCGTATTTGCATATTATTTTGACTTGCAATCCAAACAGTATCTAATGTGGAAGTTTACACCTATATAGTTAATGTTTGTCTTTGAATAAGCATACATTACTACTCTCATAATATCATCTGGTGTTGGGTAACTATCAAATTCAACATATGAGATATGTCCACCGTTACATAATTCATGGTAAGGTGCTTCAATAGTTAGCTTGTCTGCTAAACTAATTGGATAATCTACAGGAACATGGAATGAGTTAGTGTAGTATCCCTTAGTTGTTACTCAAGGAATTTTTCCAAATTCTTTTTCGTCAAGCGGGAAGAATTTACCACTTAAACCTTCAGCTGGTGTTGCATAACATGCAAAATTTAGTTTATATTTTTGTTTAAACTTATCACAGTTTTCTCTGATACGTTTAACAATAGAGTATCCCAATTCTTGTGCATCCTTGCTTTCACCATGGTGTTTGCCAATCAATAGTTTTAATGTTTCAGCCAATCCAATGAAACCAATACCTCATGTACCATGTTTTAGTACTGGTTCAATTGAATCATCTCTCTTTAGATCTTCTGATCCAACAATTAAACCTTCTCCACAAACAAATGGCATATCTTTAACTTTAAGTTTCTTCAAAGTGTCATATCTATGCATTAGTTGTAATCTAACTTCTTCACATAGTTCATCTAGTAATTTGAAGAATACTTCAACATTTTTGTTAGCTTTAATAGCTAATCTTGGCAAGTTCATTGTACAAGGCGCAATGTTTCCGCGTCCTTCTACACATGGTTTACCGTTGATATCAGGTAGAAGGTATGTTCTACAACCCATAGTTGCAGGCATAATACCTTTATCATAATATTCTTTATTAAATGTAGCATCAATGTTCATGAATGTTGGATTCATTCTCTTGCTTGCGACTTTGCAAGCTAATCTAAATAGATAGAAGTATGGATCTTTAGGGTTTCTGTTAACACCTTCCTTAACTCTAAAGATGATGTTAGGGAAGATTGGTTGTTCACCGCAACCCAAACCCTTTTCATATTCTTGTAAGAAACATTCACACACTAATGCGGCATTATCACTTTCTGGAAGACCGATGTTAATAGATGAGAATGGAACTTGGCTACCAGCTCTTGAGTGTAGAGTGTTAAGGTTGTATACAACACCTTGCATAGCTTGACACACTCTTCTTCTTAAGATTTTGTCTACAGCTTCTTTATCATCTGGATTACCACCAGAAGCTTTAATATCTGCTATTACTTTTCTGCGTGTGTTTGGTATAGTAATAGCTATATCATTATCGAAGTTAGGGTGTGATTGTCCACCAAACATATCGTTTTGGCTTGCTTGCAAAGCAATACATAGGATTGCTCCAGCAGTTTCGATAGTTGTTGGTGGGTTAATTGTACCATAACCTGTATTAAAACCTTTTTCTAGCAATCTCCTTGTTGGCAAGTGTAAACAGTTGGTTGTTAGGTTGTAACTGTCTAAGTCATGAATATAATAGTCACCTACTTCGTGGTGAGTAGCCATATCTCTTGGCAAATGTTTTAAAAGCATATGTCATTTATTAGATTCAGAAGCAATTCTTAATAGTTTTGCTGAGAAGTTGTTTCCAACGTTAGCATTATCTCTATCTGTTTCAATACCAATCTTATAGATTGTATTCATTAATCTACTACTACGTTCACGTACTTTATTACGTTGAACACGGTAAGATTGATATTTCTTAGCTAGTTGTGTATGACCATACTTTCTTAAGGTAGCTACTACTAAGTCTTGAATTTCTTCAACTTCTACAGCTTCTTTGCCTTCCTTTTCAATTTGGTTAACAACTTCGTCAGATATTTTAGTTAAATCACCTTCAGCTAAACCTATATTGCTTGCTACAGCAGCAGCAATGATGGCATCATGTATCTTTGTTGAATTGAATTTAACTTCTCGTCCATCTCTTTTAATTACTTTCATACTACTATTTACCTTCCTTGATTGATTTTACTAATTGCTATATTAATTGGTGCACATAAGCTTAATTTAACAAATTCTACAGCTTTTTCTATTGGCAGCTTAATAGCTTGTGCCTCTTGTTTGGTTATTTTGCCAAGAACATGGTCAATGACCGTGGCTTGTTTAGGATGACCAATACCAATCTTGAACCTTACAAACTTATCAGATCCTAGTTTGGCAATAATGTCTTTGATTCCATTATGGCCCCCAGCCGAACCAGATGTTCTAACCTTGTATTGCCCCGGTTCTAGATCAAGATCATCATGAATAACAATAATGTCTTCGGGTTTGATCTTATAAAACTTGGCAACTTGCCCAACACAGTTACCAGAAAGATTCATTAATGTTGTGGGTTTAATAAACATTACCTTTTGTTCATTAATTGTTGCCACAACATAATCTCCATCAAAACTGTTGTTTTCAATTTTAAGGCCTAAGTCTTTTAAGATGGCATCAATTGCCATGAAACCAATATTATGACGGGAATTTGAATATGGCTTGCCCACGTTACCAAGCCCAACGATAAGTTTCATTTGTAAAATGATTATATATAAATATAAAAAAATAAAAAATAAATATATTTATTTTCTTAATTTTTATATTTCTTTCCCGTTTTTTGGTAGTCACAAAGAAAAAATACAGGATTTCACCTGTATTTCTAGTAACTAGCTAATTATTTCACAATTTTAATGCTAGGTCCCATTGTTGAAGAGATAGCTATGTTTTGAATATAGTCACCCTTAACTGTAGCAGGACGTTTTGACTTAATAAAGTCCAATAGAGCATTAATGATTTCAACGATATCTTCTGTTTTACCAGATTCATTCACATTTTTTAAAAAATTATTTATAAATTTGTTAGTTATAATGATAATAATAAAGGAGAGAATTGTGAAAAAAGTGTGAATTTTGTGTGCGATGCCGATTATTCCATTGGCATCATCATCAATAATAGGTTGCAGTAGTAAGCCTATTGTTCCAGATACAGATGTTGTTCATGTAACTGGTGTCACTTTTGATGTGCAACAAGCAGATATACCCTTGGGCGAATCATATCAGATTCATTGAACTGTAACCCCTGAAAATGCAACAAATAAGGATGTATCTTTTTCTGTAGATAGAGGTGGCTATATTTTTGTAGACTATGATGGTTTAATCCACAGTACAAGCGTCGGGACTGTGACATTAACAATTAAAACTAAAGATGGTGGTTTTACTGATGCGGTTACAGTAAATGTTAAGCAAGCACTAACCTTAACATTTGATGCTGATCCTGAAATTGATCCAGAACATGTTATTATTTACCCCACAAAAACTATTAAAATTTGTCTTCACGACAAATGAAAATATATCACTGAAAGGTATTCTTTACCTACAGCCAAAAAAACACAAGACTGATTTTGATTTGATTCCTGATATTTAGCAAACGCAGCTCCAGGACAAAAAATCGATGACGACTATGTATTTGAAGAGAATGCAACCATTTATCCATATTTTGATCGTAAAGATATTAGCTATTTTCAAACAGATCCTTGAGAAAAAGTTATTGATTATGTGGAACAAGGCGTTATTACAGAGGCATATAATTGCCAAATGAATGATTTTATTGGCGAACAAAGATCGGTGAAATTAAATGGTATTGATCAATCTGTAACCGTTATTGGTGTGAATCATGATATTATTGCAGATGTAGAACCTCAAAAAACAGCACAATTTACTTTCCAATTTACTAATGTGGTGTGTAAAAGTGATAAAACACCAATGAAACATATATGAGGACCATCAAATAGGTCGTATTGAAAAGAAGATATTGCAGAATTTGAAAATTTCCATTCTTATCTAAATTTTGCATCAACATCATCAAGCAAGACATTCTATGATTTATTTGGTGAAGAAAATCCAAACATTATGCCACACGTTAAGACCGTAACTAGAAAAATATATCAATTTCAACGTAGTGGAAGCAGTTGGTCATTAACAACAGGCAGTGAGCAATTCTTTTTACCAAGTAGAGCTAATTTAAATGGAGAGGGGGGGGAAGGCAGCCGCTATGCCTTTTATTCACAAGGCGCCCCATACATATACATAAAGAAAGATTTAAATGATAACAACTGTTTATATTGAATAGGATCACCACAACGAAGCGACATCCAGTCATTTTCGTGGTTTGTAGACGCTAATGGTAATATTGTGTCTGAAAATTATGATGATTTGTTCGTCAGTTCAGCCTGTCCATTTGCTCCTTGCTTTTGTATCTAAACAAAAAACAGGCAAATGCCTGTTTTTTATTTCACAATTTTAATGCTAGGTCCCATTGTTGAAGAGATAGCTATGTTTTGAATATAGTCACCCTTAACTGTAGCAGGACGTTTTGACTTAATAAAGTCTAATAGAGCATTAATGTTTTCAACGATATCTTCTGTTTTAGCAGATGCCTTACCAATTTTCATATGGATATTACCATAAGTATCAGTACGGTAGTTATATTTTCCTTTTTGGAATTCTTTAACTGCTGCTAATACATTTGGAGTAACTGTTCCTAATTTAGGGTTAGGCATTAATCCTTTAGGACCTAATACTTTACCTAATTTAGATAGTGGAACCATGAACTTAGGGCTTGTAATAATCAAGTCAAAGTCCATTCATCCACCCTTAATTTCGTTAATTAAGTCAGTTGTTCCAACTTTTATTCCCATTTCTTTAGCTTGAGCATCACTGATTGTGTCAGTAATAGCTACTATTCTAATCTTTTTACCATAGTAATGAGGTAAAGCGATTGTTCCTCTAAGTTGTTGTTCTGCTTTTGTTGTATCAAGGTTTAACTTGATTGCAATATCAATAGCACCATCAAACTTAGTGGTAGATGTTTTCTTTGCTAATTCAACTGCTTCTTTTACTGAATAGAACTTAGTTCTATCTACTAACTTAGCGCTAGCAGTATATTTTTTACCATGGAAAGCCATTATTTCTTACCTTCCTTAGCAGTTTTATTAGGTGAAAGATCAACGCCTTTAATCTTAATACCCATTTGTTTTGCTGTTCCAGCAATACATCTTAAAGCTGCTTCTTCATCATACACAGCTAAATCAGGCATTTTGTATTTAGCAATTTTCATTGCTTCTTCTTTAGAAATGGTTGCAACATTGTCTGTAAGTTGGTTATGACCAGCTTTTTGGACTTTTGCTGCTTTCTTTAATAGAACAGAAGCTGGTGTAGTTTTAATAATAAATTTGAATGATTTGTCACTGTAAGCAGTAATTTGTACTGGTACAACTTCACCCATTCTGTCTTTAGTCTTATCGTTGAATTGTCTAGTAAATTCAGCCATGTTAATACCGTAGGAAGCTAATGTAGTTCCTGGTTTAGCTTGACCTCCAATTAAGTGGACAATTGCTACTCTAGTTATAGTTTTTTCCTTAGCCACAAGCAACACCTCCTATAAGTTGTTCTCTACGTGGTACGATCTAAAAGATTAAATCTCTCCCACATGCTAATTTTGCATAAAAGAATTTATGCTATTTAATTGTATAGGAAAATACCTAAAAAGTATAAAATATTATATATATGGCAAATTATGCAATAATTTTAGCAGCTGGAGGTGGTAAAAGATTGGGTTCAAAAACACCTAAATGTTTTTTAACAATTAATAAAAAACCAATTTACCAATACAGCCTAGAATTATTTCAGATATTTAGTCAAATTAAACAGATTATTCTAGTTGTTCCTAGACAATATTTACATAAAGTAAAAATTGATAATAAGAAGATAAAGGTTGTTGTTGGTGGAAGAAATAGAAATGAGTCATTTGAATATGGAATAAAAGCCATTTCACATCCTAAAGCACAAGACAAAATCATTATCCATGATGCAGCTAGAATCAATCTACAACCTGAAGACATTTTGAAGGTGTTAAATAGCAAAATGTCATACGGGACATTGTGTTTTTTGGGTAAACCCAACAAATCAGACCTAAGAATTGGTAAATATAACATTCAAACGCCCCAATTCTGTAAATTCTTTGTTTATAAACATACTAAGAAAAATAAAGCAGGAAGAGATCTTTTAACTTATTTAAATGCAAAACCCACCAGATCTAATTTCATAATTTCATCTAATAAGTCTCAAAATTGAAAGATAACTTATAAGCAAGACCTATCAAAAGCTAAATCTATTTAGATATTTACTTAAAATTATTTATAATTTTAAGTATGAAAGTACCAAAAGATTATAAAAAGCGTTTTAAAACTAGATGTGTTTTACACAATTTTAAAAAACAAAAAGAAGCTAATGCTATAGCAGTTGGTGGTATGATTTCTGCTGGTAAATCTACTATTGTTGCCAATCTAGTTAAAAAATATAAATTTGAACCAGTTTATGAATTAAGTAGCGATCCAAACGACCTAATGAACATTTTGTTAGACAAAATGTATCAAAGAGAAGTTATTGCTGAATCAGTTTGTCAACTTCAATTCCTTTTAAATAGATTTGAAAGATATAAATCCTGCATACTAGGATCAACTAACTCAGCTATTAAAGTATTTGATAGAACCATATTTGAAGATAGATTGTTTGCTTTCCATAATATGTTAGATCAACCTACAGTTTTTGAGTATTATGAAAAACTATGAAGAGATCAAGTAAATCAACTAATCTATGAAATAGGCACTCCAAAGCTATATATTATTCTTAAACTAGACTGAGACCATTTTCTAGAAAGACTATACAAGAGAAATAGATCAGTTGAAATTAAGAACTTTAAACAAAATGAAACTTATTTTAAATTATTAAACAAAGGATATATTGAATATCTAACATCAGTATGTGCTGCTTATCGTATTCCATATATTGTTATTGATGTAAGTGATAAGACAGTAGAACAAGAGATGGAAATCATTGATAAAGCCCTTAAAACAAGAAAAATAATCAAGTAGTTAAACTACTTGATTTTCTTTTATTGATTGAGGCTTAAGATCTAAGTGGTCTAGTTGTTTAATAATTTGTTCCTTATTACCAATTAACCATATTAATACATATTCCTTATCATATTTCTTTTTATGTATTGAAGATCTAAATGTAGATAGTACAGACCTAATTTTGTCATACGGGACTTTAATTTCAACAATATCAACAATATTACATTCTTTGAATTTGCCTAAATCTAATGTTTTAATGGCAATATCTTTAAATGTTGTCCTTAAAGGTCCTGGCCCAAATTTAATTCCACCAAAGTATCTAATTACTATAAGTAAAGTGTAATTTAAATGAAATGTTTGTAAAGCATTATAAATGGGTTGACCAGCAGTTCCGGATGGTTCGCCACCATCAGTAAAGTAATAAGTCTTATCATCTAGCACATAAGCATAACAAATATGACTTGCATCAGGATAGTTTTTCTTATATTTACTAATCAATTCTTTAACTTCATCTTTATTGTTAACAAAATGACCAAAACAATAAAATTTTGATTTTTTGATAGTGAATGTTGATTGAATTGTAGATGTTAAAATTTTCATTAATATAAAAATTATAATAATTTAAAATTATTATATTAAAATGAAACTTATGAAAAAAGCAGGATTTGATACTAAGAAATATTTAAAAATTCAAAAGAAAGCCATTTTAGATAGAGTTAAGAAGTTCGATTCAAAACTTTACCTAGAATTTGGTGGCAAATTAGTAGACGATCTACATGCAGCAAGAGTTTTACCTGGATTTGATAGTGATGCTAAATTACAACTATTAATGCAATTTAAAAAAGATGCAGAAGTAATTATTGCTGTCAATGCGCAAGATTTAATTAATAACAAAGTTAGAGTTGACTCTAACTTATCATATCAAGCAGAGGTTGAAAGATTGATTAGTATATATTCATCAATTGGTCTTCCAATTTCTGGTGTCGTTATTTCAATGTATGAAGAATCACCTAACATTAAAGAATTTACAAGACTTTTAAGAAACTTAGGTGTTAAGGTTTATAAACATTATAAAATTGATGGTTATCCAAAAGATTTACCAAAAATTTTATCTAAAGATGGCTTGGGTAAAAATGAATATGTGGAAACACACCGTAAGCTAGTTATTGTTACTGCACCAGGACCTGGTTCAGGAAAGATGGCTACCTGTTTAAGCCAACTATATCACGCCCACTTAAGAGGGAAAAAAGCGGGATATGCCAAATATGAAACATTCCCGGTTTGGAATTTGCCACTTAAACATCCAGTTAACATAGCTTATGAAGCAGCTACATTAGATTTAAATGATGGTAATATGATTGATCCATTCCATCTTGAATACCACAAGGAAACAGCTACAAACTATAACAGAGATATAGCAAGTTTCCCATTATTGGAAGCAATCTTTAAACAACTATATGGACGAAGTCCATATCACTCTCCAACAGACATGGGTGTTAATATGGTTGGCTTTGCTATCACCAATGATAAAGTATGTAGAAATGAAGCTCAAAAAGAAATTGTACGTAGATACTATGGAGCATTGAAAGACGTATTCTTAGGCAAGTATGATGATTCCATTATTACTAAAGCTGAATACTTAATGCATGATGCAGATGTTAAAGCAGACAATAGAGTGTGTGTAAAAGCTTGTCTAGACAAACAAAAAGAAGTAAAGACACATACTGTTGCAATTGAAATAAAGAGAAATGTAATTGTTACAGGCAAGAAATCTAAAGATTTAACTGCATCTGCTGCGGCAATCATTAATGCTTTAAAAATGCTAGGAAAAATAAAAGATGACATTTATTTAATGTCTCCATATGTTCTAGATCCAATTAAAAAAATGAAACACGATTCATTTGGATATAAAGGAAGATTAAATTTATCTGAAGCATTAATTGCATTAGCTATTCAATCACTAACTAATCCACTTGCAGCCATTGCTTTAAAACAATTACCTTTATTAAGAGGAACACAAGCCCACGCAAGTTGCATCTTAATGCAAGCAGAACAACAAGTATTTCAAAAATTAGGAATAAATATTACTGAACAAGCTTGTTCATACATTCCTGCAAATACTATAGAAAAACAAAAAGAGGAATAATCCTCTTTTTTGTTATGCCGGCTCCGCGCCATTTAGATAATATGACCACCAGCGAATCATTGTTAATTCATCATAATAACCTTCTGTGGCTATATTTAAATAACTAAATCTTATTGAACTTGATTCATGTTCATCTGGGGTCGTAGGATTATTGTAGTTTGCAAAAGCATTATATGAACGATCCACATACCAATTTGTTTTTTCTTCCAAGTCCTCTAATTTAAAGTATGAAGTTCAATATTCACCGAACGCCCATTCAGTGTGGACAATGCTATATGGCACATTATTAATTTTGTGTGTTGTTTCGATTGAATATGTACCAATTTTTTCTTCTGATGCATTAAGCATGTCGCAAACCGCTTTAAGCCTAATGGTTCCTGATAAGATGGCTTGGTGTTCTGTTGAATTGTATTCTAAATCAAGGTCTGATAAAGAGCCAACCACCGTTTGTGCTTCCCCTGCTCAGTATATGCCTAATAATGCTAAAACGAAAGGTAGTTCGTTTTTAAATTCTCATGCAAGATATGTGTAGATGTCTTGTTTGACTAATGTAATAGCGTTCTCGGCACCAAATAATGCATCGGTAGCATCATCCTTAGTTAATGGATCCCCTTCATATATTAATTCAGGATCAGGCTCATATGTCATTAAATCCACAGCATTTGCTCATTCATCATTTTCTTTATTACAAGCAGCTAATGGCGTAACCATTGAAGTGGTTGCAACAAGAGTGCTTAATGGTAATAAAATTTTTGTAATTGTTTTCATTCTTTTCTCCTTTTATAACTAATTTCATTATATCAATCAAGAATATGAACGAGCACTTATTTACCTTAATATAGATATTAAAAAATGGACACATTTGCATGCATCCACTTTTATTATTAATTATTTTACAATGTGACCCATTACCTGTCCAGAACAGTTTGCAGCATTTGATTCATCAGTATCAATGTGCATAGCTAGTTTATAAGTTGGTTTAACTCTAACTACAGTGTCATCAAAGATAAGCTTTCTATCTTTAGTGTTAACTTCAACTTTAACAATGTCTCCATTATTAACACCTAGTTCTGTTGCGTCTTCTGGTGTCATGTGAACATGACGTTTAGCAACAATTAAACCTTCTTTTAGTTCTACTTTGCCAGCAGGACCAACAATTGTAATTGGTGCTGAACCTTCAATGTGTCCAGATTCTCTAATTACAACAGGAACCTTTAGGCCTCTTGCATCAGTAGCAGATACTTCAACTTGGTTGTGATCTCTAACTGGTCCAAGGATAGAAACGCCTTTTAACATAGTGTTTTGTCCAGTTTTAGGATTTACTGGACCAACTAAATCTACTTTAGTACCACTTAGGAATTCTCCTGGTTGCAATAATTGTTTTTTAACTTCTAATTTAAAACCAGCACCACATAAAACTTCTAAAGTTTCTTGTGTAACATGAACATGTCTTGCACTAGTTTCAACAATAAATTCTTTCATTTTTCACTCCTATTAATATTAATTTTAACATAATGTATTAATATATTAAAATATATTAAATAGGTATAGATATGGCAACAAAAGTTAATGCAATGTTTCCTGGATCTTTTAATCCAATTCATAAAGGACATTTAGACATTATTAAAAGAGGAAGTAAACTCTTTAATAAGTTTTATGTTGTTATTTCTGTTAATGATTACAAACCACAAAAAGTAAGTTGTAAAGTTAGAATAGCAAAAGCAAAACAAACAATCGCTAAACTACATTTAAAAAATGTTGTAGTAACTGGCAACTGTGGTTTAACTGTTGAATTTGCCAAAAAACATAATATCAAAGTTATTGTTAGAAGCATTAGAAATGCTAATGATGCTAAATATGAAATAGATATGGCTCAAGCTAACCATAGTTTAAATAGCAATATTGAAACTATCTTAATGCTGCCTAAAACAGGACTCATGAACTTATCATCTACAGCAATTAGATATTTAAATGATGCTAAGAAGAGAAAATAATGCCTGAATTTCCTGAAGTAAGAACTTTTATTAATCATTTAAAGAAACAACACTTAATAGGACAAAAAGTTACTAGTGTTAATTTTTTAGATTCAAAAGTTTTAAAAAATAGTAATAAACAAACATTTGAAAAATTTATTATTGGTGAAAAATTTGAAGATATAGATCAAATAGGTAAATTAATTGTTATTACTTTATCTAATGATAAATATCTAACTATTCACTTAAGAATGGAAGGAAAGTTATTCTTTGTTGATTCATCAATTAAACCAGACAAATTTACCATGGTGGAAATGATTTGTGGCAGGAAGAAACTTATTTATATTGATTTCAGAAAATTTGGAACATTCTATATTTACAAATCTAAAAAAGAATTTTTAAATTCTGATGAAGTAACAAAAATGGGTTTCCAACCATTTGATTCAAAATTAACTGCACAGTATTTGTTAGATAACTTTGAAGGTAAATCACAAGCTATCAAAACAACATTGCTTGATCAAAGTATTATTGCTGGTATTGGGAACATTTATGCAGACGAAATATTGTTTGCTTGCAAAATAAATCCATTAAGAAAAGCAAAGCTTTTATCTAAACAAGATTGCCTAAACATAATTAATGCATGTAGAAGAATAATGAAGGATGCAATCAACCACTCAGGAACTACTGTATCATCGTTTGCTTTTGCACCAAGTCATGCTGGTAGTTACCAAAAATATCTTAAAGTTCATACTAGAGAACATGAACCATGCAAGATATGTAAGACTAAGATTAAAAAGATAACGGTTAATGGTAGAGGAACATATTATTGCCCTAAATGCCAAGCAAAATAAAAAAAGGCCAGAAAGCCTTTTTCTTTTAGTGTGTGGATGATCAATCAAGTTGTTCAACGGTTTTTCTTTTCTTGTTTTCATAGTTTTGAGCTATGTAACCGGAGTTTACTTTTATTACTCTACTTGCTAAGTCTGCAAAGATTGGGTTATGTGTAACGATAATAACTGTTGTGTTAAACTTTTTATTTATATCAACAAACAGTTGAAGAATTTGTTTAGACATTTCTTCATCCACTGCTCCAGTTGGTTCATCACCAAAGACAATAGCAGGGTTTTTAGCCATTGATCTAGCAACAGAAACACGTTGTTGTTGTCCTCCAGACAATTCATGAGGGAATTTTTTAGCATGTTCTGCCATTCCTACTGTTTTTAATAATTCGTCAATATTAATACGTTTTGATTTATCGGATTGTAAGTTTCAACCTATTTCAACGTTTTCTCTAACATTTAAGTTTGGCAATAAACCATATTGTTGGAAGATATAACCAATGTTATCTTTTCTAAATTGAGTTAATTGGTTATCTGTCATCTTAATAAGGTTATTACTATTTACAATTGTTTTACCATATGTTGCTTTGTCCATTCCAGACATAATGTTTAGTAATGTTGTTTTACCGGAACCAGATGGACCAAGAATTACAACAAATTCACCTTGTTTGATTTTTAAATCAAATCCTTTTAAGATTTTAGTTGCCATTCATTTGTTGTAATAGTATTTTGTAATGTTTTCAAAATCAATTACATATTTGGAATAAGTTACAGGGTTATAGTCTTTGATTGTTTTGTGAGATAACTTATCAAATCTTTTAATTAGTTTAGCATATTGCATAGAACGGAAAGTTTCATCTAATGAACCCTTGCGGTCTTTACACGCTTCGATCTTCTTTTCTAATATTTCAGCTTGCTTAACTCAGTAATCTTTTGGTTTTTGTGCAACTTTAGATGATGCGCCAAAAGTAAACTTACCTTTCATTATTTGATTTACTACATGTAATTGGAAATCAAACATTCTTCAGTTCAAATTATTTTGTTTTAAAACTCTCAATCTTCTTGCGGGGAAGTAATTATCTTGGAATTGCTTATTTTCATAAGCAGAAACAATACGATATAGTTCATCAACTGTCATCTTGTTGTGTTTACCACTAGCACAGTTGTGGTCATATAACAATGAATTAATATGTTTAGATAATTTAGATTTTAAAGTAGTGATTCTATTCTCTGCTTCAGCAAATTGTTTACATAGGAGTTTCTTTTCTTTATATTTTTCAGTAGATGTAACAGCAGGGAAAGAATAATATTTCTTTTTAGCTTCATTCATTTGTGCAAAAGCATCTTTGTAAGTTGATAAATAGTATGCTAATCTCTCAACATGCTTCATCATTACTTGTTTTTTCTTACTGTTAGGTATATGACTTAGATCTTTTAAGTCATTAACACTTGTAAATACTTTTTTATCATTAATCGTTTTCATTGTTATCTCCTATTTAATTTCATCTACTAATCTGCTTCTTTTTAGAGAAACATATCCAATTGCATATGTTCCAATCAAGATTATTCCTATTCCACCAATTGCTGCGACATAGTATCACCATTTCTGTGTTACATCAACCAGGATATTAGCAGTGTTAAAGATAATCGATTGATATCCTAGTGTCAAACCAAACGATAGTGGAACGGCTAGGGCTAATCCCAGCACAATAGTTGGAATGAATAATGCTAAGATAGACATTAAGTTCTTAATATCTGAATAACCTAATGCTTTTAGCATAGCAGCCATTCTTCTAGAATCATTAATGATTAAGTTAGATATAACTGCAACAATAATAATAGTAATTGGAATAATAATTGCCATTATTGTTGTTTCAGCTAAGTTAAATGTTGATATTAAGTTATTGTAAATTAAATCTGTTGCTGCAACATCAATAGCACCACATATAGCAGTAATCATCGTTGTACCACCATATATTTCTGTTATTTTATCAATAAACTCATTAATAACATCATCAGATATTTCAGTTCCGTTTAATAAGTGGTTATAGCAAGCATTGTAATAATCTTGATCATCTATACCTGTCATTATGTTAGCTATAGCTAAGTTTGGTCCATACTTTAATAATGCAGAAAATTTATTTTCAGCACTTTGAGATTTAAAGACAGATGTACCTGGATATAAACCAGTATATGAATATAATGACAACCCTGCAGTAATTGGTTTACCATTTTTGTTATGAGTATATACACCATTAAACCCTGTTGGTACTGGTATATTTTCTTGAGGTAGCTTTTGTGTACTATTATCAATAACATAGTGTTTACCTTCAGGTATGTATGAGCCATTACTGAAGTTGTAAACAGAAATGTTTTGACCTTCTATACCGGTTTCAGGATCAATACCTGATAAATCTACTAATGAAGGAAGTGTATCATTAGGACTTCCGTCTCAACTAGAAGCACTTCTATATCACATCATATATTTGTGAGTTCTGTTTCAAGCATTACCATTAGGTAAACCTAACAAGTTATTAGCAATATCTTGTCTTGTGTAGTATGCTTCATTATTTGTTCCGACAGATACACCAACAACTTTAAATTTAATTAAATGATCATCTGGGTTGTAATCATCAAGATATCTATTAACATCATTCACAGTGTTGATTGTTAATGTGCTCCCAACACCTAATTTATATTTATGTGCCACATAAGCATTAATAATAATAGGATATGTTGTTTCATTATCTATGCTATTGGCTTGTAAATAATTATCTGATCACAAACGTTCATTTAGTGCATGACCGTTTTTATCAGTTAAGAAAATATATTTTGAGTCTTGCTTAATACCTTCCACTTTTAATAGATGGTTCTTGTCATAACCAGCACGACTAGATAGATTTTTAATGTATCCATTAATATATGTATAAGTTTCATCTAACTTGTCATTTCCAAGTCTATCTCAGTTTAATGGAATAGCACCATATTCAATTGGATATTCCATTTTTAATAATTCTGGGTCTTGGTAGATTGTTTTTAGAAGATAAACAAAATTTGGATTAAATCTAACAATAGGAGGGATAGCAGCTACAATTTCTGATATTGTGAATGTATCAGTATTTAATGTGTATGTTTTTTCATGGGATTCTTCATCTTCATGTTCTGTAAAGAAACTACTTAAGCAAGGTTCATAGTCATATATTAATACACCATAGTCATAAAGCTTACAGTAAGGACCAGCAAGTCGTTGAGCTTCCATTGCTCTTTGATAGTCATCACGATATGGATACAATTCTGAAACTGGGTAAACAGCTCTATAAATTTCTTCGGCTTCATGAACTTTCTTACCTGCTATATTAGTTAATTCATTGAATGCATCAGCTGCTAAGTTTCTAGAGTTAGCAGGCATCATTGCTAAAGCAATCTCTCAAGGGTTTGATGATGCAATACCGGGAATACCAATATCATAGTTAAGAGTTAATCTAGAACTATGTCTATTTTGTAAATACATTAAATCTGTTTGTTGGCCTTCAGCATCCGCAGACGATGGCAACATCAACAAACCACTCATGCCTATTGCGTTTTTGTATGCATTAGTTGCATCACTACCAATAAAGCCATTAGCTTCATAAGGTTTAGTAAATTGATGATACGAATATTGTCCATCTTCTGTATATCATATTTCATTATGGTAGTCTTCATTTGAAGTGTTTCAATTTACATTGAATAAATATTGTTCAGGATCAGCTCATCCATAACCTTTGATTTGATCAGAACCCGGAGCTATTGGTTGAGAATAGTCATAAATTGAATAAGGCCCACCAGAAGATGTTGGAGTAGTTAATTCAACATTGAAGTCATAGTTAAATTGTGTTGAGTTAATATTTTTTGACTGACTTAATTTATCAAATGTTGTCATTGCAAAGACAAGCGATGACATAGTTAAGCAACTCATAGCAGCTAGAATTAACAATCTAGTTATTGAGTTAAATGCTAATGAAACTCTAAATCTTGTTAAGACACCAAAATGTTTAAATGGTTTTTTAGCAATTCTACTGAAACCATTAGTTTTGAATTCAGAACCAGCTTTCATCAAACTTACAGCACTTGTTCTTAGAACAACAAAAGTACTAACGAAGCAAATTATTGTAAATAGCAAGAATGGAGCAAAGATACAGACTAGGAACGAAACCCAGTCAAAACCAAATAATGGTGTAGGCAGCATCCAATAATTACTAAATAATAGTAGCATTGGTCCTTGCATTAACAAACCAACTACATATGCACCTATACCACCAATAACAGCTGGTAACAAAGCAAATGGGAATAATGAAAGAGCAATCTTTCATTTCTTTATACCATTAGCTCTCATAATACCAATGTTAATTCTGTTGTTTTCTACGTAACGTTTAATAATTACAAAACAAATGATTAAACATAATATTCCAATAAATGCACACAAAACGGTAGATACTGTTTGTACAACACTAACTAGACTTGGAATATAAGCAATTCTAAAACCAGAACAATTTAATACGTTAGATGTATCATTTGCAAAGAAAGCAACCTTTGTTCCTTCTGGGTAGATCATTGCAGGTTTGAAAGAACTTGTTCTTTCTCCTGTTGCTCAATGGTTAATCTCTTTTAAGATCTCTTGCCGACGGATAGTATTAACACTTGGTTTAAATCTAGCAACTAAATAATCTTCTACTGGAGAGTTAACAAATGAAAGTTTAATTGAGTTGTAACCAGAGTCATTAGTATAAACTAAACACTCAGTTGCTGTATTTGGTGTTGGTCTAGAAATATCAACAACTGGATACATGAAGTCAGGAGTTAAACCACAACCCCATATGATTTCATCATAACCACTACAACTTGCAATGTATTTCTTGTCAATACCATTTCAATGAGTCGCATCCTTAGTTGTGGATCTTTCCATATCTAAATGTTCACCATTAGGTAAGTCATACCTCATGGTTGCTCATTCAGCTTTTTTGGTATTAGGGTTAACTCATCAATTGAATTGATCAGATGTTAATGTGTTAAATCAATCTTTTGATGCTTTAGCATCTATCTCACCACTTGGGTAAGATTTATATGTTTGATAGAACCATTGTTTGTATGGTTCAAACTCATTTAACATTTTAGGAGCAATAACACGATGAGAAGTTTTGCTTAAGTGTTGTGGGTTAATAATAGATAACTTAGAAGTTCAGTTACTAATAGTTAATGTTGTTGGTGAACCAAGTAAATCAGTTCATGTTAATACAACATTACCATTAGCACTAATGTTAATCATTTCATTGGTATATCTATAGATATCTGAATAATAAGTGTTATATGGAATAGATCCATTAAACAGATTAGTGTTATATTCGTCAATAGATTGATTGATAGCAGCAACACTTTCAATTATTGGTTTATTATCTGTTTTTTCAAAATCACCAGATAACATTCTTTTGAATCTAATATGAATGATTTGTGAATAAATATAAGCAGCATCTTGTTCTGTGCTTCAAGATGACATTGTGTTTGTATCATACAATGGTAATTCAGCCAATTCAGTAAAGTTTGATGGTACAACAAATGTTAAATCTTCTGTTGCTTTAATTTGTGTTCCTGCAGCAACAAGATTACCATTATGGTCTTGAAATTGTACTTGTGAATTGTATGGTGCTCAGTCATTGACTGAATATAAATCATTACCGTATCTTCCGTTGGGATCTTTAAATAGAACCATCTTATCAATTTCATCTTCAGGATTAGAGTTGATAATCTTATAGAAGACATTATCACCAGATGCTGTTACATTAACAGATTTGAAATAACGGTAGTACAACTCATTAGCATAATTTTCATCTAGCATTCCTGCTAATGGTGTGTTACCAGTAGTCATTAATGAATAAATGCCTGATGTTTCATTAGCTATAAAAGCATTGAAGTCATGATAATCAGCTGCATAGATACTATTATCAGCTAATGTTTCTCAATCAGTTGCTGTTGAACTTTCTCATCTACTTAAGATATCATTTAGTGATGCAACATTAGTTGGAACATCAATTGTCGAGTCAAATTGTTGTCTAACCACATATTTAAATTCAACAAAACCAGTTCCAGCGTGATCTTTAGCATAATTGCTATATAAACCAACTGATAAGTCTTGATCTAGAGCAATTGAATATGTTCTAGTAACATAAACAGCACCTGTGTTAGGATCAACATAATATGTTTGTTCTGGAACAAGAACATAGTATGTTCCATCTTGATCTGCTAATTGATTGTTGAAATAAAATTGACTTACAGGAACTCTTGTATCCAATTCACTGTAATCATCATATTTGTAGAAAGTTGTTTGATCACCAGATACAGTATAAGAAACAACTTTAGTACCATCAGCATTGTATTCGGCTTTACCCACATCATACAATTCAGAAACAGTTAAATCATGAAGATTACCTTTTTTAGCTAAAGAGGTATATTCATTAGTGATGTTTGCTGTTGTGTTAGACATAACACAGAAAACACCTAAACCAAAAAACAATAATAAAACAAGTCCAATAATTGATAACTTATTATTTTTGAAAGATCTAATAACGTTTTTAATTAGGTTTTTCATGTTATATATTTATATATAGTATATATATTAATAGTGAAAACAAAATATAAAAGTGTCTATGACACTTTTATAAGACTCTATATCAAATTAGTAATTTTTACGTAAATATAATTATATTATTATGCCTACTATTGAACAAAAAGCAAAATCTAAAAAAGTAAGAAATCCATTTAAAGCAATACCTTGATACGGATGAGTCGGAGCAATAATTTTTATTGTTTTTCAATTAGGTTTATATAAATTAGCTTGTTTTTTTGCACAACAAGTTCCTTGACCAATCAACCCTAAGATAAATGTGATTGATAATGCCATTCCATACTGTCCATATTTCTTTATAGAAATATATTTCCTTGCTTATGGTTTTTGATTTATTGCTCCATTATGGATATCAACTTCCAAAAAGAAAGACAATTTTATTAATTTCATGATCTTTTCAACAATAGCATCATTCATTGGATTTATTTGAATGATTTTGATGCCAACTTTTATGGATCGTGTTCAAGAAGGATTAATAGAAAAAGCCGCTAACATTAAAACACCTATTACTAGATTTTTAATGCAATCGATTATTAAAATGGATACAGGTAACATAGGTTGAAACCTATGTCCATCATATCATTGTATGGCTTCAGCTATTTGTGCATATGGTGTTTTAAAAAGAAAAGAACATTGCTTAGGTACACAAATAGGATTTGGTGTAATGGCAATCCTTGTTTGCATGGCAACAGTATTTGTTAAACAACATTATTTTGTAGATATTCTAGGTGGCGTTGGCGTGGCAACTATTCCTTACATAATTGTTTGTTGTGTATGACATCCGGGTGAAAAAATTATTCTTGACAATCCTTACTTCATGGATTTAAAGAAGAAAATAAAAAAATAGGCTTTTGCCTATTTTTCTTTTACTTGTAGGAATAATTCGTCTAATCCTTCAGCACTTGCTGCACTTGGTGCATCTAACATTAAATCAACACCGTGTGAGTTTTTAGGGAAAGCAATTACATCTCTAATTGTTTCAGCTTTGGCTAAGATCATTATTAAACGATCTAAACCAATGGCAATTCCACCGTGTGGTGGAACACCATAATCAAAAGCATTTAATAAATATCCAAACTTAGCTTGTGCTTGTTCATCAGTTAAACCAATAGCTGTGAACATGCGTTTTTGTACTTCAGTATTAGTAATTCTGATTGAACCACCACCTACTTCATAACCATTTAAAACAATGTCATAAGCTCTTGCTTTCGCCTTATCTTTTTTAACATCAAAGTCTTTTAGACTTTTAATTGCTGGTGAAGTGAATGGGTGATGTGCGGCTGCATATTTACCTGTTTCTTCATCATATTCAAATAATGGTCAGTCAATAACTCATGTGAATGCAAGTTCATCAGGATTTGCAAATTTATAAATGTTATTGCATGCAATTCTTGCAGCACCCAATGTTTCATTAACTTTATTTAATTTACCAGCACACAAAATTAATGTACCAGTTGTAAATCCAAATTTTGTAAAAGCTGAATTTGCTTTTTCTTCCTCAATTACATTAGTAATTGATCCACCCGTTTTCTTGCCATTTTCAAAAGTTAAATATGCAATTTGCAAACCTTTATCTGTTGCAAATTTTTGGATTGTTTCAAAGTTCTTCTTATCAACAATTGTTTTATCAATTGCAAAACCTTTGACAACACCTTTTTCTTTTAAAATGTTTGCAAAAATTTGGAAGTTAGTTCCTACAAAATTATCTGATAAATCAGTTAATTTTAAGTCATATCTTAAGTCTGGTTTGTCAACACCATATTCATTCATACATTCGTCATATTTCATTATTTTAAATGGTGTTTTGATATCTTTATTCAATGTTTTCTTAATGGCTTTTTTAAAGATTTTTTCAACAACTCTCATTATGTCTTTTTCTTTAATAAATGACATTTCAATGTCAAGTTGTGTAAATTCTGGTTGACGGTCAGCTCTTAAATCTTCGTCTCTAAAACATTTAGCAACTTGGAAATATTTTAAGAATCCAGAAACCATTAATAATTGTTTGAAGATTTGAGGACTTTGAGGCAAAGCCCAGAAATGATTTGGAGCATTTCTTGTTGGAACAACATAGTCTCTTGCACCTTCAGGTGTAGGTTTTGCTAAACATGGAGTTTCAACTTCAATAAAATCTTGTTTAACAAGACAACTTCTTAATTCATTTATGAATTTAGAACGGAAGATAATTTTGTTTCTAATTGTGTCTCTACGTAGATCTAAATATCTGTGTTGTAATCTGATATCTTCTAATGCGTCAGTAACATCTTCAACAATCATTGGTGTTGTTTTAGCTAAAGATAAGATGTCAAGTGTTTTACACTTGATTTCAATTTTACCTGTTGCTAATTTGTCATTTGGTGTTTTTCTTGCAACAACTGTTCCAACAACATCAACAACTGATTCTCTAGTTAATCCATCAATCTTGATTGATTCATCAGCAATTACTTGAACCAATCCGAATCTATCAGCAACATCTAAGAAAGTGATAGAACCCATCTTTCTTATTTTCTTTACTCAACCTTTGATATTAACATCCTTGTTAATATATTTGTCCGTTACATGACCACAATATAATTTTTCCATATTATTCTTCTTTTCCTTTTTTCTTGATGAAGTAATCAACTAATTTAGCAATTTTAACTTCTTCTTGTTTCATTGTTAGTTGGTTCTTAATAAGAACAGATTGTTTTTTAACGTCTTTAGGACCAACAATAATGACATATTTAGCACCTTGAGATTCAGCATATTTAAAGTGTTTATCAAGTTTAGTTGTGTTATGGTTAGTTGTACAACTAAAGCCCGCGATCCTTAACATTTTGCAAATCATTGTGCTGATTGTGCTTGTTTCATCAGATAAGTTAGCGACAACTGCATTAACTTGTTTATATTCATCCATTGCTTTTTTCAAAACAGTATTACCAGTTAAAGCAACTAATAATCTTTCAATACCTAATGCAAAACCAACACAGTTAGCATCATCACCACCAAGTTCTTTAATCATGGTATTGTATCTACCACCACCAATTAAAGTTGGTTGGCCTTTTAATAATTCAGATGTAGATTCAATTTCAAAAATGAAATTACAATAATAATCTAACCCTCTTACTAATGTATCATCTATTGCATAAGGAATTTGTAATTCTGCTAGTGCATCTGTGATGTGTTTGAAATATTCAATTTCTTCATTAGTTGCAAATTGAGTAATTTTTGGGGCAAGTTTAACAAAGTCCTTCTTGCCATCAATCTTATCGTCTAAGATTCTTAGAGGATTACGATCTAGTCTTGCTTGTGAATCTTCGGTTAATTGATCTTTAAAATCTTTGAAGTAAATTTTCAAAGCTTCAATTCATTTTGCTCTAGTTGCACTAGAACAAATGTTATTAATTTTAACAACATAGTCAGTTAAGCTAAAAGCATTTAGAATAGATGTTGCTAATAGAATCATATCAACATCATCATGGAAAGAATTAGAGGCAATGCATTCAACACCAAATTGGTGGAATAGTCTTAGACGACCACTTTGTGGTCTTTCATATCTATACATTGGTTCAATATAAAAGAACTTGATAGGGTGTGCCATTCTTTGTAGTAATTTATTTTCTACAACTGTACGACACACACTAGCAGTTAATTCTGGTCTTAAGACCATATCTCTATCACCTTTGTCTTTGAATTCGTAGAATTCTTTATTAACAATGTCTGATGTATCACCAACAGTTCTAATAAATAATTCTTTGTATTCAAATGTAGGGGTTTTTATTTGATAAAAACCATTTAATCTAGCTATTGTTCTACATGTTTGGCAAACAATATCGAATCCAGGTTCAAGTTCATAAATATAGTCTTGAGTTCCTCTAGGTTTTGTTAAATTCATAGTGCCTCCATAAATTAGATAATATTATAAATTAAAAAATATATTAAATATTTACAATACAAGATTAATTATGTATATAATTAAAAAACTATGGAAAATACCTCAAAGAAAGCTAATACTTTTAGAACTAAAAAATCTAAATGATCAGTAGTTTCTATTGTTTTATCTAGTTTGATGGCTGGTGGTGCCTTAGCAGGCTCAGCAGTTGGTATTTCCAATATAGCTAAAAATTATACTGAAGGTGCTGAATTTACAAAGACTGTAAACGGCAGAATGAAAATTAATCCTTCAGCACTACGTGAAGTAGAAGATTTAGAAGAAGCACAAGAAATTGCAAACGATTGTGCTCACAAGCTATCTCAATGATTAAAAGATAGTGGACAAAAGAATTATGATGTTTCAGCCGAAGCGTATGCAAATACCGATGGTATTGAATGTTATTTAAACGCTCAATTTGAAGTTGAGAAAGTTGAAAATAAAAACCCATTATCAATTGAAGAAAAAGACAAGAAAATTGATAATGACCCATACCTATCTTTCTTCTCTTCAAACGCTTTCAACTCTAACGAAAAAACATTTGTTTATCGTTGATATGTTAAAGATCCTGGCCAAGACCCATCATGAAACAAACCACAATATACTGTAATTCCATTTAGAGAAATTTTTAGTTTACCTAAAACAACAGATAAACAAGATCATAAAGCAAGAACATTAGTTAGTGAAGATGGTGAAAATGGTGTTGTATTAGAAGTACAAGAATCAACAATCTTGTCTGATATTTATGCAGACTTAGCTTTAGCTAAAAAAGATTCAGAAGACAAACCAGACCCAGAAAATGAAATAGCAAACGAATGACAAAAACCAAGATTGTACATTGTTAATAATTTACAAGGTTTATTAAATGAAGCAAATTATCACCTATCATATTGGAACGGTTTTAAAAATGATGATGAATATTTAAGTTGGTATAGTGAAACACAATATGGAACCTTTGCAGACAATTATATAAATAAAGATTTTAGGGGGCAAAACGAAGAATCAACAACTAAGCAAGATGAGCATTTTAAATTAAATTCTGTTGAGGATAAAGATGGCAACGAGGTTTCTGGTCTAGATTTATTTAACTACATAGATCAAGCGACATCAGGAACAAACGAAATTGGATTTACTAGTAAATATGTTGACAAGATTGTAACATTGTCTGATTTTGATAAGGTTATGCCTGCCAAAATCACCGATTCATATAAGAATGATGTTGATGACACAGAAAATCCAAACATTAAATGTTTCTGATATCCAACAAGCAGTAAAACAACTGCTGAAAAATATTTAAATAACCAAATTAAATATGGTTTCAACCAAGCATCAATTCAAGAGTTATCTTTTGAAACAACAAAAACAGGCAAGTATGGATCAGAAGATGTTATCGACCAAATAAAAAATAAAGACATTATTGCTCAAGCAATTCCACCAACATTCACTGAAACTATTTTTGGTGGTAGCAACTTAGTTGGAGCATTAAGTTTAGGCTTCTTAATCTTCCTTATAGCTTTATTAGTTATTCTTGCATGCTTATATAGAACAACCGGTGTAATTAGTTGAATATGCATGATCTTTGCTTTATCAATGACTGGCTTAATTGCTACAATTGGTTCAACAGCAATTACTATGTCATTGCTATTTGGTTTATTTGCTTTATCTATTGTAGGATTCATGGCAAGCGTTGCAATTTGTGGTAGATTGAAACGGAGACTTTACTCTCGTGAAGATACTCAAGTAATGGTTAATAAAGCCTTTAAGAGGTCATTATTACCAGTACTAGATATATCTATTGTTACTTTAATTTTTGGTATATGTTTTATTTACATAGCACCAATATCATTAAATGCATTAGGTCTAGTATTAATTGCTGGTGCCTTCATGATATTCCTTAGTGTTTATCTGTTAAATGGGTTGTTACACGGATTGTTCTTTAGCAATAGTTTAATGATTAACAAATATCAATTCTTTGGCAAACCATCCAATCTTGCAAATGAATCATTAGCTCAAAGTAATAATGCTATTCCTGCATCGTTAGATGCAACAAAATTAGAAATACCATACTATAGCAGCATGTCTAGAAGAAAAATTGATGTAACTAACAAGAAAGCATTAATTGCTATTTGCGTTATTGCTGGCTTATTAGTAATTGGTATTATTGTCTTTAGTGTTGTAGGATTTACAAGCCCAACTTTATTCCATACAACAACATGTATATCAATTAAATTTGATGGAGATATATTTGCACAATCCTGATTTACTGGTTTGGACTATGTTTCATATAGTCATACTGGTGAATGATGATTCTTCTACACAAATATGTCTAATGCATATTCAGTAGCACAGGAAATGGCAACACCTGCTGGATTAGTATTTGGAACTGACATTCAATGTCAAACAATCTTTGGTACAACAAACCAAGACATTCTAAACATGGCATTAATTTCAATTATTATTGCAACATTAGTTTCTGCACTTTATGCAGGTCTAAGACACAACTGAATTGCAATCGTTCCAATGATAGCAGGATCATTTGGAATGCCATTATTAATTCTTGGATTATCATCTATATTCCAAGTTAAGTTTGATCAATTTGTTGTTTTAGGCTTTGCTTTTGTATCAATTGTTAACACAATCTTTGCTATGAACATTGTTGGAAGCACAAATGAAGCATGAAGTAGAAAAGAACCATTCACTAATGATGAATTCAAATATATTGTTAATGTTTCATTAACAAATAACTGAACATACATTTGAAGCAATGCTATTGCTTATGGATTGTTCATATTAATATATGGTTTATCTGCTCCTATTGGCCCAAGTACAGCTTCAACAATTGGATTATTAATAGTTGCATTTGTTGTAACAATGGCTGTAACACCATTTGTTGTTTCATTCTTACTATATCAATTTATGAGAGTTAGAAACCTTGCTTTAACTAGACGTTATCAAAAGAGCAAAAGCAAAGTTATCATCAATTATGATGATGTTGATGAACAAGGTATTGAAGGTATCAATAAATTCACTAAACGTATTCCAATAAGTGAAACAAAAGCGCAAGGAGCTAAAAATGACTAAAAACATTATTACTATCAAAAACACTCTTAAGGTTGTGCCTAACTTTCCTAAAAAAGGAATTAGTTTTAAAGATATTACACCAATCTTTACAAAGCCAAATGTTTTGAAATTAACTATTAAAGAAATGTTAAAAACATTAAAAGGTCAAAAGTTTGATATTGTTGTTGGTTTAGAATCGAGAGGTTTTTGATTTGCATTACCAATTGCTGAAGTGTTAAATATTCCTTTTGTTCCTATTAGAAAAAAAGGCAAATTACCCAGAACTACCGTATCAGCAAGCTATGCTTTGGAATATGGTAAAGATACAATTGAAGTTCACAAATATGATATCAAACCAGGATCTAGAGTTTTAGTTGTTGATGACATTATTGCTACCGGTGGTACAGTATTAGCTGTTAAGAAAATGATGAATCAATTAAAAGCTAAGTGTGAACACTTACTAGTACTAGGTTATTTAGCTGAACTTCCTGAAGGTCCTAAAAAGATTGAAAGAGCAGGAATAAAAGTTCATAGTTTGCTAAAACTTTAATCCAAACAAAAATAGGGTTCATCCCTATTTTTCTTTTTATTAATTTATATTATTTAAGTAAAAAAAGTAATACTTATATAATAAGTATCTATATTTATTATGAATTTTGTAGGATTTGGAAAAGACATTCATAAACTTATAAAGGCTAAAACAAAGATTGTTTTAGGTGGTTTTGAATGTAAAAGTAATTACAAAATTGTTGCTGTCTCAGATGGGGATTTAGTATTGCATGCAATAGCTGATGCAATTCTAGGTGCTTGTCAAGGTGGCGATATTGGAATTGCTTTTCCTGACACAAACATTAAATGTAAAAATATGGATTCACAATTAATTCTTAATTATGCCTTAGCTATGGCAAAAAGAAAAGGATTAAGCGTAGGCAATCTAGACTTAACAATTGTTTGTGATAAGATTATGATTCAACCAATTCGTAAACATATAGCTAAAAGTTTAATAAAACTTTTAAAAACAGACAAGATCAATGTTAAAGCAACAAGATTTGAACAAAATTTAAATCTTATCGAATGTGATGCAATAGTGATGATGAAAGGAAAATAGTATGTACAAACCAAAATACGTAAAAAAGATATTAACAAATTCAAAACAAGTTAAGTTAGCTATTACAAAATGTGCTAACTGAATTAATAAAAAATATTCTAATTGCAAGAAACGTCCAATATTGCTTGCTATCCTAAAAGGAGCAATTCCTTTTTATGCCGAATTAGTAATGCAATTAAAATTTGATTTTGAATTTGATTTCATGGTTTTAAGTTCATTCCGTGGAAATATGCATGCTGTTGGTAAACCAAAGATTGTTACTGATTTAATATCTGATGTTGAAGGAAGAGATGTAATAGTTATTGAAGATGTTCTTGATTCAGCTAGAACTCTATCTGTGTTAAGAAATTACTTAAAATCTAAAAAACCTAAATCACTTAAGTTTGTAGTACTAGCAGATAAGGTTGATTTAAGAGTTGTTCCTTTCAAAGCAGATTATGCTTGTTTTACCTATAAAGGTAATCCATTCCTAATTGGTTATGGATTAGATATAAAAGAAATTGCCAGAAACCTTCCATATCTTGCAGAATTTGATAAGAAATACTTGAATAAACTATAATATATAAGCAAATTAAGGAGGAATCCTATGCAAAAAGAAAAATTACACATTAATGCTGTTAAAACTGATGATGAAACAATTCAACCATCTGGAACTAGTCCAGATGATAAAGTTGTTTATCAAAAGCAAACAACAGACCCCGAAACGAAAGCAAGAAGAAAAAGATCTATTATTAAGTGAGTTATCGCTCTTTTACTAATCGGTTTATTTATCTTTTTGATAGTTTGAGGATGTACTCCTAGATATAGATCTGTTAATGTTAAGAATGCAAGTGTTGATTCTGAAACAGGTAGATTGGAACTTGACACCAACGGTGACAGTAAGGCCGACTATAAGGTTAATCTTAAGAACTCTAATGATTCTTGAGCCTTTTACTATGTAACAGGTCAAACAAATGTATATTCAATTCATGCTGATCCAGTTGGTGGTGGCAAAGAAATTGAATTTAAAATGGAAAGAGTATGACAAAACGATAGTTTCCACTTTTATATTGGTGGTGTAGAGGTTAGTGATACAACTGGTACAACTTTTGCTGATTGAGCTCAAACTATTACAGCAAACGCATCAGTTGAAACTGGTGGAACAAACATTGGTATAGTTTTACTAAACATGTTACCAACTATCATTTTCCTAGTTGTAATTATTTGATACTTTAGTAAAGTTACTAAAATGTCGGGAATGATGGGCCAAGGTGAAGATTCCATCTTTGGCATGGGAAAATCTTCTGCAAAGATTGCTAAGAGCAATGTTAAGTTTAGTGACGTTGCTGGTATTGAAGAAGAAAAGAACGAATTAATTGAAATCGTTGATTATTTAAAGAATCCAGAAAAATATGCAGCTATGGGTGCAAGAACACCTAGAGGTGTAATTCTATATGGTCCTCCAGGAACAGGTAAAACATTGCTTGCTAAAGCTGTTGCCGGTGAAGCATCAGTTCCATTCTTCCAAGCATCAGGTTCTAGCTTTGATGATATGCTAGTTGGTGTGGGTGCTAAGAGAGTTAGAGACTTATTCTTAAGAGCTAAGAAAGCAGCTCCATCAATCATCTTCATCGATGAAATCGATTCTGTTGCTGGTAAACGTGGAAGAAATGACATTGCTGGTGGTAGTGGTGGAATCGCTGACCAAACAATTAACCAATTACTTGCAGAAATGGATGGTTTCAACACAAGAACTGGTGTAGTCATTATGGCTGCAACCAACCGTCTAGATTCTCTAGATGAAGCAATTTTAAGGCCAGGTAGATTTGATAGACACATTCAAGTTAACTTACCTGATATTAAAGAACGTGAAGCAATTTTAAAGATTCACGCAAGAAATAAAAACTTATCAAGTAAAGTAAGTTTAGCAGATGTTGCTAGAAGAACTCCAGGTTTCTCTGGTGCTCAACTAGAAAACGTATTAAATGAAGCAACTTTACTTGCAGTAAGATTAGGTAAGACCGCAATCAGTATGTCTGAAATCGATGAAGCTATTGACCGTGTAATTGCTGGTCCAGCTAAGAAGTCAAGAGTAATTACTGAAGAAGAAAAGAAACAAATTGCTTACCACGAAGCTGGTCATGCACTTGTTGGTCTTCACACTAAAGGTGGAGATGTAGTTGAAAAGATTACAATCATTCCACGCGGTGTTGCTGCAGGATATACACTATCTACACCTGAAAAACAAGAACTTGCTATTCATAAGAAATCTGATCTATTAGCTATTGTAAGAACTACATTAGGTGGTAGAGCTGCAGAAGAAGTTATCTATGGTAAAGATTCTATCTCTACAGGTGCAAGCAACGATCTATACAAAGTAACTAACATAGTTAAGTCTATGGTAACTCAACTTGGTATGTCTAGTGTTGGTATGACACAATTCATTCCAACTGAAGGATCAGTTCCAGCTTATGCTCCTAAGAGCTTTAGTGAAGCAACAAACCAAAAGATTGATAAAGAAATTGAAGAAATTATTCAATCTGAGTACGCTAAAGCTAAAGATGTAATTAAGCACAATGGAAAAGAACTTGATTTAATTGTTGAAACATTATTATTGTTAGAAACAATTGTTAAGAACCAAATTGATTACATTCATAAGGAATTAAAACTTCCTCCTGAAGCAATTGAGAAAAAGAAAGCTTTAGAAGAAGAGAAAAAAGAAAAGGCTGAAGCTAAGAAACCTAGCAAAGCTAAATAAATAAAATAAGAGTGCAAAGCACTCTTTTTTATTTATAATTTTATAGAAAGAGGAAAAAATATGGCTTTAAAAGTCCCTTATAAATATTACAAATTTGTGATGTTAGGAGTATGAGCTCTAGCAGTTCTATGTATTGCTGCAACTTGAGTTGGTTTTGCTGTTCCAGGTAAAGCAGCTATTTGCTTTGGTGCTATTGTTGATACATTCTTATCACTATTCTTAATTGCTTTAGTTGTATTGCTTGCACTAAATGTTAGAGAAGATTACAAAAAGAGAGCTTGATTGTTTGGTGCATTAGCTGCAGTTCACATCATCTTCTTTATTCTAGTTTTAGGATTAAAAGATCAAATCGCTAGAGGAAATAGTGGTGTATTTGCTTTACCAGCAATCCACACAATTATCTTGGTAGCTATTTCGGTTGTTGGTATTTATTTCTGAATTAGAAATAGATTTACTTTCAAATCATTTGCTCAACAAGATGCAGTAGCTGCATTTGGTGGTGCGGTTGAAGAACCAAAAGCTCCTGAAACACCAACTGAATCTAACGAACCTAAAAAAGCAAGAGACGAAAAAACTGGTATTGTAAGTCTATAAAACAATTAATAAAAGATAAGAGGGTATAACCCTCTTTTCTTTTTTATAATATATAGTCAATAATTAATATATTTTTTATAATTAAAATACTATGAACAATAAGTTTGATCAAACAACAATTGTTAATTATCTAAAAAACTATGGTTTTGTTTTTGCTAGTAGTGAAATTTACGGTGGTCTAGCAAATGCATGAGACTACGGTCCTTTGGGTGTTGCTTTAAAAAACAACATTAAGAATTTATGATGAAACTATTTTATAACAAGTCAACCAAATATGGTTGGTTTGGATTCTTCAATCATTTTAAACCCAACTGTTTGAAAGGCATCAGGACACTTAACAAACTTTGCTGATCCACTAATTGATTGCAAAGAATGTCATCAAAGATTTAGAGCAGATAAACTTATTGAAGAAAAATATCCTGACATTAAGATAAACGAGAACACAGACAAGGCTGAATTATTAAAAATAATTAAAGATAAGAAAATTACTTGTCCTAACTGTGGTAAATCTAATTGAACAGATATTAGAAGTTTTAATTTAATGTTCAAAACAAGTCAATCAGTTATCGAAGATAAAGCTAATGAATTGTACTTAAGACCAGAAACAGCTCAAGGTATATTCATTAACTTTGCAAACATTCAAAGAGCTTTAAGATTAAAAGTTCCTTTTGGTGTTGGACAAATCGGTAAAGCATTTAGAAATGAAATTACACCAGGTAACTTTATTTTTAGAACTAGAGAATTTGAACAAATGGAAATTGAATTCTTTAACTATCCAAAGGATGCTCCAGCAAAATTTGAGGAATACATTAAGCAAATTGAAAACTTCTTATTTAATGTTTTAAAACTTAAAAAAGAAAATATCAGAATGTCAGAACATGATAAAGCTGACTTAAGTCACTATTCAGCAAGAACTGTTGATTTCCAATACAACTTTCCTCATGGATGAGCTGAATTATGAGGATTAGCTAATAGAACTGATTTTGATTTATCAAATCATCAAAAGCTATCAGGTTCAACATTAGGATATTTAGATCCTGATACAAACGAAAGATTTATCCCTTATGTTATAGAACCATCTGTTGGAGTAGAACGTTTGTTCTATGCAATTATTTGCGATTCTTACAGAATTGAAAACATAAAAGATGGTGAAACTAGAGAAGTGCTAGGATTACCATATGCACTTTGTCCATACAAGGTAGCTGTGCTACCACTAAGTAATAAACTTAATGCAAATGCTAAAAAAGTATTTGATAAGTTAATTGCAGCTAATGTTCCATCAGTATATGATGTAACAGGCTCCATTGGAAAGAGATACAGAAGACAAGATGCAATTGGAACATTCTATTGCATAACATATGATTTCAATTCTGAAAAAGATAATTGTGTAACAATTAGACATCGTGACACAATGAAACAAGACAGAATTAAAATTGATGAGATTTTAAATTATTTAGGTAAATAATCATGGCAAGTTTTGTAGATGAATTATTAGAAAAGGCAGATATAGTTGATATCATTGGTAGGTTTGTGTCATTACACAAATCTGGTGCCAACTTTTTTGGTCTTTGTCCATTCCATCCTGATCAAAACCCAAGTATGTCAGTTTCACCGAAGAAGAAAATCTTTAGGTGTTTTTCATGTGGTGCGAGCGGTAATGTTATTAACTTTGTACAAAAGTACAAGAAGATAAGTTATGGTGAAGCAATTAAGGAAGTTGCTAAGATGGCTGGATATTCTGATGCAGACATCAACAACTACTTATCTAAGCAAAACAAAAATTATTCGCCCGCTAATATGAGATTATTTGATCTCAACGCGGATGCGAATGATTTGTTTAGAACATTACTTTATAATGATGACAATAAGTCATACCTACAATACTTATATGATCGAAAACTATCTGATACAACAATTAGAAAGTTTGAAATAGGTTTTGCTGGTAAAGGTTCTGAAAAGAGAATCATATATGATTTACTTACAGATTCATCATTACCGCATAAGCAAGTATGAAATGAAGATGATTTATTGAAGGCTTCATTAATAAATATAAATGAAAAGACGTCAGAAATCTCTGATTACTTCCACAATAGAATTACATTCCCTATCAAAGATAGAAATGGTTTTATTGTTGCCTTCATAGCGCGTGATATTAAAAAAGAGTCTGAACTCAAATATCTCACAACGCGTGAAACAAATTTGTTTAGCAAATCAAACACACTTTACAATTTTGATAGAGTGATGCTAGATAAACCAAAAACACTTATAGTGTTAGAAGGCAATATTGACTTGATGTCATTGTATGAAGCAGGAATGAACGAAAACCAATATGGTGCTGTTGCCTTAATGGGAACCGCTTTTACACAAAATCACAAAAACATGATTCTTAACACACGTTGCATAGATAATATTCTTTTATGATTTGACAACGACGAAGCTGGTAAAGCATCAACCTTAAAAAATGGTTTACAACTTTTGTCACTTCACAAGAACATGATAGTTGTAAATAATACAACTACATATAAGGATGTAAACGAAATTCTTGTTAAAGAAGGAAAAGAAAAAGTTTTGGAAATTTTACAATCTGCAGATAATCCAAGATTTGTTACATACTATATTACGCACACATTAAAAGATATAACAAGTCTTAACTTAGACAGTAAAGTTAAAGATGTCTTAAAAGTAATTAGAACAGAAAATAATCCATCCTACACTGATTCATACATCAATCTGATATCTTCTATTACCAAACTAGCTGTTAGCGATTTAAAGCGTACTTATGACTTAATTAGACCTGACTATGGTTATGAGCAAACTGTTCAAACTAAGAAAAAAACCAAAGTCGTTTACCCTCCATCTGTTAATAATATGATCAATAGTTTTAGAAAATTGATTCAATTATTATTAGTAGATCCAAGTCTAGCTGAAGATAGTTATGATGAAATTGAATGTAAATCACCAGAAAAAATTAACATTCAAGAAATTCAAGATTACTTCTACATTATTAAAGCTTTAGCTTTGAATGCATTTGCTCCAACGGATTTAATTAATCAAGAAAATAAATTAATTAATTCCTTATATCAAGATAAGAAGATTGGTAACGATGCATATAAGTTTGCTCTAGGAGCAATAGATGAGATCCAAGCAAATCAATCATATTCTATTGCTATAAGAAGCAATAAAACTAAATGTGTATCACTAGTTGCCCATATCAATGCTTGCTATGATGAAATCATGGTTAGTCAAATTAAATATGATATTGCTCAAGGCAAGTATAAAGATCAAGCACTAGTTGAAGCTAAAGTTGAACTAGAAAAGCTTAATAATAAAATTAAAAATTATAAAGCGCACAAAAAAACAAAATATCATATCGCATAATGTATAATTGTTAAGCATCACAACGTGTGGTACGAACCGTGTTAGGCTAGAAATAGAGCAGCACTAAGTTAAAGCACGTGTGTGGTGCTTTTTATTTACACAACTATGTGTAACCATTAAATTTGAGTTTTTACCTTATATATAGAATAATATATGGCCAGCTTAGTTGCCAATATTATTTTTTGTATGGGTTATGTACATGACACATATGCACACATTATTAATAAGGACTCGTGCATACGAGGAATTACATAATTATATGTAAGGCTAGCTTACACTGAATAAAGCTATATATAGGATATATATCTAAATTTTGGTTTTGTTCTTGATTGCAAACTTCAAAGTATTTTCATCAGCGTAGTCAAGTGCAGAATTTACTGGAAGACCTACTGCCAATTTATATGTAATGCACGCAGGTAAAATATCTTTTAATAATTTATTTAGATAAATGTTGGTTGCTTCACCATTGATAGTTAAGTTGGTAGCAATAATGATTTCTTTGAAATCTTTATTAACACATAGATTCATTAACTTTTTAATAATTTCAGAATCAATTTTCTTTTTAGCCTTGACATTGATTTCATCATTCAAAACAAAGTAGATTCCATTGAAACAGCCAGTTGATTCAATCTTATTTAATTCATCAATTGTATTTACAATACAAAGCTTAGAGTTATCTCTTTCTGGGTTAGAACAAATAGTACATAAGTCATCTAAAGCAAAGTTACCACATTGTTTACAAAACTTAATGCTACTTTTAGCATTAGTTATTCTTTTAATAAACTCATCAATATATTGTTGGTCTTGATGAATTAAGTGATAAGCAATTCTTTCAGCGGCCTTAGATCCTACCGAAGGTAGAGATTTAATAGCATCTACTAAAAATTCAAACTCTTTAGGTCTCATTAAAATAATCCACCCATTCCTTGTGGCATCATTGATTGTTGAATAGCATCAGCTTTAGCTGTCACTTGTTCAATAGCAGAGTTAATAGCTTCAGTAACCATTTCTTGTAAAGTAATAGGATCTTCGGGATCAATAAGAGTCTTATTGATTTCAATAGACTTAATTACCCCTTTACCAGTAATGGTTACCATTACTGAACCATTTTGATAATCATATGTAAACTCTTGTTTATATAGTTCCTCAAGTTTCTTTTGCATTTCTCTTTGCATTTTTTGAGCTTGAGCCATTATTTGATTCATGTTCATAGTTATTACCTCTAAACGCTTTTAATATTATAAAATAATATTAACACTTATGATAGTTAAAGTACCTAAGGCAAAGATTAAGTTACAAATATTGGCTACACCAATAGGTAATTTAGATGAAATCACTTTTAGAGCAATTCAAGCTTTAAAAGATTGTGAATGTATTTTATGTGAAGATACTAGAGTGACTTCTAAACTTTTAGCAAAGCTAAACATTCATGGAAAAGAATTAATTAGCTATCAAAAGTTTAATGAGAACGATAAAGTTGAATTGGCTCTAAATAAAATAAAGAGTAAAAAGACAATTTTATGTTCAGATGCGGGATATCCTTGTTTATCTGATCCAGGATATGCACTTGTAAACAAGTGCTATGAAAATGGAATAGCAGTTGAAATTTTAAATGGTCCAAGCTCAGTACTACATTCTGTAGTAGTGTCTGGATTAAATTTAAATAATTTCTATTTCAATGGTTTTTTACCAGCTAGCAAAAACCAAAGAATTGAAAAACTTAAAGAACTATGTTCTTTAAACGTTCCTATTGTGTTCTTTGAATCAGTTCATAGAATTAAACAATCACTTGCTGATATCAAAGATATTTTTAACAACCCATATTTTGTTGTCTGTCGTGAATTAACAAAGTTAAATGAAACAATTTATCGTGGTAAATATGATGAGATTATCAATGATATCATTGATAAAGGTGAATTTGTAGTTATTGTTCAAAAACAAAAACAAGCAAAACCAACATTCTTTTCTAAACAAGATATTATTGATCAAGTCAATATATTAATAAAGAAAAATAAATTAAGTTTAAAACAAGCCGCTAAGGAAGTTGCAAGACAAAATGATTTGCAAGCTTCATTAGTTTACAACACCGTGGTGGAGAGCAAGAGGGTTAAGTAATGATTAGATATAGACTATATGGCAAATTGTCAGTAGTGGGCGCAAAAAATGCATTTAACGCAATCTGCGAATCAACTTTCAATCAACTAAAACTTTGTGAGAATGTAGTTTTTGATGTCAACGTTGTTACTAACGCACAAATAAAAAATATTAATAATAAATATAGAGGCATAAACAAAATAACTGATGTTATTAGCTTTGCTAATCGAGACGATAGTAAAGTTTTAGTTCCTTTACTGGGTGAAATTTTTATTTGCTTACCTCAAGCAAGGAAGCAAGCTAAAGAATATAAACATAGTTTACAACATGAACTTATCTTTTTATTTACGCATGGGTTATTGCATTTATTAGGATTTGACCACAAAACACCAAAACAAGAAAAGGAAATGATGGCATTATCTAAAAAGATAATTAGCAAAGCACAAATCAATCCTAAATATATAATTAAGTAAGATGGAAAACGAAAATCTTAAAAAGAGAAAAACCAAAGGAGCTTTCTGAAGAAAGTTCCTATATGCCTTTAGAGGTATTGGATCAAGCTTAAGAGAAGAATCTTCTCTAGTAGTACATTTTATATGTACTGCTGTTGTGTTTATCCTTGGTGGCATCTTACATAATGGTATGCATTACTATGATTGAATAATCCTAGTAATATGTATGTTTGTTTTAATGGCAGGAGAATTAATTAACACTGCCATTGAAAACCTGACGGACATGGTGTCGTTTAAGTTTAGCTATAATGCTAAAAAGATAAAGGACGTAGCTGCCGCAGCTATGTTAATTCTATCTATTATGTCTATCATTATTAGCTTAATGGTTTTAATTAGAGCACTACTTGTAGTGCTAAGTGTGGTAACTTTATAATGAAGAAGCAATGTACTATAGCTATTGTCGGATTACCAAATGCCGGCAAATCTACCTTTTTAAATAAGGTAATGAAACAAAAGGTAGCTATAGTTAGCTATAAACCACAAACAACTAGAAACCAAATTAAATCTATTTATGAAGACGATAGAATCCGTATCTGTTTCACAGATACTCCAGGATTTCATCAACCTAAAAACAAACTTGATAGCTTTTTAAATTCTCAAGTAAAGCAAAGCTTTAAACAAGCTGATATTGTACTTTTATTAATTGATGCATCAAAAGATGATGTAGAAGGAAACAAGATTTTAATTGATGTAATTAACAGTTATAAGGTCAAAGACCTTATTGTTTTATTTACTCATAAAGATTTAGCACGTGACGTAGAACTAATAGATAAACTAAACCTTTATGGTTTAAATGGTATTAAGCACAAAATGTTGATTGATAATAACTCAACACAAGATGTCAATAATGTTATTTCCTTTATCTATGATATAGCACCACATGATGGTTATTTTGAACCTAATGATATGACAGATGATTTCTTGATACAAGAAATCGTCAGAGAACAAGCATTACATATTCTTAAACAAGAAGTGCCACATTCTATGGCTGTTATTGTAGACAATAAGAGTTTTGATAAAGAACAAAACTTATTTACAATAAACTGTTCTTTGGTTGTAGAGAAAGAAAGTCAAAAACCAATTGTTATTGGTGCCGGTGGTAAAATGATTAAGCTAATTGGTACAAAAGCAAGACAAGAACTTTTAAAGTTCTTTGATTGTAGAATTATGCTTAAACTATTTGTTAAGGTTAAAGAAGATTGAAGAAATGATGAACAGTTCTTGTCTTCTGTAGGTTATTTTAAAAAATAATATGGCTGAAATAATTACCAAAGGATATTTAATTGCAAGAAATGACTATCAAATGTTTGATGAAGTCATAACTTTCATTAATGAATTTGGTAACAAATTCGTTTGTTTAGCTCAAGGTACTAAAAAAATTGAGAGTCATAATGCAAGACATATGCAACTTGGTAATTATTGTGAGTTTCAATTTTTCCTAGCAAGAAATGAAGACAAAATGTCTAGATTAATGAAATTAACTGCTATAGAAAAAGTAGAATGACCAAACTTTAGACAAAGTCTAATTACATTAAATTCATTAACTGAACAATTAGTTTATCCTAACGTTAAAAACTTTCAGTTTTATGAACAAATGAGAAAGTATGCAATAGACAAAAGCTTTAGCGATGCTAAAGCTGAGCTAATAGTTTTAAGAAATTATTGTAAATTAACAGGAATAGATTTGCATGTTGATAACTGCGTTATCTGTCACAATCACCACATCAAAACCATTTCATTTCAAAAGCATGGTTTGGTTTGTGGACAATGTTATGAAAAAGACAAAGGACATTTATTTAGTTTAGAATTTTCTAAACTAGTTTACCATTTATTCAAAGATCAGTATGACAAAATGGATACATATGAAGACCATTACATCCCACTAATAACTCACTTAAAACAATATATTACAGATAATAACGGTACATACTTTGCAAGAAAGAAAAAAAGAACTATATAGTTCTTTTTTATTTAATATGTATAATATATATACATTCAAAGAAGGATTAATAATGACTCCCATAGCAATAGTAATGTTTGTGTTTGGTGGAATAGCACTACTAGTAGGGCTATTATTATCTGGCAGCGGTACAGGGGCTGGACTTAATGCGCAAGCTGGTCAAGACCTTGAACTATTTAAGAAAACTAAAGACAGAGGATTTGTAAAAATTTTACAAATCGTAATGTTCATTATCACATTAATATTATTAGGTTTAGGTATTGCATTATTATTCATGTAATTTATGCAAAACAAGAAACCCGATTACTATAAACAAATTTTAGAAATAGTTGCCAAAGAAGGCAAGAGACCAATACCTATTGGTATTATTCTTCGTAAGTTATCAAATAAAGAACCTGGTGTTGATAAGAATGTTTTCTTTAAAAACATCCAATCATTAATCAATTCAGCTCAATTAGTTAAATTGAGAAATGGTAAATTAGTTTTAGGGTATCCTAAAGCTGATGTAGACATGTCTAAGATTTTTAAAGGTGTGATTAGAATAAATTCTAAATTAGCTGGATTTATTACTGAAGAAGGAAAAGAAGATTCTGGATATTTTGTTCACAAAACAAACTTAGGTGGTGCTCTTGATGGCGACACTGTTGAGTTTGCTTTATTAAAGATTGAAAGTCCAAACAAAGATCTTAAAGATGCAAAAGTACTAAAAGTACTTAAACATGCAAAAGGATTCTATGTTGGATGTTTTAAATCTGATGGTGAACACTATCAAGTTGAAACAGATGATAAGAAAATGTATCTACCAATAAAATTGGAAGATACTACAGGATTAACAAATGGAACTAAGTTCTTATATACAGTAGTTAAGTTTACTGAAACTGAAGCAATCTGTAAAGTTGCTAAAGTCATTGGACACATCAATGATGTGGGTACGGATATTTTATCTATTGTTTACGATAATGGAATTGAACCAGAATTCCCTGAAGAAGTTATTGATTATGCAAACAAGCTAAAGCTTGATATTAATGAAGAAGAAAAAGCATTAAGAAAAGATTTAACTAATTTAGATATTGTTACCATTGACCCAGCAACATCAAAAGACTTTGATGATGCTGTATATTGTGAACAACTAGAAGATGGTACATATAAACTATATGTTTCTATCGCTGACGTTAGTCATTATGTAAAAATGAACTCATGTTTAGACTTAGAAGCTTTAAAAAGAGGATGTTCTACTTATTTAGTAGATAGAGTTATTCCAATGCTTCCACACAACTTATCAGATGATTTATGTTCATTAAACCCTAATGTTCCAAGATTGGCATTAACTTGTGAAATGATTATTGATAAGAAGGGTTCTTTCTTAGACATTAAGACTTATCCATCAATCATTAAATCACACAGAAGATTTAGCTATGATGAAGTTAATGCTTTCTTTGAGGGCAAGGATAAACTTGAAAAAGATACACCTGAAATTAGAAAGATGTTATTAACATCTAGAAAATTACATGACATCTTATACACAATGAAAAAGAATAGGGGTTACGTAGAACTTCAAATCCCTGAAGTTAAAATTATTGTTAATGATAAGTGCGAACCAATTGAAATTAAATTAAGAGAAACTGGTACAGCACAATCTATGATTGAAGACTTTATGGTTGCTGCTAATGAAGCAGTTACTATTGAAGCAATCAAAGTTAAGTGACCATTTGTTTACCGTGTTCATGGTGAGCCAAAGGCTGAACGTGTAGAAATGTTTAAAGTTGAAGCTAAGAAGCTAAACTTCAAATTACCTGCAGGTGATTTATCAATTACACCAAAAGCAATGTCTAATTGATTAATCAATAATGTCGATAATCCAAACTTAGACTTAGTTAGTATTCTAATGCTAAGAACTATGGCTAAGGCAGAATACGATACTAAGAATATTGGTCACTTTGGTTTAGCAAGTAAAAACTACACACACTTTACTTCTCCAATTCGTAGATATCCAGATTTAGTCGTACATCGTTTATATTGAATGTATCTTTTCAATAGAAAAGCATATACAGATGATGATCGTAAAAAAATAGTAGAAATGCTTAAAGAATATTGTGATAAGTCTAATGAAGCAGAACTTAGAGCAATCCAAACAGAAAGAGACGTTAATGCTCTAAAGTTTGCTCAATATATGAAGAATCATATAGGAGAAGAATTTGATGTTAGAGTATCTGCTGTAACTAAGTTTGGATGTTTTGTAGAACTCCCAAATACAATTGAAGGACTTATCAAATTAGCAAACTTAAAGGATGATTTCTATACATATGATGAAAGAAATTTCCAATTAATTGGAAAGAAATCAAATAATATAATCACATTGGGAACTAGATTTAGAGCCAAATGTATTAATGCAGATATGAATGAAAGAAGAATTGAGTTTGAGGTTGTAAGAAGAATTTAATTATGAAGATTCTTGTTAATAACAAAAAAGCTTTATTTAACTACAACATTCAAGATAAATATGAATGTGGTATTTCTTTATGAGGATCTGAAGTTAAATCTATAATAGATTCACAAGCAAATCTTGATGAAGCATTTATTGTTTTTAGAAATAATGAAGCCTTTGTTATTAACATGCATGTAACACCATGGAAGCAATCAAACTTAAAAGGTGATGATGCAGTTAGAACTAGAAAACTTTTATTACATAAGAATGAAATTCTTAAGATTCAAAATTATGTAAAAAAGAATAAAGCAACAGTTGTTCCATTAAATATTCATTTAGAACATGGAAAAATTAAGTTAACAATCGCTATAGCAAAACGCAAGAATTCTGCAGACAAGCGTGAAACAAAAAAGAAAAAAGACGCACAAAGAGAAATTAAAAAATTTATTTAATTCCAAAGAAGTTAACAGCATTAGCTGTTAATTTTTTTGCCAATTCTTCTTTAGATATGTTTAATCTATTTGCAATGTTTTCCATTACAAATTGAACATAGTGTGGATAATTTGTTTTACCACGGTGAGGTTCAGGAGCCAATCATGGTCCATCGGTTTCAACCATCATTCTATCTAATGGAATGACTTTTAATGCTTCATGCAACGGTTTAGCATTTTTAAAAGTAACAATACCAGGAATTGAAATCATGAATCTTGCATCAACATATTTTTTAGCTCAATCTGATCCCATTGCAAAGCAATGAATTCAAACTTTTCTAGGGTTTTTAACCATTTTTAATATTTCAAAACAATCATTCTCTGCTTGTCTTACATGAATGCAAACTGGTAAATCATATTTATTAACTATTTCTAATTGCTTCTTAAAGAATAAGATTTGTTTTTCTTTATCATAATTTTCATAATGATAATCTAATCCTATTTCACCTCAAGCTACAATAACATCTTTATTTTTTAAATAAAGATCTTCTAGCTTTTGAATATCATTTATATCCTTACAGTTGTCTGGATGGATACCTACAGTTGCAAAGATTTGGCCTTTATATTTTCTTGCTTGTTCTACAGCAATAATTGAGTCTTCAACATTTGTGCCTACAGCATTTCAAACTATGTTTCTATCTTTACAAATAGCCAAAATATTGTCCAATTCATTAATCATTGGACTCATATTTGTATGGGTATGAACATCGTATAAAAATATGTTTTTCATATATGCTCTATTATTTATATAATAAATAATAGATATATTACTAAGTTAATAAGTTTTTTGCGCAAATTAAAATCGATTTTAACTTACTAATTATTAGCCACAAACAAATAAATGCTCGAGTGGCGGAATGGCAGACGCGATAGACTCAAAATCTATTGAAGGTAACTTCTTATGGGTTCAAGTCCCTTTTCGAGCACCATTTAAAATTTAGGTATTAAATAATGAAAAAAACTAAAAAAGTTAAAACATTAGGTAAGCCTGAAAGAACGAAACTACCATTAAGGAAGTTCTTAAACAAGTTTTTTGTTTATAACATTTTCTTAACAATTGGTGTAGCAATGCTAATTTGCTCACTAGCATGCACGAGTGTCTTTGGTAATGACATAGGCAAAATTATTGGAAACATAGTTGTTTCTATATTAGTGTTGCTTGCTGGTTTAGCAGGTGGTTTAACGTACTCTTTACTGCTTACTTATCGTGGAGAGGAACCGTTAGAACAAACATTCTCTAAATTAACCAGATGGTTCTTCTGAGTACCAATTTTAGGTATTGTCTTTGACAAAATATGAAAACACAAAGAATTAAAGATGAACTATGCTATTAAGCTTAGTGAACATCCTGAGTTTAAAAAACCAAAGATGTTCTTACCAAGCTCAATGGTTATCATCTTTGCAGCTTTGGTTGGTGCAGTATTCTTAATTTGAATATTGTATATTGCTGGTGTTATTGTCCCAGATGCATCAAAAGGACAAGTTATTCCTGGATTAATTGATATATTCTTAAACCCACTACGTGGATTTGCTGGATATACAACAACAGAAGTAATAGGCTTTACACCTGGTGATGATCCACAACCAATCTTTAGAACGATTAACGGTGTTGCTGGTATTGCAATCTTCTTGCTATTATTCAATGGTACAATGACATTAGTTAATGATGCCAAGGCTATTGAAGCAGGAATTGGTGCATTACTTAAAAAGATGAATGGAAAAGAAATCATTCTTATTCCAATCTTAATGTTCATCTTAGCAATTTGTGGTTCAACATTTAATATGTGTGAACAACTATTGCCACTATTCTTGGTAGTAATACCAATAATGTTTGCAGCAGGATTTGATGCTATGACAGGATTTATTCTTGTTTTCTGCTCTGCTGGTGTTGGTGTTATGGGATCAACAGTTAACCCTGTTCTAGTTGGTATAGCTACAAGTGCAATTCCAGCTGAATTCGGTGTTAAAATGATGGATGGTATTGTATGAAGATTAATTATGTTTATTGCATTAACATTAACTTCAATTCTTTGTACAGTATTCTATGCAAGAAAAGTTAAAAAGAATCCACAAAAGTCATGTGTTTATATGTCAGACTCTGACTTTAAGAACAAGTATTCTTTTGACAAGGATGCATTGCCTCCAATGACAAAGAAACGTAAATGAACACTTATAGTGTTTGGTATCGTATTCTTGTTATTAATTGTTGGTTTAATTGACTGAAAAGCTATTACTGGATGAAATGGATTCCAACAATTACATGATTGATTAGGTAATTGCTTCCCATTCTTATCTTCAATTGCTCCAATCGGTAGTTGAGGAATGGTTGAAGCTGGTATGCTATTCTTCATTGGTTCAGTAATTATTGGTGTAATTAACTGACAAGGATGTGGCCACTTCATTGGAACATGAGTTAAAGGATGTGGCGACTTTGTACCAGTAGCATTCATTCTTGCTGTTGGTAAAGGTTTAGCTATAACATTAACAGACTCTGGTTTGAACAATGTTATTGCTAATGGATTAGGCGAAGCTATTAAAGTAATGCCTGCTGTAGGTGCAATGTTCATGATCTTCATAGTTATCGCACTATTAACAATCTTTATTCCATCGTCTTCAGGTCTATCATCTGCGATGATGCCAATGATTGGACAAGCTGTAGGTAGTGTTGGAGCTGGAACAATTACATTATCTGGTTCAGTAACAACATTTGCTGCCGCTATGGGTTGAATGAACATCATTACTCCTGCTGGTATGTTATTACCATTCCTAGAAGTAAGCAAGATGGACATGACTGATTACTTCAAGGGAGCTTGAAAACAACTAGCTATCTTATTAGTTGTAGGTTTAGCTCTATTATCAATCGGAACAATAATGCCTGCAGAAATGAAATTATTCTAGAATTCAATCTAAAAAAACTAAATAAAAGTATTCTATGAATACTTTTATTTTTTTATAATAAGTATATAAATACTCTCTAATCTGAAAGGATTATTTATGGAAATCAAAGAAATAGAAAATATAGAACCAAAAGAAGTGTTCGCATGGTTTAAAAAACTATGTGCTATTCCACACGGTTCGTATCATGAAAAAGATATGTCTAAATGGTTAGCAGAACAATGCAAGAAAGCAGGATGTGAAGTGAAAGTATATCCATCTGGCATGATCTTAGCTAAACAAAAAGCAAGCAAAGGTTGTGAAGATTGACCAGTTGTTTTATTGCAATCTCATATGGATATGGTTTTAGCTAAAACAGACAAATGTACAAAAGATTTATTAAAAGATTCGATTGAACCATATTACGATACTGAATCTGGTGAGATTAGAGCTTTTGAAACTTCACTAGGTGGCGATGACGGTGTCGGTGTTGCTTGTCAACTAGCTATTATGAATAATTCAACAATTATTCATGGGCCTATTGAACACTTATTTACGGTTAATGAAGAAGACGAACCGGGTAAATGTGTTATTAATGACATGAAAGCTGGAGACATGGAAGCAAAATATTACATCAACATTGATGCTGAAACTTTCTCTGAACTTCTTTATGGTGGTGCAGGATGCACAACAATGAAATATGATTGTCCAATTGATCAAAAGAATAATACAAGCGAACATGCATACTCTATTTCTTTATCGGGATTAACTGGTGGTCACTCTGGAATTAATGTTGCAAGACCACATATTAACCCAATTGAATTTATGGCTCAGTGTGCATATGACTTTGCATGATTAAACCAAGTTGAATTTACTTTATCAAAATTCGAAGGTGGACCAATTAATAACGCCTTACCAACTTATGCTAAGTTGGATGTTATCATGGAACCAAAACTATTTGATAAGTTCAAAAGATTTTTAACTAACCAACTTTTAATTGCTAAGAATGTTGCTCAAGGAAATGAAGAAGGTGCATTATTAGAATTTGAAAAAATTGAAGCACCAAAGAAAACATATTCTTTTGAACTATCTAAGAAAATTTTATTATTTGCAGCTTTGGCACCAAACAAAGTATTTACAATGTCGAAAAAAGGTGACATGATGTTCTCATCATCTAACTTAGGATTTGTAAGTATCGAAGGTGGACACTTAAAGATTGACTTTAAGATTAGAAGTTTTATGGATGGTGAAATCCAAAGAAAAGTTAGAAAAATTAAAACTTTGGGTGAATTGTTAGGATTTAGAGACTTCTACCAACAAGGACAAATCTACTCATTCATCAATGATATTAAGAACAACTATTGTTCAGATGTTTGAGCTGAATGTTATGAACAAGTTACTGGTAAACAAATTTTAAAACACACTTGTCCAGCAGGACTTGAATGCGCGATTGTTTGTTTAAAAAATCCAGCAATGACGCAAAACACTATTAGTGTTAACACAACTTTACATAATTGTCACTCACCAACTGAAGGTATTAGTGTGGCTGATACAGTAAAATTCTGAAAAGTATTAAAATTAGCATTATCTAAATTAAATCAATAGGAGAATAATATGGCAAAAAGATTAGATTTTGAAAAACTAGAACCAAGAGGAGTTCTATCATGATTTAAAAAGATCTGTGCAATTCCGCACGGATCATATAATGAAGCAGCTTTGGCTGAAATGTTAAAGCACGAACTAAATAAAGCAGGTTGTTATGTAAAACAATTTAGCTCTGGTGCCGTGTTTGCAAGAAAAGCGGCAACAAAAGGTTTTGAAAAGAAACCTATTGTTTTATTACAAGCACACATGGATATGGTATTAACTAAAACGGCTGATGTAAAGGACGATCTTACAACAACACCAATTAAACCGTTTTATGACACAGCCGATGGATATATTAAATGTAATGGCACAACATTGGGTGCGGATGATGGAATTGGTGTAGCAGTCATTATGGAAATAATGACTTCAGACAAATATCAACATGGACCGCTTGAGGTTTTGTTAAGCGTAACTGAAGAAGTGGATATTCAACACTGTATGAATTCGATCCCTAAGAAATATTTCAAAGCAAAACACCTAATTAACCTAGATATTGAATCTCCTGAAAAGATGTATACATCAAGTAATGGAGGAGATAGGGTTACATGCGAAAGAATGTTAAAACTAAAACCCATACACAAAGGCACAAAAACATATTTAGTTCAAATATCTCATTTAGATGGTGGACACTCAGCATTAGCAATTCACAACCCATTAAATAATGCTATTCAATTGTTGTGCGAATCTATGTACACATTTACACAAGACCATAGTAAAGTGTCATTAGTTAGCTTAGAGGGTGGAAATGCTTTCAATGCTATTCCTAGAAAAGCCGACATGATAATTCAAGCCGATCCCAAAGATTTGCCTGAGTTAAAGAAACATTTAAGACACTCTCTTGATGTCGCAATTAAGATGGCCCAAGGTTTAGATAAAGAAGGAAGAGTAATGGTTAAACTTGCTGATAAGCAAGTCAAACAAGCTTGTGACTATGAACAAACAGAAGAAATTTTGTGATTCTACACATATATTCAAACCGGCATTGAAAGAATGGATATAACAATGAAACACATCTTTGCTTCTGATAATTTAGGTATGGTAAGAACTGAAAACAATGTTCTTAAAACTTGTTTACTGCCTCGTTGTTTCTTTGAAGAAGGAATTAGATACCAATTTGATCGAATAAGATTTTATGGTTCTAAATTTGGTTTTAAAAACTTCCAGCGTCTTAAAACATCCACCCCTTGGTTAACAGAACACCCAGATAAAGTTCAGATAGCTCAAACATGAAGCAAATGTTTTACTAAAGTAACAGGCAGATATACATTTCCTGCAAAAGACCCTGGTGGTATTGAACCGGCCGCAATTATTGAAAATAGTCCACAATTAATAAATCACGCAATTGCTGTGGGTCCTAGAATGTATGATTGTCACACTCCATTAGAAAGATTAGAAGTTAAATCTGTTAATGAATGATGAAAAACATTATTATTAGTTTTAAAGGAAATTAAATAATGCCACGTAAACACTTAGTTGCTAGTCAAACTAATAAGAAGCAACAAATGCAAGCCAAGATTTGACTAAAGCTTGCAAAAGAAATTAAAGCCGCCGCTAAGGTTGGTGGTCCAAACATTGATGCCAACCCAAGATTAAAAGCAGCTGTTGATAAAGCATTAGCTAATAACTTATCTAGAGAATCTATTGAAAGAAATATTTCTGGAGCTGCAAAAGATCCAGCAAATATGACTAGTGTAGTTTATGAATGTTATGGACCAAACGGAACCCAATTCATAGTTACTGCATTAACTGATAATACTAACAGAACTGCAAGTAACCTAAGAGGTTATTTAGGAAAAATTAATGGTCAAATTGCTAGACCTAATTCAGTTAAAATTTTCTTTAATAATTATGCTGAATTCATTCTATTGAAAAACTCAAAAACAAATGAAGATAGCATTCTTGAATCATTGTTAGCTTTTAATGTCGTAGACATTAAGGAACATGAGGACAACTATGAAGTTTTAGTAGATCCTGAACAATTCTATGATGCTAAAAAAGCAATTCAGGATGCAGGATTTACAATTCATAGTGGTGAAGTAAAGTTAGTAGCTCAAGACAAAAAAGATATTACTGATGAAAAACTATTAGAAAAACTTGAACGTTTCCTTGATTCTTGTGAAGATGACGACGATATTCAATCAGTAGTTCATAATTTACTATAAAAATAAAGGCTAGCCTTTATTTTTTAATTATTATCTTTTTTACATTTATCTATATAATAGATAATCAACTAAATAAATATGAGTTTTGTTTATTTCAAATTTTTATTTATTAATACTATCAAAAGAAAACCAGTATGAATTACTTGGATTCTTTTCCTTTTTACTTGCACTTGCTTTATTATTATTTTGCCGGCTGCAGCTAAGATGAATACATTACAAGTTTGAGCAAATACAACAATGGCTATTTGTCAAACATTCATGGGAATGGTAGCTTCGCTATTTACTGCTGTTTTGGCAATAAATGTTTTTAAAGATACGAACGAAGAAGGTACAGAATTAATCATTATTTCCAAACCAATATCTAGATTTAAAGTTGTTTCAACTAAATTTTTATTGTTTGGATTCTTCTGTTTATTAATTAACTTAACAACAGTTCTATTATCTGTGTTTACAATCTTCTTGCCTAGAACTGAACCACAATTTTATTTTGGATTATTAGTTTCTATGTTTATTGGTAATGCAATAACATTTGCTATATTTGGTTCTATTTCAATTTTACTTACAGTAAAGTTTGCTAAAGTTGGAGTTATTGTTACTAACGTTATCATTTCATTGGTTTTCTTAATTTATCAAACTTTAACTTTATTTGTATTCTCAACCCCAGCAATTATTCTAGACAATAATGCTATGTCTGCATCAAGTTACATATTGCATCAACGTAATACTGAAACTGGAGACTACACAGAAGGTCAAGTAGTTAAATTTGAACCATCCGAAGTATCTGAAGATAAAAAACACCCATGTCAAGCAACAAACTGAAGGGAAATGAAAGCCTTCTGAGAAAATACAATTTTAAGCAAAGATGTAACACCAATACTAAACGCCACAGACTTAGCTGGACAATTGGCCTTAACTTATTTGTCATACAAAACAAATGAATATGCACAAAGACAAGCAAACAGAATGTTTGCATTAAGTAGATTCTATAACTATCAATTAACAGCACCTGCAAGTCCTGAATTAGATGATGCTAGTGTCCCAACAAGACCTGAATTCAATTGAATTTATACAGGATATTTACCAATACAAATTTCAGAAGATCCTGAATTATATTTATACATCCCTTCATCATTTGGGTTTGAAGGAATCCAACCATTAACCGGAACAAGACTTAGAGGATATACAGATCAAATACCTATTGGTACAGTTAGATCAAAAGAAATCCTATCTGCTCGTGATATTTATTTTGAAAAAGAAGATTGAAATAAATATGAAGTCTTATTTCAACACATGTATACAGATGTATTCCATCCAGATAATTATCGTCCACCAACTGGTGAAGATCCTGCAAATAAACCAATTAGGTTTGTAGATAATTTACGTCATTACTATGAAATAGTATGGACAATATTTGTCGGTTCTAAAACACAAAAAGAGGAAATCTTAGAAAATGAAGGGGCTTACGAATTCTGACAAAATTATGATAGAACATCTTTTGGTATAGTTGATATTGATGATCTAAATGATAGATTTATTCAATTTAAAAATTATTGTTACTATGAAGCATTAAAAGAACAACAAACTGCTATAAATGATTTAGATAGTGCAACGCCACAAGAACAAAACTTCTATCAACAATATTCGCCTTTATATGAAGATTTATTAACATGACTTCAATGTGAACTTGTAAGTAATTCATGGATGATTAAATCAAATGGTTCTGAGGATGGATATCTTGAACCAGACGCTAGTGCTCCTTCATTTGATTTGATAGAGTTAGCACATGGTTCGCTTCGTGATAATGATCCAGATTATTCAGGTTATGCACAAGATTTGGTCTATGCTAAAGTAAGAAAAACAATGGCTATCTTTGAGAACGTTTGCTATGCAAGAGAAACATATCTATTTGATAGTTTGACAAATCCAACACGTAGCACAAAATATTCTGGACACACATTCATGGTTAAAGATAATTGATATCCCAACCTACATGGAACCTTAGGAAGTTTGATAGGCATTAATCTTCCTGTTGGACAAAATATGCAATATTTCTTTTACAAAACAACCCCAACATTAAACTACTGAATGTTTGCAATCATATGAGGAACTATATCAATTGGATTGTTTAGTGCAGGAATAGTTGTATACAACAAATATGATGTTAAATAGAGGTGAATTATGAGTAGAGCAAGTAAAATAATTAAACAAAATCAAAAAAATATAAGATTGTTTGGAAAAACATTCAAGACTTTATATTTAAGTAAACAAAACACTAAGAGTGGTATTTCTCACTACAGAATTCTAAAAGATCCTAAACCAATTCTATTTGTTGAAAACCTATATAAGAGATATCCAAGAAAGAAATCTCCAGCTATTAACAACATTACATTTAATGTATATCCTGGACAATTCCATGCATTCATTGGAGCTAATGGTGCTGGTAAAACAACAGCAATTAAATCTATCATCGGTGCATATGCAAGATGATCTGGAACAGTTTTAATTGATGGAAAGAAAAATACATCAATAGATGCTAAGCGTTCATTAGGATATATTCCTGAAAATGCTAGATTCCCTCAAAGAATGAGCTGCTACTCATACTTAGTATGAATGGCTAAACTTTCTGGTTTGTCTGGTTATGAAGCAAAGAGATTTGCTAAAACAAGACTAACAGAATTAAATATGTGAAACCTAAGAGGTAAATCACCTAACACATTCTCTTCAGGTCAAAAGAAGAAAGTATTACTAGCTCAAGCTTTAATTAATAACCCCCAAGTGTTAGTAATGGATGAACCTGCAGCAAACCTTGACCCTAAAGCTAGACTTGAATTATTTGATACTTTAGGAAAACTAACAAAAGAAGGTAAAGCAATATTTATTTCAAGTCACGTATTAGCAGAACTTGATAGATATGCAAATGCAGCAACCATCTTAGATGGTGGTAAGATTGTCTTTACTGGTACAACTAAACAACTTTATGACAAGTATGCTGATAGAAAGTTAAGTGTTAGTGTATCTAACCCATCTAAACTAAAAACATTCTTAAAAGAAAGAGGAATTGATTATAGAATTGATGACATATCTCAAAACTTTATTATCAACTTCCAAACTAAAAAGCAAGAAATGGATTTCTTACAACTTGTACAAAAGAAGAATATCCAATTATTATCTTTTAATGAAATTGGAAATAAATTAGATGACATCTACAAGAAACTAATTAAATTTGGTTCAGTAGATACTATGGAAAGGAAATAATGACTAACCTAAATAAACAAAAATTTAGATCGCCAAAAGCAGCCTACATGGGCTACTTATTCCAAACGTTCTTAAAAAGACCGTTTGGTTATGTTATTGCGATTCTATATATAGTTTATTTAGCTGTTATTCTGGTTATAGTACCAGCAGCATTACATTTTGAACCACTATTTATTTGAAATATTGGTGGATTCAATATGCCAATCTTTAACTTGTTCTTTATAGCTGGGTCGGCAGCAAGTATTGCTGTAGCCGTCTTTAGGACAGGAAGAGATGATGGTTCTGATTTAAATATATCAGCTAAGCCACTAACTAAAGGAGCAACTGTTGGTTTAAAAACAGCCGTCTACCTTTTAATAATGTTAATTATTTGTTTAATAACTATAGCAATAATTGCTTTAGTTAAACCAATATTTGGTGAATACAACGAAGTAACTAACATTACAGGAATAACATCAACCAAATATAGAGGATTGATTCTATCGGTATTAGTTGGTAACTTAGTTAACATGTTATTCTTTGGTGGTATATCTGTCTTTATTTCAATGATAGGCGGACAAGTTGTAACTATTATTGGAACAGTTGCTATCGTCTTTGTAATGTGTTTAATGAACTTCTTGTACCCACAAGTTATTAGTTCATCATTGGATGTCTTATCTAATAAATATGATGCTACTATGCTAAGTTATAGTTGTAATACATTAAGTCAACTTAATGATTCAAATGCACATCCTTATAACTTTGCAACCATTCAATGCTTTACAGATGACGACTTCGTAGAAGAATCTCATTATGATACTAAAGAATACTGAGATTTAGCTGAAAGAGAATCTGGAAGAAAATCTGCCAACTATATTGACTTTGGTAAACAACTATCAAGTCTATATAGTGCTTTTGGACTAGATGAATCAAGATTAAAAGAAGCAAGTAAATTAGTTATAGGAACCAACAATAGTTACAACTATAGTATTGATGCTTTAACGCATGTAGGCGAACCTGGTGGACATGTAGTTGAGGATGGTGACTTCCCAATTTGTTTCTATACAACAATGCATAAATTAGGAAAAGAATACCCAATTGTCAATGTTGTTGGTGGCGATATGTCATTATCTACATCAAATTGATATTTATATTCAACATTGTTTGGTGTAGACTTTGACACAATAAACTATGTTTCATCTGTTAAAGATGACATGACTATAACTCCCGCAATCTGAGATACATATGTTAAACCATGAAGTCGAATGAAAGATTTGACATATAAAACGCAAGATCATATTACTTTTGCACAAGGATTGTACAATAATGCTATTGAAGGTTGATCAAGTCAAGAACAAGATGCAGATACATTTGTTGAATATACACATAACATAATTAAAAATGCGTCAGCAAATCCATTTGTTGCCGATTTTGGCAAATCATCATATGATGAATTACAACCATCTGAAAAATATATAGTAACAGCAAAAATCCATTTAATTTGAACAATAAGTGCATTTGCATATCAAATGACAGCCATTAGTGATGCTAGTGGTTTGCACTTCCCATTTAAATCTGAAACCGTTATGTATTGATATGATTGAAAGGATGAAGAAGCAACAAAAGCAAACCGGTTCAATGAATACGTATTCACTGAAGGAATTGCAATAGATGATAATCTAAATACATTTAGTAGAATGGTTACAGCCAAAATGGCTTATGCCGAAACATATTCTAATTTATATAGATATACTGTTTCAAGTTTCTATAAGATAACAAACATCATTGCAATATGAACAGTTATATCTGGTTGCTTATTTGCAACATCAGTAATTGTTTATAAGAGAACAGACTTTAAATAGTTATCTTGTAAAGAAAGTATCATTAATCTTTACTTTTAAGTAATCTAGTGTTTTAGAACGAACTATTCAGACATTGAAGAAGTCTGGATAGTTTTTTGGTTTTCCATTAATAGACAAGACTTTATTAGTTCTAGAATCAGTAATAAGATAATCACTATCTCTTACAGAGTAATATTTGTTTTTATCAGTTAGTTGGCTAACATGATGAATAAAAAAACAAATATCTGATGGGATTGAGTTAAAACCCTCGACCTCATTTAAAAATTGGTCATCATTTTTAATCCTTAGAATTTTTAAATATGTTTCTTTGTGATTAAGATGAACATTCCTACGGAAGTATTTAGTTTTTCTAGCAAACACATTTTTTGCTAGTTTATCATAATACTTAGTTTCTTTTTTGGTTCTTAGTCTTTCCATAAAATAATTATAATAACAATATGAAAAACTTTTTTCAAAGACCAACATCTGTTGAATATAAGAAATTGTTTGTTCCAGTCATTGAAAGCAAGATGAACATTAATAATCTTGACAAAATGACCAAACAACAAGTTTTGGACTTATATGAACCAAAAAACGAAAAAGACTTCCTTGCCTACCGTTTTGATATGTTGAGACGTTGAATGAAGAATAACAAACAATATTCTAAAAACTATGTTGTTGAGTTAGAAGACATGATTGATAAATTATATTTATCAAATGAACTAAACAGTTTTGAGCAGCAATATATTAAAAATGTTGAAGCTATAGTTTTTGCTAAGAACAGAAACTTGAAACAACTAATTGTTGATTTTTCAATCAATAAGAATGAGCTAGTATTTTATCGTTATGATCTAAATGCTTTCAAGCAAATAGATCAAGAAGGCAATGCACAAATAATTAGAAAACCAGAAATGTACATTACAACACAAAGAATAATTATTTCAAAACAATTAGATATTATTTCTATTTATTACAAAACAATGAAAAGCTATCAATATTTGAAATATAAATTGTCAATCAATTTAAAAAGTGGTAGACAATGTTTTATAGATAGTGATAACAATCGTGAGATAATGGAATCGCTTGGAAGAGTCTTAAAAAGAAGTAAGATTAAATTTAACTAATATGACTGATAAACTTAAGTTTAAATTAAAATCTGCACCTAAAAAACCAGGATGTTACTTATGAAAAGATGAAAATGGTGACATCATTTATGTTGGTAAAGCAATTAATCTATTTAATCGTGTTAACCAATATTTCAATAAATTGCATGATTATAAAACAAGTCAATTAGTAGCAAATATAGATGATGTTGAGTTTTATGTTGTCAAGAACGAGAATGAAGCTTTAATTCTTGAAAACAATCTAATCAAGAAGCATCGTCCTAAATATAACATTTTATTAAAAGACTCATCAGGTTATCCATATATAGTAGTAACTAATGAAAAGCATCCAAGAATTAAATACACACATAGTAATACTAAATATAAAGGTACATATTATGGACCGTTTGCAAGTAAAAACTTTTTTAAGAAAGAGTTGTTAACACTACTAGGTGTTTTATTTCCATTAAGAAAATGTGATCAACTTCCTAAACATAAATGTTTATATTATGACATAGGACAATGTTTAGGGCCTTGCATTAATAAAGTAAGTCAAACTCAATACGATTCAATTAAGAATAACATCAGACAGTTTTTTAATGGTAACACATCTGAAGTTGAAAAACAATTAAAAAATAGAGAAAAACAATTAGCTGCTTTATTAAAATTTGAAGAAGCTGATTATTACAAGAGATTGAGATTGGCACTTGATGAAATAAAGGAAAACCAAAACGTTCAATTTAATTCAAATGAAAATATAGATTTCTTAGGTTATGCAACTAAAGATAATTTGATTTCACTAATTTTATTTAGTTATGTTAATGGAAAGTTAGTTGCAAAGATACAAGAAATCCATGAATTTTATGATGATATAAATTCTGTTGTGTCGTCATGACTTTATCAATACTATATTCGTAATAAAAACAAACCAAAACAATTGTTTGTATCACTTCCGGCAAAAGACTTTAAAGTATTAAACCATACTTTAGGATTTGAAATTGTCAAACCAATCAAGGGCAAAAAGTATGAAATTTTAATGACAGCAATTGACAATGCTATTGAATACTTAAAAACAAATTATTTGGTATATCAATATGCAAAGAAAGCAAAATTATCTGCCATCTATCAATTAACTGACTTACTTCATGCTAAAAAGATTAAAACAATGGTGTCATTTGATATCTCTAACTTATTTTCAACTAACAAAGTAGCTGGAATGGTTTATTTAAACAATGGGGAGTTTGTTAAATCGAAGTATCGTCGTTATATTATTGATGATGAATCATTAACATCTGATTATGATTGTATGAAACACATCGTTGGTAGATTTATTGATCATCATAAAGATGAATTACCAGATTTAATCATAATGGATGGTGGTAAGATTCAAGTAAATGCAGCTTTAGAAACATTTGCACAAAAACAAGTTAATCCACCATTAATAATCGGTTTGGTTAAGAATAATAAACACCAAACAAATGGAATTGTTTATAAGAATGGAACTATTAAGTTAGATAAAGATTCTAACCTATATAACTTCTTAGCTAATATCCAAAATGAGGTACACAATACAGCCATCTCTTTCCATAGAAAGAAAAGAGAAAGATCATTGTTCGATACAAGCATCATTCCTGATATTGAAGGATTATCAAAAACTAAAAAAGAAATGTTGTTAGAAAAGTATAGAACAATTGATAACATTAAAAAAGCAACCGTTTCAGAATTAAGTCAAATTATTGATATTAAGGTTGCCAAAGCATTGAAGAAAGCTCTTTAATGCTTTTTTAATTATTTATCAGAGATAAATAATTATAATTATTAACAATGAACAAGCAAAATATTAGAAATTTTTGTATTATTGCTCACATCGATCATGGTAAATCAACATTATCAGATCGTATTATTGAATGCGCTAGCGATAACAAAATCCATAATATGCAAGACCAAGTTCTAGATAGTATGGAACTTGAAAGAGAAAGAGGAATAACAATTAAGTTGAATGCAATTCAACTTAAATATCACTCTAAAAAACACAATAGTGATTTTATATTCCATTTAATAGATACTCCTGGGCATGTTGACTTTACATATGAAGTATCTAGAAGTTTAGCTGCATGTGAAGGTGCGATTCTTGTTGTAGATGCAACTCAAGGTGTACAAGCACAAACAATTTCTAATTTATATCTAGCTTTAGATAATAACTTATCTGTTTTTCCGGTAATTAATAAAATTGATTTACCATCAGCAGACGTTGAAAAGTGTAAAAAACAAATTAAAGATATATTAGGAATTGATGCAACTGATGCTCCATGTGTTTCGGCCAAAACAGGACAAAATATCTATGATATTGTAGAAGCAGTAATTGATAAAATTCCTGCTCCAGTTGAAGATGATGATAATAAACCATTACAAGCTTTAATATTTGATAGTTACTATGATTCATATTTAGGTGCAGTATGTTACATTAGAGTAAAAAATGGATCTATTAAAGTTGGTGACAAGATTAAAATGATGGCATCTGGTGCCACCTTCATTGTTACATCATTAGGTGTAAAAACACCAATTGTTGTTGAAAAGAAACAATTAAATGCCGGTGAAGTAGGCTGAGTAGCAGCAAGTATTAAAACAATTAAGGATGTTGCAGTAGGTGATACTATTACAACTGTTGACAATCCTGCAAAAGAACCATTGCCAGGTTATAAAAAAGTTTTGCCTATGGTATATTGTGGTTTTTACCCAATTGACAATTCTAAATACGAAGAATTAAAGATTGCTATTGAAAAGATAAGTTTATCTGATGCAGCATTAGTTTATGAATATGAAACATCACAATCATTAGGATTTGGTGTTAGATGTGGGTTTTTAGGATTATTACACATGGACATTATTCAAGAAAGAATAAGTCGTGAATATAAAATTGATTTAATTGTTACCGCTCCATCAGTTAAATTTTTAATTGATTTAACAAATAGAACAACAGTAGAAGTTGATAACCCAGCTAAATTCCCTGAAAGAACAAGAATTGATCAAATTAGAGAACCATATGTAAAAGTCTCTATCTTTACACCAGATGATTACATTGGTGACTTAATGGCCTTATGTCAAAATGCTAGAGGAAAATATATTGACCTAGAAACAATAGACAATAACCGTAAATGTATTGTTTATGAAATTCCATTAATTGAAGTTATTTATAACTTCTTTGATAGATTGAAATCAGTTAGCCGCGGCTATGCAACTATGGAATATGAACTAATTGGTTATCAACCATCCGATTTAGTTAAAGTTGATATTCTATTAAATGGAAAGAAAACAGATGCATTAAGTTTTATTTGTCATAGAAGCCAAGCTTATCACAAAGCACAAAGAATATGTTTAAAACTAAAAGAAAACATCCCTAGACAACAATTTGAGGTTCCTATTCAAGCAGCAATTGGCAGCAAGATTATTGCTAGAGAAAACATTAGAGCTATGTATAAGAATGTATTAGCCAAATGTTATGGTGGCGATGTGTCTAGAAAGAAAAAACTTTTGGCTCAACAAAAAGAAGGTAAGAAAAAACTTAAAGCAATAGGAAATGTGGAAGTACCACAAGACGTATTTATTAAAATATTGAACGAAGATGAATAAAAAAGAAGTCTATGGCTTCTTTATTTTCTGCAATATTTTCTTGATAGAGTCTATTTCTTTAGCATCTAAATTAGGCTTATTAAGTAGAGCCATTATTTGACCACGGTGGACAATAAAGTTATTGAATCTACCTTCAAAATTATCATTATTAAGGTTAATTGATTGACACATAAATAAATCTTTATGTCTTTCACGATAGTAAATAACATGAATAGGAACCATTACTGTTCCGCGGTGAACACTAAATCCTGGTTTCATAATAGTTCTATGTTCAGGATAGAAATAATCACATCTAATAGTTGTGATAGAGAATTGAGACTTATCAATTGTTATTGTTTTAGTTTGAGTTGGGTGGAAAATTACATCTGTATCAAACCTAGATCACATGTTTAATAGATTAAACATATGTGTAATATTTTCTTGAACCTGTGCATCACTAGCTACTTGTTTGCCAGCATTACTTTGTTTAATTTGTGTTTCAAATTGTGTATATAAAGGAATGGCAGCAATTGGTAAACTTAATAATCCTAATGTGTGAACAAAATTTGAAACTCATTTACAATATTTGTCTTTTCAAGTTTGAACATCATAATTAACAGCTTCATTATCTGTTGTATCTAATAATGCTCCACCTTCTGGTAATTGAACTAAAGTAACATCTTCGTTCTTTAACACTTGGTAATTTTGTTCTTTAAACAATTTAACATAGTTCTCTTGGGCAAGAGGGGTAAAAACTACACGGTAATCTTTTTCATCCGTTCTAGTTGCAGGGAAAACTTTTTCAAACTCCTTATTTTCCATTGGAGATTGAATATTTTTCTTATTTAATTTTTTTAATTGTCTCTTTGTCGCATTATTAGCAAAACAAAGTTTTGCTGGACGATCAAAGTGATAAGCCAATTCGGTTCCAATTGTTCATTGTGGCGCTGGTAGCGTTTCGGTAGCAGTAACAATTTCAGTTCTTGTCACCATATGCCCTTCTGAATCACGGGTTGTGTATGATACAGGAATACTACCCGTATAAACATGCATATATCATGATTGTTCTTTAAAGTTGTAAATCATGAATGGATTACTGAATAACTTACCTGAAATTAGTTCTAGATAACATGTATCTTTAGTTATCATTTTAGGAACTAATGGCAATCATGAAGAATATGAGTTTGCATCTTGATAAATATCAAGACTAACATCTTTTCATATTGGTTCAATAATCTTCTTAAACATGAAGTCATAAGAAATAAGACCAACAAATTCATTTAATTGTTTATCTAATTTTTCTTTTGCTTCTTTTTCTTTAACTAATCCTTCATCTAAAAGTTTTTGTTTTTTCTTTGCAGCATTTGTCATTAAGAAAAAAGGGAAGATTAGGAAGATGAGTAAGAATCATCTGCCAATCTTCATGGCCTTAATTTTCTTTTGTAATTTTGTATTAGACTTAACTAATGAATAATATTCATTAGCTCATTGTTTATTACTTCCAAGGTCAATGTTGCACTTTTTAATTAATGCATCAAATTCCTTTTCAGACTTTTCACTTATCTCTTTACATAAAGTATCAAGTTCATGCAAAGATGAACATTTGGGATTAGATGTCATTAATTAAGATTAATTTAAGTTAAGACTTACATCTTGCTTTTGTGTTTCTGTAGCAGCAAACAAAGCAAATGTAGTTAATTTTAAACTTGTTGCTGGAATGCAAGCAGGTCAAGTAAAGATTTCTTGGTTGAAAGCAGTTACTTCAGAGTTGTATAGTCTTCTTGCGGCAGCAATTTCTCTTTCTTGATAATCAGCACTAGACATTAAGTTTTGTACTGTTTGAATAGATTTAACTTCTGGGTATCTTTCAAAGACAGCTAATAATCTACCAAAGCCTCTTTCAATCTTATCATTTGCTTCAACAGCATTTGATTTATTGATATTCATACCTCTAAGGTTAACAACATCTTTTAATAGATCTTGTTCAAATTTCATTGATGATTTAGTTGCATCAACTAATTTAACTAAGGTATCTCTTCTTTGTGCTAGTTGTACTTCAATACCACTGGCTGCTTGGTTAATTTGCATTTGCTTTCTATTAAAGTAATTCTTTTTAACAGGCAAATAAATTGCTAATAAACCAATGGTTAATATACAGAAGATGATAAATATTACCAATCCACCAGTTGATCTCTTTGCAGGAATAACTTGGTTTTGAACGGTTGGATTAAATCCTTCTGGGTTAACAGATTTTTCTCTTGTATCAATTAACATTTTGAACCTCTCTTATACTACTATTTTAACATATAATAACAATGGTTAATTAAATATATATTTAATTAAAACGTCACATTAAACCATTAAAGAGGTATCAAATATGGATAAATTTGGATTAATTAAAACAACGGTAACATCTGTCATGATGACATCGATCGTTGTGGCTCCGACGATAGTTCATTTTACTACTAAACCAACACCAATACACGATCCAACATTCACAAAATATGTAAAACAAGCTTTAGAAGAATTTGGAGGAAGTGAGTTTTATTCATATTCAGGAAACGTTGAAGGAATTTGTGCGCAGCCAAGAAAAAGTGGTAATTTTAACAATATTGTTCCATATCTTGAACAAAGAGTTAAAGAAATTCTTGGTTCAGACTTAGATGGTGAAGTTCAAAGAATTACAGGAACAACAACCGCTGGTGAAGAAAATTGTGATCTTATGTTTGATGTGAAACCAACCAAAGGTTGTGAATCATGAAAACCAATTATTTTACAAGGACATATGGATATGGTGCTTGATGGAACGAAAGCAGCACAAGAATATGCAGAAAAATATGGGATTCAGCCTGAAATTGAAGGAAACATAGTACATTCTGTCAATCACGATACTTCATTAGGCGCCGATAATGGCATGGGCCTATCTATACTATTAACATTATTAAAAAATAGAAATTCATTTAAGCATGGTCCAATTCGTATTCTTTGCACATCTAATGAAGAAACCACAACTGGTGGTGCTGAAATCATAAAAGAAATTGAAGAAAATAAACAAAAGGTATTTTTTCCAGATGGTAAAGCAATTGATTATTTAATCAATGTTGATGCTGAACCAAGGTATGGAATATATCGTTCGTGTGCAGGGTTATTTGATATTCATTTTAACCATGAATTTAGTGTTGAAGAAATAGGCACTGGTTGAATACCATATGAATTATGAATCGGTAATTTAAATGGTGGTCATAGCGCTTGAGATATGGAAAATTATCGTGCTAATGCGGATAGAATGGCATTTGAATTTCTTAATGAATTAAATGGAACATCAGGACAAAACATTAAGATTATTTCTTATGATCACAATGGATCAGAGTTTAAATCAAATCAAATTATTAAAAATGGTCATTTAATATTTGCTATCAATTCTAATATTAGTGAACAAACTTTGAATAATACTAAAGATAAGCTTTTTGCTGAATGATCTGAATTCTATACTGGTGATGATTTTTCTAAAGTACAATTTTCTTTTGCTCCTGTTCATAGCAGCTCAAAATGTTTATCTTCATCAGATACTGCTAATCTAATTAAATTTCTTGGATCAAATAAAAAAGCTAGTTTGGACCCTCTAGACTTACAAAAAGGTTTATTTTATGGAATTTTAGATATGACTGATGATGAAAGTCCTAGACCTGTAGCTAGTACAAACATTGGTCCAATCAAAATTGATTCTGATTCAACCCATGTTTACTTAACTGGTGTTTCTAAAACAAGATTAATAGACGAAGAGAATATTGATAAGATATCTCAAGCATATCAATCAGGGGGAAATGAAACGCTTGGTTATCAACCCATCATAAACAATATTATGATACCTTGAATGCCAATAGAAGATAATACAATGTTGGAATGAATGGAAGACGCTTATAGGAAAATTGGTGTCAAACCAAATCCGATTGATACACGTGGAGGAGTAGAACCGGCACATTGAATAATTTGTAATCCTAACTTGAAATGTATTTGTGTTGGTCCTGAAATACAAAATGCTCATAGTACAGCTGAAACCTGTTCTATTGATACAATAGACCCATGCATTAAAGCTCTAATGAATGTTTTATCAAGAATGGGAACTTTATAAAAAAGAGAAAATCTCTTTTTTATTTTTTTGCATTTTCCATAATTATTTTTTTATTTTATTTATAATGAAGTTACCATAAATATTTTATATTTATGTTCTTTACATTGTGAGGTGAATAGAATGGAAAAAGTAAATTTTAAAGAGTGAGAAGGATTTAAGCCTGGAAAATGAATGGAAGGCATAGATACTAGAGATTTTATTCAAACAAACTATGAAGAATATACAGGGGATGAAAAGTTTCTTGTAGGTCCTACTGATGCAACCAAGCACCTTTGAGAAAGCATCTCTGATTTAATGATGCAAGAAAAGAAAAATGGTGGAGTTTTAGGTGTTGACCCTAGACCAAGCTTTATTAATGCTTATGGTGCAGGTTATATTAATAAAGACCTAGAACAAATCGTAGGTTTACAAACTGAAAGACCATTAATTCGTGCCTTTATGCCTCGTGGTGGAATTAAAATGGCAGTACAAGCCTCTGAACAATACGGATTTAAAACAGATCCTGCTGCTGTTGAAGCATACACTAAACATGCTGTAACTCACAACCAAGCTGTTTTTGATTGTTACACAAAAGAAATAATGGACGCAAGACATTGTCACATTTTAACAGGTCTTCCTGACACTTATGCTCGTGGTAGAGTAATTGGCGATTACCGTAGAATTGCTTTATATGGTGTTGATTATCTAATCAAAGAAAGATTAGAACAACAAAGTTTTATTAATGGTGATATGAGTGATGAAAAGATCAGAACGAGATATGAAATCACACAACAAATTAAAGCTTTAAAGCAATTAAAAGAAATGGCTGAAAAGTATGGTTGTGACATTAGCAAACCAGCAGCAACAGCTAAAGAAGCTATTCAATGAACATACTTTGGTTATTTAGCTGCTGTTAAAGACCAAAACGGTGCTGCTATGTCAATCGGTCGTAACACCACATTCTTTGATATCTACATTCAAAGAGATATGAAAAAAGGTGGTTTAACTGAACAACAAGCTCAAGAAATGATTGACCACTATGTAATGAAGCTAAGAATCATTAAATTTGCTAGAATCGCAAGTTACAATGAAATCTTTGGTGGTGATCCTGTATGAGCAACTGAAACAATAGCTGGTATGGGAAAAGATGGTAGAAGTTTAGTAACAAAAACATCTTACCGTGTATTACATACACTAAAGAATATGGGACCAGCTCCTGAACCAAACTTAACAGTTCTATGATCTCATAAATTACCAGAAAACTTTAAAAAGTTCTGTGCAACTTATTCTATTATGTTCTCATCAATTCAATATGAATCAGACGAATTAATGAGACCAACACATGGTGATGACTATGCAATTGCTTGTTGTGTTTCTCCAATGGCTGTTGGAAAAGAAACTCAACAATTTGGTGCAAGAGCAAACCTTGCTAAAGCTTTGCTTTATTCTATTAATAATGGTAGAGATGAATTACACCAAAGTTATAAAATGGGACCAGATTTAGGTGAACTTGATCATAACAAACCACTTAACTATGAAGAAGTATGAGAACGTTATAAAAAAGTAATGGACTGATTGGCTGGTTTGTATGTTAATGCTTTAAACATCATTCACTACAACCATGATCGTTGATATTATGAAGCATTAGAATTCGCTTTACATGATGTTAATGTAAAGAGATTCTTTGCAACAGGTATTGCAGGATTATCTGTAGTTGCTGATAGTTTATCTGCAATCAAATATGCTAAAGTAACACCAACATGAAATAACAATATTGCTGTTGATTTCAAAATTGAAGGTGATTTCCCTAAATATGGAAATGATGACAACAAAGTAGATGAAATAGCTCAAGCAGTAGTTAAATATTTTTCTGAGGCTTTAAGAAAACACCCAGCTTACAGAAACAGTGAACACACTATGTCTATTCTAACTATCACATCTAATGTAATGTATGGTGGTGCAACAGGTGCTACACCTGATGGAAGAAAAGTTGGAGTACCATTTGCTCCTGGTGCAAACCCAATGCATGGTAGAGACTGTTCAGGTGCAGTAGCAAGTTTATCATCTGTAGCAAAACTTCCATTTGATTTTGCTCAAGATGGTATTTCTAATACATTCTCTATTGTTCCTACAGCTTTAGGATATTGAAGAGATGAACAAAGAGATAACTTAGTAACAATGTTAGATGGTTACTTTGAAAAAGGTGCACAACACTTAAATGTTAATGTTTTAATGAGAGAAACATTGATTGATGCACAAAGTCACCCAGAACTATATCCTCAATTAACAATTAGAGTTTCTGGTTATGCAGTTAACTTTGTTAAATTGTCTAAGAAACATCAAGACGAAGTTATTGCTAGAACATTCCACGAAAGAGTATAGATGAAAGATACAGCTAAAGTATTCAAGGTTGAATCATTTGGAGCTGTGGATGGACCTAGTATAAGATTAGTAATCTTCTTACAAGGTTGCAGCTTTAGATGTAAGTATTGTCATAATCCTGAAAGTTGAAATATGGATTATGAACAAGCTAAAGAAATGTCGGTAAATGACATCCTTTCTTTGTATGAACAAAACAAAGCTTTTTATAAAAAAGGCGGTATCACTTTTTCTGGTGGTGAACCAATGCTAAGTGCTGATTTTATCAAGCTTTTTGGTAAAGAGTGTAAAGCTAGAAATATTCACTTAGCAATAGATACTTCAGCATGTAATTTTTTAACAAATAAACAAGCCTATATTGATCTACTTGATCTGGTCGATTTATGAATAGTGGATATCAAAGCAGTTGATCCACAAGAGCATGAATTTATTACAGGTTCTAACCAGTTAACTGGTATGGAATTTGTTAAGTTTCTAGAAGAAAATAAAAAACCATATTGAATTAGACAAGTGATTATTAAAACTATTAATGCAGATCACGCTCATTTAGATAAATTAGCACAATTTATTAGGCCTTTAAAATACTGTCAAAGATATGAATTATTGTCATATCACAATCTTGCAGATGACAAATATAAAAAGCTTGGAATTGACTATCCATTTAAAGACAAACAAATGCTTACAACACCCGAATTTGAAGAAGCAAAATCTTATATATCTAATCTCCTATGTAAAAAATAGTTTTTTATGTATAATATGATTACTAAATATATATTTTAATATATGGACTGAAAATTTGAAACATATGTCGAAAAGATAAAATTCGACGTTTTAAGAGAAGTATCCAGAGCATGTTACGCTGGTAATTTTAAAGATATCGAAGCTAAACTTCCTGAAATTCTAGTTCCAGGTAGAAAAGCTAATTACCGTTGCTGTGTTTATATGGAACGTGCAATCATGGCTGAAAGAGTTAAAATTACCCGTGGTGGTGAATGAGACGACTTCAACATTATTGACGTTATTCCTATTGCTTGTGACCAATGTCCAATGGGTGGTTACACTGTAACTGAATCATGCCGTGGTTGTATCGGTCACGCTTGTAAACAAGCTTGCCCTAAGGGTGCTATTTCAGTAGACGGTCATCACCGTGCACACATTGATAAAGAAAAATGTGTTAACTGTGGTCTATGTTCAAAAGCTTGTCCATTCGGTGCTATTTATAACTTTAGAAGACCTTGTCAAAAAGCTTGTCCAACTGGTGCTATTACCATGGATGAAAACTTATCAGCAAAGATTGACTATTCTAAATGTATTGTTTGTGGTAACTGTACACAAAAATGTCCATTTGGTGCTATTGCAGCAAAAACATTTATTACATTCGTAATTGATCACATTAGAAACAATATTTTAGCTACTAAGAAACGTCCAATCTATGCTATTGTTGCTCCAGCTATTGCAACACAATTCTCTGGTGTTAAATTAGAACAAATCATTGAAGGTATTTTACAACTTGGATTTACTAATGTAGTTGAAGCAGCATTGGGTGCTGATATCGTTGCTGAAAACGAAGCAAAAGAATTAGTTGAAAAGAAAATTTTAACAACTTCTTGTTGCCCTGCATTTGTTGCTTACATTAAGAAATTCCATCCTGAATTAAAAAATAAAATAAGCCACAATGTTAGCCCTATGGCTCAAACAGGAAAAATTATTAAAGCTAAACACCCAGATGCTTTAACTGTTTTCATTGGTCCATGTACTGCAAAGAAGGATGAAAGATCTTTACCAGATGTAAGACCATATGTTGACTATGTTTTAACTTTTACAGAACTTAGAGCAATGTTCTCTGCAAGAGATGTAGAAGTAGAAAAGCTGAAAGGTATTCCATTAGAAGATGCTTCTCCATTCGGTAGATGCTTTGCTAAAATTGGTGGTGTATCTGAAGCTGTTGTACAAGCTTTAAAAGAAGTAAATCTTAAAGATTTCCAATTGTCTTCATTAGCTTGTAGCGGTATGAAAGAATGTATTAAAGCTATTGAAAATTTAGCTGCCGGCACAAGTAAATATAATTTCATTGAAGGTATGGCTTGTGAAGGCGGATGTGTTTGTGGTCCAGAAAGTTTAAACCACAATGCTGCCGTTGGTAGATCATTCACTCAAGCTTATGCTAAGGCATCTAAACACAAAACTATCAAAGAATCTATTGATAAATCTGGTGCAAGAGAAATACCTAAAGTATCTGCCGTTAGAGTGCATGCTGCTAGAAAGATTAACTTTAATCCTCAACCCGATCAACCAGGTTTACGTCACGGTCCATTTAAAAACTTTGGAGAATTACCAGGAAGATTTATTAAAGTAGATCAACCAGGAATGAAAAAACCAAATGCAACCCCTGCTAAAGTTGAAGGAAAACCAAAAACAGCCCCTGTTGCTTCAGTTAAACAAGAACCTGTTAAGAAGCCTGGAGTTGCAAAAGTTCAACCGGTGGCAAAGGTTCAACCTGTTGAAAAAGTATCAAAAGTTCAAACTGTTGTCTCAACTTCAACCGAAGAGTCAACATTGAAAACTGTAGTTGATGGCAAACAAAAAATTACTATTACTGATCCAAGCAAAAAAATCCCTGCTGAAAAGAAGACAGAAACCAAGTTGGAACAAAAGGTAGATGGCAACAAAACTATCACTATTGCTGAAACAAGACAAAAGAGTCCAGAGCAAGAATTAGAAGACGACAACAACCAAAAATAAGTTACTTGTAACTTATTTTTGATTAGATATATAATATATGTACATCCTAAAGGATGTACATTTTATTAAACGAAAGAAGATATATATGTCGACAGATAAAAAATATATTTCAGTAGATGGAAATACAGCAGCAGCCATGATTGGCTACGCACTAAGTGACGTTGCTTGTATTTTCCCTATTACTCCTTCAACACCAATGGCTGAATTGTGTGATGAATGAGCTGCTAAGGGACAAAAGAATGTATTTGGTAACACTGTAAAAGTAACTGAAATGCAATCTGAAGGTGGAGCTGCTGGTGCAGTTCATGGTTCAGCTTCAGTAGGTGCATTAACAACTACTTATACAGCTAGCCAAGGATTATTACTTATGATCCCTAACATGTACAAGATTGCTGCAGAATGTTTACCAGTAGTCTTCCATGTATCAGCTAGAACACTAGCTGCACAAGCTATTAACATCTTTGGTGACCACCAAGACGTTATGGCAACAAGACAAACAGGTTTCTGTATGTTGGCTTCAAACAACGTACAAGAAGCTCACGATATGGCTTTAGTTGCACACATCGCTGCACTAAACTCATCATTACCATTCCTTCACTTCTTTGATGGTTTCAGAACAAGTCATGAAATCAACAAGATTGAAGAAATCTCATATGACACTATTAAGCAAATGCTTCCAACTGAGAAGATTAATGCTTATAGAAAATCAGGACACAACCCTGCTCATCCTAAATTAATGGGTCCATGTGAAAATGGTGATACATACTTCCAAAACCGTGAAGCAAACAACAAGAATTATGATGATGCATATACTGCTGTTGAAAATGCAATGAACAAACTTGCAGAATTAACAGGAAGAAAATATGCTCCATTCAACTACTATGGTTCACCAGAAGCAACAGATGTAATTGTTGTTATGGGTTCAGGAGCTGATACAATTCATGAATCTCTTGACACACTAATTAGAAAAGAAGGAAAGAAGTATGGTGTACTAAAAGTTCACTTATACCGTCCATTCAATTCTAAAGCCTTTGTAGAAAAACTACCTAAGACAGTTAAGAGATTAACTGTTCTAGATAGAACTAAAGAACCAGGTTCAAATGGTGAACCATTGTACTTAGATGTAGTAATGGCTCTAAACCAAATGAACAGAACTGATATCAAAGTATTAGCTGGTAGATTTGGTTTAGGTGGAAAAGAATTTACACCAACTTGTGTTTATCAAATTTTCAACAACATGACATCTGACAAACCAATTGTTAGATTCACAGTTGGAATTAATGATGATGTAACTCATTTATCATTACCAGCTTTAGGTAAAGAAGTTCAATTAGACAATGATTACTATGAATGTAAATTCTGAGGTCTTGGATCTGATGGTACTATTTCAGCCAACAAATCATCAATCAAGATTATTGGTCAAAACACACAAAAATACATTCAAGGTTACTTTGAATATGATTCAAAGAAATCTGGTGGATTAACAATTTCTCACTTAAGAATGTCTGATGGTGTTATTAGAAGTCCATACTTCTTACAACATGCAGACTTCATTGCTGTTCACAACTTCACATATGTTAACAAATACGATGTTCTTGAAGGTTTGAAAGAAAATGGATGTGTATTACTTAACTCAATTTGACCAGCTGAAGAAATTGGTAAACACTTACCAAAAGCATTTAAAGAAAAAGTTCAAAAGCTTAATGCTAAACTTTACACAATCGATGCTTACAAAGTAGCAGGCGCTGCTGGTTTAGGCAACAGAATTAACGTTATTATGCAATCTTGTTTCTTCAAGATTACAAACATCATTCCTTACGAAACTTGTGAAAAACAAATGAAGGACTCTGTTGTTAAACTTTACTCACGTAAAGGTGATGCAGTTGTTGCTGCTAACATGAAAGCAATTGATGCTGCAACAAGTGACTTACATGAAGTTGATGTTAAAGCGCTTGATATGAATACAAACCCAGAACCATTTGATGTATCTTATGCTTCTGAATTCTACAAAAACTTCTGTGCAGTTATCGACCAACACAATGGTGATAAACTTCCAGTAAGTGCATTTAAACCTGATGGTGCTGTTCCAACTGCAACAACTCAATATGAAAAGAGAGCAATTGGCAACACAGCTCCTCAATGAGTTCCAGAAAACTGTTTACAATGTGGTCAATGTACATTAGTTTGTCCACATGCTGCAATTAGATCTAAAGCAATAGATCCAAAGGATCTTGCTAATGCTCCTGCATCATTCAAAACAGTTGATATGACTGGAAACAAAGGTGCTAAGTTCAGAATCCAAGTTTCTGCCGCAGACTGTACAGGATGTGGTTCATGTTCTAAAGTTTGTCCAGCAAACAAGAATAAAGATAAACAAGCATTGGTTATGAAACCAATCAATGAAAGATTAGTTGAAGAAAAAGCAAACTGAGATTTCTTCACTACATTGAAATCATTACCAACTCCATTTGCTAAAACAACAGTTAAAGGTATCCAATTTGAAGAACCTTACTTTGAATTTAGTGGTGCTTGTGCTGGTTGTGGTGAAACACCATACATCAAAGTTATTTCTCAACTATTTGGTAAGAGAATGGTTGTTGCTAATGCAACAGGATGTTCATCAATCTATGGTGGTGCATTCCCAACAGTTCCTTACTGTGTAGATAAAGAAGGACACGGTCCAAGCTGAGCTAACTCATTATTTGAAGATAATGCAGAATTTGGTTTAGGTATGGCTTTAGGTTTGAAATATAGAAGAAATGATCTATACAAACACCTAGAAGCTTGCGCTGCTAATGCAAAAGCAACCCCTGAATTAAAGAAAGCAATTGCTGATGTAATAGCTCACAAAGATGCTGCTGATATTGAACAATTCATTCCAGCTCTTGAAAAAGCCGCTAAGGCTCAAGGTCCATTGTGTGACAAAGATTGCCACTGCATGGAAAAGATTCTAACAAACTTAGACCAATTATCTAAGAAATCAGTATGAATCATCGGTGGTGATGGTTGAGCATACGATATTGGCTTTGGTGGTTTAGACCACGTACTTGCTTCTGGTGAAAATGTAAACATTTTAGTAGTCGACACTGAAGTTTACTCTAACACTGGTGGTCAAGCATCTAAATCATCTCCAATGGGTTCAGTTGCCAAATTTACTGCTGCTGGTAAACCAACAAGAAAGAAAGACCTTGGTGGTATTGCTATGACATATAAAGATGTATATGTTGCTCAAGTTGCACTTGGTGCAGACCAACAACAATTCATTAAAGCAATTACTGAAGCTGAAGCTTATGATGGTGTTTCAATCATTATTGCTTATGCTCCATGTATCAACCACGGTTTCAACATGTCTAACTCTCAATTAGAAATGAAGAAAGCTGTAGATGCTGGTTATTGACAACTATACCGTTACAACCCAACTGCTGCTAAGAAGTTTACTTTAGACTCAACTCCAACTCCTGCTGGTAGTTATGAAGAATTCTTAAAAGGTGAAGCTAGATATGCTGCTCTTGTTAAGAAAGCTCCAGAACAAGCTGCTAAGTTATTTAAAGGATCTGAAGCTAACGCTAAAGAAAAGCTTGCAGGCCTAGTAGAACTAAACAAGTAGTTTAATAAAAATATTATGGTTACAACTCAAGCGATTGTCGCAGCTGTTATAGGCTGAATAATTTTGGGTCTTGTCGGATCTTATTCAATCCCGCAATTTGTTAAAATTATTAAAACTAAGAATACATCATCACTATCAATAGTATCTTATACAGCATTTGTAATATCTAATTCACTTATGGCATCATGAGGTATAGGAAATGCAGTAAAAAGTCTTTATGTGTATAATTTACCAATACATTTGGTTTATTTAACATTAGCTCCCAACATTTTATCAAATCTCTTAAATGTCACAATTAACTTAACTTCATTAATCACTAAAATTAAACATGTTAAGTTAGCAAAGAAATATGGTATTACTGAAATTCAATTAGCAGCTAAGTTATTAAAAGCTAAGAAAGGTGGTAAATAATATGGCACCTTGAGAGCAATTTATTGCAGAACTTACTGATAAATGGGGCTGGTTGATTGTTGTTTCAACAATAGCGTGTGTAGCATTCCTTGTTATGACCGTGTCACAATTTATTAAAATTTTGTGGACAAAGAATACAACATCACAAAGTCTTCAATGCGTTATTATGTTACCAGTCACAAACACATTAATAACTATTTACGATATTATCTTAGCCGTGGCAGCTATTAAAAATAACAACCCATATTGGGGATTACTAATACCAGCAATTATTAATGGTTTAATTTCTGCTTATGGTGTAATGATTACAAAAATTATTCACATGAGAACAGCTAAGAAATTAAGGATATCAGAACGTGAACATTTTGAAAAGTATTTAAAACCTAAATCACTAGCTGTAAGATATAAAAATAAGAAAAAATAAGTAAAATTCACACTTGACTCAAGTGTGTTTTTTATTTCATTTTCAATTTATATTTAATAAATATAATTCCCACGAAAGGAGAATTATGAAGTATACATTTCAAGATTTAGATGAAAGGATAATTAAAACAAGAATTGCTCTAACTGGAGCTATATTTAATTTAATTAAAGAAGAAAAGAAAATTAAAGTATTGGATATATGTCATGAAGCAGACATTACTCCAATGACTTATTATCATCACTTTGGTAATAAACAACAGTTACTAAAATATGCGATAGAAGATCAATTGGTTGGGATATTACCAATTCCTGCAAAACTGAAACCCATTAATTTGAAACACTTAATTTACTATTTGGTTTGTGCATTTAATGGCTTTATCCATAAGAATAGAGAGCTAATTTATTCTGTTATCAAACAAAATGGTAAGCATTGATACTACAAACTTTATATTAGTCACATATTTGAAACAACAAGGCAATTAATAAGAAAAGAAATTCAATTGCTTCATTTGGGCGGCTTGTTTTATATTGATTTTTGAACGAACATCATTTGTGGTAGTTTATGAAATTTGTTTAACTATATGATAATAAATAGCCAATCTTTTAGTAATAACAGAATATGATCATCAATCAAAACATTATTATCTTGTGTTAGTGGTAATTAGGTATAATTTATATTAAATTATGAACACATTTACATCTGACATTCTATCATTAGTTTTTGGTGGTTTAATGGTCATCATGACTTTTGCTATTGAGTTTCCACAGATGGTATCAATTATTAAAACAAGAAATACAAGTGGTACATCTTTATCAAGCTATATCATATTTTTTGTTGCAACATGGTTGTGATTTGTTTGAGCCTTACTAAATTTTATTGCTAATAGTCAACATTTAGGATATGAATATGGACCCAAAAGATTTTATGAAATAATGCACATTGCAGGATTACTTCCGGCTGTGTTGGCTAATGGCATGGGTGTATTCTTATTGGCTTGTGTCTTATTTTGTAAAATAAAGAACCTTATAATGTGTAAAAAACTAAATGTTTCAGAAATTAGATATTCACAAATAGTTTTTGATAGGCACAAAAAAGATAGCTGAATTAAGAAGTATTATCCACTAATCATTATTGCTGCATGTGTAGTCATTTTATTATTACTAATCATATTAATTGTTTGGATGGTTGGTATACCAAAACAAATGACTGATCCATCAGAATATGGTAAGTATGAATGATCAATTTTTGGATTAAATATTGTTGCGGCCATATTTTTTGAAGCAACAAGTTGACCTCAATTTATTAAATGTATGAAGACAAAAGATACTAGTGGTATTTCATTAGGATGGGCAATATTTATGCCATTATCATGCACTGTATCTTTATCCTATGATATATTTTTGGCTTTCTCAACAGACTGACGTTCTGTGGCAGCATCCATTATTTGTAGTGGAGTTATTATTAATATTCTAGTTTTAATTCTCAAGATTAGAAATGTATTAAAAGCTAAGAAGCTAGGTATTAGTGAATGAAAATACACAAACAAATACATAGCAACTAAGAAAAAGACTAAGTAATAATTTATAATTATTGTATGTCATTAGCTATAACATCATTAGTTTTTGGTTTCATATCATTGACAATTGCTTTAGTTATCTCATCAGCTCAAGCATTTATGACTTTTAAAACTAGAAACACTAGCGGGACATCTATTGGGACATACACTATTATGTGTGTTTGTGCATCGGTATGCCTTACTTGAGGCTTGCTTTTTTATTTTTCAAGAATGTCAAGTTGATTTGCTCCAGATAATAACATACCATTATGAATATGCCAATGAGCCGTTATTCCAATAATTCTTGTTTATTTATTTGACATTGTTGCTTCAATATTTATCATTACAATTAAATATAACCATATTAAATTATGTAAAAAATTGCATATAAATGAAATTGAGTTATCAAAATATTTGCTTAAGCAACAAAGAGAAAAATTAATTAAATCTGGAAATAAAGTTTGGCATCGTAAATATTTTGGATTAGGAGTGTTTTTTGCTGGTGCTATATTGTTATTAGCAATTGCTGGAACTTGTTTAACTATATTTACGGATCCACGCTTTGTGCCAAACATTGCTGATTTAAGTCCATATGAACCCGCTATGAGACCTTACATTATTACCTTAAGTGTTATGGGTGCAGCAACATGAGAGGCAATTAGTTGACCGCAATTTATTAAATGTATAAAGACAAAAGACACATCGGGAATTTCTTTTGCTTGGAGCATTTTCTTACCAATTTCTTGTATGATGTCACTTGTTTATTCAATAACACTTGCGCTTGGTGGTGAAGGTTGAAGCTGAAATACAATTGGTGCATTAGTCTTCAATGGCGTGTTAGTTAATGTTGCCATTCTGTCTATTAAGATTAAAAATAGAAGAGCTGCTAGATTAAATAAAATGTCTGAAATAGAATACACACAAAAATTCTTATCTAAATATAAAAAAGAAAAAAGAGCATAAGCTCTTTTTTACATTTTGTCAACTACATCAACGCCAATTAGTTTTAATCCGTTTTTGATTACTTGTGCAACACAATCAATTAAATACAACCTTTGACCAATTAGTTTTTTATCTTTGCAATCACCAATTCTAACTTGTTCGTAGTATGTGTGGAACAATTTAGCTAAATTAGTTAGATATAAACATATCTTATGAACCTCATATGTTTTACCAACGTTTTCAATTGTTGGCATGAAGAAGAATAAATGATTAATTAGTTCTTTTTCAAGTTGATGAGTTAATAGGTTAATGTTGAATTCTTTCTTTTCTTTAACCTTATTTAGGATTTGTTTAATTCTTACATATGCATATTGAACATAGAACAAACCATTTTCATTGTTTTTCTTACCAGCTTTTTCAATATCGATAGTGATATGAGAATCTAATGATTGATTTACTAGATATCATCTTGCAGCATCTTTACCAATTAGATTTATTAAATCTATTGTTGTGAAGCTGTTACCAGAACGTTTAGACATTTTAAATTCTTGTCCGCCCTTAGTTAATTGAACCATTTGCATAATACAAACATGCATTTGTTCTCTTTTAAAGCCAAGCATTTGAATGGCAGTTGACATTCTATCAACATATGATTTGTGATCTGCGCCTCAAATGTTAAAGATCTTATCATATCCTCTAGATAATTTTAAGTTGTGGTAAGCAATATCTGGCGTGAAGTATGTGTAGTTACCATCAGACTTAACTAGAACACGGTCTTTATCATCTCCATATTCTGTTGTCTTTAATCATTTTGCTCCATCAGCATCATATAGATATTTAGATAGTTTAGCAAATGCTTTGTTAATTAAATCATTTTGGTAAATGTATGATTCTGGTGATCATAAATCCATTACTACACCTAGCTTTGCTAGATGGTCTTTAATTATGTCAAGTAAACGAGTTTTAGCAAAATCTCCAATTATTTTATTTGCTTCATCATCAAGGATTTTGTTTTCATCATATTTAGTATTAACAAATTGATCAGCATATTTCTCTTTTAATAATTTTGCTGTATCAACAATTTCTTGCGCATGATAACTATCTTCAGGTAATGCAACATTCTTACCATATTCTTGTAAGTATCTTATCAATACTGATAAAGCTAATTTATTAATTTGGTTTCCACCATCATTAATGTAGTATTCTCTATCTACTTTGATTCCATTAGCTTCAAATATTCTTGCTAATGAATCACCATAAGCACCATTTCTAGCATGACCTATATGAAGTAATCCTGTGGGATTAGCAGATACAAATTCAATGTTGTATCAAAGTTTAGACTTCTTATGATTTCCATAATCATCTTTTTGTGAACTAATTGCATCTAATAGTTCAGCTTTAGTTTGATCATTTAAATAGAAGTTAATAAAACCAGGACCAGCAACTTCTATTTTTGCAAAAGAAGCGGGATCAATTAATTCAGCCAATGCTTTAGCAGCATCTATTTTGCTAATGTTGCCTAATGTAAAAGACATTACAACATTTGTTGTAAAGTCACCAAATTTAGAGTTTCTTGTTTTATCTACATTGATATCTTTTAATTCAACAGGAAGACGTTCAGTTTTGATTTGTTTAGCAAGTTTCTTTATTCCTTTGAAAATTTCTTCCTTGATAAATGTAACAATTGATTGTGTTTTTAAATTCATATTAATGTCCTGTTTTTTCGTTTCTTATTTTTCACATACAAAGACTAAATAGTGTTAATTGTCCATTATATTCAGCTCTGATATGATTAATATCTTCTGGAAGTATTTCAGATTTGTTCAAGAAGATTTTTAATCCAGCAATGAAGTCTGGGTCTGTATCACACAAGATGTTTTGTTTAAAACAAGTGAACAAAGCAAATGTGTTAATTACATTAAGACTTAGACCTTGATATTGTTTTAGAGTATTAATAATCGCTTGATCAGGTTGTTCAACTAACATTTTCAAATCTAAAGTTTTATTTATGATATCAGTTGTTATTTTCTTAATAAGACTTGCTTTTTCAAATCCTAGGATTTGAATAAGTACTTCATCCTTAACATGGTCAACTCATTCTGGTTTAATTTTTCCAGCAAAGTCAATTAGTTGTCCTCACTTAGTAATTAAGTTTTCACTAGTTTCGCCTTCACCGATAATTGTATGTAACAAACCTGCATATGGTTTTTTATAAACTCTAACATAGAAAGGCATATCAGCATTAACAAACTTTGTTAATGCTTGGTGTCTAGAGATAAAGTCAACGACTATATCTTTTTCTATTTGAACAAATTTAAAATATTGTTTTCTCATAATCTGAATGTTATGAAAATTATATATAGATATATAGAAAAATAAAAAGAAAAACCAGGACTTGCCTGGTTATTTTTCATTTGTCCTTATTGGAGCGGGTAATGGGAATCGAACCCACATTAATAGCTTGGAAGGCTATAGTTCTACCATTGAACTATACCCGCAACAATGGTGCTGAAAGAGGGACTTGAACCCTCACGATATTGCTATCACAGGATTTTAAGTCCTGTGCGTCTACCATTCCGCCACTTCAGCATAAATGGTGCCCCACCGGAGACTCGAACTCCGGACCCCTTCATTAAAAGTGAAATGCTCTACCACTGAGCTAGTGGGACAATAATTGGCTGGGTAGGTTGGATTCGAACCAACGCATGTCAGAATCAAAATCTGATGCCTTACCGCTTGGCTACAACCCAATTAATGGTGGACAGAAGTGGATTTGAACCACTGAATCCGAGGGAGGCTGATTTACAGTCAGCTGCGTTTGGCCGCTTCGCTATCTGTCCATTAATAGCACTTTTGACGTGCTTTATATTATATCTTATAAGCGAGATATTTTAAGGATTTTAACTTTGTAAGGTTTTTCTACACCTTTGATTTCAACTACTTCGCCTTCTTCATGGTCTAAAACTGCCATTGCTAGAGGGGAAACGTTTGAAATCTTGTCTTGATCTGGATCTGCTTCTACTTCACCAACGATAGCATATTCATATGTTTCGTCATCAGACATATCCAAGATTTTAACTTTAGTTCCAACCTTAACTTTGTTAGCTGGTTTTTTTGAAGTTTTTTCATCAATAATTTCAGCATGGTCAATTATTGCTTGATACTCTTTAATCTTAGCTTCAATTTCAGCTTGTCTATTTTTAGCTGCATCATAATCAGCATTTTCAGAAAGGTCACCTTGTTCTCTTGCTTCTTGAATAGCTTTAATTACTTTAGGTCTTTCTTCCTGAATTAGACGTTCTAATTCTTTTTTAATTTCAGCTTCTTTTTCTTTTGTTAATAATATTTTTTCTGCCATAGTGGATCCTTTCTTATTTTGGGGTAACATCTTTATATGTATATGAAACGAATAAAACCCCACCAATTTTTATACATATATCGTTGTGTTCACCAACAGCATAAGTTACCACATTGTTAAAGTATTGGGGTAGACCGTGAATGTCAACGACAGAAAATTTTACGGTTTGATCATCAAAATTATCAGATCAATCAAACAGTCTAAAATGTTCTTGTCTCATAATCGATAAACTTGCAACAATGTCATAATAAATATTTTGGAAACCAGCATCAGTTTTTAATGTTGTATTTATATCGTCAATAGACAAAGAACCTTTAGGTGAAAGATTTGCTCTACTTTTAACAGAGTTTTGAATTGTTGATAAAGATTGATAATCTTTTTCTTTTTTGGTAAGGCAATTTATTGCTTGACCATAATGAATTGTATAACTTGAACCTTTGTTACAAGCAACAAGAGTTGGAGTAATAACCCCAACCATTGCAACTGGTGATAAAGCTGTTAAAAATTTGTTAACTAGTTTCATTATTTTGCTTTTTTGTTTGCTGCCTTTGCGTTTCTTGATTTGATTCTGTTAGCTTTATTTCTGTGAATAATGTGTTTTCTACTTAAGCTATCAGCTCTTGAATATAATTGGCTGATAGACTTAGCATCTTTGCTTGCTCTAGCCTTCTTAGTATCATTTTTTAAGTTAGTTAAAGCAACACGATTTGCAGCGTGTTTTTTATCAGATTGTTTCTTTGTTTTAATGTTTGATTTAATATTTGCCATGCGAATAAATCCTTATTTTTTTGTCTTATAATTATATACATATTTTAATAGGAAATAAAATATAATTAAAAAACTAATAGGAGGTTAGCCATGATAGGTAGTCTAATGCCACTGATTTTGGTAGTGATTATTGGTATCGCTATTTATGCTTGATATAAAAAGCGTAAAGCTAATAGAGAAGCTAACCCATTCCTATCATCTAGAAAAAATAAAGATGAAGTTTGAAAGACAATCAAACAATTTCTAAAAGACAATAACGAACAAGGAAAAGAAATTCTTGATAGTTATGTTTGCAAAAGAGAACATGTGGATGCAATTAATCCAAATGGATCATTCTTATATAAGAAAAATAAAAACTACGAATTAAAAATTCGTAAATGACAAAGAAAAGAAATAAATAAAACTCTTAAAGCTCAACATAAAAAGGAATTAAAAGCACCACCAGCAAGAGATTTATTTGTTGTTGTTTTCCAAACCAGAGATTCAAAAACAGGTGTTAAAGATGCACCACGTTGTTTTGAATGTGAAGTAATTAACACTAAGATTTCTAAGAAAGAATATGATCGTAAGATTGTTATTAATCGTGCATTAGATTATGACACTGAAATGGAATGAATTGCACCAGTTAGAATTGCTGAAGCTGCTAAGACTGCTGCAATGGAAAAACGTATGGCTAAACAAAAAGCTAGCGAAGCTAAACGTGAAAAGAAACGTTTAATGAAACAACAAAAGAAGGCTCAAAAGCATGCAAATAAGAAATAGAGTAATCTTTATGGGAACACCAAAAATAGCAGCAGTTTGTTTAGCTGCTATTTTGGAACAAAAAGATTATGATGTTGTAGCTGTTGTATGTCAACCAGATAAACCTGTTGGTAGACATAAAGAAATTACTTTCTGTCCAGTTAAACAATTAGCTTTAGATCATAACATTAAAGTTTTGCAAGATGCCAAAGTTTCTAATTTGTATGAACAAATTAAAACATTGAATCCTGATTTAATTTTTACTTGTGCTTTTGGACAATTTATTCCATCTAATATTCTTGATTTACCACAGTATAAATGTGTTAATTTACATGCTTCATTATTACCTAAATTAAGAGGTGGAGCACCAATTCAATGAGCGATCATTAACCAAGATAAAGAGACTGGTTTTACATTAATGTATATGGATAAAAAGATGGATGCAGGCAACATAATTAAACAATATCCAATTGGCATTGATCCACAAGAAACATATGCATCTTTATATGATAAACTTTGTGTTTTAGCTGGTGAAGTTATATCTAAAGATTTTAAAATTCTATTTAATAAAAATTTACAATCAACATCACAAGATGAAAGTAAAGCAACCTTTGGTTACAACATAACAAGAGAGAATGAAAAAATTGATTGATCAAAATCAAATTTAGAAGTAGATGCATTAATTAGAGGACTATACAATGTTCCTATTGCATACACAACATTTGATAATCAAATTATTAAAATACATAAAGCTACACCTGTAGACGGATATAGACAAGAAAAACCCGGAACAATAGTTCAATTAACAAATCAAATGATGATTGTTGCCTGTGGTACAGGTTCTATTAAATTAGAATTAATTCAAATGGCTGGTAAGAAACCATTATTAATAAATCAAATTGTGAATGGTAATCATCCATTTAAAGTTGGAAAACAATTTAATTAGTAAAAGATTTATTTGACCCTAATAGTAAAACTATTAGGTCATTTATTTTATCTTGACAAATATCAACAATATATCGTTTAGCCGTAGCAAACAATTTTGTGTTATTTAAAATTATTTGATATTTTGTATCATATTCAGGATCGATTAGAATATCTTTAAATTCATAAGCAATCTTACAATCAATGCTGTTATAAAGCAAATAACCAAGAGCTGATTTTAATAATTGTCTAATAATATCTTCACTAACATTTAAATTATTTTCATGCTGTTTTAATAATGTAAATAAACTTGTGATAAAAGGATCGAAACAATTAAAAGATGAAACTGTTTGTTCCAAAGGAACAATAGGGTTTATTTCAATTTTTTTAAACAATTCAATTATTTCTTGGTTTGTATATAAACTTAAAAATAATTCTATTCATTCATCTTTATTAATCTTTATTTGTTCATATACGTGCTTTTCTGAAAATTTACATTGTAAGAAAGCAATGACAAAAGAAATAAAACTACCCCTCTTGTCAAAATGATTTGCTAATGCTTTTACTATATTAGAATCATTGAAGATAAAAGAGTATCTATTCTTAAAACTTTTAAAGATCTTTTCGTCTTTAGTCATTGTATTTCTTTTCAAGTTCTTCTTTTAAGAAGTCTAGAATACCTTGGACTTTAGAATAATCCATTCTATTTGGTCCTACAACTGAAATTTGGTGGGAGTTTTTATCTGCTTTTACATTTACTGTAGCAATAGCTAATTCTTTAGCTCCAACTTTTTCACCAGATGTTATTAATGTTGTTTTACCTGTTTTAGATTGTTGATAAGCTATTTGTTGTCAAATACTTGTTTTGTCTAGTAAATCTAAAACTTTATTTAATTTTTCAACATCATTTTTAAATTCTGGTTGAGTTGTTAAATATTTTGTACCATGAACAGATGTGTGATATTGATATTTAATATCAAAGATCTTTTGTACTAGACCTTGCATAATAAATTCATAGTTTTCAACGCTGTTCTTGATAATTTCTTTAATACTATCAATCTTTTGAGGTAATTTTTCTAGAGGTGTATCAATTAATCTATCATTGAAAATTCTGATACATGTAGAAATATCATTTAACACTTTGCCTTCATTAAATGTAATTGTATTCTTTGTAATATTTCCAGAAGATGTTACAACAATGATAATTGCCATATTCTTGTGAATAGGAATTAAATCAATACGTTTAAGTATTTCGTTTGTTTCACCGGTTGTAACAATTGATGGTAGGTGTAATGTTTCATTAATTACAGCCATTGATTCATCAATGATTGTTTCAATAGATGTTAAACGTTTTGCAAAAATCTTAGTTAATTTCTTCTTTAAATCAGCAGTTAATGATGGTTGAAGAATTTCATTACGATAGTATTCATAGCCCAAGCTAGTAGGAACACGTCCAGAAGATGTGTGTGTTTTTTCTATTAATCCAACTTTTTCTAGATATGCCATTTCATTACGAATTGTAGCACTTGATAAATCTTTAAAGAAATCATGAATAACTTCTTTACTAGAAATTGGAGTTGCTTCATTGATGTATTGTTCAACAATGATTTTTAACAGATCATTTTGTCTTTTTGTTAGCTTAATATTTTTCATGTTTTTCCCTATTAGCACCATGGCTCTTATATTGCTAATTATAAAATATATTAAATAAATATAAATATTTTTGTTTTTTTGATATTATTTAATTGAAAATAATATTTTCAATTAATAAAATTAACAAAAATGGACACCAGAAAAACTGCGTACAAATTGTTATCACTTGACCTAGACGGAACATTGCTTTCTCCATTTTTAAGAAGGGCTAAAAAAGAAGATTGTTTAGCGATTCAAGAATACATGAATGCTGGTGGAACACCATTTATTAATACTGGTAGAGCTCCATGAGCAATTGTTAATACAATTAAACGTATTAATCAAATGGGACCAAACAGAATTAGATTATTATCTTGTTTAAATGGCGCTTATATTTTAGATTTTAACGATTCAACAATTAAGCAAGCAAAGATTAGCCATGTTTATGCTAAGCAAATTTTTGATATAGTAAGAAAATATAAAGGCGCTTATACTTGATTCTTCACAGAAGAAGGAATGAAAACTAGAACAGTTTATGTTCACCCCCAAAATTATTTAATTAAGTTAGCATATCGTGATTCACATTTGAAGAAATTAAATAATACTAATGATTTATCATCATTCAAGATTGACATTCTATCTTCAAGCAAATCAGTAGTTGCTAGAATCTATCATGATTTAATTAAGAACAATTTAAACCACATTGTTAATTTATCTCACTCATCTGCTAGATTAATTGAAATTACACCTAAAGGTGTTAATAAGGGATATGCAATTGATTATTATGCTAAGAAATATAACATTGCAAAGAATGAAATAGTTTCTATGGGTGATTCATTCAATGATCTATCTGCATTTAAAAATTCAGCATTAGCAATTGGAATCAACCCACACAATCCGAACTTATTAGAACATTGTGATGCTTTAATTAATCACAAGACTAAAGGTGTCAGCGAAGCTATCAAGACTTATATCATTAAAGATACATCAGATCTTAAGTGTAAATTAATCTTCTCAGATCTTGACGGAACATTACTTGATGCTAAAACTAAAATCTTTTCTAAACAAACAAAGATTGCACTACAACAATGTTCAAACCATTTAATTCCAATTGCAATCGCTAGTGGTAGAAGTATTTATGATGGTGTAAGAATTGCAAAACAAATGGAATTGAATCCAAAAACTAATGTTTACATTATTGGTAACAATGGTGCAACTATCTTTGATATTTATACAAACAAATATATTTCTCAAACTCCATTAGATGAAGCTGATGCAAGAAAAATCTTTGGCATGATGAAAGATTTTGCTAAGAAAGAAAATGGCAACCTTGGATTTATGATTCATCAACATTCAGAAGACATTTTGTTCTATAACGAAGAATTCTGAAAACCAATTAACTTTAAGAAAACCGGTTTCGAAGATCAATATGATCCATGAGCAATTAGAAAACCAGTATATATAACAGAATATCCTAATGATATTATTTGTTACAAATACATTATTAAATTCCCTAACCATAAACGCGCACTTGAAGGTAATGAAGAATTAAGAAAGACATTCCCTAACCTTGAAGTATGTTTGTCTTCTGATGTTAATGTGGAAATTAACAAGAAGGGTGTGAATAAAGGATTTGCTGCTAATAAACTATTAGAGAAAATCCAAATAAACAAGGAAGACATTTTGGTTTTAGGTGATGGACAAAATGATATTCCAGCTTTACAACTAACAAAGAATTCTTTTGCTCCATCTTACGCTCCTGATTTTGTAAAGAAGGAAGCAATGCACATTATAGATAATGTAACTGTTGAAAATTTTGCAAGCACAGTTATTGATCAATATGTGTTGAAGAGGAATAGGTAATAACAATGAATAATAATCCGTTCATACAGCTAAAAGGAATAGCCAAAAGATATGATGATGGATATCTTGCTTGCAGCAATGTCAATGTAAGTATTGACAAAGGCAAGTTTGTAACTATATTAGGTCCATCAGGATGTGGTAAGACAACATTATTAAAGATGTTGGCTGGTTTTGAAATGCCAACTGAAGGAAAAATCATTGTTAATGGAATTGACATTAAAGACCTTCCAATTCACATGAGACCAACTGCAACAGTTTTCCAAGATTATGCTTTATTCCCTAACATGACAATCTTTGAAAACATTTGTTATGGTTTAAAAATCATGAGAACAGAATTAAAAGATGTTCCTGCCAAAGTTTATAACCAATTAGCAAAAGTTAAAAAAGCAGCTATTGCTAAAGCAACAAAAGAAATTATTGAACTTAAAAAAGATCAAGTTAAGTTAGATAAAGATATTATCAAAGCTAAACTAGCTTATTCAAAAAATGAAGATCTTTTCAAAATACAAGATATGCGTTTTGATCAATTTCAAACACAAATCTATTATTATGAAAGACAAATGGCTAAATCAAATCCTGATTTTGATGGTTTTAAATTAACCGGTAAAAACCAAAGAAAGATCTGAAGAAACAGATTTAGAGAAGCTTTAGGTATTCACCAATATATTAAGTTTGATACCAAAGGTATGTCTACTACTGAAAAGAAAGTTTACAACCTAATCAAACTTTATACTTTCAAACAACATATCGATAAGAAAGTAGATAAGTTGATTGAAAAATACAATGATGCTGACCAATGAATATCATATTGAGAAAACTATCCTCAACAAATGGCTGAGCAGTTTGAAAAGATCAACACTACTAGACCATTAACTAAAAAAGAAATAGAACGCAAAGCAAATGAAGCAATTGAACTTGTTGGCCTTGAAGGATCTGAAGATAAGTTCCCAAAAGACTTATCTGGCGGTATGCAACAAAGAGTTGCTTTAGCAAGAGCCATAGTTGTTAAACCTTCTATTCTATTGCTTGATGAGCCTTTATCAGCACTTGATGCTAAAGTTCGTAAAAAAATGCAAGAAGAATTAAAACGTATTCACAATGAATTAAAAATTAACTTCATTCTTGTAACACATGATCAAGAAGAAGCGTTAAGACTTTCTGATCAAATTATTGTTATGTCTAAAGGAAAGATTGAACAAATTGGCTCACCAAGAAATATTTATGAACATCCAAATAATTCTTGAGTAGCAAACTTTATTGGACAAGCTAACTTTATTGACGTTACCTATTTAGGTAATGAAAAGATTAGAATTGGAAAACAAACTTTCCATTATCCAATTACAAATAAAGAATTGGAAATGAGTATGGTTAGAAATTCTGATTTCAAATTAATGGTTAGACCAGAAGATATTGAAATCTGTGATTTAGACGATTCATTCCTTCAAGCAAGAGTAACTAACATTCTTTATAAAGGAACTTTGTATGAAGTTAAATGTTTAACAAGAGATAAAACAGAAATAACACTTCATACAAACCAACACCTTAAGGTGAACGACAAGATTGGAATTAAATGAAGCTTTAAAACAGCTAGTCCAATCATTCGCAAAAAAAGGGATAAATAATGGCAGATATCATCTCTCATAACCGAAGGGTTAACATAAAGCTATTAAAACCAAAAGCAAGATTTAGCAAAAAGCTATTGCTAGTTTTGCCTTTTGTTATTATGTCTTTATTGTTATTTGTTATTCCTTTGGTTATGGTGATGATTAAAGCATTTATGCCAACTGAATCTGGTGGTGTAGAACTTAACTGAACAGTAATGAATAGTTTTGTCTTTGAAAAGATAGGATTATCAATTGGTCTTGCTTTAGCAACGACTGCTATTTGTACTTTATTAGCTTATCCGTTTGCTTATATGATGGCATTTAATAGATCAAGAAGTTTTAAAGCAGTACTTGTTATTCTAATTACTGCTCCAATTTGATCTAGTATGTTAGTTAAGTTAATTGGTTTAAAAACATTCTTAGATATTTGTGCAGGACATGCTAACTCAACATTTGGACACATCTTTACCATTATTGGTATGGTTTATATTTATATACCATTCATGATTCTACCAATCTATAACGTGTTATCAGATATGCCAAGAAACTTAATCTTTGCTAGTCAAGACTTAGGACAAAACATGGTTAAAACTTTCTTTAAGGTAATTGTTCCTTATACTAAGACTGCTTATTATGCTGGATTAACAATGGTATTCTTACCTGCTGTAACAACCGTTGCAGTCCCACAATTCTTAAACAACTCAACTAATGCTGCAACAATTGGTGACATTATTGTTCAAGAAGGTGAAGAAGGACTAATTAGTGATATTGCTCTAGCAAGAAGTAGTTCATTATCACTAGTTGTTAGTATCTTTGTTTTGGTCTTATATTTAATCATTGCTTTTATTCCAAAGCTATTTAAATTAAGACACAGGAGGGTTAAATAATGAAATTAGTGGCAAAACCTCCTAAACATATTGGAGCAAAGAAAAGATTTGGTTGATTCATTAGAAGATTCTACATCTTCCTAATTTTGGCTATTATTTATATTCCACTAATTATTATTGTTTTGTTAAGTTTCAATGGACAAACTGACAGAGGAAACATTATTTTAAATTTTGATATTCCTAATGCAATCAATTACATTGAATTATTTAAAAATAATGATTTCTTGAATGCATTATTGAACTCTGTGATTATTTCAGTAATAGTTGTACCTATTTCATTAATTATTGCCGTTATTACATGTTTTGGTATTTGAAATAGCAAGAACAAATACATTAATACAATTGTTGGTGCAAGTAAAGTATCTATTGCCATACCTGAACCTATTACTGCTATTTCATTGGCATTATTATTCACTTCAACTGTTTTACCTTTAGGATTAGACTTTGGTCTATTTACAGTTTGTTTAGCTCACATTAGTTTCTGTACACCATATGCTATAGTTGCAATCTTCCCTAAGATGCAAAAGATGCCAAGAAACTTAATTTGAGCAAGTTATGACCTTGGATATTCTAGAACTAAAACATTCTTTAAAGTTGTTCTGCCTTATCTAGCTCCTGCTTTATTATCAGCTAGTGCAATTGTTTTAGCTATGAGTCTAGATGATTTCATCATCACAAGTTTAATTAATGGTTCAACTCAAACTTTATCAACAGCTATTTATATGACAAGAAAGGGTATAAAAGCTTGAGTTGTAACATTTGGTGCATTGCTAGTATTGGTTACTGCTGTTGTTGTAATTATTGTTTCTATCATTAAAGTTAGAAAAACAAGAAAAGCAAACATCAAATGAAAGAGGGGTATTTATGAAAAACTTTTCCAATAAAAAACTCTCTTTAGTTATTAGTTCTGTTGCACTATGTGCAACACCATTTGCTTTTGTGCCATTAACTAGTTGTGGTAACACTAACACAATTCAATTAGCTAACTTTGAAAGTTATATGGATAGTGAATTGATGGAACATTTAAGAACTTCATATGATGTTCAATTCCAATGATTTACTGTTACAGAAATGATTGAAACAAAATTCCGTAACACATATGATATTGCTATACCATGTGGATATGAATTAATTAAGTTGTATCAAAAAGGTTGATTACAACCTATTGATTGATCCACATTTCAAATACCTGGTGTAACTAGTGCTGAAACAGCATTAACAACTTTATTTGCTGAACCAGCACAAGACGCCATTAATGAAATGAATGATTCCTTCCAAGACTATCTTAAGGATCCTGAATTTAATATATTAAATTACGGAGTTCCTTATTTTGCTCAATCATTTGATTTTGTATATAAAGGAAATGAAATCGATTTCTATAGTGCTGTTGGCTCTCATGAACAAGTTAGTCAACCAACATGAGCTGATATATTCTATACAGTAAGTCCTAATTGCAAATATGCAAATAGATTTGGTGGTAAGATTGGAATGCTTGATGATGCCAAGTCTATCTATGATATGGCAAGAATAGTTGAAACAACTGAAGCAAATGGTGGCGATCCAACAAACGCTACAAATGAAATGCCAAAAGATTCATCTATTGAAGATTTAAAACAAACATTTAAATCATTAACATCTAAAGCTTATCATGATTGATATAACTTAAAAACTGATTCAGGTCAAATAGCAAGAACATTTGCTGATCATGGTGATTATGGATACCGAGCAATTATGTCATGATCTGGTGATGCATTGTATGCTGCACAAGGTGCTGGTGAATTTGATTCTTATACAGGAGAGCAAATACACACAGTTAAACCAAAAGGCGTTTCATTAGATGAAATTGATTTCCTTGTTATCAATAACAAGAATAAAGATAATCATGAAAAATTAGAACGTATCTATAAAACAATCTATGATATTTGTTTTGATGGATATGGTGCTGGTGATGATATTTTAAACAAAGATGGAGACAGATTTGAATATTGATCAATGCAAAACTGAGATACAGTTAGCTATATTCCATTATTAAAGGACATTTATAATGAGGTTTCAGATACTGATTCACATTATTGAGATGATTATGCTGAAGAGACAGACACTAAAACAAGAGAACTATTTACTTCTTTAATTACTTTCCCTCAACAATTAGACATTAGATCTTTGTTTGGAAGACCTTTATCAGCATTAGAAAATTCTAACACTCACTGAGCATGAATAGATAGTAAGGAAGGTTTATAATGGCTAAAGAAAAAATTATTTTAGCTATTGAATCTAGTTGTGATGATACTTCTATAGCTATCTTAAAAGGAAATAAAGTTTTTGCTAATGTTACATCTACTTCTATGTTAGAACATAGAAGATATGGTGGTATAGTACCAGAACTTGCAAGTAGAAGACATTGTTCTGATATTGATAAAGTTTGTTCTAAAGCATTAGCTGAAGCAAAAATAACATTAAAAGATATTGATTGTATTGCTTATACATCTGAACCAGGATTAGTTGGTTCATTACATGTAGGGAAAGTGTTTGCCAATGAATTAGCAACATTATTAAATGTTCCTATTATTAAAGTTAACCATATGATGGGACATGCATATAGTTATTTTGTTGATCACGATATAAAAGAACTTAAATTTCCTATTTTATCTTTAGTTGTATCTGGTGGACACACATTTATTGCTAGAGCAACAAGCATAAACAATTTTAAATATCTAAATGAAAGTATTGATGATGCTGCTGGCGAAGCTTTAGATAAAATAGGAAGATTCTTAGGACTGGATTATCCTGGTGGTATTTCAATAGATAATATCTATTCAAATAAACAATTAATTGAATTGGCGCCAAATAAACCTGTTGATGCACCATTTACTTTTTCAGGAATCAAGACTGCTGCATTAAACATGATTAATACATACAAGATGCAAAAGAAAACTATTCCTGTAAAAGTAATAGCAAGTTCATCACTTGAATGAATAACTAATGATTTAGTTAGAAAGTTACAACATTATTTATCTATATATAAAGATACAAAGATGGTTTTAGTAGGTGGTGGAGTTTCTGCTAACAAATTATTAAGAAAGAAACTATCACAAATTAAAAAACCAAAAGTTTATTATCCAACTTTGAAATACACAAATGATAATGCAGCAATGATTGCTACATATGCAAGACTAAAAAAGTAATTAGAATTATATATTCTATATATAATAGTAAGTACCATAAAGAGTGTGGGGAGAGACAAGCTCGTTGATCCACCAGCAAAATCCCAAAAGGACAGTGCTAAAGCTTGAACGATGGGTATGATAATAACAAACTCCCATCGTAACGATAGGAGTTTTTCTTTTTGGTTAAAGGAGAATTAAAATGCAAAATAAATTAATTATTACATCTGAATCAGTAGGATCTGGTCACCCGGATAAGATTTGTGACCAAATTGCTGATGCAGTATTAGACGAATGTCTAAGACAAGATAAAGAAGCAAGAGTTGCTTGTGAAGTATTTGCCCACAATAGATTAATTGTTATTGGTGGACAAATTACAACTAAAGGATATGTTGATGTTGTTAAAGTAGCTTGAAATGTATTAAAACCATTAGGCTATGAAGAAAATGATTTTTCAATTATTTCAAACATTAACAAACAATCCGAAGATATTGCTAATCTAGTAACTAAGAAAAATAAAAAACTTGGTGCTGGAGACCAAGGTATGGTTTTTGGTTATGCAACAAACATAACAAAAGAATATATGCCTTTATCAATTGTTTTGAGTCATGAGTTATTAAAACAAGTTGAGAAACTAATCAAGAATGGAAAATTATCATATTGTAAATATGATATGAAATCACAAGTATCAATTGTTTACAATGGTAGAAAACCAGCTGTTGATGCAATTGTTATTTCTGTTCAACATACAGAAGAAACTAATTTAACCAAACTAAGAAAAGATATTACAAACCTAGTTATTAAACCTGTATTAAGAAGATATCACTTAAATACTAATTGCAAACTATACATTAATAAGAATGGTAAGTTTGTTATTGGTGGTCCAGTGGGCGATACTGGTTTAACAGGAAGAAAAATAATTGTAGATACATATGGATCTATAGCACACCATGGTGGTGGAGCATTTAGTGGTAAAGATCCAACTAAGATAGATAGAACTGGAGCATATTTCTGTAGATATATTGCTAAAAACATAGTTGCTGCAGGTTTTGCAGATAGATGTGAAGTCAGATTATGTTATTGCATTGGAGAACCAAAACCTATCTCTATGTACATCGATTGTTTTGATACAAATAAGATAGCTATAAATAAAATTTATAAAGCTGTTGAAAAAACATTTGATTTTGATTTGTATAATATTATTAAGAGTTTGAATTTACAAAGTCCAATTTATTCAAAAACAAGTGTATTTGGACACTTTGGCAAAACTGGATTAAGTTGGGAAAAACTTGATAAAGTTCAAGCCTTAAGGAGAGCAATTCATGGCAAATAAGGAAATGATTGATAAAATTCTAAATAAGAAATTTAAAAAATCAGTTTTCTCAGGATATGATTGTGCTGATGTTGATACTTATTTTGATCAAGTAATTGAATATTTACAAAATAATGATAAAACAGTACAAACATATACAGATGATATTGCTAACTTAAGAAAACAAGTAAAACAACTTCAATCTGAAAAGGAAGCATTATTAAAAGAAAATGCTAAACTAAATAAGGAAATTGAAGAGTATCAAGAAGAAGGATATGGTAACATGTTGCTTAAGCAACGTAGCCAAAACAAATAGGAGATTATTATGGCAGAAGAAAAGAAAGAACAACCTAATACATTTAAAGCTCAATCAACTATTAAGAAAATCAAAGAACCTGATTTTTCTAAAGAAGTAACGATTGATAGATTAATTGCTGATAAACAAGCAGTTGATTTCCACTTTAATAGAATGAAAAAAGAATTTGGAGACAAATTATCTGATGCTGACATTCAAAAAAGAATTCACAACATGGTAGTCAGAGACAATATCTTTAATGCAGCAATGCACATTATTGTTCCGTGTTATGAAATAAAGATTGATCCAGCAGACTTACAAAATGTAACAGATTCATTTATTAAAGCTGATCCTAGATTATCTAAAGCTCCATATGAATATGTAAAGACTATGGCAACTAGATTGATGGAAAAAGAAATGTTATTTAGTGTTTTAGCTAAAGAATGGAACATTACAGTAGAAGATAAAGAACTAAGAGATTCTTTAGATAACTATTACAAAGAAACTAATCGCCCTATTAGAGATATTCTTAATGATCCAAAAAGAATGGAAGGAGTTAGAAAAACCATTCTTGAACAAAAGATTGCTAATGCAATTTGTGCAAAATTAAAATTCAAAATGGATAATGACGCAATCTTAAAGAACGCTGAAGCTAGTAGAAAAGCTATGGAAGAAGCATTAGCTAAAGCCAAAGCAAACACTAAAGTTACAGATGAAACTAAAAAGAATGAACAAAAAAAATAGGCTTTGCCTATTTTTTTTATTTGTTACATTTGCAAGTGCAACCATCTAATGAGTAAGAGCATTTGCAATTTGCTTCTTGGTAAGATTGTGGGTGTTTACAAACTGGACAAACTTTTGGAGCTGTTGTAGAGTAAACAATCTTTCCACAGTTATTACACTTTCAAGCAATTTTCTTAGGTTTCTTAAATGCTCTACCAGAAGTTATTAGCTTTAATAAAGCTAAATATCTCTTTTCGTGTTGTTCTTCAACAGAAGCTACACCTTCAAATAATGCAGCTATATCATGGAAGCCTTCTTTTTTAGCTTCCTTAGCCATTCTCTTATACATTTTAGCGTGTTCAAAGTTTTCACCTGCTGCAGCAGCTCTTAAGTTTACTTTAGTTGATGAAACTGATCCACCATTAATTAATTTGTATCAAAGTTTAGCATGTTCTTTTTCATTTAATGCTGTTTCAGTAAAGAAGTTAGCAATTTGAACATAGCCATCCTTTTTAGCTTGGCTAGCAAAATAATCATATTTATTTCTTGCTTGACTTTCACCAGCAAAAGCTTCCATTAAATTTTTAAGCGTTTTAGTTCCTTTTAAGCTTTTTTGTTTCATTTTAAATACCTCTTAAAAGTATTATAATACTTTTAACGTATATGAAATTACATATAGTCCTTTTTGAACCAGAAATACCACAAAACGCAGGAAATATCGCAAGAACTTGTGTTGGTTTTGATGCAATTTTGCATTTAATTAGACCATATGGTTTTGTTTTATCTGATAAGAACTTAAAACGTTCGGGTTGTGATTATTGAAAACATTTAAAAATGTATGAATACGATTGTTATGAAGATTTCATTAAGACATTAAAGAAAGATGATGAAATTTATTACATAACAAGATATGGAAAACATCTTTTATCAGATATTAAAAAACCATCAAAAAATGGCGACATCTATTTAATGTTTGGTAGAGAATCTACTGGTATTAGAAAAGACATTTTAGTTGCTAATAAATCTCATACGATTAGAATCCCAAGCAGCAAAAATGTGCGTAGTTTAAACTTAAGTAACTGTGTTGCAATTTGTACCTATGAAATAGCAAGCCTTTCTAATTTTTCTAATTTAGAAAAATTAGAACCACATAAAATAGACTATTTAGATAAATAATATAATAGTGTATAATAATAGCAAGTTTTTGTATTTATGGAAGCAAGAGATACAAGCACCGGCAAAACGATAAAAAATCGAAACGTTTTCAAACGTTTTGGTTCCGCTTTTGTTCGTGGTGGAAAAAAAGTATTGAGAGTCGTTATAGGTAAAACATTACCTCAACGTCTTTTTAGGTTATATCTTGTAATTATTGTTACTGGTGCTTTATTACTTTGTGCACCATTCTGTTTAAATCCAATTTTAAATGAAGAAACAGGAAAATGAGTTCAAATTAATGGTTTTACCCCCGTAGTCATTAATGGTATTGAATATAACTTTGTTAAAGCTTTATTCATAGCTTGTTCGGGGTTTAGTGATACAGGATTAACACCAGTTAATATTTACCAATATCTTAACCCAGGTGGTCAAGTAGTATTGTTAATATTAATTGAAATTGGCGGTATTGGTGTTGTTGCACTATTCTACTATGTATGAAACTTCTTTAAGAAGAAAGATGACAAGATTGACGTAGGTCAATTGTATATCATGCAAGCTGAACGTGGTGGAAGTAAATTAAGTCAATCATTTCATGTTATTAAAGTTGCTTTAATTTTCATCTTATCAACACAAGTTGTATTTATGTTTGGTTATGCATTATGTTTTACATTCATACCATCTTATCAACAACAATTTTTAGATTTTGAATCTTCTATTTACCATGGTATATCATTTAGTGATTTATCTAAACCACTACCTCTATACCACAACTTTGGTTATTCATTATGAGTAGGTTTATTTACAACCGTATCAGCAATGAACAACGCTGGATTTGATAACATTTCAGCTAACTCAATGGCTCCATTTAGAAATGATCTTGGTATCATTTTCCAAACTTTAATTATTCTTGAATTAATTATTGGTGGTTTAGGACACTTTGTTTGATTTGATGTAATTGAAAAGATTAAATGTAAAGCAACAGGCAAAAGATATAAGATGACACTTTATTCTAAAGTGGCTATTAGTGTTTATATCTTTGTTGCTGCTTTTGGTTTACTAGGAACATTCTTATGTGAATTCCTTGATCCTAGAGTTAATTCAACACTAGAAATGGCGGTTGGAGATAAAACAATACAGGTAAGAGATCTAACAATTATTGGTAATAGAAACATGTTTGGTGAATTTGGTTCTAATCCAATGCTAAATAAATGCTTTGCTATTATCTTCCAAACATTTAACTGTCGTTCATTAGGAATGGAAACAATTAAAACAAATGTTTTCTGTGAAGGCAGCAAATGAATATTAATAATTCTAATGTTTATAGGTGCTTCACCATGTTCAACTGCCGGTGGTATTAGAACAACAACACTAGCTATTATCTTCGTAACTATATGATGTAAATTGTGCGGTAGAAGAAATGTCTTCTTCTTCAAGAGAAGAATTCATCCAGATACAGTAACTCAAGCATTTATGATTTTCGTAATCTCATTGCTATTGTTATTGCTTGGTGTTGCTGTGTTATATTCTGCTACACCTGTTCCGCGTGAAATTATTCAAGTGCCTTCAGTTTGATTCTCATTCTCTGAATTTATGGTGGAATGTGCTTCAGCATTCGGTACTGTGGGATTGTCTACAGGTATTACTGCTGTAACAAAATGATGAGGATTACTATATCTAATCCTATTAATGTTTGTAGGACAATTAGGTGTTATTAACACATTATTGTCTTGAACTAGATTCCACCCTCACTTTAACGATATTCAATATCCATACGAGGATATTAAGATCGGATAGTAGATGAAACGTTATATTTTAACAATCGATGAAGGAACAACATCACTTCGTGCTGTTCTTTTTGATGTTAAAAAGCAAAAGATTAAAAGATTTGAACGTTCATTTACTAAGTTAATTGAACCTAAACCTACATGGGTAGAGCAAGATGCTAATGAAATATGATCTAAAACATTAACATGTTTAAAAAAACTAGTTAAAGGCATTAATTTAGATGATATCTATGGCTTAGGAATTACTAACCAAAGAGAAACAATTGTAGCATGAGATAAGAAAACAGGTAAAGCTTTAACAAATGCTATTATTTGAAAATGTAGAAGAACAGCTAAATATTGCCAAAAATTAAAATTATCTAAGATGGCAAATGTTATCCAAGACAGAACTGGATTAATAGTGAACTCTTATTTCTCTGCTACTAAGATTAAATGATTATTAGAGAATGTTCCTTCTGTTAAGAAAGCATTAAAAGAAAAACGTTTATGTGTTGGAACAATTGAAAGTTATTTAGTTTATCGTTTAACTAATTGTAAAGTGTTTGTAACTGATGTTACAAATGCATCTAGAACAATGTTATTTAACATTCATACATTGAAATGAGATGATGCATTATTAAAGTTCTTTAAAGTTCCAAAACAAATATTACCTACACCAGTAGATAATGATAAGATTGTTGGATTTACAAATGTTTTAGGCAAACCAATACAAATTGCTGGTTTGATTGGTGATCAACAATCATCTTTATTGGGACAAGGTTGTTTCCATAAAGGTGATATTAAAAATACTTATGGAACAGGATGCTTTATGTTAGCAAACATTGGTTATAAACCAATTAGATCTAAATATAGATTATTAACAACTGTTGCTAATACACTTAACCATAAAACATCTTATGCTTTAGAAGGAAGTGTTTTTAATGGTGGATCTATCATAAATGAAATGATTAAACAAGGAATTGCTAAGGATCATAGAAGATTTACAAGATTAGCAATGAAGTGTAGACACACTGATGTTTATTTAATTCCTGCCTTTAATGGTTTAGGTGCACCATATTGAATCATGGATGCTCAAGCTAAATTCATTAATTGAACAAAAGATACTAAAGCAAAAGAAATAGCTAGAGCTTGTTGAGAAGCTATTGCTTTTAGAAACTATGATGTTTATGAAGCAATAACACAAGAAATTAATCTAAACACTAAACATCTATGTGTTGATGGTGGATTGAGCAAGAATAAGTATTTAATGAGATTACAAAGTAATCTAATTCAATTACCTATATCAATTATTAATCTTGAATCAACATGTATGGGTGCTGTAATTTGTACAGGATTAGCAACTAAAGCTTTCAAGTCGTTAGATGATATTAAGTTTAAAGCTTGAAAAACTTATTATCCTAAACGTTCTAAAAAAGATATGCAACCCATGATTAATGGATGAAAGAAGATCATTCATTCATATATAAGAGGAAAAAGATAATGAAAAAACAATTTATTAATAGCTTTGATGGTAAAAGAATATATTGTTACGAATGAGACAATGTAAAAAATCCCATAGGGATTGTACAAATATTTCATGGTATGGCAGAACATGCATTTAGATATGATGAATTAGCTAAAGTATTAAATAAACAAGGTTATATTGTTTTTGCCGATGATCATCGTGGTCATGGAAAAACACCAGAAGGTGGTAAGAAACTTGGAACATATGAAGGAAAAGATATATTCTATGACACATTGAGAGATGAAATATTCTTCTCAAAGATGTTAAAGAAGAAACATCATTTACCTTTGTATGTATTAGGACACAGTTACGGTTCTTTTATTGCTCAAGAATACATTACTAAATGTAATCTATATGACAAAGCAATAATTTGTGGATCAGCATTAATGAAAGGAAGAATTGATGTAAAGTTTGGTTTATTAATTGCTTGAAACCACAAAAATATTTCTCCTCATAAAGCTGCTAAACTTATTGAAAAAATTAATTATTCAAATTACAACAAACAAGTTAAAAATGGTAGTTGATTGAATACAGATGAAAAAGAAGTAAAAAAATACTATGCTGATGAGTTTAATGGTAAACCATTAAGCAATAAATTTTATTTCAGTATGTTTAATGCCTTTAGACATATTTATAGAAAGAAAGCAATTAATAATATTCCAAAGGAAAAGCCAATATTTATAATTGCTGGTCAAGATGACCCCGTAGGATCAAAAGGAAAATCTGTAAAGAAACTTTATCAATTCTATAAGACGAATGGCATTAAAAATGTAGATATGAAGCTTTATCCTAATGCTAGACACGAAATTTTAAATGAACCTAAAATCAAACATCAAGTTCAACAAGATATTATTAAATTTATAAAAAAATAAAAAGAGGTTGTTCCTCTTTTTTAATTGGCGTTCACGGGCCGAGTTGAACGGTCAACCTGTAACTTAGGAGGTTACTGCTCTATCCAAAATTGAGCTACGTGAACATAACTTTATATAGTTTATTATATTTTTTAATATAATAAGTATCAAAATAAAATAAATAACAATGTTTACTCTATTTAAATTATCAAATAGAAAAACTAAGATATTGTCTGTATTGGCAATTATTTTTGTTGCATTGCAAGGTGTGTTTGAAGGTCTTCAAACAACCATGCTTGCTAGAGTTATTGGTTTGGTTCCAACAACTGAAGGTCAAGTTATTCAATGAGGACGTTTTTGATTAGCAACCAGTATGTTGTTAATTAATGCAATAGCATCACTAGTTTTTGGCGCTCTAGGCTCTTGGGTTGGAACTAAGGCATCACTATTATCCGCCGAAACAATAAGACACGAAATGTTTTATCGTGCTTCTAAGTTATCGTTTGGTGATATTGATAAAGTTACAACATCAAGTATTATTACTAGAATAACAAACGACGTGCAGAAGTACCAAATTGCTATGCAATTAGCTTTAGCATTGTTTATTAGAGCACCAATTATGTTCTTTTATGGAATCATTACAAGTTTTGTTAGATTCTGAATGTTTGGCTTAATGTTCTTAGGAATTATGCTACTAATTATTGCCGGATTTGTTGTTGTAGCTAAAACAGTAATTCCTGCTTTTGAACGTGTTCAATATGAAATAGACAATGCCAACATAGTTGTACGTGAAAACGTACTAGGTATGAGAGTTATCAAATCATTCTGTTTAGAAGATCAACAAGCTAATAGATTTGATATCTCTAACAAGAAGTTAAGAAAACAAAATACTAAAGCCTGGGTTGGTTTTGCCATTATCCTTCCATTGATTAACTCTGTTATGAATGCTGCCGGTGCATCAATCTTCATGATTGCTGGTGCAACAGTTATTAATGATGATTTGATCTTTAAGATTGAAACAGTCGGAAACATCTATGAAATCTTTAACTTGCTAATGGTAACATTAGCTTCAGTTATTATTTCATGTATGGTTATTATTAACTGTGTAAGAGCACAACCTTCATGCAAACGTATTAACCAGTTATTGCAACTTGAACCAAGTATCAAAAATAGTAAAAATCCTAAAAAATTAAATCCAAAACATTTAGATATTGAATTTAAGAATGTTAACTTTAAATACTTTGAAGATGCAAAACAAAGTGTTTTAAAAGATATTAATCTTAAGATTAAGCAAGGTGAAATGGTTGGTATTGTGGGACCAACAGGTTCTGGTAAAACATCATTAATTAATTTAATCTCCCGTTTATATGATTTACCAGAAAATTCTAGAGGATCAGTAACTATTGGTGGTACACCAGTAAAACAAATAGATTTAAGTAGCTTGCAACAAAATGTTGGTGTAGTATTGCAAGAACGTATTTTGTTCTCTGGAACAATTAAATATAACTTGTTATATGGTAATCAAAAAGCAACAGATGCTGACTTAATGAAAGCAGCAAAGATTGCTTGTGCTGATACCATCATCAATGATAAGAAAGGCAAACTAAATGGTGAAGTTGAACAAAGAGGAAGAAACTTCTCCGGTGGTCAACAACAACGTTTATGTATTACTAGAACATTAGTAAAGAAACCAAATATTTTAATTCTTGATGACTCTACTTCTGCATTAGACATGTTAACAGAAGCAAGATTACAAGCTAATATTCGAAAACAAATGAAAGGTATGACAACAATCATTGTTGCTCAACGTATTTCATCCGTTAAAGATTGTGACCATATAGTTGTTATGGAACAGGGCAGAATAGTTGGTTATGGAGACCACAACTCTTTAAGAAAGAGCAACGCTCTATACCGTTCTATTGTGGTATCACAAATGGGGAAGGAGGGTCTAACTAAGTAATTATGCCGAAGATTCAAGCTAGTAAAAGACCCAAATTTTCTCGCAAGGAACTAGGTTCTTCCATAGGAAGAATGTTTAATTTATTCAAAGGACAGAGGAGGGTATTAATCTTTACTGCAGTAATGTCAGTCATTGAAGCGGTGATGATTACATTTACCACTTTCTGTATTTGTATTATTTATAGTAACTTCTTTACTAAGCCACAAAGTGAAGCTAAACCATTCTTAATTGAAAACTGAATGCAATTTATTGGTATATGTGTTTGTATGCTTAGTGTATATGTTGTTTCACAAATAACATACTTAATACATAGTATTTGGATGGCTAAAGTGTCGGAAAAAGTAATGTATGGATTAAGAAGAAGCACATTACAAAAACTTCATTTATTACCAGTTAAATTCTTTGATAGAGTGCCTTCTGGTGAAATTATGACTAGAATGTCATCAGATATTGATAACATTTCACAATTAACATCACAACATTTATCAAGTATTTTCTTCTATAGCGCGTTAATTTTAACGAACACATTAGTAATGTTCTTAATTAACTGATTCTTAGCCGCTGTAACAATGGTTGCTGTACCAATCATGATTGTCACAAACTTAATCATCGTTAAGAAAGTTCAACCATCATTTATGAAGCAACAAGACTCAATCTCTAAATTAAATGGTTTTGCTGAAGAAAAGATTTCGGGAACAAAGATCATATCTTTATTCAATATGCAAGATAGGTGCGTTGAAGAGTTTGATGTAGTTAATAGAGAATTAACAAGAAACTCATTATTTGCTCAAACAGCAAGTAATATGATGATGCCTATTAACCATTTCTTAACAAGAATAGCTATCTTTATTATTTGTGCTATGGGATTTGGTATTCTATTAAGTTTAGGATTACCTAAATTCCTAATTGACAACTCTGTGTTTAATTTCCAGATAGGTAATATTAAGATTGGTCAATTCCATCCAAGTGCATTGTTAATTGTCTTTACTAGCTTTGCTAGAAACTTTACCGAAGCTTTTAATAACCTAGTTTCAAGTTTTAGTTTTATCTTCTATGCTGTAGCTGGCGCTCAACGTGTATTTCAAATTTTAGATACACCTGAGGAAATGGATGCTCCAGATGCTAGACCATTAAAACAATTAAAGGGTAAGGTTGAAGCAAAAGACTTATCATTTGGTTATGAAAAAGGTAAGCCAATCTTAAAGAAACTTAACTTTATTGCTAAACCCGGACAAACAATTGCTATTGTTGGACCGACAGGTGCTGGTAAGACAACAATTACTAACTTAGTAACTAAATTCTATGACCCAGATAGTGGAAAATTATTATTTGATGATGTACCAGTAGAAAAGATTTCAAGAAAGTATTTAAGACAAAATATCGCTGTTATCTTACAAGATACATTCTTGTTTGCTGAATCAGTTAAAGCAAACCTAAGATATGGTAGATTAGACGCCACAGATAAAGAAATAGTAGCTGCAGCTAAACAGGCACACTTACACAACTTCATTATGCAATTACCTCATGGTTATGATACAGTATTGCATGATAATGGCTCAGACCTATCTGCAGGTCAAAGACAATTATTAACTATTGCTAGAGCCTTTTTGGCTAAGCCAAAGATTGTTATTCTAGATGAAGCAACAAGCTCTATCGATACAAAGACTGAATTATTAATTGGAAAAGCAATGGATAATTTAATGAAAGGTAAAACATGCTTTGTTGTGGCTCATAGACTGTCAACAATTGCTAATGCAGACCAAATTCTAGTTCTTGATAAAGGACAAATCGTAGAACGTGGTACTCATAAAGAATTATTAAAGAAGCACGGTTTCTACTTCAAACTATATGATGCACAGTTTAAGAAAGGTCAACAATTATAGAAAGTAGGGTATAACCCTATTTTTTATTTATATATAATGAAAGTAAGGAGAAAGACTCCTTATGAAACTTAACCACAAACTTGCTGTGCATGCATACAAATTTGATGGTTCTCTATATCGAACATTTGAATTCCCTAGAGTAATCTTTGAAAATGACAAATATTTGATTCTAGATCTACAAAACTGTCGCATTATCAGTCAAGCAAAAAACAAGAAATTTTACCATTCCTACTCAAAGAAGGACTCTTTATGAGTCATCTTTAAAGATGAATGATACAATCTATTTATCAATATAAATGATAAAAAGAAGATTATTTATTACTTCAATGTGGCAACACCTTATATTTTTGAAGAAGATGCTATTAAATATATAGACTTAGACCTAGATGTTAGAGTAATAGATGTAAATAGCCAAATTGAAGTAATAAGAGTATTAGATGAGAAAGAGTTTGATGCTCACGCTCAACAAATGCTTTATCCAAAGAAGCTTATAAATAAGGCTAAAGAAGTAAAAGATGATATTATTCAAAAGCTTCAATCTAAATCATTCCAAAATGTGTTTAATTCAGATTTGTTTAAACAATTAGATAAAATTATTAATAGACCAAGAAGAAAGAACTATCATGGAAAATAATTTAAAAGAATTATTAAATGAGACAGAAAAACTAATTAAAGCCGAAAAAGAAGATGAAGCTTTAACTATGTTAAAATCTGAATTAAAGAACCCTTTATGATCTTTAAAAGAACAAGAACAAATTAATCAAAAGATTCGTGCTCTTGAAAAGTTTTTACATCAAAATGAATGAGCATTAAAACTAAATAAATCTGATAAAAACACATTAATTAAAATGTTTAATTCAGAAGGTTATGAAATAGCTGTTTTAGATAAGTTATTTGAAAGATTTGGTAATGATTTAAATAAAGCAGATTTATTAAAATTAGGACAAGTTTTACTAGATGATTCAATAAGTAATGAAATGAAGATAACTTATTTAAATATCTTCAAAGATTACGAAGTAAAACATGAATTTGATTATCACAATACTATTACTGGTAACACCTTTAAAATTAACACTAAAGACAACTTTGGTTTAGAAAGTTTTGAGAAGTTATTTAAAGTAGCAGATAAGTTAGCTGCTATGTTCTTTAAAGAAACAAGCAAAGAACAATTAGCTAAACAGATAATGAATGCTATTTATTATCATTATTTCAATGATTATTCAGAGATTAAATATACCTCTGAAGAACTATTTGATAAGATTGCTAATTATGTAGAAAAAGCATTCAATAATATCTATCCAGAAGATAAGAAATTCACTGATTGAATTAATAAAATCTTAGGCTAGCATTAAAAATAACCACATAGTGGTTATTTTTTTTATATTTATTTTATAATAAATGAATAGAAAGGGTAAAGATGGAAAAGTCTAGAAAAAATGTGTTATTTGCACTATCTGCTAGTAAAGAACTAGCTATGAAAGTTGCAAAGCACTTAAAAATGCCTTTATCACCAGTGGAAATTAAACATTTTGCTGATGGTGAAACAATGGTTAAAGCAGTTGATTCTATTAGAAACAAACATGTATTTGTTATCCAATCAACTTCTAAACCAGTTAATGAAAACCTAATGGAATTACTTATTGCAATTGATTCTTTTAGAAGAGCAAGTGCAAAAAGTATAACTGTCTTACTACCATACTATGGTTATGCAAGACAAGACCGTAAAACTATAGGTAGAGAACCAATTACTTGTAAGTTAGTTGCTGACTTATTACAAAAGGCAGGAGCTAATAGAGTGACAATCATTGATTTACACTCTGCACAAGCTCAAGGATTCTTTGATGTACCAGTAGATACTTGTTCAGCAAGTTACACTGTACTAGATGCAATGATTAAAGACTCAGGATTAAAAAATACAGTAATTGTTTCTCCTGACTATGGTTCAGTTAAAAGAGCAAGAGATTTATCTCTTATATACAACTTACCAGTTGCTATTTTAGATAAAAGAAGACCTGAACCAAATAAGGCAGAAATCACTAATGTATTAGGTTATGTTAAAGGAAAGAAAGCAATCATTATTGATGATATGATTGATACAGGTGGTACATTAATTGCTGCATGCAAAGTCTTAAAGCAAAAAGGCGTTAAAGCAATTTATGCTGGAGCAACTCATGGATTATTCTCTAGAGATGCTGTAAATAACTTTAACAATGCATTAAGAAACAAATGAATTGATAAGTTATATGTAGCTAACACATTAGATCATGTATACCATTTAGGCATTAAAGGTTTAAAGATTGTAGACATCTCTAGTCTATTAGCAGACATTCTAGATGTTTATATGTCTGATTCAGACAAATCCATTACTCAAGTCTATAGAAAATTAACAAAAAGCAATAATAAAGGGAGAAAATCATGAAAGTAATTAGTTCAAAAAATGCACCTGCAGCTTTAGGCCCATATAGCCAAGCTATTGATACAGGTAATACATTATATGTATCAGGTGTTCTAGGTCTAGTTCCTGAAACAGGAAACTTAGCAGGAGCTTCAGTTGAAGAACAAACAACACAAATCTTTAAGAATATTGATGCTATTCTATCAACAGCAGGATATCCTAAAGAAACAGTCGTTAAATGCAACGTATTCTTAGCAGATCTAAATGACTTTGCTGCTTGCAACAAGATCTATGCTGAATATTTTGGTAACCACAAACCAGCAAGAGCTTGCGTTCAAGCTAAGATAGTAAAAGCTGCTAAAGTTGAAATTGACGTTGTAGCTGTTAAATAATTAAGCAGGGTTAAAACCCTATTTTTTTATGTAAAAATTTAACTATTTCAACTTCTCTAAAAAGTTAGGTTTTATCATACCAAACAACAAGTTAAGAAAAAATAATTCCTAACTTTTTTAGTTTTTTAGGTCAAGAGTTAAGTATGAGAAAGATTAAACATATTTGAAACGTAGCTTTTGTGGCTGCTACAGGAATAATTGCCACAACAATTCCTTGCTTATGTTCATGTAAGAATGAGCATAGCAACAACCCAACTGAACCAACAGTTAATAGTATTGACATAGAATTACCAACCGATACTTTTTATGTTCAAGAATATCAATCATATGTTTCAGAACCAATTGAAATTACTTGTTTTAATAAACAAGGAAAAGTAGTAGAAGCTGAAACAAGTGCTATCATTCAATCTGAAGAAGGAGGCAATAAACCGGATTGAATTTGAATTGATAATAAGAATCAGATTAATATTATGGGTAAACCATCAGCATCAAAATTCACATTTAATGTTTATTTTGTTGATGATGAGACACAAACCATCAAATCTGAAACTAAATCATTTGATGTAGAGATTTATAAAACTCCTACAGTTCCACCACAATCATTAGAGGTGGTTCATGATGAAGATGTGGAATATTTACTTCTGACAGAAGAAAAATCAATCCATCTAAGCTTGGTAGGTCATCATGAAGGTTTTCAACCTGAAGAGGTTGATACTAGAGCTAGATGAACAAGAGGACTTATTCAAGGACCACACACTTCAGATCTAGTTGGTAATCCATTATTTGATGTTGATTACAATGATGAAGGATGTGAATTAAGAGTATCAACAAAGATTAACCAAAACTATATTGGTTTCTATACAGTTTCAGTTATGGCTTTAAGTAAGGCTAGCCCAAGTGTAACTGCATATGCACAAATTAAAATAGAAATAGTAGATGGATTATCTTATACAGATACAACATCTGGTTGTATCTTTAAAAGAACAGGTTTAAATAGATGTTGAACATTAACTCAATACATCTATGATCAAACAGAAGTTTATGGTATGCCAGATGTTATCTATGGTTATCCAGTTACTAAAGTAGCAGATAACTTCTGTTCAACAAGCGGAATCACAGATTTAGAAACAATTATCTTAAGTAATACCATAACTGAAATAGGTGATTCAGCTTTTGAGGGCCTAGAATCATTAACTTCCATAGGAATGCCAGGAGTTAAATATGTTGGTAATAATGCTTTTGCTAATTGCATAAACATGAACATATCACATATGTATGACTTTGGTTATCCAAGCTTTGTTTATGCAGGAACAAGAGCGTTCTATAACTGCAAAAAGCTAGATCTATCAACAGATTTGCAAAACTTTATGTATATTGGTCAAGAGGCTTTTTGCGGTTCAGGACTAACGGCAATTAATATTGGAGACAATATTACTTACTTCGATACTGATGTTTTTACTGATTGTCCTAACCTACAAGACATCATCATTAGTAGCACAATTCCACCTAAAATTGGAGGAGTACTATTCTATGGTTCAACTTATCCACAATCCATAAAAGTACCAACTAGTGCTCTTAATGACTATTTAGCTAGTCAATACTGACAACCATACAAGGACATTATTGTCGGAATGTAGAGAGAAATAGCCTAAAAAATACAAGATAAAAAATGACTTTGTCATTTTTTATTTTTATTATTTTTTATGACTAAAAATGATGTGGAAAAGTGGTGGGTTTCTAGGGGCAAATTAGGTATAAAATTACTTATTTTTCAAATAAATAAAAATATTTATGTAAATATATCGATTGTATATATAATATATTAACTATTTTAGAAATGTGATACACCAAAAAGTGTTGTCACAGTCTAATCAATAGTGAACAAATGAAATTAAACTGAAAGGAATGTTATGAAACAAGAATTGAGAATCAAATTGTTTTCTTATGACCAAGCTACGCTTGATCAATCAACTAAGAAAATAATTGAGATCGCAAGAAATAACAATTGTGACATTAAAGGTCCTATTCCTTTACCAACACGTAAAGAAATATTTACTATTTGTCGTGCACCACACGTAAATAAACCTTCAATGGAACAATTTGAAAAAAGAACGCATAAACGTTTAATTGTTTTAGGAAACATTAACCCAAAAGTGATGGACAGCTTAAAGAGATTAAGTATTCCATCTTCGGTTGAAATCCAAATCATTTTGTAGGAGATAGTCGATTATGAAATGCATTTTAGGAAAGAAAATAGGAATGGTTCAACTATTCGATACTACTGGTAAAGTTTGACCGGCTACTGTCGTACACTGTGAACCAAACAGGGTTATCCAAGTTAAAGAAAAAGCCGTTAAGGTTGGTTTCGACTCAGTTGAAGCTAAGAAACTTAATAAAGCACAACTTGGTGTATTCAAAGCAGTTAAATCTGATAAGAACTATAAGCAAATTCATGAATTTGCTAATGTTACAGGTTACAAAGTTGGTGACGAATTAAAAGTTAACCAATTCAAACCTGGAGAATTTGTTGATGTTCAAGGCACAACAAAAGGTCATGGATTCACTGGCGCAATCAAAAGATGAAACTTTAAGATTGGACCAATGAGCCATGGTGCAGGTTATCCACACAGATACCAAGGATCTATTGCTATGGGTCGTGGTGGTAGCCAAGCACAAAGAGTTAGAAAAGGTCAAAGAATGTCTGGCCACTATGGTAATGAATTGGTTACAATTCAAAACCTACAAGTACTTTATGTTAACGAAAGAGATAACACAATAACAATCATGGGTGCTATTCCAGGTAATGTTGATGGAACAGTATTTATTAAAAATTCTGTTAAGCGAACAAAACCAGTAACTCCAGTTGAAATTATCACTAAAGCTAACATGGATGAAGTACAAGCTCAAAACGAAGTATTACAAGACAAAGAAGCTGTTAAAGAAGCTAATGCTGCTATTGATAAACAAGAAGCAGCTAAAGCTGAAGCAGAAAAGAAAGCAAAAGAAGCTGCTGCTGTTGCTAAAGCTGAAGAAGCTAAAGCTGCAGAGAAAGCTGCCGCTGAAGCTGCTAAGAATCCAGCTCCTGCTGAAAAGAAGGAAGGTAAATAATTATGGCAAAGTTAAATGTTGTTGATTTATCTAACAAATCTGTAGGCGAAGTTGAAATCAGAAAAGAAATTGCTGAAGCAAAAGTTGCTAAGCAACCATTATTTGATGAAATCATTGCTGAATTAGCAGGTAAGAGACAAGGAACACACTCAACTTTAACAAAAGCTGAAGTTCGTGGTGGTGGTAGAAAACCAGTTCCTCAAAAACATACAGGTAATGCTCGTCAAGGTTCTATTAGAAACCCTCACTACGTAGGTGGTGGTGTTGTCTTTGGACCAAAACCAAATAGAAACTATACACACAAAGTAAACAAGAAAGTTGCACACTTAGCACTTGTATCAGCACTAAGCTTAAGAATCGACAAAGATATCTTTGTAGTTGATGATGCAGCTGTTAAAAAAGCAAAAACAAAAGATTTTGCTAAGTTAATGAAACTTTTAAAGATTGATGGTAAACGTGTATTATTTGGTTTCTGTCATGCTGACAAAAACGCAATCAAGTTTACAAGAAACATTAAAAATGCTGATGCTAAACTTGTTAACCAAGTTTCTGCTTACGACATTCTAAGAGCAAAGAAAATTATTTTCTGTGCTAAAGCAGCAAACGAAATTCTAGGAGGTAAGAAATAATGCAATTAACTAATGTAATTATCAAGCCTTACTTAACTGAAAAAAGTTATACAAGAAGAGCAGAAGATAAAAAGAAATATGCTTTCATTGTCAATATCGATGCAAACAAGTATGATATTGCATTAGCTTTTGAAGCAATCTTTGATATTGCTCCAGAATCTGTTACAACAATGGTTAGAAAATCTGTTGCAACAAGAACTGGAACTTTACACCCAGGTTATACAAAAGCATTTAAGATCGCTTATGTAACTTTACCAAAGGGTAAAGATATTTCAGTATCAAAAGAAGAATTCGAAGCAAAAGCAAAAGCTGCTAGCGAAAAAGCTGATGTTAAAGTAACTGAAAAACCAGCAGCTAAAGAAGTTGTTAAGAAACAAGCGGTTGAAGTTAAGAAAGATGAAAAAGTTGAAACTTCAGACAAGAAAACTGCTTGAAGAAAACAAACAAATAAGAATCACTAAGGAGGTAGACTATGGCAATTAAATATAAAAAGACAAGATCTAGTGGTAAACGTACATATGTTACTATTGATTACAAAAAAGAATTATCTACGTCTATCCCACACAAACCTTTAACATCATCAGTTCATAATGAATCTGGACGTAATGCACGTGGTGTAATTACAACTAGACATCATGGTGGGCAACACAAGAGAAAATTCCGTGAAATTGATTTCAAGAGAAACAAAGACGGAATTAAAGCAATTGTTAAATCAATTGAATATGATCCAAATAGAACTGCTTTCATTTCGTTAGTATCATATGCTGATGGAACTAAGAAATATATCTTAGCTCCTAACGGTATCAAAGTAGGAGATGAAATTATTTCAAATCCTAAATGTGATATTAAAACTGGAAACAGTATGGAAATTCAAAATGTTCCAGAAGGTACATTTGTTCACAATATTGAACTTAACCCTGGTCACGGTGCACAATTAGTAAGATCAGCAGGAAGTTCAGCCCAAGTTTTAGGTAAAGATGAAACTGGACAATTCATGCTAGTTAAATTAGCTAGTGGTGAAGTAAGAAAAATAAACAACAAGTGTCGTGTAACAATCGGCTTTGTAAGTAACTTAGATCATAATTTAGTTAACTTAGGTAAAGCTGGTGTGTCTAGACACATGGGTATAAGACCAACAGTTCGTGGTAGTGCAATGAACCCTAACGATCACCCACACGGTGGTGGTGAAGGTCGTCAACCAGTTGGTAAAGATGCTCCAAGAACACCTTGAGGTAAGAGACACATGGGTGTTAAGACTAGAAACAAAAAGAAAGCATCTAACATGATGATTGTTAGAAGAAGAAACGCAAAATAGAAAGGAACTAATATGTCAAGAAGTAGTAAAAAAGGTGCTTTTGTTGATGCAAGCTTAATGAAAAAAGTTTTGGCAGCAAAAAAAGACACTAAGAAAAAACCAATAAAGACTTGATCTAGAAGATCAACTATCTTCCCTGAATTTGTTGGACTAACATTCCAAGTTTACAATGGCAAACAATTTGTTAATGTCTTTGTAACAGATGAAATGGTTGGATACAAACTTGGTGAATTCGTTCCAACTCGTATCTTCAAACAACACTCATCAAACAACAAAGCTGAAGATGCAGCTAAGGAAGCGGCAGGAGGAGCTAAATAATGAAAACTAGTGCTAAAGTAGAAAACGTTCACGTTTCTCCAAGAAAAGCAGGTTTAGTTTGTGCTCTAATCCGTGGTAAGAAAGTGTCTCAAGCATTAACCATCTTACAACACTGCCCTCAAAAGACAGCAAGAACATTAGAAAAACTATTATCTTCTGCAATTGCTAATGCTACAAACAATCACTCTATGAATGGTGACAAACTATATGTATATAGTTGTGTTGCTAACACAGGCAGAACTATTAAAAGAGCAATGCCTAGAGCTAAAGGTAGTAGCAACATGATCAGAAAAAGACACTCTCATCTAGTCATTGTCTTGTCTGATAATCCAAATGAAAGACAAATGGAATTAAGAGCTATCAAGGCTAAAATTCAACACAAGGTTAAAAAACCAGCAAAACCAGCAGCTAAACCAAGTGTTAAGCCAGAAGCTAAACCAGCTGAAAAACCAGCTATTAAAAAGGAAAGTAAATAATTATGGGACAAAAAGTAAATCCTAATGCGCTTAGATATGAAATCAACAGAAGTTGAATTTCTCGTTGAGAAACAAACGACAACAAACAAGCTGCAAGATGAATTATTGAAGATGAACAAATAAGAAAGTTCTTCCTTAATAAATATAAAGCTGCGCAAATCGTAGAAGTAGAAATTGATCGTACACAAAAATCAATCTCTGTCGTTGTTAAGGCTGGTCAACCTGGATTAATTGCGGGTGCTAACAACGCAAATGAAAAAGATAACATTCTAGCAATCAACAAGATTGTTGGTAGAAAAATTAAAGTTACTCTAAACTTAGTGCAATATGAAAATGTTGCAGTTAGTGCAAGAGTAATTGCTAGAGAAATTGCTGATGCAATTGAAAACCGTGTATCTTTTAGAGTTGCTCAAAAAATGGGTATAGCTAAAGCTATGCGTGCTCATGCTAAAGGTATCAAGACAAATGTGTCTGGTAGACTTGGTGGAGTAGAAATGGCTCGTGAAGAAGGTTACTCACAAGGTGTTATTCCTTTAAGTACTTTCAGAGCAAACATTGACTATGCTCTAGAAGAAGCACACACTACATATGGTCAAATCGGTGTAAAAGTTTGAATTAACAGAGGTGACGTATTTAAAAATGCTCATCACCGTAGTCCAAATGATCGTAGAAGACCAGATGGTAAGAAACCATTTGATCCTAAACGTAGAAGAAGACCACGTAATGTAGAAGTAGCAGCTAACGTATTAAAACTTAATAAAGAAGCTGCTCCTGCTGCTAAACCAGCAGCTAAGAAGGATGGTGAATAATTATGATGCAACCAAAACGTGTTAAATATCGTAAACCTCACCGTACTAGATACGAAGGTCATGCTAAAGGACATCAACAAGTATGATTTGGTGAATGAGGACTAATGGCTCTTCATGGTAAAAACAAACCAGACTATAAAGGTAACTGAATTACTGATCACCAAATTGAAGCAGCACGTATCGTGCTAGCTAAAGCCGCAGATAAAACTAAATGTGGTCAAATCTGAACTAATATCTTCCCACACTTATCTAGAACTAAAAAACCTCTAGAAGTACGTATGGGTTCAGGTAAAGGTGCTCCAGAAATTTGATGTGCAGTAGTTAAACCTGGAACAGTAATGTTTGAAATTGCTGGTGTACCAGAAGCTGATGCTAAACTAGCGCTAAAGCGTGCAGGTGACAAACTTAATGTAAAAACTAAGATTGTTGCTAGAGATCCATCTCTTCCACCTGTAGTTCTAAAAGAACGTAAGAAAAAGATTATGGATGAAATTGCTGAAGAACAAGCAAAACTTGCTGCTGCAACTGCAACTGCTGCTCCAGCACCTGAAGCTGCACCTGCTGCTGAAGGACAAGCTGCAACACCTGCTGCTGAAGCTGCTAAAGCTGAACCTGCTAAGGAAGAAAAGAAGGAGGCTAAATAGTATATGAATAAGAAATTTCAACAAAAAGAATTTGCAAAAATGTCTAATGAAGAATTATGTGCTATTGCCGCTAGATTAAAATTCCAATTAGTAGAAGCAAGATTCAAAATGTCTTCTGGTGAATTAGATAAGGTTAATGTAATTAACCAAATCAGAAAAACAATCGCCAGAATCTTCACAGAATTAACAAACCGTGGATATAAAGTTTCAATTGGTTCTCATGGTGTAACTATGTATGAAATAGCTAAGGGTAACAAACCTGTAGCACTTGATCCAAAGAAACTACAAGAATTCATGGAAAAAGATGAAAAGGATAACAAGAAGAAAAAACCTGCTGCTAAAGCAGAAGAAAAGAAACCAGCAGCTAAAGAAGTAAAAAAACCTGCTGCTCAAGAAGTAAAGAAAGGGGATAAATAATCATGGAAACTAAAAAGTTTAAAAAGACTTTAACTGGTGTAGTTGTTTCTGCAAAGAACAACAAGACAGTAACTGTTGAAGTGGAAAGAAAATTTAACCACCCTTTATATAAGAAACTTGTTATTAAACACAAAAAGTATGCTGCTCATGATGAACATAGTACAGCAAAATTGGGTGATAGAGTTCGTATTAGAGAATGTCGCCCAATGAGTAAAACAAAACACTTTTACGTTGTAAAAGTAGTAAAGAAGGCTGAGTAATTATGGCTATTCAATTCATGACAAGATTAAATGTTGCTGATAATACTGGTGCAAGAGAAGTAGGCGTAATTAAAATTATGGGAAACTCTTGACAAAAAGTTTGCAACATCGGAGATGTGGTTAAAGTCTCTGTTAAGAAATGTTCTCCAATTGGACAAGTAAAAGAACACCAAATGTTCTTTGCTGTAATTGTAAGAACTAAAAAAGGTATTAAAAGACCTAATGGAACAAAGTTAGCCTTTGATGACAATGCTTGCGTATTGATCAAAGCTAAAGATGATCCTACTCCAAGAGGAACACGTATCTTTGGTCCAGTAGCAAGAGAGTTAAGAGACAAAGGTTATACAAAGATTGTCTCATTAGCTCCAGAAGTTTTATAGAAAGGACAACTTATTATGCAAAGAATTAAAACTGGTGATAAGGTTAGAGTCGTTTCTGGAAAACTACTTGGAAAAGAAGGAACAGTTCTACAAGTTTGTCCAACTTGTGGCAAAGCTATTGTTGAAGGTCTTAACAAAGTTAAGATGCACAAGAAACAAGGTGCTAACCAAGAAAAGGGTGGCATTATTGAAAAAGAAGCTTGAATTCCTTTATGTAAGCTTGCCTTAATCGTACCAAAAGCTGCACGTGGTGTAAGCAAGATTGGTTACAAACTAAATAAAGAAGGCAAGAAAGTAAGAGTAGCAAAAGTTACTGGTGCTGAAATCGGCACAAGTAAGAAAGCTAAATAAGGAGAGTAGTTATGGCAAACGAATTAAGTAAAAAATACAAAAAATTAATTGCAGAAAAACTAACTGCTCAATTTGGTTACAAATCACCAATGCAAGTACCAACTCTTGATAAGATCATTATTAATGGTTGTGCTGGTGATGCTACGCAAGATGCTAAGTTATTAGATGCTCTATACAATGAAATTCAACTAATAACTGGTCAAAAACCAATTAAAACAAAATCTAAAAAAGCTATTGCAACATTTAAGTTACGTGAAAACCAAGAAATTGGTGTTAAAGTAACTTTAAGAAAAGAAGCAATGTGAAACTTTGTTGAAAAACTAGTTAAGATTGCTATGCCTCGTATTAGAGACTTTAGAGGATTAAAAGACAATAGTTTTGATGGACATGGTAACTTTACCTTAGGTATTAAGGAACAAAACATCTTTACAGAAATTAATTTTGACGATATTAAACGTGTAAGAGGTTTTGATGTTACCTTTGTAACTAGCACAGAAGATGATGGCGAAGCTAAAGCTTTATTACAAGCTATTGGTTTACCATTCATTCAAAAAAAGAAGTAAGGAGAAAATATGGCAAAAAAATCATTAAGAGTAAAAGCTAACAGAAAACCTAAATTTTCTACACGTGGTTACACAAGATGTGTAAGATGTGGCCGTGTTCACGGTGTAAATAGAAAATATGGTTTATGTCGTTTATGCTTTAGAGAATTAGCATACAAAGGTGCTATTCCGGGCGTAAAGAAAGCTTCATGATAGGAGGGAATTAGATTATGTTCATGGATCCAATTTCTGATTTAATCAGTAAGCTAAATAACGCAAATAAGGCAAGATTACAAACTGTTAAAATTCAAACATCAAACCTTACTACTGCTATCCTAAACATTCTTAAGAATGAAGGATACATTGCTAGTTACCAAGTAAGAAATGCTGGTAAAACAAAAAAACAAATAACAATCGTCCACTTAAAATACAAGAACCAAATTCCAGCTATCAATGGTTTAAGACAAATCTCTAAACCAGGCTTAAGAATTTATACTTCAGCAGAAGATATGCCAAAAGTATTAAATGGTTTAGGTATTGCTGTTGTTACAACAAGTCATGGTGTAATGACAGGCAAACAAGCAAGAAAAGCAAATCTTGGTGGCGAAGTTCTTGCTTATATATGATAGGAGTAAACTATGAGTCATAAAGGTAATAGATTAATAAAGATTATTGCTGGAACACAAGTAGATATTGCTCCAAGCAAAGTAACAATCAAAGGACCACAAGGTTCCCTTGAAGTTGCTTATCCTTCTAATCTTATTAAAGTAACAAAAGAAGGAGACAGTATCAAAGTTAGTCGTGTAAACGATGAAAAACAAACCAAGATGTATCATGGTACTGTAAATGCAAACATCAACAATGCCATTGTTGGTGTTAACACAGGTTTTAAGAAAGAACTTAAAATCGTTGGTGTAGGTTATAAAGCTGCTGTAACTAATGGTAAGTTAGTATTACAAATGGGCTTTAGCCACCCAGTTGAATTTGCCATCCCTGCAGGATTAAAAGTAGTTTGTCCAAGTGCTGTACAAATTGAAATCTCAGGATATGACAAGATCGTAGTTGGTGAATTTGCTGCCAACGTTAGAGCTGTAAGACCACCAGAACCTTATAAAGGTAAAGGAATAATGTATGTTGATGAACACATTATCCGTAAGGTTGGTAAAACTGCTGAAGCTACTGCAACAGCAGGCGGTAAGAAATAGAGGTAATTTATGAAGAAGTATTCAAAAACAAGAAAAGAAGCTAGAGTATTACGTCACCAACGTATTACTAGAAAACTTAAATTGAATGGTAATGAATTACCTAGATTAGTTATTACAAAAACTAATGCAAACATTACAGCCCAAATCTTTGATGATGCTAAAGGAATTACTTTAGTAAGTTCATCATCAACACAACTTAAATTAAAATCTGGCAATGTTGAAGCTTGCAAAAAAGTAGGCGCAGATATTGCTAAGAAAGCTTTAGCAAAAGATATTAAGAAAGTAGCATTTGACCGTGGTGGTAGCAAATACCACGGAAGAGTTCAAGCTTTAGCTGATGCAGCTAGAGAAGCTGGACTTAAATTCTAATTAGGAAGGATTAACATGGAAAACAAAGAAGTAAAAACTGAAACTCCAGTTGCTCAACCTAAGGTTGAAGCAGAAAAACCTGCTGCACCTAAGGCTGAAGTAAAAACTGAAGCTAAACCAGAAGTTAAGAAAGAAGCAAAACCTACTGACAAAAAACCAGAAGCAAAAGCTGATGGTAAAAAACCAGAAGGTAAAGAACAAAAGAAGACTTTTGTTAAGAAACCTAGACAACCAAGTGACGGTTTTAGCGAAAAAGTAGTAGCTATTAAACGTATTTCTAAAACAACTAAAGGTGGACGTAATATGCGTTTCTCTGTATTAGTTGTTATTGGAGATAAAAAAGGTACTGTTGGTTTTGGTATGGGTAAATCTGCTGAAATTCCTAATGCTATGAAGAAAGCAAATAAGAATGCTAGAAACAATCTTACTAAAGTAACAATTAATAAACGTGGCACACTTTACCATGAAGTTGTTGGTAAATCATGTGCTGCAAAAGTCTTACTAAAACCAGCACCTGAAGGTACAGGTATTGTTGCTGGTGGTGCAATCCGTGCAGTTATTGAAGCTGCTGGATTCAAAGATGTTTACACAAAGAACATGGGTAAGAACACAGCTGTTAATATGATTAGAGCAACTATTAATGGCTTAAAAGCACAAAAGACACCTGCTTACATCGCAAATATGCGTGATAAGAAAGTGTCAGAACTATAAGGAGATAAAACTATGAAAAAATTAAAATTATTACCAATATTAGGCGTTGCAGCAACAGCTGCAACAATAGGTAGCACATTAGTTGCTTGTAATAAACCCAAAGAGCCAGCAATTAAAGAGCTCATATTGGATAACTGAGCGACTGACAAACTTGTGTTAGAAAATGTAGATTTGGAGCCAGGAAAAGAATACAAAGTTACAGTTAATACATCTAAATTTGAAGCTGATTTTGGAACGCATCCTCAATTAAGATTAACTAATACAGAATATGATGAAACCATAGGTTGTGATGTATATTATAATGGTAAACAATTGAGTTTTTCTAATCCTGCTGAATATATTTGTCAAAATGATGGTTATGATTTAGTTTGTTTTTTAGCAGAAACAATTACTTTAGAAAAAGGCAAAGATTTATATTACATCATTTCTATTCCTAATGGCGCTATGGACAAAACGTTATATTTTGAAAATAGATAGGAGTTTTATTTTATGGAACTACATAATTTAAAATATACAAAAGGTTCTAGAGACCATAAAGTAAAGACTTTAGGTCGTGGTTATGGTTCTGGAATGGGTAAAAGATCCACAAGAGGACAAAAAGGTCAACATGCTAGAAAATCTGGTAATGTTAGACAAGGTTTTGAAGGTGGTCAAACTCCTTTATATAGAAAGATCCCTAAAGTAGGATTTAACAACTATGACTTTGCAAATAGACCAGTTGTATTCACAACTGACCAAATTGCAAAGATGAAAGTTGTAGATAGAAAAGCATTGATTGAAGCTAAGATGATTAGCAAGAACAACAACGCACCTATCAAAATTATTGCAGGTAAAAAAGAATTAAAATCTGCAATTGAAGTAACAGTTAATGCTGTTACAAAAGGAGCAGAAAAAATTATTACTGCTGCTAAAGGTAAAGTAAATATTAAGAAATAATTAACATGGCAAACCAAACAAATAACACATCTTTTAGAAAAAAGGTAAAAAATACATTTAAACCTATTTTCACAAACAAGACTGTATTAGTATCATTACTAATCACTCTTGGATTTATTGTGTTGTATCACTTGGGTTCAATGTTAACTTTACCTGGTGTTAAACTACCAGTTACATATCACACTGAAGGTTCATTTGTAGAAATGTTAAACCTTCTATCAGCTGGTGGTTTGGAACACATGTCAATCTTTGCTATTGGGCTTGGTCCTTATATTACGGCCCAAATTATTATTCAACTATTATCTAGTGATTTAATTAAACCACTAGCAAAGATGGCAAAAGCTGGTGAAAGAGGTAAAAAGAAGCTAGAAATTATTACTAGATTATTAACATTACCTTTCTGTTTTGTTCAAGCTTATGCCACTCTAGCCTTAATTCTTTCAAGAAATGCAGGTGGATCTGGTACAGGTATTACAATCTTTGGACAAAACAATATTAATGACTTGTTTGTTAACCAAACAGGTGGGGCAATAGGATTGTTATTCCTATTAACTGCTGGAACATACATTGCCATCTTTATTGGTGATATGATTACTAAACGTGGAGTTGGTAATGGTGTAACAACATTAATCTTGGCTGGTGTTATTGGACAATTACTTTCAAGCTTTAACAATGTCTTCAATGTAATTGGTATTAGATTAGCTGCAACTAACCAAGTGACAATTGTATTAAGTTGTATCTTATATGCATTGTTCTTTGTAGCAATTGTCTTACTTGTTATCTTTATTAATGGGGCAACAAGAAAGATTCCAATCCAACAAACAGGACAAGGATTAATTCAAGATAAGAATGAATTACCTTATTTACCAATAAAACTTAATGCTGCAGGAGTTATTCCAGTAATCTTTGCTTCGTCAGTTATTACAATCCCAGGAACAATTGCTCAATTTATTCCTGATACAAACTATGCAGCAAAAGATTTCATTGTTAATTGATTAACATTAGACTCTTGAGTAGGAGTAGCTATATACTTTGTTCTAATCATCTTATTTAGCTTCTTCTATTCATACATCCAAATCAACCCTCAACAAATTGCAGAAAACTTCCAAAAGGGTGGAAAGTTTATTCCTGGAATAAGAATGGGCGAAGATACTGAAAAGCACATTACTAAAGTATTATTTAGAATTAACTGGATTGGTGCGCCATTCCTAGCAATAGTTGCATCTATTCCATACATTCTATCAATTGCTACAGGCATTCCAAGTGGAATGAGTCTATCTGGTACAGGTATTATCATTATGGTAACTGCCTCACTAGAATTATGAGCAGCAATTAAATCAGCTAGTACAACTAGTGGCTATGTTGTGACAAGAAGAAATATTGAACAATCTCACTATGCTGCACAAGAAACTAAAGAAGAGAAGGTAACACAATTATGATAGTTATATTATTAGGAGCTCCAGGATCTGGAAAAGGTAGTATCTCTAGCTACCTAAAAGAAAAGTATGGATTTATCCATATCTCTACTGGGGACTTATTTAGAAAAACAGTAGCTCAAGATACACCATTAGCTAACAAACTTAAACAAATAATGTTAAGTGGTAAGTTAGTTGATGATGACACAACTAACGAAGTCGTTAGACAAGAACTATTAAAAATAAATAATCCTCAAGCTCATATCATCTTTGATGGTTACCCTAGAAATGTTAACCAATTAGAATACTTGAACAAACTAGTTAAAGTTGACTATGCAATCGATGTTCAAGTAGATAGAGATGAAATAGTTAAAAGAATTACTGGGCGAAGAGTATGCCCAGTATGTAAAGAGATCTATAACATTTATTACAAGAAACCAAAAGTTGAAAACACTTGTGATAAAGATGGATCTTTACTAACACAAAGAAATGACGATCAAGAATCAGTTGTCATTGAACGTTACAAGACTTATATGTCTTTAAACGAACCATTAATTAAAGCTTGTCAAGATCTAAAGATCTTACACGCAGTAAAAAATGATCGTTTAGATAATGCAATTAAGCAAGTAAAGGATATTTGTAATTTACAATAATGATTTACCTTAAAAGTGAAAAAGATATAGTTGGTATTAACAAAGCCTGCGCAATCTGAAAAAAGGTTAAAGCAGAGCTTAGAAAGAAAACCAAACCTGGAATCAGCACAAAGCAATTAGATAAAATTGCAGCTGATGTAATTGCAGCAAATGGTGCAACCGCAAGCTTCTATCAATATGAAGGCTTTCCAGGTCATATCTGTATTTCAGTGAATGAACAAATCATTCATGGAATACCATCTGACTATGTTTTACAAAAATCTGATATCGTTACATTTGATATTGGAGTAACTTATGAAGGTTATGTATGCGATGCAGCTTTTAGTATTGTGTTAGATCCAACCAATGAAGCAGCACTTGAAATTCAAGATGCAACATTAGATTGTCTAAACACAGCAATTAAACAAATAAAAGCTGGAGTTAAAATTGGAGACATTTCATATTGTATCCAAGAAACCGCATTCTATCATGGCTACCAAGTTATCAAAAACTATGGCGGCCATGGATGTGGACTAAAAGTCCACGAAGACCCAATTATTCTAAACTATGGTCAACCAGATACTGGTTTAAAACTAAAAGCAGGGATGGTTATATGTATAGAACCTATGCTTATGACAGATAGTGATGAATATGTGGTCGATGCAGATAATGGTTGAACTGTATCTGCAAAAAATGGCAAACTAACTTGTCACGAAGAACACATGGTTCTTGTAACAGATATAGGTTGCCATGTATTAACAGCTGATTAATGAAAGGATATAAATGGCTGAACAAGACAAAATAAAAATGAAGGGTAAAGTAACCGATATTGTTGCCGGTGGTACTTATAAAGTACTATTAGATAACGGCATTGAAATATCAGCCCACGTATCAGGTAAAATTCGTATGTGTAAAATACGTATTCTACCCGGTGATATTGTAGAAGTTGAGTTAAGTCCTTATGATTTAACACGTGGTAGAATTACTTACCGTCAAAATTAAGAAAGAGGTATATATGAAAGTAAGAGCTTCTGTAAAACCAATCTGTAAAGATTGTAAAGTAATAAAAAGACATGGACGTGTGATGGTAATTTGTAAAAATCCAAAGCACAAACAAAGACAAGGATAAGGAGAAAATATGGCACGTTTATTAGGTGTAGATATTCCTAACAATAAAAAAATTGCTTACGCACTAACAGCAATTTATGGTATTGGTATTTCTACTGGTAAAAAGATTTGCAAAACTGCAAATGTTGATCCAGAAAAGAAAACAGCAGATTTAGATGAAAAAGAATTTGCTGCCATCCGTGAAGCTGCAAGTAAGTACACTATTGAAGGTGACTTACGTAGAGACGTAGCAATGAACATTAAACAATTAATGGAAATTAATTGCTATCGTGGTATGAGACACAAAAAAGGTTTACCTGTTAGAGGTCAAAGAACTAAGACTAACGCAAGAACGCGTAAAGGTCCTAGAAAGACAATTGCTAACAAGAAACAAGAAACTAAATAATAGGAGGATAGAACAATGGCTGAACAAACTAAACAAGCTGCAGCAACTACTGAAAAGAAACCTGCTGCGAAAAAAGCTGGTAAGAAGAAAAAACGTCTTGCCTCTGTTAATGGTATGGCATACATTCACTCTACCCTTAACAATACAATTGTTACCATAACTGATATGGCTGGTAATGCTATTAAATGAGCATCTGCTGGAACTATCGGCTACAAAGGTAGTAAGAAAGCAACACCTTATGCTGCTGGAATTGCTGCAGAACAATGCGCAAAAGAAGCAATGGCATTAGGATTAAAAACTGTTGCTGTTAGATGTAATGGTATTGGTCGTGGCAAAGATACTGCAATAAGATCTTTAGCCGCAGCTGGATTACAAATCACTGAAATTGCTGATATAACACCAATTCCACACAACGGTTGTAGACCACCAAAGAAACCACGTTAGAAGGAGCACATATTATGGAAAAATTTATTAAATATTCTATTAAACCAATCGCAAACGAAATTAATGATAACCATGGTCAATTTGAAATTGGACCATTGGAATCAGGTTTTGGTATTACCATTGGTAACGCTCTAAGAAGAGTTATCCTTTCAAACATTCCAGGTGCAAGTGTATTTGCAATTAAAATTCCTGGAGTAAACCATGAATTCCAAGCAATTGATGGTATTAAGGAAGATGTTACACAAATCATCCTTAACTTAAAACAATTAGTTTTAAAAATTAGCGAAGAAGCAATACCTGAAGGCACTGAATTACACTCTTGACCAACTATGAAAATTAGTTACAAAGAGTCTGGTGTAATTAAAGCTGAAGATATTGAACTTCCAGTAGGTTTTGAAGTAGTAAACCCCGATCTATACATTGCTACTAAGACTAAAGCATCACCAAAATTTGAAATGGAAATATTTGCAAGTAATGGTCGTGGTTTTAGATCTTTCAAAGAAAACCAAGAAAATATTAACACATTGTCAATCATTGCTACTGATTCTAACTTCTGTCCTGTTTTACAAGTAGGATACCATGTAGATGAAAGAAAAATTAGCAAGAATCATATGGGTGACTATTTAACATTAGATGTTGTAACTAATGGTGCAGTAAGTCCAACAGATGCTGTAGCATATGCTAGCAAAATCTTAGTTGAACACTTTGAACAATTAGCACAAATCAATGAAAAAATTGCTCAACTTCAAATGATGAAAGAAAATGAAGAAACTCAAGAACAACAAGTTACTTCAGTTTCAATTGATGATCTTGAATTATCAGTTAGATCATACAACTGTCTAAAACGTTCTGGTATTAGAACAATTCAAGAATTATCTAACATGACAAAAGAAGAAGTTAGCAAGATTAAGAACCTTGGTAAAACTTCACTTCGTGAAATCCGTAAGAAATTACAAGACTACGGTTTAACTTTCAAGAAAGCTTAAGGAGATAAACTATGTCATTTGTAATTACTCACAGAAAAAACACTGCTTGAAGAAATATGGTAATCAGACAACAAGCTACTGATGTAATTGTTTATGGTTACATTGAAACAACTCAAGCAAGAGCTAAAGAACTAAGAAAACATGTTGACCACTTAATCACTTTAGGTAAGAAAAATACTTTAGCAGCTAAGCAAGAAATTATGTCATTTGTTGTTAAAAACAAACAAATGGATCAACAAGCTATCCTAAAGAAACTTACTACAACATTAGCAAAGAAATATGCTGATCGTAAAGGTGGTTACACTAGAGTGTTAAAGCTAGACAACCGTGCTGGTGATAACACAAAGATGGCAATCATTCAATTAGTTTAATTCTTAAAGATCATACCTAAAAGGTATGATTTTTTATTTATATTTTTTTAATATATTTTTAAATTAAAATAAATATATATTATGAAAAAATTGTTTATTACAACACCAATATATTATGCCTCTGGAAAACCTCACATTGGCCATGCTTATACTACTATCTTGGCTGATGTTATAGCTAGATATAAAAAAGCTATTGGTTATGACGTGTTCTTTTTAACTGGAATGGATGAACATGGTCAAAAGATTGCTGATACAGCAAAAAAGAATAACAAACAAATTCAACAAATGTTGGATGAAGTTTCAAACAATTTTAAGAAACTATGAAAAGACTTAAATATTGATTATTCTAATTTCATTAGAACAACCGATAAAGTACATGAACAAACTGTACAAAAAACTTTTAGTCAATTACTAGAAAATAAATATATTTATGAAGGTAACTGAAAAGGTCTTTACTGTGTAAACTGTGAAGAAAACTACACAAAAGATCAAGCAGTTGAAAAAGAAGGAAAACTTTATTGTAAAGTTGGACATGAACTAATTGAAAAGAATGAAGAGTCTTACTTTTTGAAAGTAAGTGATTTTGCAAATTGGATTAAAGAACAATTTGCTAAAAAAGATTTTATTATTCCAAAAGCACGTGTAAATGAATTACTTGGTTCATTCATTGACAAAGGACTAGAAGATCTATCTGTAACAAGAACAAGTATAACTTGAGGTATTCCAACAAAAGAAAAACCAAACCATGTTATTTATGTTTGAATTGATGCTTTGTTAAGCTATCTATCAGGTCTTGGTTATTTAACCAAAGATGACAACAACTTTAAGAAATTCTGAGCTGACAAAGACACAGAAGTTGTTCATTTAATGTCAAAGGAAATCACTAGATTTCACTGCATCTATTGACCAATCTTGTTAAAGATGTTGGGATTAAGATTACCAACACATATTATTAGTCACGGATGAGTAGTTACTAAAGAAGGAAAAATGTCAAAATCTCTTGGCAACATCATTGATCCATATGACTACATCAACAAGTATGGTGCTGATGCATTTAGATACTTCATTGTTAGACAAGTTTCTTTAGAAAAAGATGGTATTTTCTCTCATGATTTGTTTGTTGAAACATTCAATTCACAACTAGCAAACAACTATGGAAACATGGCAACAAGAACATCTGGAATGATTAAGAAATATTTTGGAAATGTTGTACCAAATTTTGATGAAAAATCATTGACAGAATTAGATAAAAAAGTTTTAAAAGCTGATAAAAACTTAGTTTCATCATTCAAAGACAAAATTGAAAATTTTGCTATCAATGATTTATTAGATGCTATCCAAAATCAATACAATGTTTTGAACAAATATATCGATGATTCTAAACCATGAGTTTTGGCTAAAGATCCAAGCAAAAAACAAATTCTATCTAACGTTCTAAACATTATCTTTACAGGTACTATTAACTTAATGGTTTTACTAAAACCAATCCTAGTTAATACAACTGTAGGTATCGAAAAGGCTCTAAATTTGACCCTAAATTTCGATGTTCTTGGAAAAAACTGGCAAGGACACAAAATCAGTGATTTGTCTCCTATTTTTGCAAGAATTGTAAACAAGTAGCGAAAAACAGATGTTTATAACTTATTACATAAGTTATAATATAGGTGTATGAAAACATCAATCGCAATAATTGTCGCGAATAAATGCGAGGAAATGGAAGTAATCATTCCAGCTGATATCTGACGAAGAGCAGGTATGAGCGTTCAAATAATTTCTATCGAAAAGAAAAAGAGTTTGATAATGCAAAATGGAGTGCACTTGTCGTGCGACGACATTTTAGCAAAGGAAAATCTATCTAAGTATTCTGCAATCTATTTACCTGGAGGTAAAGGTTGCAGTTCTTTTTTAGACCCAGTACAATGTGCTAAGTTAGTTTCACATTTACGTAAAGTAGCAAAGAGCAAAGTCATTATTATGGCCAACTGTGCTGCTCCAACAGTGTTAAACCAACTTGGTATCATTGATAACGTAAAAGTTACTTGCTACCCAGGTTATGAAGCGGGCTTAAAACACCATGTTAAACAAGACATTGTCATAGACAAAAACTTTATAACTTCAAAAGCAGCAGGTACAACAATTGACTTTGCTTTGACTGTGATTAGCAAGTTTGTTAGTCCAGCAAAAGCTAGAGAAGTAGCAAAAGAAATTTGTTACAAGTATTGAAAATAGGAAGAGATTAAATGAACTTACAAATAAGATGGAAAGACTGCGATCGTTCGAAAGCAGTTGAAGCCGGTGTAGAAGATATTCTATCTTCCCTAGCTAAATATAATTTTATAAATGAGAACATTAAAGTTGAAATTGTTCACTATGATAAACGGAACATTTTCAAAACAAGAATTAATGCTCATGTTAAAGGAAAAAATATTTTAAGAGCTGAAGCAACAGGAAATACAATCTATGGTGCAACCAATTTAGCTCTAGATAAGTTAGAAGATCAACTACGTCGTGCAAAGACAAAAATGAGAAGAGGAAAATAACCTCTTTTTCATTTGTTATCAAATTATTATCTTTTTTACTTATATAATTAATTCATATATAGGTGAAACAATGGAACGTAAATTTAACGACCAAGAACAAGCTAGAAGAACAAAGTTACAAAAATTAATTGAAATGGGGAAGAACCCATATACAATTGAAAAATTTGATAGAACACATACATGTGCTAGCTTTATTAAAGCTTATGACAAATTTAGTCATGAGCAACTACAAGAAAACAAAGATGTAATTAAAGTTGCTGGAAGAGTAATGGCCATTAGACAAACTTTTGGTGTCATCTCTGACTTTTCTGGTGAATTACAATTTTATATCAACAAGAAAACATTTGATCCAGACAAATTCCAAATGTTTAAACAAATATTAGACTTAGGAGACATAGTTGGTATTACTGGAACACCAATGAAGACTATGACAGGACAAGTAACTATTAAAGTTACTGATTTTGTAATCTTAGCTAAATCACTAATTCCTCTACCTGAAAAGTTCCATGGATTAGCTGATGAAGAAATTAGAGCAAGAAAAAGATATCTTGATTTAATGACTAATCGTGACAGTCTAAATACTTTTGTTGCTAGAACAAAGATTTTACAATACATTCGTGAATATATGTCTAGCCAAGACTTCCTTGAAGTTGAAACACCAATCCTTTCACCTAAATTAGGTGGAGCAGCTGCTAGACCATTTACAACTCATCACAATACTCTTGACAGAAACTATTACTTAAGAATAGCAACAGAACTTCCTCTTAAAAAATTAATTGTTGGTGGTTTTGAAAAGGTTTATGAAATGGGACGTATCTTTAGAAACGAAGGTATGGATCCAATGCATAACCCTGAATTCACTTCTATTGAAGCTTATCAAGCTTACGCAAATCTAGAAGATATGATGGACTTAACTGAAAACATTATTAAGTATGTTGCTAAAAAACTTGGCAAAGAAAAACTTACATACAAAGGTGTAGAAATTGATTTTTCAAAACCATTTAAGAGAATATCTATGATTGATATGATCAAAGATGTTGCTAAAATTGATTTTAATAAAATCAAGACAGATAAAGAGGCTGTTGAGTTAGCAAAGAAAGATGGTATTGAACTTTTGCCTCATCAACACACAAGAGGACATGTTATTTCAATGTTCTTTGAAAAGTATTGTGAAGAAAAATGTCAACAACCAGTTTTCATAACTGAACATCCTATTGATATTTCTCCTTTAGCTAAGAAAGATCCAAAGGATCCAAGATTAGTTAGAAGATTTGAATTATTCATTTGTCAAAAAGAATATGCTAATGCTTTCTCTGAATTAAATGATCCAATTGATCAATTAGAAAGATTTGAAGCTCAAATCAAAGAAAAAGAAATGGGAAATAGCGAAGCCAACGAAGTTGATATGGAATATATTGACGCACTAGAATATGGATTAGCACCAACTGGTGGTGTTGGAATAGGCATTGATAGATTAGTAATGCTATTAACTGGAAAAGAATCTATCAGAGATGTTTTACTTTTCCCTCACATGAAGGATGCTAAATAATTAATGAAAAGATTTAAGTTTCCTTTTGCATATGAACCAAAAGTAAATGTAAAGAATACAATAATCTATTCTTCTATTTTGAAGAATAAAATCTTTGAATATTTGAACAACAAATATAAATGTGTTTATGTTGATCCTGCAATGGTTGTTGATAACAAACAATCATCATTAGCTTATGTAAATGGTGATAGAGTTATTAGTTTTGATAACAAACCAAACAATTCTATTTTCATGTTTAACTCTGCTCAAGACAATTACTTATTACTTTTAAGTAATACATTTAAGAATCAACACATTGCAACATTTACTCCATTTATTCGTAGAGATGCAAAACAAACCAATCTTGATTCAATAATTAATTGAGAAATTGCTGTTGAACTTTCAATGCCAATTAATTTGAACATTGATTATTTTGCAACATTAATAAGAGAAACGTATGCAGCTTTAACAAATATTGCTAACAGCAATGATTTAAAAAGTATTCATGTTTTAGATAAACATAAATCTAACACAGTTAACTTTGCTGTTATTGATGCACAAAAGATTGAAAGTTTATATCCAACCTTAACTTTGGAAGAAGCATTCACACATTATTGTTCTGAACACAAATTTGTTATTGTTCAAAATAATATTAAGAAGTTAAGATCCGGAAAGACACTTAGCGCTTTCATTCCAACCGCACAAGATAGCGAACTATCTTGTGGTTTATATGTTTATGATGAAATAAACAACAAACCTATCCATTTGATAAATGTTTGCAAAAGACCGGAAGGTATCGTTTCTAAAAACCAATTATTAGACACAAACCCTTATGAAATTACAAATGAGTTGTATGATTCAAGGATCTTTGAAAAAGATCATCCAACAAACATATCATTAGTTATTAACTTTACAAACTTGCTTTTCTTTTTCTTAGATAAAGTTCATTTAGCAGAAGTTGTCAAATCAGTTTGACCAGATGAATTTATTGACTTTGTCAACAAAGAAAAGATTGAAATATTCTAAGGATAAATCATGAAACTAATTGAGCCATCATTATTAAGCATTAATAAAGACAAAGCTTTTGAGCAATTGAAAAAGATTAAAGATTTTAATCTTCCATTTGTTCATTATGATGTTATGGATGGCAAGTTTGTTCCACCAACAGCTTTAACAACTGAATATTTAAAAGATTTACAAATGTTAGGTATTAAACCAAACATTCACTTAATGGTAGCCCAACCAAATGAATGAATTGAAAAATATAAAGATTCTAATGCTAACTCAATAACTTTCCATGCTGAATCTCAAAATATAGAACAAGCAAAAGTATTAATTGATAAGATTCATTCTTATGGAATGCTTGCTGGTTTTTCAGTTAAACCAAGCACTGATTTAAATCAATATAAAAAATTGTTTGCTTTTGCTGACATTATTCTAATTATGTCAGTAGAACCAGGTTGAGCAGGTCAGGGCTTTATTGAAAAGGCATTAGATAATCTAGCAATTGCAGTTCAAGCAAAGAAACAAAAGCCAGATTTGATTATTCAGATTGATGGTGGTATCAACTTTGATTACATTAAAAAACTATACAATCAAATTGATTGATTTGTAACTGGTAGTTGATTCTTTAAAAATATTGATCACATGGATCAATATCTTGATGAATTTAGTAAATTAAAGTAATTAGTTATTAATTGTTACTGTATTGTTTACTTTTCTAGATTTAACTAATTTATAAATTAGTAAACCAACTAACACAATAACCATTATCACAGCAAGGAAGATGATTAAGTCTCTCTTGTTTTTCTTTTTCTTTAAAGCAGTTAATTCTTCATCAGAAACAATTTGAACAGAGTAGAAGTTATCGATCTTAGCTGCTCTAGTATAGTTTGTTACTAACAAGATAACATGTAAGAAGAATGCGATAATCATGGCTGCAGCACAAACTATTACAGTAATAAGCAATGATGAACCACAAGTATTTACAAACGGACCATAGTTTGGATCTAATACACCCCAAGCTTCTGGTCTGCATCCACCAATAGCTCATCCTACGATGTAAGTAATAAGTATTGCAAGACCACCACCAATGTATGTTAAACCACAGAACCAGTTAACATTGATGTGTGCAGTTTTTAAACGTTTATATAACTTCATTACACTGATAGTTGGAATTTTACCTTGAGTAAAGTCTACGTTCCTTGCTTCATTTCTAAAGTTTAATCAGTTGTTTAAGTAAATGATAAAGAAAGCAACACAAAGTGTTATGGCAGGAATTAATGTTAGACAAGCTCAGTTACTAACATTACTTTGAATGATAGCAACCATAGCTCAAATTTCTAATGCTGCACAAATAGCGGTAATTATTCCTCATAGTGCAACTAATCTTCCTGAACGTTTGTATTCACGAATATAGAATCTAGGTAAAGCATCTCCATGCTTATTTATTTTTTCTATAGAACGTAAATCAACTTTAGTTGTTGTTTCTTCAGTTTCTACTTTAACTGTAGGTAATGTTTGAGTAACGTGAGGAACTTTAGTTGTAACATTAAACAAAATATTTTGAAGATTAGGTTTTACCGTCTCTTCTTTTGCAACTTTTATTTCTGGTTGTCTCTCATCGTAAGATATTACCGTTGTTTTGTATTCTTCGTTTGCCATAAATAAATATATTTAACTTATATATTCTAAAAATAAAATTTTTTAATATATTTTTTGTTAAATATATATATTTAATTTATTTAGATCTTTATGGTTAATTTTGACTTCTCTGCCTGTTTTTGCTTCAGGTTTATTATTTAAATACACTAAGTCACCAGTGATGTTTACATCAACTTCAACCAGTGATTTTCCAAGACCAAAACGATCAACTGGAACATTGCTTCTTGCAAAATCTTTGATTTTGTTTACTGTGAATCCACTAGAAACAATAATCTTTACATCTTTCATGCCATTTTCATCCAAAGCTTTACGAGCATTGAATACTAATTGTTTACAAACACCATGATTTTCAGGTTTGTTCACTAATGATTTATCACACATACGAATTGATGTATCAATTCGTATTGACTCTATATAAGGTTTTAATTGTTTATCAATATGTTTAATTTCATTAACTACATCATTATGATAATCAATTAATGCAGATAACTTTTCCTTTGGAAAAGTTTTGTGATAAGCTCATAATGCTTTATTTAAATTTCCGTTAAATTGTTGGATCAAAGCATGAGGCATTGTACCAACAACTTTAACCTTTGGATCATCAATAAGCTCAGTATGAGCTTTAGTTGTAAAAATGTTTAATCCACCAACTCATGCAGCATAACCATCATATGGTTGTGCAAGATATAAATCTGCACGATCAGCCATGAAGATTAATTGGTTAGGTTTAATGAATTTTAAAGCTTGCTTTACATGGTTGCAAATAGATGATTCTCGAGCTAAAATACCATCAATTACTGATTCGTATTCAGCAATTTTTCTATAGTCACCTTCCATAACTAAAATAGGTTTTCCAGCCTCAACCAAATCACCATCTTTTACTCCGTAAACTTTAAAGATTCCAGATACTTTTTTAAGGAATTGAACACAATGTTCAATACCACAAACATATATAGGTTCTTTATGGAAGTGAGTAAATCTAATAATGGAAAGATTTTTAACTTTGTTACTGTCTAAAATCTTTTTAGTTTTGGTTAGATATAACGCAGTGTAATTACCACGTAAAATTTTCTTTAATTCGTGAACTTTTTTCATTTCAATAATTATATTATTTAATTATAAATTTTCAATTTATAATTAACCTATATGATTAGAAATTATACTGATGAAAACATCAAGGTTTTGGAAGGCCTTGAACCTGTTAGAAAAAGACCAGGGATGTATATTGGTTCTACCGACACCTATGGTTTACACCATCTAGTATGAGAAATCTTTGACAACTCAGTAGATGAAGTGTTAGCAGGTAATGCTGACTTAATTACAATTATTCTAAAAAAAGACGGATCTATCTCGATAAGAGATAATGGTCGTGGTATTCCAACCGGAAAAAATGAAACAACCGGATTATCTACTGTAGATACAGTATTTACAACATTACATGCTGGAGGTAAGTTTGATGACTCGGCCTATCACTCAGCTGGTGGTTTACACGGTGTAGGTTCATCTGTTGTAAATGCTTTAAGTAAATGATGTAATGTTACTGTCTACCGTGGTAGAAAAGTATTTGAAGCTAAATATATCAATGGTGGAAAGATTGATCAACCATTAAAAGAAATTGGTACAACAAATCAAACTGGTACTGAAGTACACTTCAAACCAGATGACACTATTTTTAAAACTGTTGAATTCAAACCTTCAACAATAAAAGAAAGAGTAAGAGAAGCAACTTACCTTTTTAAAGGTTTAACAGTTGTCTTCAAAGATGAAATTAACAAAACTGAAGATAAGTTTGTAGCCAACAATGGCATTGTTGAATATGTTGATTACATCAATGAAACTAAAACACCAATTCATAAAGCTGCAAGCTTTAAAGGTGAAAGCCACAAGATATCAGTTGAAATTGCTTTGCAATATGTAAATGATTCTTCTGAAACAATCATTAGCTTTGCTAACTCTGTTAAAACAAAAGAAGGTGGAAGCCATGAAACAGCTTTCAAAACTGCCTTAACAGAAACTATCAATGCTTATTCTAGAAAGAATGGTCTATTAAAAGAAAAAGACAAAAACTTTGAAGGTGCTGATGTAAGAGAAGGACTAACTGCGTTAGTCACTGTTCTAGTTCCTGAATCATTAGTAGCATATGAAGGACAAACAAAAAATAAATTGTTCACACAAGAAGCATATGCTGCAGTTAAACAAGTGTTTAGTGAACAATTTGGTTTCTGACTAGAAGAAAACAAAGGTCCTGCTACAAAGATTATTAATAAAGCTTTGCTTGCAAGAGATGCAAGAGTTGCTGCAAGAAAAGCAAGAGAAGAAGTTAAGAAACTTAAAAATAAAGAAAATAAGGCAACTTTCCTTTCAGGAAAATTAGTTCCTGCTCAATCTAAAGAAGCTAAGTTAAATGAAATCTTCTTAGTTGAAGGTGATTCAGCTGGAGGTTCAGCTAAATTAGCTAGAGATAAAAAACACCAAGCAATCTTACCACTGCGTGGAAAGATTCTAAACGTTGAAAAAGCAAAATTATCTGACTTATTGCATAATGAAGAAATTTCAACAATCATTCTCGCATTAGGTGCTGGTATTAATGAAGACTATGATGAAGAAGCATTAAGATACCACAAAGTGGTAATTATGACAGATGCTGACGTCGATGGAAGCCACATTCGTATTTTGTTATTAACTTTCTTCTATCGTTTCATGAGAAAGTTAATTGAAAATGGACATGTATATATTGCTTTAGCTCCTTTATATAAAGTAACAAAGAAAAACTCTAAAGAGTTTGCTTATGCATGAAATGAACAAGAACTTGAAGAATTAAGGAGTAAATTTAAATCTTGCGAAATTCAAAGATACAAAGGTCTTGGTGAAATGAATGCAGACCAACTTAAAGAAACTACTATGGCTAAAGAAAATCGTAAGATGATCAAGGTCACTATTGAAGATGCAGCTTTAGCTGAAAGAAGAATTTCAACCCTAATGGGTGACAATGCATCATTAAGAAAGACATGAATCGATGAAAATATTTCATTCGATTTAGAGGAATAGATTATGGCACACGAAAATAATAAAAATATTCCTATAGAAAATATCATGAGTGAATCATTTGGTGCTTATGCCAAATATATCATTCAAGATCGTGCTCTTCCAGATGTAAGAGACGGGCTAAAGCCCGTTCAACGTAGAATCATCTACGCAATGAACGAATTAAACTTACTTCACACTTTACCACACAAGAAGTCAGCTAGAACTGTTGGTGAAGTTATTGGTAAGTACCACCCACATGGTGATAGCTCCATTTATGAAGCTATGGTTAGATTAAGCCAAGAATGAAAGAACAATATATGTCTTTTAGACATGCATGGTAACAAAGGATCTATCGATGGTGATGGTCCTGCCGCTATGCGTTATACCGAATGCCGTTTATCAGCCTTTGGTGAATTGATGGCAGAAGGTATTAAGAAAAATACTGTTCCATTTATTCCAAACTTTGATGGTTCTGAACAAGAACCAACAGTATTACCAACATTGTTCCCTAATTTACTAATTAATGGATCAAGTGGTATTGCTGCAGGTTATGCAACTAACATCCCACCATTTAACCCAACTGAAGTAGTAGATGCAATCATTGCTAAGATTGACTATCCTAATTGTAGGATAGATCGTATCACTAACATCATGCCTGCACCAGACTTCCCTACGGGAGGAGTTATTTCTAACTTAGAAGGTGTAACTGAAGCATTCAAAACAGGTAAAGGTAAAATCCTTGTTGCTGGTGAAATGAAGAAATTAAGTAATAAGCAGATTGCTATTACTTCTATTCCTTTTGAAACAAACAAAGCTGAAATTATTAAACAAATAGATTTAGCTAAAGAAAAGACTGAAGCTTTAGGTATTACTGAAGTAAGAGATGAATCTGATGCAAATGGTGTTTACATTGTTTTAGAAACTAAAACAAGAAGTAACTTTGATTTTATTAAGAGTTACTTATATAAGAACACTAAACTTCAAACAAGCTTTAACTTTAATATGATTGCTATCAAAGATAGAAAACCAGTTTTACTAGATATCTTCACTTTCTTACAATCATTTATTGATCATGCTGAAAATATCATTTTAAAAACATCTGAATTTGATTTAGCTAAATCAAAAGCAAGAAGAGAAATAGTTCAAGGTTTAATTAAAGCTATTTTAATCATTGATGATGTAGTAGCTTCTATAAGAAGAGCTAAAGATAAACAAGAAGCTGTTAATAACTTAACAACTAAGTTTGGCTTTAGCCAACCACAAGCAGATGCAATTGTTAATTTAAGATTGTATCGTTTAAGCAACACTGATGTTGAAGCTCTTAAGAAAGAGCTTGATGAATTAAATATGTCAATTGCAACTTTAGAAAACTTAGTTAAATCTAAAGATGCAAGATTATTGTTCTTAAAAACAAAACTTCGTGAATTTAAGAAGCTATATCCACAAGAAAGAAAGTCTAAACTTTCTTATGAAGAATCTAAAGTAGTAATAGATGAACTAGATCTTATCCAAGATAAGAATAGAATCTTTGCCTTTACTGCTGGTGGATATATGAAAGCATTTAGCAATAGAATATTGCTAGCTAACGATCCTAAAGATAACTTTACTAAAGGTAATGATATTATCATTACAGAATATGTAGGTAACTTAAGAGACAGATCATTATTATTCTTAGAAAATGGTGAATGTGCTGTTATTGCTAACAGCAAGATTCCTGAATGTAAGTTCAAAGAAGTTGGAACACATATTAATAACTTAATATCTGCTGCGGCAGACTATAAAGTTGTTGCTGCAATGAATGCAGATTACAAACAAGCAGTAAACAAACAACAAATTATTGTTGTTACTAAGTCAGGTTTAATTAAACGTTGTGAATTATCTGAGATAATCACAAAGCGTACAAGTTTAATCAATTACGCTAAGTTAGATGCAGATGATAAGATTGTTGCAGTCTTCCCATTAGACAATGAACAACAAAAAGTTGTTATCTGTTCTAAACGTGGTTATATCAATTGTTATTCAATTGATCAAATACCTTTTGTTAGCAAAGGTGCCAAAGGTGTTAAGGCTATGGGATTAAAAGAAAATGATGCAATAGCATCAGCATTCCTATTAGTTGATGGTGTAACACAAATTGCTGTTATCACTAACACACAAGTTAAACGTATTGAACTTGCTCAAGTACCATACGGTAACCGTACTAATATAGGTAAGGCTGTAAATACATATATTGCTAACAACAATGCTTTTAGCATTCTTAAGATAATTCCATTAACAGCAAACTCAACAATTGTTAAGGTTGATGTTACTGGAGCTAAAGAATATCTAACTATGGGTAGTATTAACTACCTAGCATATGACCAAAGAGTCAATGCTGTAGGTAATGAAATAGCTGATGCTAATCTTTGGATTAGTAATATAAAAGATAGCGATAAAGCTGATGAGTAGAAAATCTAAACGTGATAAATTTACTTTATTGAATTATTTCCGTCCAAGCATCTTTTTTAAAAGCTTCACGGATTTTGATCCCTTCTTATTAAAGATTAATAAGATTAAGTTATTTATTTGCGATTTAGATAATACTCTAGCCCCACATTTTACATTCCGTCCAACAAAGGCTGCTGTCAAGTTTGTTGATGATGTAAAAAAGATGGGAATTAAATTTTATATTGTTTCTAACAATAGAAAATCAAGAGTTGATAGATTCTGTGAATATATTAATCCTGATGGCTATATTTCATTTGCAATGAAACCAAGAATTAGCAAGATTAAGAAATTAATGAAGAAACTAAAAGTTTCACCAGAAGAAACATTAATGATGGGCGACCAATTCGTTATTGATATTTTTGCTGCTAATAGAATTGGTTGCAAATCAATCCTTGTTTTACCTTTGGTAGAACAAGAAAAGAACAAATCCAGTAAGTTCGTTAATTTCTTGGATAAATTAATTTATTCACGTTTGGAAAGAAACAACTTATTGATTGGAACTAAAAGTTTCGAGAACGATACAAAACTCTTATAATAAATAAAATATGGCAGGACTTGATAAAATTTTAATTTTTGGCGGTGCTTTTAATCCGCCTCATAAAGGACATTTACAAATATTGCAAAAAGCAATAGATTTTATTAAGCCAAGCCAAACTATAGTTTGTGTTGATAAGATTTCACCTTGAAAAGATTCAAGCATGTTGGTTCCATACTCCTACCGTGTAAACATGGTTAACAATTTATTTATTGACAAGATCAAATATGTTGTCTATGTAAATAAAAATAATCTTATATACACTTGCGATATTATTAAAGAGATTCATGAAGAAAATCCAGAATCTGAATTATATTTTTTAGTTGGTCAAGACCAATATGAATTAATCAAGACCTGAAATAATTACGATGTAATTAATAATTTCTGTACCATTGTTTGCTATAAACGTGGAGGTAATAGAATTCAAAGAATTGATGATAAACATATCATCCTTCCTGACCCTGAGATTAAATGTTCTAGTTCAGATTTGAGAGAACACATTAGCTTAGAGAACGTAGGAAAAGAAAACTTTAATTACATTAAAGATAATGGTTTGTATATTCAAGCCAAGATTAAAACATACATGACTCAACGTAGATATGAGCACACGATTAGAGTATTAGATACAGTAACCAAGATTGCTCAAGGCAATAATTTTACAGATGATGAAATTTTAAAATGTCAAACTGCAGCATTGTTACATGACATTGCTAAAAGATGCACTGATCAAGAATTAAGAACCATCATATCAAATGATGAGTTATCAAGTTTCCCAACTTATCATTGTGCACATGGATTAGCAGGATCTAGATTAGCGCAAAAAGATTTTGCCATCAAAGATGAATTAGTTTTAGATGCTATTGAAAACCATGTTATCTTTAAAGATATCAACTCAACAAACAAAATAGCTAAAGCTTTATTTCTTGCTGATAAACTAGAACCAGCTAGAACTGAAGCAGATATACATAATCGTCAAAAATTATTTGACTTAGCTAAAGAAAACTATGAAGAAGCATTTCAATTAGTTTATAAACTAAATGGAGAGAAATATTAATGATTGGTCTTATAGCAGCAGAAAAAGATGAAACAGGCAATCTAGTTAAATCCATTAAAGCTAAAATTATTGAATTTAACGGAGTTAGATACTACATTGGTGAAATAGAAGGTAAACAAGTAGTTGTTTGTTTTTCTGGTGTTGGTAAAACCAATGCTGCTTTGACTGCAATGAATATGATTATTAATTTTGGTGTAACCCAAATATTCAATATCGGTTTATGTGGTTCTTGCAAAGCAAACATTAAACCCGGTTCAGTTTTAATTGCAAATAGTATTGAATACTATGATGTTGATTTAACAGCTTTTAATTATCAATTAAATCAACTTCCAGAAGAACCAATTAAATATGAGATAAAAAAAGAATATGTTGATTTTTTAAAGACAACAACAAAAGAAAACTCAATTGGTACAATTGCTAGTGGTGACTCAATCGTTTCTCTATCTAATATAGAAGCATTCCCTTCATTAGGAAGAAAAGAAGTAATTGGCTTTGATATGGAAGCAGCATCTATAGCACATGTATGCTACAAAAATAAAATAGACTTTATGTGCGTCAAATTAGTGTCAGACAATGTCTGCTTTGATAGCAACAGCAGAAGTCAATACGACGCTAACCACAAATCTCTAACTAAGAGAATTGAAACCATTTCTTTAAAAGTTTTAGAATATTATTCTAAATAAAATAATATATATAGTTAAATATTTATCGTGTATATAATCTATATATATTTTTGTTTATGGCCGAAATGCAAAATAACAAAACGATTGAAGAAAAGTCTGAAAATAAAAACTTTTTCAACAAACGTAACATCATCATTATTATTTTGACAACATTGTTGTCAATAGGATTGTTAGTTTTAACTGTTTTGTTTATTATCGATATGAACTGATTAAAGTTCTTTCGTGATATTGGTTCAGGTCTAACGTTACAACTTGGTGCACTTTGATTGGTATTACTAATCTTGTTCATGGCATTCTCTATTGCCTACAACTATTTATATATATGAATTAGATTACGAAGATTGGGGGTTAAAATTCAAGCATGGCAATATTTTACTTTTGCTTTGTCAATTTCATTCCTTAAAGGCGTAACGCCTGCAAACTTCATTTATGATCCATATACCGTTTTCTGATTAAAAACACAAGGTGTATCTACATCTAGAGCAACAAGTATTATGTTCTCTAATGCCTTGCTTTGACAAATTATGGAATTGTTAATTCATATTCCAAGCTTCATTATTTTAATGATGAGAGTTGATTTGCTTCTATCTATACCAAAAGGTGGAGGTGTGGCATTAATAGTATTAATGTCCCTTGGTATTCTGATTGATATCATTGGTTGCTTGGTAATGTTGCTGCTATGCTTCTCTAGAAGAGCACACTATGTTATGTCTTCAATTTTCAATTGATTTAAGAAAAAGCTACATATGAAATATCATACTAAAGCTGAAATTGAAGAAAAATATAAAAACAGAGCAACAATTAAAAAAGAAGTAATTGAATATTACAAAAACTGAACTGATACTTTAGTAATCATCCTAATTTTGGTTGTATATGAAATGTCTGTATATTTTGCATTGAGTTCTGCTCTAGCATTAATTAATGCTGATCAAAAATTCAGTTTTGATGTAATGGCAGTATATCATAGTGCAAACATGGCTTTCAATGCTAATAGATTAAATATTATTCCTTCGTTTGGTGTTGGTCTAGAAGCTTCATTGCTAGCAATGCTTAGAGTTCTAGGTGGAATTAATGATAGTAATTTTGCTTTAGCAGCAACACAAAGTGATGAATTCATTTCTGAAGGTATCTTCTTATGAAGAACATTCTATACTTATTTCCCAGCTTTATTCGGATTGTGTGGTTTTGCTGGCTTAACAGTTTATCATGTTAGAAGCTACAGGCAAAAGAAGGGTTCTTTCGTAGAAAGTAAATATGAATAAGAAGATTACAATTGTTGGATGTGGTATATCTGCAGCAACGTTAGCAAATGTACTAGCTAATAAAGGTTGGGATGTAACAATCTATGAAAAACAAAGTTTCATAGGTGGTAATTGTTATGATAGCAAAAACCAAGATGGGATCTTGATTCATAATTTTGGGCCTCATATCTTTCACACATCTTATGAAGATGTTTTCCAATTCATATCTAAATTCACAAAGCTAAATGGTTATGTAAACAAAGTTCTAGTTAATGTTGACAACAAATTATTTCCACTACCAATTAATTTCAAGTCAATTGAAATAATTATGTGTGATAAAGCAAAGGATGTAATTACTACATTAAAAGAAACTTTTAAAGATAAGAAAACTATTACATTATTTGATTTAAAACAAGTTAAACATCCTGCAATTGAACAATTTGTAGACTACATTTCTAAAAATGTATATTTCAACTACTCAGCTAAAATGTGGGGTAAAAAATTTGAAGATATTGACCCTGCCACAATAAATAGAGTGAAGATTATCTTAGGATATGAGCATAATTATTTTCCTGAAGATAAATATCAAGGATTACCAACAGATGGATATACATCCATGATTCAAAAAATGCTTGACCATCCTAATATTCATATTAAGATGAACACTAACGCTTTGGATCATATCAAATTTGATAATGTTATTACATTAGATGGACAAACTTTAGATTGTCCTTTAATTTATTGTGGACCACTAGATGAAGCAGCAAATTATAAATTTGGAACTCTACCATATAGAAGTTTAAATATTAAATTTGAAACATTAAAACAAGATAAATATCAAGATACAGCTGTTATAAACTATCCAGCTGATCCTAAGATGACTAGAATAGCTGAATATAAACAAATGACTTTACAATTTGTAAAAGGTGTAACAACTATTTCTAAGGAATATCCTGGTCAATTTGATTTAAAATCAAATGACTTCAATGTTAGGCATTATCCTATCATAAACCAAGAAAGTCAAGATTTATATAATAAATATTGTGCTGAATTCAAGAAATATCCAAACTTTTACCCTTTGGGTAGATTAAGTCAATATAAATATTTTGACATGGATGATGCTATTAAACAAGCATTGGATTTAGCAAAGAGACTTGAAAATGAATAGGTTTGAACAAGAAAGAATAAATCACTATGACTTAACTAGTAGGGAATTTAAATTCCCTATTCCTATTGTTTACATCAAACCATTGACTGAAAATGAGAATACATGTGTATTTATTTTCTGTTGCGGTTTAGGTGGAACTAATTCATTTAATGTATACATGAACAATCCCATATACAATACAAATTACTTCGTAATGTATGATAAGATGGGACATGGTGACAACAAAAACAAACCTAGTCAATATAAGAAACCATACCTAATTGAATTAGATAAGATTGTTGATTGAGCAAAACAACAATTTCCAAATAAGAAAATATATCTATTAGGTGAAAGCTGAGGATGTGCTATTAACTTCTTGTACTACAAGAAGTATGAAAATAAAATAGATGGTGTGATAAATTGAAACATGCCAACCAAACCAATTTCTCCAGTTAAGAAAACACTTTGACAAAATTGACAATTTGGTTGAAGAGAATTAATAACTATACTAACTAATGTTAATCTTCAATTACCACTTGAACAATCTCATCACGAATTATTGTCACGTAATAGATTACTTGTACGTGCAATGTCTATGCAACCATCAACTAGAAACAACACTAGACTAACTCTTGCAGTTTGAAGATATATGCGTCCATCATACAAATTTTTGTTTAGAAACGCATCAAACGCAAAGTATAACTTCTTGTATATCCAATCTGGCGAAGACGTTCTAATGTGCGAAAAACATATTAAAAACATTGAGGCAAGTGCAGATTCAATTCACTATTTAAAAATCCCAACGGGCTATCATATCTTAACAATGGAACCTGAAGAATCTAAGATTCTGTATAAAGCAATCGAAGATTTTATAAATAAAAAATAGGCATGTGCCTATTTTTCTTGTGTTAGGAAGCTTATTACTTTCTTTAAGTTTCCGTTTGGACAAACTACACTGACTACGTCACCAATTTTAAATTGGGTATTTTGTTTAATTGGGAAGATGATTTCATCTTTTCTTTGAATAGAGATAACAATAGAGTCAAGTTTTTCTTTTAAGCCTAAGTTAAAGATATTCTTATGAAGAATAGCTGGGTTTGTAACAATAGATTTAACTCAACAGATTTCTTTATTGATTGCAGTAATATCTGCTCCAAGGTTGTAAACTAATTGAATAGCTAGTTTGTTAGCTACTTCTGTTTCTGGGGTAATAACATTAGTTATACCCATAGTTTTTAATACACGTTCGTGTGTTTGGTTCTTTGCACGAGCAATAACATTTTCACAACCTAATTGTCTTAAGTTAGCACAAATCATAATTGAGCTTTCAATTTCACTTGTACCAACAATAATGTTTTTAACATTCTTAACACCACAGTCTGCTAAAGCATTAATATCTGTAGCATCCGCTTTAATAACGATTTCATGTAAACGTGAAATCTTATCACAAAGACTAGAGTCACCTTCAATAACCATGACTCTTTTTCCTAATTCATTTAATTGGTCAGCAACTTGTCCACCAAATCTACCATATCCAATTATGCAGTATTCAACTTTTGCCATATTTCTTTCCTCTAATACTTATATATTATATGATTATTTATCTTTTAAGATGTCTGCAATACGTTTCTTATATATTTCAACCCCTGGTTGATCAAATGGGTTTAATCTTAATAAATATGCACTTGCCATTGCAGAGAAACATAATCACATATATAGATAACCAAAGTGGTATGCATCTTGTTTATCTACATAGATAATTAAGTTCTTTGTCTTACCATCCTCATAGTGTGCTTGTACTGTTGAAAGCATAGCTACATTATTAATGTAAGATAATTTTTTACCATTCAAATATTTTAAATTATCAAAATCAAGTGATAGCCTTACATCAAGAATTGGTTTTCTTATATATAAGGTAGTTTCAAAGAAGTTTCTAGTTCCTTCTTGAAGATATTGACCCATGGAGTGTAAATCTGTTGTAAACAACGAAGTTGAAGGGTAAAGGGCCTTGTGGTCTTTTCCTTCTGATTCACCAAATAGTTGTTTTCAAACTTCACCAACCATATTTAATCCTGGATCATAAACAATGAAGTTTTCAACATCATATCTATGGAATGTTCTAAAGTAGTTACGATAGCAAGCATATCTAAATGCATCGTTCTTTGTTAAATCAGGATTCATTAATGCATATGATGCATCCTTAGCACCTTTTATGATTGCTTTGTAATCCAATCCTAAAAGGATGAATAGATACATTCCTGCTGGTGTTAAAGCTGAGTATCTTCCACCAATATTGTCAGGAATGATAAACTTAGTTCAACCTTTTTCTTTTGCTGCTTTAGCAAAGTTTCCTTTTTCTTTGTCAGTAACTGTTACGATTAATTTATTTGCTTTCTTTCTTCCAACAGTCTTAATTAATTTTTTGTAAAACAAACTGAAAGCAATCGCAGGTTCTAATGTTGTACCAGACTTAGAGATAATAATAATACCAAAAGGAACTTTGCCTAATGATCTAATCATACTAGTTAAATAGTTTTGATTAAAGTTGTGAGCAAAATAGACTTGAATTCCTCTTCCTTCAAATTCTGAACTTAACATATCAAGTCCAGCTTTAATACCAAGGTAACTACCACCAATACCAATGACTACAACTTTCTTAATATTTTGTCTACGTCATTGTTTTGCAGTAGCAACCATCTTCTTAAGTTCTTTTTTATCATAGTGTTGAACATACTTTATTCAACCAGTCATTTCTACACCAGCCGCTGTTTTTCTTTTTAAACGTTTAACAATACGGTTGATTCTTCCTTGATAAAGAGAATTTAAGCCATTATCACTAATTATTCTTTTGGTATATTTTGTTTCTAGTCTAATCATAATAATCCTATTTATTATACCTAAATACATACATAAATGTATGTATTTATAATCATATATAATAAAAGTATGAATGACACTATACTTAATAGATTGTTATCTCACATTCAATCAAAAGGGATAATAATTAGTGATATTAAACGCTTAACAAAAGCAATAGTAAATGGTAATTACAATAGAGTAATGAAACCATACTTAAAATTGTTGGAACACCACAATGTAGCACAGCTACAAATTACTACAGATGATCTATTAAATCTTTATGAACTTGATGGCAAAATATCAATTTTATTCTTAGATCACTTACTAGAAATTGAAAAAAGACTTAACACCCAAATAGCTTATATTATTGAAGACACATATAGAATATATGATGGTTGTATGTTTGCAAAAGAGAAGGAATTTTTAAAACATCAAATCTTCTCAAATGCTAGTAGCAGTTTGTGTGGAATAGGTTTTGAACAATTAGTCAATAAGATGACTAAGTATGCTCATATTAATCCAAATACTAATACATATGAGAATGTTTCAAGAAATAATTTATATCTAAAATGAAAGACATGTCCTTTGGACGCTTTGTGTTTAACTTGAACATTCTCTACAACTGTTTTAGTCTACTATGCATTAAATGACCAATTAAAGAAGAAAGTCGTTAAATTCTTTAGATTATCACCAAACAAAGTTTCAACATTTGACGATTTGATTAACAACTTCTTATCTTTAAGAAATTTGATTACTCATAACAATGTTATGTTTGTTAATATGTTGGATCTACAAGACCAACAAATGGTTAACAATTACAATGATGTTTTTAGAGCAAAAAAGCAATTTCTTGACTTCTATGATTTTGCCATCTTGTTAGAGTACTTTAGTGGTATTCCAACATTGTTTGAAGACTTAAAACAAACTGTAGAAATGTATGACTTTAGTCCTAGACTAAAATTATTAGTTAATAGATTATTAATGGGTTCAGGAACTAACAATGAGTAAGCTACTATTTAAGAATCAACATTTATCTCTATTTAAGACAAAGCAAGGGTTTGTTTATGCACAACGTCGTGGTGTGAATTCCACAGCCATCCTTTGTTTTAGAAAAGTTAAAGGAGAATATAAGTTTTTAATTAGGTATCAACCACTTCCAGTGGTTAACACTGTAAAACATTTGAAGTGAGATGATATTTATGCATGTCCTATTACTGGGTCAATTGAAGACAATCAAACACCACTTGAAAATGCCATCAATGAAGTATATGAAGAAGCCAATATCAAGATTAGCAAAAAAAATCTAATTGCTGGCAGTTATTGTGTATCATCAACTCAAATGAATGAAACAGTTTTTAACTTTTTGTTTGACGTAACAAATTGTAAAGTCGTAAAGAAAAAACAAGGTGATGGATCGCTTTTTGAGAATGTATCACTTAATAAGTGATTAACATATAAACAAGTAAAAATGATTCTGTTAAATAGCAAAGGACAAATCTATTTATCATCATTAGTTGCTTGTTTAGATTTATTTGAAACATACTATGGGAAGATTAAGAACAAACGTTAATGCTCCAGCGTTAATTAAGGATTTTAGTAACTATAAAGATTTATCTTTATTAAAACCTCCAAAGGAACAAGTCTATTTAGAAATTGGAAGTGGTAAAGGAGATTTTTTAATTCAACAAGCTTTGAACCATCCAAACAATTTTTATTTAGGCGTGGAAAAATATTCAACAGTTATTTTAAAAGCACTTAAGAAAATAGAAAGAAATAATCTTAAATTAAATAATTTAATTTTTACTTGTGCAGATGCTTCTAATTTAAAATTCAAAAATAAAATATCTGGTTTATATTTAAACTTCTCTGACCCATGGCCAAAGAAACGCCATGCAAAACGTAGGTTAACTTCTCCATCATTTTTAGATCTTTACAAAGTAATGTTAAAGAAAAATGCATTAGTTGAATTTAAAACAGACAACAAAGATCTATACAAATATTCACTAGATATAATGAAATCTAGAAAAGATGTAAAGATTCTTTACCACACATGCAATCTATATAAGAATTTAAAACATAAATTTAATATTGATAATGTTCAAACCGAATATGAAAAGAAGTTTGTGCTTCTAAAGAAGCCCATCAATAAAATAGTTTGAACATATTTGTAATAATATAATATATGTAAAGGAGAAAAACATGTCAAATACAGCAAGCACATATAGTAAAATGGCGAAGTGACTTAAGTGAGCAAGCTTATTCATTTTGTTAATACCATTAACATTATTTATCTTGTCCATCGTTACTTACTTTGATAAGATGGAGGTAGATGTATACAATAAAACAGCTCGTATTATGTATATAGCTCTATTAGTATTATCAGTAATTTGGACCATCTTAAATATCATTCTATTCTTTACTGCCGGTACAGTTAAGAATAAAACTTCACCAACTATGATTAGAGTCGGTTTACTAATATCATTTGTATTAGTATTTGCCCCAGAAATTATTTCATTATTATTGTATTATGGAGTGATTACTGGAAAAGAAAAGGCAATAGAATTGATAAGCCTATTCATGCCACTAGTTATAGCTATTGGATATTTAGTTGGACACAGTTGTGCTAAAAATGCTCAACGAAAAACTGCTTAATAAGCAGAGTCAATAAAAAGACTGGGTTTCCAGTCTTTTTATTTTTTCATTTCTCCGTTCAAACTAAACAAACTTGAACTTGTTATCTTAACCTTAACAAATTCTCCTTGTTTGGCCTTGCCTTTAAAGTTTACAACTTTTCAGTTGTGGCTATAGCCAGTTAAAGTGTTTTGATCATTTTTACTTGCACCGTCAACCAACACTTCAAGAGTCTTTCCAATATATTGGTTGTTATTTCATTTTGAATATTTTCTTACTAATTCATTTAACTTCGTTAAACGTTTTTGTTTAGTTTTCATATCAATCTTATCTTTGATAGTTGCAGCAGGAGTTCCGATTCTAGGTGAGTAAATGAATGTATAAGCATTATCAAATTTAACTTTTTTATAAAGTTTAATTGTTTGTTTAAAGTCTTTGTCTGTTTCATTAGGGAAACCAACAATAATGTCAGTAGAGATAGTACAGTTAGGAATTTTCTTTCTAATTGTTTTAATGATTTCTAAATATTTAGAAATCTTCATTCCTCTTTTCATTTCTTTTAAGATTTTTTCAGAACCAGATTGGATAGGCAAATGAATGTAAGCCATTAAATTTGGATGCTTTGCAATCACATCAATTATCTTTTTATCAAAGTTCCAAGGATTGCTTGTAGCAAACCTTATTCTTTTAATACCTGTGTTAGCAACATCTTCTAATAAATTAACAAAACGATAATTAGACTTCAAGTCTATTCCATAGGAATTAACATTTTGACCTAACAATGTAATATCTTTGTAACCTTGTTTTTTAAGTAATAAAACTTCGTTTAGAATATCATTTTTGTCTCTTGATCTTATCTTTCCTCTAGTGTATGGAACGATACAATAACTACAAAAATGATCACAACCATACATTATGTTAACTAAAGCTTTATGTTTATGTTCATGATAATCTGGTAGATTTTCAATGATATTTCCTTCATGACTATGAACACGAACTAATGGTCTTTTATATACATAAATATTCTCTAAAATCGCTGGTAATTCATAAATGTTATGAGTACCGAAAATAAAGTTAATTTCTTTGAAAAAATGCTTAATTTCAGGAATGGTTTTTTCTTGTTGTGGCATACATCCACATAAGCCAAAAACAAGATCTTTTCTCTTCTTTTTTAGAGCTTTTAATGCCCCCAACATTCCAAACACCTTATCTTCTGCATTTTGCCTTATCGCACATGAATTTAAGATTACTAAATTAGCATTTTTTCAATCTTTAGATTGAACAAAACCCATAGCAATCAAAATTCCTTTAATTATTTCGCTATCTCTTTCATTTGCTTGGCAACCATAAGTTCTTACAAAAAATGTCTTCTTTTTACCTAATTTTTTCTGAGAATTTGTAAGTTTAAAAAGATTATCAAAATACTTAATTTCATTAGAAGATCTAAGCTTAGCTTTGGCTAAGCTTGGGTATAGATTTGCTAATTGAACTATTTCTTTCATATTATTACTATTTTATACTATAATTGTTAAACAAGATAACTTATGAGAAAGTTTTCCTTACTAAAAAAGATAAGTATGGGATTGGGTTCTGTTGCTGCTGCAACCCCATTAGTTTTTTCTGCAACTAGCTGTAGTTCAGATAATGCAATCCTTGCTAATTACATCTCATATGATGCATTCCTTAATGATGAATCATTAGAGCACATGAATAATGGTCATTTTGATAATGATGACTTACTTTTAGGATCAAAAAAATTCTTCAAAGGTAATTACATTTTATTGATCGGTAGTAATGCTTACCCAACAGATGAAAAAGGTGAAGTAAGTGCAACTCAAAAATTCTTTGGAAGTACTGAAAGTAGAATAGTAGATGAATGATTTGCTAACATACACAACTCTGTATGATATAGAGATGTTCAAGAAGCCGGTACGTTAAAATTAAACCGCGATTTTGGATTTGTTACATACATTGATAGCTTTAACTTCCGTTTCTTCGATGGAAACAACCATGAATATTATGTAACAGACAATGCGAAATTAGGATATGGTTATGCCAAGAAAAACATTGGACCATTTGATAAATGAAACAAAGATTGAATATCTCAAACAAGAGAATTAAATCACACTGAAACTTATCAATGGGATAAAGACGAAAAAGTAACTGAATCTGATTACATCAGACAGGACAAATCAGCTAAAGCTTTTAGAGCTTTTATGAATAGGGGTGCATCAATGTTCCCTACAACTGATAAGAGAACCAAACCTTTTGACACAAGTCCCGGCAACAAAGCATCATTACTAGCTATTTACAAAGATGGAAAACTAGTTGATATAGTGGATATGCCAACTCAAGAAATTAAAAATCCAGATCCAGAAAAAGATAAAGACACAACAACTTTATACGGAACAATTAATAAATATTTCACAGACGAAGAGAAAGAAGATTAATCTTCTAAATGGAACAAAAAAACATTAAAAGTTCAAAATTAATAACCAAAGTTTCTTTGGTTATTTATTGTTTAATAATGCTTGCATGTTTTATTGTGTTTATGACTGTGTCATCACTTCAACACAATTGAAGTTATCTATATGCTTTCTTGCTTTGCCTTGCACCAGGAATGATTTTCATTTTTGTAAGTTTATTGCTTCCTTCTCCATCAATTGTTACTGCTAAAATGGGCAAAGGCGGCATTGCTTGATATGTTATTACATATGTTTTGAAATACGCTGCAATTATTGGAATTCCATTCATTGGATTAGCATTTCCAGCCCATTTTAACAAGTGAGTTATGTTGGCAATAACTTTGGTGGCCCCTATACAAGTTATTATTACTAAATTAATTTTTGCTAACTATGTTAGCAAAAATGAGAAAAACACCACAAAATAGGGTAAAATTTTTATATGAGTGAATGACAACCTCTTAGCATAAGACCACAAATATTTTCGATTATTGTTGTTGCAGTAATCGTTGCTATTTGTTGTATTATCTACTACAAAAAATCTAAATCACTTAAAGCAAACGAAGCTCCTACAGGATATGTTTTAGCTGTAGAAATTTATGTTTCATATTTTAGAAATATGGTTCATGAAATTCTAGGACCTAAGTTTGATAAAATGACACCATTGTTTGTTTTTATCTTCACTTATGTTTTGGTTTCTAACGTCATTGGTGTCTTTGGTTTAGAAAACCCAACAGGATCATATACAGTGACTTTGTCAATGGCATTAATTATGTACATTGGTGTTTGGGTTGTGGGTTTCAAATTCCAAAAGCTTTCTTACTTGAAAAACTTCTGTTTGAAGATTAAAACAAAGAAGGGAAAACAAATTCCTGTCTTCATTAACCCTCTAGAAGTAATGAGTAACATTGCCCCATTGATTTCAATGTCTTTCCGTTTGTGAGGTAATATCACTGCTGGATCAATCATTATCACTTTGTGATTCTTCTTTACAAATTGAATCTGACAAAACGTTCCGGTTATTGGTGTAATTAACATTCTTGGAGGATTAACTGGAGCACCGATTCGAGCATACTTCGACCTGCTTTCAGGTCTAATCCAAGCGCTGGTATTTACAATGTTAACAATGGTTTATTGAACTATGGCCAAAGGTGATGATGCACCATTACCACAAGTTCATGTAGTTCCTAGATCTAATCCATTACTTAAATAATAATATATATAAAAACACTAAAAAAATATATACTTAAGATGTATATATTTTTTTAAAAAAGGAGAAAAAGTATGGATAGTGCATTTTTAGGTGCAGGTATTGCTGCCCTTGGTACATTAGGTACTGCTATCGGACAAGGTTACGCTTGTGGTAAGGCTGTTGAAGCCGTAGCTCGTAACCCTGAAGCTGAAAGCAAAATTAGAACAACATTAATCGTAGGTGACGCGATTGCTGAAACATCAGCAATTTACTCATTGATTATTGCTATTCTATTAATTTTCGTTGCTCCAGGACAAGCATAGGAGTAAACAATGGAAATGAAATATACAAAAACAAAAAGAGCGTTATTAGTAGGACTTATCTTAATGATAAGTATTTTGCCATTAACACTAACTTTGAGTTCTTGTAAACCACTTGAAGCAAGTTGAGTGGTTAATAATTTATTTCCAAATCTATGAGTTTTCTTAACTCATATCATTGCTGCTGTTATCTTAGTTGTGTTAATGACATGATTGGTTTGAAAACCAACAAAGAACTCAATTAAGAAAAGACATGATTACATTGCTAAGGAAATTGCTGATGCTCAAAAAGCAAAAGAAACAGCAACTATGGAACTTAATGAAGCTAACCAATTAAAAGTTACTGCATTAAGTCAAGCAATGGCAATTACAACACAAGCTAAAGCTGAAGCTTTTGGTATTATTGAAAAAGCTAAGATCGAAGCTAAACAAACAGCTAACAAGATTGTGAATGATGCAAAAGATGATGTAGAGAAAGAAAAGCGTTTAGCTCGTGAAAACGAACAAGACAATATTATCAATATTGCCTTCAATGTTGCTGAATCAGTTCTTAGCAAAGAAGTTGATAAGCAAGATAAAGACAAATATATTGATGATTTACTAGAATCAATCGAACAAGATATTAAGAAGACAAAATAATGCAATTAGCAAATCAATTGTTATCTTATGCCAATGCAATCTTTGGAATTGCAAAGGATAAAGAAACACAAGAAAAATATTATCAACAAATCGCTGCATTAGATGCAATGAACTCAACTAATGTTGATTTTTATAACATTCTTGCTGCTAGAGCAATTGATAAAGGTGAACGTAAAGATTTTGCCATGACTGTGTTAACAGGATATGGCTTTGACCCAATAGTTATCTATTGAGTTTGAACAATTATTGATAACAATCAATATTACAACTTTCACTATATTGCTGCAATGTGTCGTGAAATATATCATGAATTGTTTGATATCACTAGAGTTAAAATTACTTCTTCTAGTGAGTTGAGTGAAGCTCAAATAGATAAAATCAAAAATTTCTTTGAAAAGAAACTCAATAAAAAAATTGATGTCGAATGATATATCAAACCATATCTAATTGGTGGTTTAAGAATTCAAGTCAACAACAAAATATACACTAACACTTATTGATCAAAACTAAAAGTTCTTAAGAGAGAACTATTATCTAAGAAAGGATAATTATGGCAACTAAAACAGATTCATTTGCTGCCCTTATAAAGGCTAAGATTGATAAATACGCTAACAAAATTAAGAAAGACGAAGTAGGTAGAGTAATTTCCATCGGAGATGGCATTGCTCTAGTTTCTGGTCTTGAACAAGCAATGCTTAATGAGTTAGTTGTATTTGAAAACGGAACTAAAGGTATGATTCTAAACCTAGAGGCAGAAACTCTTGGTATTGTTCTATTAGGCAAATATGATAATATTGCCGAAAACTCACAAGTTAATAGAACAGGCCAAGTAGTTTCTGTTCCGGTTGGTGATGAAATGTTAGGACGTGTTGTTGATGCTATTGGTCAACCAATAGATGGAAAGAAAGCTATTGCTACAAAAACTATGATGCCAATTGAAAAGATTGCACCAGGTGTTATTACTAGACAATCAGTTGATGCTCCACTTGAAACAGGAATCTTATCAATTGACTCAATGTTTCCTATTGGAAAAGGTCAAAGAGAATTGATTATTGGAGATAGACAAACAGGAAAGACAACAATTGCTGTAGATACAATTCTTAACCAAAAAGGTAAGAATGTTAAATGTGTTTATGTTGCTATTGGACAAAAACGTTCAACTGTTGTTCACATTCATGACGTATTAGAAAAAGCAGGAGCAATGGAATATACAACTATTGTATCTTCTACTGCTGGAGAACTTCCTGCTTTAATTTATCTTGCACCTTATACAGGTATTACAATTGCTGAATATTGATTATCTAAAGGACAAGATGTATTAATTGTTTATGATGACTTATCTAAACACGCAGTAAGTTATAGAACAATTTCATTGTTACTTAGAAGACCACCGGGTCGTGAAGCTTATCCAGGTGACGTCTTCTATCTACACTCAAGATTACTTGAAAGAGCTGGTAGATTAAATAAAGACCATGGTAATGGTTCAATTACAGCCTTACCAATTATTGAAACACAAGCAGGTGATATCTCTGCTTATATTCCAACAAATGTAATTTCAATTACAGATGGTCAATTATTTATGATGACTAGTATGTTCAATGCTGGACAGCGTCCTGCCATTGACCCAGGTCTATCAGTATCTAGAGTTGGATCTGCTGCGCAAAGAGGTTATGTAAAACAAACAGCAAGTAGTTTAAAACTTGAGCTTGCTCAATTTGCAGAATTATCTGCCTTTAGCCAATTTGGTTCAGATCTAGATAAAGAAACAAAAGATATCATTGAACATGGTAAGAGAATTATGGAAATGATTAAACAACCAGAAAACTCACCATATTCACAATTACAAGAAGCTGTCTTGCTTTTTGCAATTAAATACCACTATATCAAATGAATCCCATTAGAAAAGATTACAGTCTTTAAAAAAGACTTAATTAATCATTTCAATGATTCAAAATTATTAACTGAATTATCTAATGCTGGAAAGTTTGATGATAAGTTGATTGAAAAATTCAACAGAGAGTTTAAGGACTTTATGCTTGAATATATTTCAGCTATTCCAGATTACAAAGCTGAAAAATATGGAGATATTAAGGAATTAAAGAAATAATATGCAATCATTGGATTTAATTAAAAAACGTATTAAATCTATTGAAGCAACCAAGAAAATCACAAATGCGATGAAATTGGTTGCCACTACCAAGATCAAGTCTCAATTAAAGAGTTTTGAAGCGGTAAGTGTTTTTTGCCGTGAATATTATCGAGTCTTTAAGACTTTAATTCTTCGTGAACCTAACTTGGACTTTTTGAGATTAACAACTAAAAAAGTCCAAGACCAAGATTTGTACATTTTATGTACATCTGACTTAGGATTGTGTGGTCCATTTAATAACAACATATGTAAATTCCTAATGACTATGTTAAGACCACAAGATAAAATTCTTGTCTTTGGACAAAAAGGTGTAAGTTATTTGAAAATGCACCATCTAGGTGATCAAATTGTTAGAACAATGAGATGAGACCTTGATGCAAACAACTATTACACATTGTTACCACTAAGTTATGAAATCTTAGCAGCATATGCTGAAGGCAAGTACAAAAACATTAAAGTTGTTTACACAGAATTCAAATCATCTGTAAGCAATGTGCCAAAAGTTTGAAACATTCTACCTATCTGACCAGAACTATTTGGTGTAACCAAAGAAAACAAGGTTAGTGAATGAACAATCTTTGAACCAAACGCAAAAGATATCATTAGAGCAATCTTACCTGTATATGTTTCAAACTTGGTTTATGGATCATTGATTGAATCAACCCTATGTGAATCTACAAGTAGAAGGTTTGCAATGGAAGGGGCAACAAAAAATGCCACCGAACTGATTGATAATCTAAAGATTCAATACAACCAAGCTAGACAAGAAGCAATCACCCAAGAAATTAATGAAATTGTTGCTGGAGCAGCAAAACACTAAAGGAGCAAATATGGAAAACGAAGTAAAACAAGAAAATAAAAATATTGGTCACATTTACGAAGTAATGGGACCAGTAGTTGATGTTATTTTTGGTCATGAAAATTTACCAAACATCAACGATGCTCTAACTATTCAAAATGGTGATAACAAATTAGTGCTTGAAGTTGCTCAAGTAATTGGTGATGATATTGTTAGATGTATCTCTATGGGAGATACTGGTGGACTAAAACGTAATATGGAAGTAATCAATACTAACTCTCCTATTACAGTCCCAGTAGGTAAAGCAGTACTTGGAAGAATGTTCAATGTTATTGGTCAACCTATTGATGGTAAAGAAGATGTTCCTCAAGGAACACCTAGAGAATCTATTCACAAACCTGCTCCAAGTTTCCAAGATCAAATTGCTTCTGAAGAAATCTTTGAAACAGGAATTAAAGTAATTGACTTACTAGTACCTTATGTTAAAGGTGGTAAGATTGGATTATTTGGTGGTGCTGGTGTAGGTAAGACTGTACTAGTACAAGAATTAATTCACAACATTGCCACAGGACATGGTGGTCTATCCGTCTTTGCTGGTGTTGGTGAAAGAACAAGAGAAGGTAATGACCTTTATCATGAAATGATGGCATCCAAAGTTATTAACAATACTGCTTTAGTGTTTGGTCAAATGAATGAACCGCCTGGTGCCAGAATGAGAGTTGCTCTATCTGGATTAACAATGGCAGAATACTTTAGAGATAAAGAACATCAAGATGTTCTATTGTTCATTGATAACATTTTCAGATTTACACAAGCCGGTTCTGAAGTATCAGCATTGTTAGGCCGTATGCCTTCCGCTGCTGGTTACCAACCTACATTAAGTTATGAAATGGGGCAACTACAAGAAAGAATTGCTTCTACAAAGAACGGATCAATTACTTCAGTTCAAGCAGTTTATGTTCCTGCTGATGACTTAACTGACCCAGCTCCCGCTACAACATTTGCTCACCTTGATGCTAAGATCGTTCTAGATAGAAAGATTGCATCATTGGGTATCTATCCAGCTGTTAACCCTCTAGAATCTTCTTCAAGATTGCTAGATCCTAAGATTGTTGGTATTGAACACTATAAGGTAGCAAGAGATGTTCAAGCAATCTTACAAAAGTTTAACGAACTACAAGATATTATTGCTATTCTAGGTGTTGATGAATTATCTGATGAAGATAAATTATTAGTAGCTAGAGCAAGAAAGATAAGAAACTTCTTATCTCAACCTTTTGCAGTTGCTGAAAAGTTCTCTGGTTATCCAGGAAAATATGTAAAGATTGCTGATACTATTGCTGGCTTTAAAGAAATAGTTGAAGGTAAATGTGACAACATTCCAGAAGTTTACTTCTACAATGTTGGTACATTAGAAGAAGTTAAACAAAAGGTAGCTAATAAATTAAAAACTAAATAATCATGGCTAAAGAATTTAGATTACAAATATCTACACCTAATAAGGTGTGTATAGACAAACAAGTCGCTAGTGTGACAATGCCAACAGCCAATGGCTATGTTGGTATTTTGCCTGAACATGCTAAAATTGTTGGCGCCTTAGTTCCAGGATATATGTATATCACTTCAACCAATGGTGAAAGACAAACTGCTTTAGTTAATTATGGAATGTACACATTTAAAGAAAACAAGTTAGTAATCTTATCTGATTTCTTTGAATTTGATAAAGGTATTAATGAAAATGCCTTACAGGCAATCTCAGAAAGAATTGCCGAAGAAAGTAAAAAGGTTCAACTTTCTGATCGTGCAGTCCATGCTTTGAACTCTTATATGAAATTAGTTAGTGCTAAAGCAAAACAAAAAAAATAGGCTTAATGCCTATTTATGAATTTAATTTTGTTACTCCACGGAAAAATGGTGAACAATGTCCTCACGGTTTAGAATAATGAATCTTTTCAAGCCTAAAATCAGATGCAACAAGGGTTAAATTATTTGTTATACCATCAAGGATTTTTTGTTTTCCAACAGGAGTAAAACGAACCTCACTTAACCATTCATCATGGTACCAAGTATAGTCAGTTGTTTCCTGAAGTTCTTCTTGTGGTGTTGTTCCGCTATATAGTTCAAATTTAACTTTGCTAAAGTTTGTATGAAAACTCATATCAACTGAATACATTGCAAATGTGATATAAGGAACTTCACGTTCATTATAGTTTCAATCACCATCGGCTTCATTTAAATCAAAATAATATTTTGTTAAACCATATGGATCATGGTATCAATCTTTATATAAAAATCCACCATAAATTATTGGCGGGTGTTCGGAAGTAAAACCAATCTTTTTTTTCTGCTCTTCATTAATGATTCGATATTTAACGTTTTGATCAATTGGATCGATTAATTCCTTAGATCCATCTTTTTTTACACCATAAAATCCAATAAAAAAATCGAAAGGTCAAACCGCTACACTAGGATTGAATGAAATTTGTATTTGATGTTGTGCCTCATAATATGAGAAAACAGCAACATCTGTTTCGCTTTTGTCTATTTCCACATATTTGCTTCCATCCCATTCAAACATTGCAGCTTCAATTTTTGTATATTCATGAGAATAATGCAAATATTCATAACCTTCTATTCTAAATTGGTGCTGTTGATTAGGAAATCTAAAGGTAAAACCTTCGGTTCGTGACATAAAATGTGTGTTATAAATACAAAAATTTAATTCGTTATTTTTCTTGTAAATATATGTATTACCAATTTTTATTTGTAATTCAGAAATTACATATTTATGTTCGTCATAACTTCCTACAGTATAGGCTTTTAAGCTACCATTATCATGAATTGTAAATTTAATACCAAACTCATTATCTAAATTTGTTTTGTATAAAGTTCCATCAGCTGCGTAGTGAAGCAAATTCCCATCAGGATCAAAAATTGTTATTTTTGTAACTCTTGCTTGTTCTATAAATTCATCAAATGTTTTTTCTGTCCCTTTATAAGTAAAACCAGGCATTTCTATAATGGTTGATCAATGGTTTGTTTCTTCATCTTTTACATCAGAATAATCATGTATTAGTTGAACATTAGAATCATCAATTCAATCCTTAGTCTCATAATGTTCACTACATCCTACAACAAAAGGTGTTATACATGTTGGTGCAAATGATACACAAACTATCGGAATCAAAATTTTACTATTTATTTTCATACTATTTCCTCGGCCACATTATATACTTATTTTTTAAGTTTAGATGCAATTAAAAATAGGCTTAATGCCTATTTTTTATTAGATCTTGAGCCATATAGTTATCTCTTTTAACATCTTTAAAGGTTCCTCAACGATTATGACCAGGTAGGATTAAATCATTATCTTTTAACTTGTTTCATAATGAAGCAAGTGACTTTGTCAAATCCAAAGGATTTGAGTTACCTAAATCTGTTCTTCCATAACTATTGTAGAATAATGTATCACCAACAAAGATTCATCCATTATATTTGTATGTTACAGATCCAGCAGAATGACCGGGTGTATGTAACACATCTATTTTAAATCCACCAATATTTAATTTACTTTCATTAAATCATTTAATATTCTTAGAAAAGTCTTTGACTCTCATATTAACTAATTCATCATAACGATACTTAGAATAAGTATCCTTATCTGCTTCATGAATGTAAACAGCACAATTTCATTTATTTAATATAGTAGCAACATCAAAACAGTGATCAAAGTGAGCATGAGTTAATAAGATTGCAACTACATTTATTCCTTTAGGAATAGCCTCAGTTATTTCTTGTCCAGAGAAACTTGGATCAATAACAATTGCCTCATTTTTATTAAAAATAATATAGGAATTATTGTCCATATATTGTGAAGTTATGACAGTTAAATTAGGTGCGATTATTGTTTTGCTCATAATGTTTAATATTATATAAATATTTATATAATATTACTACTATGAATTATTTGTCTTTATACCGTAAATATCGACCTAAAACTTTTGCTGATGTTATCGGTCAAGAATATATAGTTAAAATTTTAAAAAATTCAATTAAAAACAACCAAGTAGCTAATGCTTATGTTTTTGCTGGTACCAAAGGTACAGGTAAAACATCTATAGCTAAAATTTATGCTAACGCCATCAACTGTTTACATAATAAAGACGGTGATGTCTGTGGTCAATGTGAAGTCTGCAAAGACTTTACTAACAACCAAATTATTGATGTTGTTGAATTAGATGGTGCAAGCAATAATGGTGTTGACGAAGTAAGACAAATTAATGATGCTGCAATGTTCTTGCCAGCAAAACTAAATAAGAAAGTTTATATTATTGATGAAGCACACATGTTAACAACACAAGCATGAAATGCTTTATTGAAGTTAGTTGAAGAACCGCCAAAGCATGTTGTATTTATTTTTGCTACAACAGAAATGCACAAGATTCCAGGCACCATCTTATCAAGATGTCAATGTTTTAGATTTAACAAAATCTTACATAGTGACATGGTTAAGATGTTAACTAAAGTCTGCAAAGCAGAAAACATTAAATGTGATTTAGATGCTTTAAAGATTATTGCTGATATAGCAGATGGTTCTGCTAGAGATGCTTTAAGCATTCTTGAACAAACAGCAACATATGGTGATAACACCATCAATGTTCAAGACATTTATAAAGTATATGGATTATTAAGTCCTAAAGAAATGGTTGACTTCATTAATCTATTAACAACCCAAAATAGTCAAGACATCTTTACTAAGATAAATAGTTATTTCCAATCGGGAATTAACTTTATGAACTTTGCTAATTTATTAGTTTCAATTTTGACTGATAAATTAATTTATGCTAAAACAAATAACTATAAGTTATTAACTAAGACAAATGAAAACTTAGTAACCAGCGTAGCTATTGATGACATTGATAAATTAGTTAAACTATTAGACATTTGACAAGAGACATACTTTAAAGTATCAACCCCAACAGATGTCCATGTAATTATTGATCATGCTATCATTAAATCTCTTGCTGTATTTGACGGAGTGTCAAATACACACGTGAGTGAAACTAAACCACAACATAAAGTACAACCAAAGGTTGTAAAGCAAGAAGTAGTTCAAACTAAAGATGATGACCAAATGTTTGTTTTCTCTGATGTAGAAGTAAAAACACCAAAGAAAGAACCTAAGAAAGAAAAGAAACAAGAACCAGCTCCAACTCTAAATAGAGTTAAAGATTTGACTATGCCTAGTGAAAAGGATATCCTATTGTCTATCTTCTCTAACAGAAGTAAAGAAGCTGAAATTCAAGCTAAAGATATCCTTAATAAGATTAAGTCTGGTAAATTAGATGAGAAACCTTTCTCTCATGCTCAAAGAGCAAGCCAAGTCATTTGTGCTAGTCAAAACGGAATTGTTTTAGTGTTTGATGATCAAATGGATGCTACTTTATTTAATAAAGCAAGTAAGAAGAAAGATTTCATCTTATCATGTTGCAAAATCTTTAGAAATCCAAAATTTGTTGTAGGTTTCACTAAACAACAAATTAATTCATTTAAAAATGAAATGCTTGAAGCAAAGAAGAATCATACACCTCTTTTAGATTTAGATGTCTTGAGAGAAATCTTAAATAAAGGTGGTTCTATAGAACAAATAGCTTGGAACACTATATATAGTAAATTAGATGATAAGGACAAAAAGTAATGAATAAGTTAGGTTGTCATGTTAGCATGTCTGCTCCAGACTATCTATTAGGCTCTTTAGATATGGCTACAAGCCAAGATGCCAACTGTTTTATGATTTATACTGGTTCGCCCCAATCAATCGCCAGACAGCCCATTTCTAAGCTTAAGGTTAAAGAATTTCACCAAGCATTAAAAGAAAAACACATTCCAATTGAAGACGTGATTGTTCACTCCCCTTACATTATTAACTGTGCTAACTCTGAAGAAAAGAAACGTCACTTTGCTAAGGTATTCTTAGCACAAGAGGTAGATAGAGTTAACCAAATAGGTGCAAGGTATTTAGTTTTACATCCAGGAAGTAATCCGGATAAAGCATTAGGATGTAAATATATTGCTGAAGCTATTAACTTTGTTAATAAGAAGAACAATCATGTCATTATTTGCTTAGAAACCATGGCCGGAAAAGGCAATGAGATTGGCTCTAAGTTCGAAGAACTTAAAGAGATCATTAAGCAAGTAGAAAACAAAAATTTGGTGGGTGTTTGTTTAGATACTTGCCACATCTCAGATAGTGGTTATGACATTAAAGACCCATCTGCTACTTTAAAGATCTTTGATGACATTATTGGTTTAAAGTACCTAAAGGTAATTCACATAAATGATTCACTAAATGAAAAAGGCGCTCACAAAGACCGCCATGCAAATATTGGCGAAGGAAAGATTGGATTAAAGACTTTAAAAGAATGAGTTAACTATCCACTTGTTTCTAAGATTTGTAAAATCTTAGAAACACCATGGACTATTGATGGTCCAATCTATAAAAAAGAAATACATATGTTGTTAGGAAAATAATTATGAATAAACAACCATTAGCTTTTGAATTAAGACCTAAAACATTAGATGATGTAATAGGACAAAAACATTTAGTAGGACCCAACTGTCTTTTAACCAGAATGGTTAAAAGCGGTAAGCCTATTAATATTATTTTTTATGGATATCCTGGAATTGGCAAGACGACTTTAGCTACGGCATTATGTAAAGATATGAAATTGCCTTATGCAATGTTCAATGCTGCTACTGATAAAAAGGAATCTTTAACTCAGATAATTCAATTAGCTAAAGTTTCAACAACCCCTTACATTATTATTGTGGAAGAAATTCACCGTCTTAATAAAGATAAGCAAGATATCTTGCTTCCCTATCTAGAAGATGGTACAGTAACAATGTTTGCATGTACAACTGAAAACCCATTCTTTTCTATCAACCCTGCAATTAGAAGTAGATGTAACATTGCTAGATTAGAATTGATTAGGCCAGATGAACTTTATTTATGACTAAAGAAAATAAATAAAGAGAAAAGAATCAATGCTAAGATTACTGATTCAGCATTAAAGACTATTGCTTATCATTGTAATGGTGATGTTAGATCAGCTATCAATGTAATTGATAACATTGTTAAATTCTATAAGAATGATAAAGTTGATAACAAGTTATTAGAAAAGATTCTATTATCACCAACAGTATTAGGTAGTAGCTATGGTGATGAATATTATGATATGCTTTCAGCATTTCATAAATCTATTAGAGGATCAGATCCTGATGCAGGTTTATATTATTTAGCAAGACTATTAACAACTGGAGATTTAACAAGCATTACAAGAAGAATGGTTGCTTGCGCATATGAAGACATAGGTTTAGCTAACGCTCCTTTATGTGCTAGAGTTGTAACAGCAGCACAAGCAGTTGATCGTGTTGGTATTCCTGAATGTTATCAAATTCTAGCAGATACAGTTGTAGAAATGTGTTTAAGCCCTAAATCAAATTCTGCATACATGGCCTTTGGCCAAGCGTTTGAAGATGTTCAAAATGGTAAGTGTTATGAAATACCTAAGCATGTTAAAGACAATAATTACAAGTCACATGTTAAATTAGGTAATGTTGGATATATCTATCCACACAACTATCCTAACCATTGAGTTGAACAAGAATACTTACCTAAACAATTAAAAGGCACAAAGTATTACAAAAAAGCAGATAACCCAAGCGAACTTAGATTAAATGCTTACTTGGAACAAATAAAGAAACAAAATAAAAAGTAGACTTTGTCTACTTTTTTAATACTTTATCAAGAATGGCATTGATGAATTTTTTATTTTCAAGTTGACCATACTTTTCAGCAGTAACTAAAGCTTGATCAATAGCTACAGCTATAGGCGTGTTAATTGCTTTTACTTCACAATAACACATAATCATAATTGCTTGTGCCATTGGAGCAATTCTTTCTCATGTTCAATCTTTGCCAAGATTATCACTAAATAGTTTTACTATTTCATCTTGATGTTGACAATAATATTCAAGCACAGAAAATTGATCATCATTAAATTGATAACTCTCTGCATTGGAAAAATCTTGTTTAAGTTCATCACCTTTTAGGTTTTTAATTAAACTAGAATAAAGATATTGAGTAGTATCTACTCTTTGTTGTCATTTAGTTTTGTTTTCCATTGTCAACGTTAATTACAACTACACAAGTCAAGCTTAATGATTGTTTCATAACAATAAGCATTTCTTTTTGTAAACGATCAAGTTCTTTAAAGTTTAAACGACCATTTGGAGCTTTGATATGAATAGACACTTCATAATAATTGCTATGAACCGTTTCAATAGTATGTGAAACATACTCATAACCATTAAACGAGCTCAAAACTTTTTTAATGATATTAGTAATTAGTTCAGGACTAAATGAAATTTTTCCTAAACCATTTTCAATATCAAAGTTTTTAATTTGTGTAGTGTTATTCATTATTTAGTTTCTCTTCCTACATAAGTACCGTCTGATGTACGAATAATAATTCTATCAGTTGGTTTAACAAATTGAGGAACTTGGACTTCTAGTCCAGTTGAGATATGAGCTTTCTTCATGATTGCTTTAACTGTATTACCTTGAACAGCTTCTTCACAATCAATTAAATCACAGGTGATTTGGTCTGGCAGTCTAATACCAAGAATTTCTTCACCATACTTTAAGATAGAAACTTCAATTCCTTCAATTAAGAAGTTCTTCATTGATTGGATTCTAGCTTCAGGAATTTCAACTGTTTCAAAAGTTGTGTTGTCCATGAAAACGTAGTTTGAGCCATCTACGTAGCTAAAACTCATCTTTACATTTTCAACTAAAACTTTTTCAAACTTTCCACCAGTTAATACATCAATAGTGATAGAACCAGTTCTTAAGTTCCTAACTTTACATTTAACAATGCCTTCACGCATTGCTGTTTTGTTAAAGTAATTTTCAATTACTTCATATAAATTGCCGCCGTTTAAGAAAGTGTTACCAGGTCTTAAATCTTTGGCGTGTACGATTTCTGCCATTGGGTTTTCTCCTAATTATTTTTTAGTTATTGGTCTTTTTGTTGCAGCATCAATGATTGCTTGCATTGTTCTAACTGCGTTAACTGGATCGCAACCACTTGCTGTTTCACCAGATAGTAATGTACCATCAGCACCCATAGATGCAGCATAGTAAACATCAGTTACTTCTGCTCTTGTTGGATGTACATTTCTTTCTAGAGAGTCTAGCATTTGTGTACAAACAACTACAGGTTTGTGGTATTTTTTACATTTTTTAATAATTTCAGTTTCTCAGTATGGAACTTCATAGTATGGAGTTTCAAGTGCCAAGTCACCTCTAGCTACTAGAATACCATCAGCTTCTTTAACAATTGAATCTAAGTTGTTTAGGGCATCTTGAGTTTCAATCTTAGAGTAAACTTTAACGTTCTTACCACCGGCTTTAACAATTACTTTTCTAGCATCTTTAATGTTTTTAACATTACATACGAAACTTAAAGCAATGTATTTAGCTCCGATTTGAACAGATTCTTTCATGTTTTGAATGTCTCTTTGTGACAAGAATGGCATTGAGTAAGAAGAGTCTGGTAAGTTAATTCTCTTATTTGTTAATAATGTGTGAGTATTCATTGCTTTAGCAGTGATTACACCTTTGTTAACATCAACAGCAATTGTCTTAAGATACAATTTACCATCATCTACAGCAATTCTATAACCTTTCTTAAGGTCTTTTGCCATATTGTATTTCTTAGTTGAATCATAAACACAGAATGTGTTTGGTTTGTTTGGTGTCTTGAAACACTTTGTTAAGATAGTTACAGTAGCACCAGATTTAATTAGTAATGGTTTTTTTAATTCACACACTCTAATTTCTGGTCCTTTAGTATCAGTCATAAGAGGAATCTTATAACCTTTTACTTTCTTTAGATTATCAGCTACTTTTTTGTAGAAGCTAAAATCTCCATGTGATAGGTTGATTCTGGCACATTTCATACCAACATCAGCCATTTTCTTCATCATTTGTGGGTTGTTACAACTTGGCCCGATAGTACAAATTACTTGTGTTTTCATAATATCTCCATACTTATATTTTACTTCTTTTATAAATAATTATATTATTTATAAAAACTCTATTCTTGGTTGATCTTATTGAAGATAGCAACCAATTCTTTGTTTCAACTTTTTCTTCTCATTGAAACTGCTTTAGCTAAATCCATTGCAACTGTTTTTCTTGCTCTACGACAAATTGCTTTTGAACCTTTGCTTTCAATTAATTGATCAATAGCAACATTAATCATATAGTTAGCAAGTAAACGGTCACGAGCAGATGGTTTTCCACCTCTTTGGATGTATCCAAGGACTACATGTCTTGTAAACATTCCTGATTCTTTTTCTAATCATTTAGCAATAGCATTAAGACTATTTGGTCCTTCTTTAGGATATAGTTGTTCTGTAATTAAGAAAGTAATGTTTGGTTTTCCTTTTGCAAATCCTTCTCTAGCAATCTTTAAAAAACCTTCAGGTTTTAATTTTGAATATTTTGTAACCATATATGTTGCATTGTTAGCAATAGCAGATCTAACAGTTACATCAGGACAACCTTTACCCATTAGTTCCATTAAGGCAATACCACGGTGTGAAACAAATACATCATTAGCATCGCTGACACAACGACAGATTGTATTTAGACATGTATCAAATCCAATTGTATAAACTGTTGAAGGAATATCGTTATCAATAGTTGCAGGAACAGCCACGATTCTAATTCCTAGCTTAGCTAGATCATAAGCTCCTTTGTAACTTCCATTACCACCGACAACGACTAATCCATCAATTTGATGTTTCTTTAAATTTTCTGCACATTTCTTACGATATTTAGGATCATCTCTAAACTTGTCACATCTACTTGTTCCGATTAATGCAGAACCATTATCAATAAAGTTGAAAACAAAGTTTGATGAAATATTTCTAAATTGGTTATCATGTAATCCTTCAAAACCATTAGCTATAGCTACGGCTTCTGCACCAATAGATAAACATTTTTTTACAAATGAGATTACGCATGTTGCCATACCAGGTGCTGAACCACCAGAACATAAGATGGCGAATCTCTTTTTATTTTTTAATTTCATTAATGCCCCCTAAATTCTTGAAAGTTTTAACACCTTCATAAACACCCCTTAATGATAATTCATCTTCAATTTCCATTAAACGGTTGTATTTACAAATTCTTTCAGAACGTGACATACTTCCTGTTTTGATCTGACCACAGTTTAATGCTACAGATAAATCAGCAATGAATGTATCTTCAGTTTCACCACTGCGGTGACTAACAACTGCAGCTCATCCAGAGTGTCTTGCTAATTGGATTGTATTGATAGTTTCTGTTAAAGTTCCGATTTGGTTTAATTTTATTAAAACGGCATTTGTTGCTTTCTTTGTTAAACCTTCTTGAGTTAAGTTTGGGTTTGTACAATATAAGTCATCACCAACAATTTGAACTTTGTTTCCAATTAGTGCTGTTAGTTTAGCAAAACCTTCTCAATCATTTTCAGCTAAACCATCTTCAATACTAATGATTGGATATTTCTTAGTTAAGTCAACTAAATAATTAATCATTTGATCAGTTGATAGAGTTGCTTTATCTTTGGATAAATGTTTAGCATCTAATGCTTTTTTAAAAACATATTTCTTAGTTGCTTCATCATACATTTCACTTGCAGCACAGTCTAAAGCGATTGCAACTTGTTGGTTAACACCCGGTTTGTATCCAGCAGTTTTAATTGCTTCAACCATAATGTCTAAAGCCTCTTCAGCAGATTTAAGTAATGGTGCATATCCACCTTCATCACCTTTAGATGTATTCAAACCTTTTGCCTTTAGCAACTTTCCTAAAGCATGGAAACATTCACTGGCAATTTGAACTGCTTCTCTGATTGTTTTAGCTCCAATTGGCATAAACATAAATTCTTGGAAATCAATAGTGTTGTCAGCATGAGCACCACCATTAATTACATTTAACATTGGAACTGGTAAAAAGTATTCTTCGTTTTCTTTGCATTCATGTACTAAACTTCTGATGTACATATAAAGAGGCATTTTATTTGCATTTGCACAAGCTTTAGCATTAGCTAATGAAACAGCTAAGATAGCATTTGCTCCTAATTTAGTTTTTCCATTAGTGCCATCTAATTTAATCATGAAATCATCAAGCTCAGCTTGTTTGTTTCCGTTCTTTCCAATAACTTGTGGACCAATAACTCTATTAATGTTATTAATAGCTTTTAGTACACCTTTACCATTAAATCTTTTTTTATCTCCATCTCTTAATTCAAGAGCTTCTTTTTGTCCTGTAGAAGCACCAGATGGAACCATTGCTTTTCCAACAGCACCACATGCTAAAGTTACTTTACAAGCAACAGTAGGAAATCCTCTTGAATCAAGAACTTCATAAGCAACAACTTGCTTAATTGTTTTATTTGAGAGTTTGTCAAATAAACCCATTACTTTTATCTCCGTTTTTAATCTTTTTTAAATTTTGTTAATATATTTTATATATTAAAAAAATATATTTGTTTATTTATTTAAATATTTTTTAATAATAAATATATTATGCCAATTATGAGAGAACGAACAGATTTAGACAAAAAACCAATTTGATATTTGTTTTTAGCAGCAAATGTTACGGTTTTATTAGGCTGTGCAATAACATGAATTTTATGCACTAGACCAAATTTTAATTACAACACAGTTTTGATTCCTGGTGTTGTATGCAACATCGCTGCTTTATTAATGTGTGGAGTATTCATTTGATTTGAAGCAAAGAACACAATGCCTAAAGCAGTACATTTTCAAAGAAAATGATTGTATTGATATTTAGCATCTATGATTGTGTTTATTGTTGCCATCATCTTTAACTTCATCTACATCTTTATATATAGAAACAACAGAACTAACCCTGATGACATAAGACAATGATCATTGATTATTTACTTCGTAATCACTGGTGTTCTAACCCTTGTTTCAATTGGTTTACAAAGATATGCTAGATTCAAAATTGATTTAGATATATATAGAAGAACACATGGTGAACTCCCTAAAAAAGAAGAGATGGAAAAAGATAAAGCAAAGCTTGAAAAGCAAAATGATGATCAACAAATGCCTTCTTCAGGATTAGCTGATACAATCGATAAACAATAGGGGTTAGCCCTATTTTTATTTACTATAATTAGTTTATGAAAACATTCTATACAATAAACCTAGGTTGTAGGGTAAATTTATTTGAAACCAATGCTGTAACTTATCAATTGGTTCAAAAAGGTTTTAAGCAAGTTAATAACATTAACAAAGCTAATGTTGTTCTAATCAATACATGTACTGTGACAAACAAAGCAGATGCAAAAAGTAGAAACATGATTAGCAAAGCTAAGCATGCGAAATTAAAACCAATTGTTATTGTTATGGGATGCTTTAGTCAATTAAACCAACAATGATGCAAAGATAAAGCTGACATTGTAATTGGTACAAAATATAGAAACAAGATAGTTGAGTATTTAGCCAAGTATCTAAATGATAAGAAACCAATTTGCAAGATTAATAAAGATATAAACAAATTTGAAGAGTTTGGTTGTTTCAAACATTTAAACAACACAAGAGCTGTATTAAAAATTCAAGATGGTTGTGATTTTTATTGTTCATATTGTGAAATACCATATGCTCGTGGACAAAAAAGATCTATGCCACACAAACACATTCTTTCTTTGATTAAAGACTATGTTAAGTATGGATATAAAGAAATAGTTATTACTGGTGTAAACACCAGTGAATATAAAGATGGCAATTACACCTTCTTAGATTTATTGATAGATATTAATAAAATATCTGGAAAGTTTAGAGCGAGATTATCTAGTCTTGAACCTTTCCAAATGAGCGAGAAAATGATTGATATATTTGCAAGTAACAAGGATCGCTGGGCTAATCAACTTCATCTTTGTTTGCAAAACGCTAATAATGAAATTCTACATGCAATGAATCGTAGATATACGATTGAACAATATATCAGCTTTGTTAAATATATTAGAAGTAAGATGCCAAATATAGCAATCACAACCGATTACATAGTTGGATTTGGTAATGAGACACAAAAACAATTTGAAGATGGATTGAAGAATCTAAAAAAATTGAATTTTGCCAACATGAATGTTTTCATTTATTCTAGAAGACATGGAACAGTAGCAGATAGACAATTTAAAAAAGATATTAGTCCATTAACATGTAGAGACAGATACAACAAAGTTGTAGATTTAAAAAATAAGTGTCAATACAATTACATAAAAACCTTTGTTGGAAAAACGCTTGAAGTTTTGGTGGAAAAATCTAAAACACCATTAATGCATGGTTATTCAAGCGAATTCGTTAAAGTTCTATTTAATTCAAGCAAGAACTTACGCAATAAATTAGTTAAAGTTAAAATACAACAAGTTAAACAAGACGGACAAAACTATTATTTATTTGGTCAAAAAATTTAATGTTTTGAATAAGCTAAAATAATAGATTTAATCAATATTTAAGATAGATTAGGAAAATATATTTCCTATCTTTTTTATTTTTATAGGTAAAGGTATATATGGAGAACTATATGGGATATGAAATAAAAAAGATAGAAGGCAATGATTACAACAATTATAAGTACCACTATTTAGATCATATGTGTTGTGTCATTGATATAAGAGATAACTACTGAACCTTTGCAGTAGATTTATTTAGTATTAACAATTTTAAATTGCCTATAAATTCATTAGCTGGAGATTTAAATCTCCCTTTTCAACAAATTGAAGATATTGCTTTTAATTTAGCTACTGACCAATCTTATGCTAAAGTTGGAGTTAAGCATAATGAAAAATATAGCAAAATATATTCTGGATATTTTTCTGTTGATGTAAGTCAAAATGAATTTCTTAAACAAGATCTAAATAATACAAAGATTGATCTAGAGATGAGTTTATTTATTGATCCAGAAGCAGCTAAAGCTGCTGGAAGTGCCATATCGCAAGATGTCTTGGATGTGTTAATTAATGAAACATTTGAACAAAGATGAAGTTTTGAAATGTATTACACCAACACATATAAAGTTAATCAAAAAGGGACCATAGACAATATATATTCATACAAATTACCTAATGGTAATGTTTGTGTTCCTTTAATTAAAGAAATAGCAATTGATTCAGAAAATTTGTCAAATTTACTTAATTCATTTAATAAACTTGCAACTTTAGCATCAGCTACACCATTTCAAGTCTTAGGAGCTAAAGTAAAGTTCTATTATTGAATTGAATTATTAGCAGAACCAAAGATTCTAGAAAAAACAATTGAAGTTGATAAAGTAATTACTAATAGTTTAGATATTAATCTAAATGATTACACAATATATGATTATGTCAAAGATGAAGTTGTTTTTAATCCATCAGGAGCAAAAGGATTTTTCATTCCAAAATATTCACAAGGATATTATGAATTGGAATTACAAGTTTTACAAAACGCTGTATTAAATAAATTCGTTCTTAAAAATAATTTTAATTTTGTTAACTATGTTGGTAAACCAACAATTGGTATTACTCATAGATTAATAAATGATATTAGTGATTTTAAGGAGGTGATATTCTAATGATGAAGATGTCAAAAAAGACCATGGGAATAATTGCTGCATCATCAGCAGCAATCATTGCAGGAACAACTGTTACAGCCAATGTTTTAATTAAAAATGAGTCTAAACAAAAAGAGAACACAAACCCATTAAATCGTGATAAAAGTTACCACTACTATTCACTAGTGAATAAGATTTCACAAAACGAAAATATAAATTCTTTAATTACAATGCAAAGAACAGATGTTGGAGTGATGTACATTATTGAAGAACAAAAGTTTGTTGATAACATTAAGTCAATAGTTCAAGAAGCATTAAAGTCAATTTCTACTTTTGCTCGAACATATTTAAATTACACAATAGATGTACATTACAAAATAAATACCAAATCCGTTTTGGTGGATTTGGTATGATATGAACCTGGAGCAAAGAATAAATTCTTTGATCAGTTTGAATTAATATTACAAAGTTCCTAAATTTTCAATTTGCTTTGTAATAATTTCTAGGTCAGTAGTTGTAAATTGTTTAGTATCAACTAAATAATATCTAACAGTATAAATTGTCTTGTTATCTTTATTAAAGATATTAATGATCTTTGCATCAGCTATATCTTTAATATTTTTTATTTGTTGAATTTTTTGATTTACTAAATAAACATTAGCCTTATCTAAGATGATATTAATATCTTTACTAATTCTTTGAAAAACACCAAATGATTTAACTTTAAATTTAGGTTTAACATAATTAGATAACATTTTATCAATCTCTAGAGATAGAACATAGATTGATTTGTTTTCTAAATCATAATCTTTTAAATCTTTAGATTTAATTTTTCCAATATAACCAATAACATTATTATCATAGATGATTTCTACTGCTTCATTATTATATAGAGGCTCAATAGATACGGGCTTATATGAAACTTTTGCATTAAGAACATCTGCAATATGGTTAACTATTGATTTATAGTAGTTAATGTTCATGTTGATGATACTGCCTGTAATCCTATCAATTACATATTTATCTAATGACAAACATGTTATGTTTGTTCATTTATTTGCATTAGTAAATAATTTTTGCATTTCAAATATTGGATGTAAATCTAGCTTACGTGCATCATTGTATTTGTAAACTCTTAGCATTCCATCTAATAGATTGCATCTAAAGTAAGCTCTATTTGAATTGTTGCATATGATCTTGATTGGATCTTTAGCATTGAACATATTGAATCTTTTTAAGATATTTTCATTAACAAGGTTGTATGTTTTAACTTCGTTAAAGTAATTGTTTATTAAAACATCTTTGATTGCTTGTTTCAATTCATATTCTTGATTGTTAGCTAATGGTAATAAGTTATCACCAATTGCAATAGGTTTTAACTTATTCACATCAATAATTTTTAAAATGTCTTCAAATAGATCTTCTTGATTTTCAACATCAAGTCTTCATGCAGGAACTTTAAATCTGTTTGGAATAAAGAAACTATTTTCATAACCTAATTTTCTTAAAGCATTTACAACAAAGTGCCTAGATAATGGTTCATGAATAAATCAAGACAAAGTCTTGTAGTTTAAATAAATCTTGTCTTTATTTCAGTTTTCATTGTATCAAACAGTTTGTCTAATTGGTTGACCGAAGTATTTTCTTATTAATCTCAAAGCAATCAAGTTTAGATAATTACTTAATGGTCTTGATGCTTTCTTGCTTGCATCTGTTTCACAGTTTAATCTAATTGATGTTCTTCTTACGTGAGAGAAATCAAAATTACCTATCTCAATTCTTGCTCTAGTTGTTTTTTGTGACAACTTTGTATTGTCAGAGCCAATTACAGCAGCAATTGAAACCGGTTGTGATTCATCACAAATTAAAATATCATTTGGAGCTAATGTATAGGTTTTATTATTCAAAGCAACAAATTTCATTTCACTTGTTGATAATCTACAACTCATATGTCCATGTAGTTTTTCAATGTCATATACATGAGTAGGACAATTAGTTAATAAAGTAATGAATGCCAATCTATCAAGCATTTGATTAATTGGTTTGATATTATGATTCATTAATAATGATTTCATAGCCCATGATGATCTAGATGTTTGACTAGGACTAATGCTGTAATCTATAAATGACAAGAACGAGCAAATGGATGGATCAAGATCCATTCTACTTGTCAAGCCATCAATTAAGCTATCAGTGTGTTTCAAATCAAAGTTAAACTTTAAATTTAATTTGTTTGCAAGTTCATAACAGAAAACTAGATATGCATTTTCATCATTTCTATTTGCTGGTACTGTAATGTCATAAATTGTATCATCTAATCCAATTAGATGTTCTCACCTGCTTGAACCTATTTCACCTTCATCAAGCATAATGATTTCATCTTTTTCTGCATCTGCTACTACATTTTCATTATTAGTCAATTCAGAATAAGCACAGATCATTCCGTTTGATTCCATGCCTTTTATTACTCTCTTACCTATGGTAATTCCATTTGGAAGTTTAGCTCCTTCAAGAGCAACTAATACTTTAGCACCATCTTTTAAACCACTAGCACCACAAACAATGGTGTTAGTTTGAACAGCACTTACTTTTACTTGACATAAATTTAAATGTGTACCTTCTACTGGTTTAAATGAAAGGATTTGCCCAATAACTATGTTATTAACTGGTTTATGTTTAGTGATAGATTCAACTTCCATACCAAGAGCATTAATAACTTGTGTGAATTTTTCATCAGAGATATTAACAAATTCGGGAATAAATTTTGTTATTAGTTTTCTAGTGAACAACATTATTTAACTCCTTTCAATTGGTTAGTTAATCTAAAGTCATTATTATAGATATCTCTGATATCTTTAATGCCATATTTCAACATAGCAATTCTATCTATTCCAATACCTGCTGCTAAACCTGAATTAACTTTATGAATGTTAGCAGATTGTAAAACTTTTTTATGTAGCATACCCGCACCAAGGATTTCAATTCATCCTGATTGTTTGCACATGCTACATCCCTTGCCACCACAATTAAAACAACTTACATCAACTTCAAAACTTGGTTCTGTAAAAGGAAAATAACTTAATCTATATCTTGTCTTAACATCTTCTCCGAAGATGTATTTGATTAAACCATCAATAACAGATTTAAGGTGGTTAATAGATAAATTATTTTTTACTCAAACAATATCAACTTGACTAAATTGATGACTATGTGTTAAATCATCATCATCGTTTCTATATACATTACCATAAGATAACACTTTGATTTCTTTATCTTGGTTATGGATAACCTCTGCTGTTGTTGCTGTACAATGTGTTCTTAACATTCTTGCAGCATCAATATAGAAGGTATCTTTTGGATCTCTTGCTGGGTGGGTCTTTTCAATATTTAATCTATCCATATTGTTTTCAATAGTTGTGACTTCGTCACCATCAACAATTTGGAAGTTTAAATTTTTAAAGTAATCAATTATTTGTTCAGTTACAATAGACAAGATTGTTTTTGAGCCTTTAGCTAAATCATAAGTATCAATGTTAAAATCATAATTAACTTTGTTACTTGTTAATTCCGCTGCAGTTTCTAATTCTTGTTTCTTTGCTTCAAATAATTGTGTTAGTTCTGTATTAAAAGCATTAATTTCCAAACCTGCATCTCTTCTTTGTTCTGGAGGCAATGCTTTTAATTGTGTATATAGATTAGCAACATTCTTCTTAAAGAAGATGTTTTTGTTTTCAATTAATTTTCCAACATTGTTTTGTTGAGCTAACAATTGTTTGAATTCATTAATGATTTGTTCTTTGTTGTTAATGATCATATTCCCTCTTTCAAACAAAAAAGCACACCAAACTTATGATGCTATGACCCATTACGGCGGTACCACATAGCTTCACAATTTAATGTGCTCTTAGGTTCTATTAAGTTGTTTAATCAAGTGAATAGTTGGTTCTAGTTATGTCTGCATTCCACCAGCGCAGGCTCTCTATCTATAACTAATCTGAGCCAACAACGGCTTGATCAATTTTTATGGTGTTAAATATTTCTACTTAACTTACTTATTATATAAACATATAATGAAGGTATGAAAAAGAATAATAAAAAATTAGTTAAAATAATTGCTCCAGTTGCTTTAGCATCTGGATGTTTGGCTACAATCCCAGCAGCATCATGCTCAACAAGTATGTACAAAGGTTTAAAACACCTTGCACCATATCTACATGAACTAACATTTAATGATTATGTCTATGATAAGGATTTTGTTACAACAAAAGATGCAGAAGCTTTTGGATGTTCGTCCGTTAGAAACGGTGACTTCTACGGAAGAAACTTTGACTACGTATTCAATAACACACCTGAATTTGTTGTTAAGATGAAAGCCAACAAAGAAAAACATCGTCACGCATCTATTGGTATTGCAACACATTTTGGCTTACGTGAAAACAAGTTATTAAAAGGCGAATATAAAGAGCAACTTAGTTTAGTACCTAACATTACGTTAGATGGTATTAATGATGCTGGTGTTATTTGTTCACACAATGTTGTTTCAATGGAACCAACAACAGTTGATGAAACTACATATACAGCAGAAACGCAACCAGATAACCAAAATGCAAAACAATTACATATGTTGTTTATTCCACGTTATGTGCTTGATAATGCAAGTAGTGCAGCTAAAGCTGTTGAACTACTAACAAGCGAAAATTTAAATATTAAAGGTGCATTAAACAATAACTACTATTTGCATGTAATGATTGCTGATGCTAAAGAAACATATGTTGTTGAGTTCTTTCACAAAAAATCATCAACACACAATCACTTTGATGTTGTGGTTGATAAAAAAGGAACAGAAGCTGGACATTTACCAATCATGACAAACTACTACGTAAATAATGGAAATAATGATTTTGTTAATGATAAAAAATATGGTGAAGAACGATATGCTATCCTAGAAGATGGATACAATACTGCAACATCATTCTCTGGCATGGAATCTTTAATGCAAAGAGTTATGTTTTCAAAAGCATATAACTATCGTCACAATCCAGTTCCTATGAAGGTTACTACTCCTGATAAGGGTGATTTAACTTCTGAATGATATTCAGAATTTGTTGTTCAAAGTGAACTTTATCCATATACTGGAGCATTCGATTATCAGAAATATTTACTTGACTTCGTATTATTCAAACAAGATTACTGAAATGCTAGATTGTTAGATTATAGAGTTCCAGCAAATCCTAATTACTGACAAACAACTCATAACTCAACTTATGATATTAGACATAAACACTTAAGGGTTGTGGTGCAAGAACAATACGAAACATATTTTGATTATTATTTGTAAAAATACCTATATGGTATTTTTTTAATATTATTGGGTGGTTGCAAATATAATCAAAATATTATGAATTGTAAGATGATATTGTTTAATACAAAAAGATCACAACTATCACCTTTTGTATTTTTAATTGTTTTAGGAGCACTATTAATACTTTTTGGTATAGGTGCAGCTTTTGACCTTCAAATTGCCAAGGGCATTTGAGAGGGTTTAAATCATTCTGAAGTACTAGGTAGAGTTGTTTCAGGAACTTTATGTAATTTTGCTTTTTTCTTTATATTTACATTAGTAATTAGCTTTGCTATCTGCTCTTTTACATATAAAAATAAAAAAACTTGAGTCCCTGTTTTATCTTGTATTTTAGCTATTTGTGTAATAGCCTTGTTTAGTTATTTTCAATATGATGATTTTTTTGCAGAAATTAAAAAGGCCAATAAGATTCTGCATCCAGGTAGTGACACAACTATTTGTTGAGTATTTATGGTTTTATTTTGACTAATAAATTGAATTGGTTCGTTCTTTTTTAGTTGATATTTTATTTGCAAAAGAGTAAATAAGTATTTAATGGTTAGAGCTGGATTGTTCTTAATAATAGGTGCATTATTAATAATGCTAGGAAAAGAATTTTGAAAAATTTTATGATCAAGGCCTAGACCATCATCTGTAATGGATGATAGTATTTTGGGTTTGTCTTTTAGACCGGTTTGGGATATTCACCCTTTTGAGTGTTTTGATAATAGCATATCTAAAGATATTAGAGATGAACTCAAATCATTCCCATCAGGTCACACTTCTGCTGCAATGTTAATGGTGCTATCAATTGTTTCATTAAACTCATTAGAAATTTTTAAAACAAAAAAAGTTAAAAACATTTTCATGTATTTATCTTTTGTGTTTGTTATATTGGTTGCGTTTAACCGTATGATTGCTCGATGTCATTTCTTAACTGATGTAACAGGAGCCGCAATATTAGCATTAATTGTTTCTTTCTTTATGCCTTGGTGTTACAAAAAAGAAAACGGAAATCTACTTTGATAATTTAATAAAAAATAAAAAATAGCCAAGTGGCTATTTTTTTAATGGTGGTTCATCGCGGAATTGAACCACGGACACACAGATTTTCAGTCTGTTGCTCTACCGACTGAGCTAATGAACCTTAATGGCGGTCGATACGAGACTCAAACTCGTTTCATCCCCGTGACAGGGGGATATAATAATCCGTATACCAATCGACCGTAAATGGTTGCGGAGGGTGGATTTGAACCACCGGCCTTCAGGTTATGGGCCTGACGAGCTACCAAGCTGCTCTACTCCGCGATAACATGGCGGATGCTGAGGGATTCGAACCCCCGCGCGACTTGCATCGCCTCTCGGTTTTCAAGACCGAACCCTTCAACCACTTGGGTAAGCATCCGTTATAACAGTGTCTTTTAATTATATTAAATTTTTCACTATGGTGGATCTTGTAGGACTCGAACCTACAACCTACCGATTATGAGTCGGGGGCTCTAACCATTGAGCTAAAGATCCAACATGGTAGCAGGGGTGAGACTTGAACTCACGACACCCCGGGTATGAGCCGAGTTCTCTAAACCAACTGAGATACCCTGCCATCAAATGGTCGGGAAGACAGGATTCGAACCTGCGACCCCTTGGTCCCAAACCAAGTGCTCTACCAAGCTAAGCTACTTCCCGATACATCTTTGTTAATTATACATATTATTTATATGCACACCAACAAAAATGTCTTTTAAATGGCGCGCCTTGCAGGAGTTGAACCCACAACCTCTTGGTCCGTAGCCAAGCGCTCTAATCCAATTGAGCTAAAGGCGCATTATGGAGGTGACTGTCAGATTCGAACTGACGAATACGAAGGTTGCAGCTTCGGACCTTACCACTTGGCTAAGTCACCAATAATATAAATAATATGTTTAATTATTATATATATAAAGTGCTTTTTTAAATAAAATGATTATTAAAAAACAGGACAATGTCCTGTTTATTTATTAGACATAGAAGCGATGGCAAGTACATATTTTAAAATATATTTAATATAATTGATATATGACAAAGAAAAAATGATTAATATTTTTACCTAATTTGTTATGTATAACAGGTTTATCAAGCATTAGCTTGGCTGCTTGTGGTAAACAAGAATCAGTTGAAAAGCTTTCGTTTACTGTAGCTGATAGTTCAATGGAAAGTGATAATATTCATGCCTCAATTAGCATCGATTGAACACCTAGCGATCACTCTATAATATTTAGTTCTTTTTCATTTAAATTTGTCAATGGCACTAAAAGCGCTAAAAATGTTCGTGCTTTAGGTAAAGATGGCGATCGGCCATTTGATTTATATTTAGAATTTGATGAGGTAGAAGAAGACATTACTGATGGTATTTTAAGCTTTCATTATAATGACTCTACAACATCAAGTGAAGACGATGCGAATGTTGCAAACATCCACATCACTAAAACACCTGAAGTTGAATATAGGTTTAGTATTGATCCAAGTCAAATGGATACTGCAAGAGTAGCTTATATCGAGCTTTGTTGAGAACCATGAAAACCAAGTGAGGAAGCATTAACTTTTTATGATTGAAGATTCACTTACAAAGGTAATAAGACTGCTTCTGTTATACCACAATCGAGCCCTGACGGAGAACAAGATTTAAAATTATCTTTTAATGAAGATATAGTCGGTGTAGATATCGCTGATGGTTCATTAAGTTTCCATTACAAGGATAATTTATCTTTACAAGAGGGCGATTATAACGTGAACAACATTAAGATTACCTCATTTTGCAAAGAAATTGATTACAATTTTTCCGTTGAGGGCAGTCGAATGCTAGAAAAACGAACTACAAATATTAACCTTAATTGAACACCAGATGATCGAGACTTAAGTTTTGATAACTTTGCATTTAACTATGACAATAATACCAAATCAGCTTCTATTGAAATAATAGACAATATTTCTGGTCAACAAAAGTTAAAATTGACTTTTGAAGATGACATGGATACAGAGGACATTACTGATGGTGTATTAAGTTTCGATTACAAAGATAATTCCTCTCTTCAAGAAGGAAACGTGATTGTTGAACAAATAAAAATCCAAAAATATGAAGAAATAGTCCTTCACCCTAACTTTTTCCTCGAATATGCTAAAATGGTTTCTGAAACTGAAGCTGAAGTCATGCTCGCATGAACTCTCTATAAAAAAGAAAATATTGAATTAATTATATCAGGTGCGCAATTTCGATATGATTGTGGAGATCGGTTATATCAATCCGCGCACATTTCGCTAGGGCGTTCTGGCGTTGGATATCAATGTTTTTCATTAACTTTTAATCATAAAATAACTAAAGATGATGTAATAAATGGCCTTTTAAGTTTTTACTTCAAAGCTGAAGGACAAATAGATAGGACAGCCAAATCTATTAATAATATTGTTATTAAAAAATTTGTGCCCACAATTCAATTTGACTTTGTTGTTCCTAGTAGTAGTATGTCTAACTTGAGATCATCCACTATCGAATTAAATTGAACACCTGATGACAAATCATTAGACCTGACTAATTTTAAATTCAAATATGCAAATGGACGCAAAGAAGCAAGAATCGGTAGCACATCAACAAGTACCTCAGGATCACAAACTCTTAATTTATTATTCACTGAAGACATAAGCGTTACAGATATTGTTGATGGCGTATTAAGTTTCCATTATGAAAATGAAAGAGCTTCACAAAAAGGCGATGCAGAAGTAGATAACATTTATATTCATAAATATGTGGAAAAATAAACTTAGTTTAGTGAGAAATGCAAGAAAAACAATTAAGGTAAATAAAATTACAAAACAAACGAATTAGAAATGAAGATTATTTAAAATTCATTATTTATCACATGAAAAAAATAAGGTGTCTTTTTGGATTAAATGATTATTAAAAAAACAGGACAATGTCCTGTTTTTTTATTAGATGCAGAAGCAAGGGGCGATGTGATATGAGGAATTAGAATCAGTTCGTTTGATATTTCCACTTTTATCTATGTAAGCATTTTGTTCGTAGTGTGCACCATCATCATTGCTTGCTGGTGTTGCTATTCAATAAGAAACAGGTTCAATAGGATATAGTGGTTGTTCTGTTGTTGGTCTTTTTACTATTAGATATTGCGAACCAGTATCTCATTTTTTATCTTGGAAATATTTGAATACACGGTCACCATTTACATCTTGTTCCATAATGTAGTGACACTCGCTGTATGACTTGTAATTTTTACCAAGTTGTGTAGCAGTTGGTATAAAAAGAGTATCACGAATATATTTTTCTGTAGCTGCACCAGATGTTACACCGGCCGATTGAACAACAGATTTATTTGCTATAGGTTTCATATATTGGCTAAGGGAATCATTGCCGCCTTCACCGCATTTAAGACGTTTTGTAAATGTTCCACAACACCAGTCCCTCAAATCACATTCCTTATCTCAGCCATATGGTGGATCATCACGATATCAGCAATTTAAATTTTTATCAGGAAGAACAGGATATATTTTGTTAAAGTCTGCAGTTTCGCCTTTTACTCAAGTTCCATCATCCTTGTATAAAGCAGTTGTAAACATAAATGTAAAATATGCTTTTTCGTCACTTGGCTGAGTTACAGTGTTATTGTTTGCAGCTAATGGCATTTGGTTGGTAGAAACGACTTTAACATCAAGTTTTGCCCTATTAAAAGCATCTTGTTTATAAAATATTACGTCATTTCTTTCAAAACCAATAAAATCATCTAAATGTTCTAATTCGTACGCTTTAGCAAAACCGTCTGTATTATTACCAAAAAATTGTATAAATGATTTAATTTCGTTTCAGGAATCGTTCTGGAAAGTTTCTTGTGGCGTTTGAGAACTATCTTTAGGTTTTATATCAATATCTATTTCCACATTACCTACTAGTCCTGTCTGTGTAAAATTTAATGTCAGGTCTTTGTTTCGATCAACTCATTCGCATTCATCAAAAATATCAACATCACCACTTTCAGTCTTCATCACAACTTTTGATGGTTCGAAGTCTCTTACTCCTTCGGCATCAGCCCTACTTATTGAAAGAACAGCAGATTTCCTTTCAGTATCTGCAGGGAGATAACACTCACGTGTTTCAAGTACACTACCTTCAGCCTTTATAATAAGATCAAAAGATGGGGGCTTTGGTTGTTTTTTTGTCAAAGCTGGTGCAATTAGTAAGTTCCCAGTAGCCACATTCTTAAATACAGTGATATCAATGTATTGAGTTAAATCATCATAATCAGTTCAAGTAAAATCTTTGCGTTTTTCTAGTTCTACTCCATTAATAGTAATTACGGGCCCATCTTCTTTACCAAAAACATAACCCTCCCCTCAAGATTCTTTTTTAATTTTTATACGGATAGTAAATGAGTTTGAATATGTTATTTTTCCAGTTAGCTCAGTATTAAGATGTTGCGCTTCAGGTTCTACGATCCCATACCCAAACACACGTTCTTCAACCTTTGGAAAAACATAAAGACTATAAAGTTTTGAAGTTGACGTACTATCTTTTAAATGAATTATTTGTTTAGAACCATCCTCTGATGGTGTAACTTCATAATCCTGATTTAAAACAAGTTCTTCACCACACATAACAACTTTTTCAATACTACTAACATAATATTGTGGATCTGAAGAACTTATTGTAAACTCCAAAGCACTAGCTTGTTGATCCGAAGAGAATTCATTTGGTTCAGATATGATGGTAGTATCAAATTCAGTGCTATTAATTACTACATATCGAGTTTGACCGTTTTCTATAGGTGTAACAAGCTTTCTAGCTTCTCTGGACTCGACTTCTTTTTTTAATGTTTTATTGGTTTGGCATGAACATAATGGGAAAAGCGTAGATACCAAAACAACACTTGGAATAATTGCTTTAAAAATAGATTTCTTTTTCATAAAATCATTATATTAAAACAAAAAAATAATTTTAACCAATTTTTGTACTATTTTTTATTTTTTTATAAATAAATTCTTATTTATATAATGAAAATATGCAAAAGAAAAATTGATTAATATTTTTGCCTAATTTGTTAGGTATAACAGGTTTATCAACTATTAGTTTGGCCGCATGTAATAATGGGTCAAAACCAGTAGAAAAACCTTCATTTACTGTTACCGCCAGCACAATGGAAACGGATAATATACATGCACCAATTGAACTTGACTGAACACCAAGTGATCATTCCCTTACTTTTAGTTCATTTTCATTTACATTTAATAATGGTAGCGAAAGTGCCACAGAAGTTTACCAACAAGGTAAAGATGGTGATAGGCCTTTAAGTTTATATATAAACTTTGGAAAAGAAGTAGAGAACGATATTGTTGATGGCACACTAAGTTTCCGCTATATTGATAGCACAACTTCAAGTAAGGGCCAAGCAACCGTTAGAGATATTCGTATTAATAAAGTGCCTGAAATTCATTTTAATTTTTCCGTTCCGGAAAGTCAAATGTCATCAGCAAAAGAGGCAAGCATCAATCTTAATTGAACTCCTGGTAACACATTAACTTTTTATGGTTTTGAGTTTAAGTATGGTAGTGAGCCTAAGTCTGCAGTCGTTTCAACTCAGTCAAGTTCTGCCGGAACACAAGTACTAAAATTAGCTTTTGATGAAGAAATCACTATATCAGATATTACTGATGGCATATTAAGTTTTCAATATAAGGATAATTTATCCTCACAAATAGGAAGTGGTGTTGTAAACAACATTAAGATTAGTAAATTTGAACAAGAAATCAATTTTAATTTTTCTGTTATACATAGTCAAATGTTAGACAAACAAACTACAAATATTAATCTTAATTGAACACCAAATAATCGAACTTTATCTTTTGAAAATCCTACATTTAAATATGATGGTGCTCAAAAGTCTGCAGTCGTTTCAACTCAGTCAAGTTCTGCCGGAACACAAGTACTAAAATTAGATTTTAATGAAGAAATCACAATATCAGATATTACTGATGGCATATTGAGCTTCCATTATAAGGACACTGTTTCTTTACAAGAAGGCGACGCATCAGTTACAAATATTTACATTAGTAAATATGAAGAAACTGATATTCAATTCGAGTTCTCAGTTGAAGAAAGTGAAATGATTTCTGAAACACAAGCGAACATTAATCTTTCATGAACACCATCTAATGTTCCATTAATATTGTCAGATATCGTATTCAAGTATGGTAGTGAACAAAAAACCGCCGAAATTAGTCGAGTGTCTGCAGAGGAAGGATTACAAACTTTTAGTTTGTCATTTGGTGAAGACATCACTGAATCAGACATTACTGATGGTGTATTAAGCTTTCATTATAGAGATGATGCTGATGAATATGAAAATGATTGATTTGTTGATGACATTATTATTAAAAAATTTGTTCCTCAAACTCAATTTGATTTTTCTGTTCCTAATAGCAGAATGTCTGAGTTAAGGTCGGCCTCTATTAATCTTAATTGAACACCTTCTAGTCGATCTTTAGATCTTTCTAATTTTAGTTTTACATATGCAGGTGGTAGCAAGGAAGCAAGTGTTGGAAGCGTGTCAACAAACGGTGTTGGGTCACAAACCCTTAGCTTATTGTTTGATCAAGACATAATTGCTACAGATATTGACGATGGAGTGTTAAGTTTCCATTATAGCGATCCTGTTTCTGCGCAAGAGGACGATGTAACAATTGATAATATTTATATTTTTAAGTATGTAGAAGAAATTGAATTTGATTTTAGTGTTAAGAGCGAGGGGATGGCTTCTAAAAGAAGTACTAGCATTGATCTTAAATGAATGCCTAATGACCAAACCCTAACTTTATCTGAACCGAGATTTAAATATGGGAAACAATCAAAAGAAGCCAGCGTCACTCTAGCATCTGGTGAGCCCGGTTCACAAACACTAGACTTAGTATTTAGTGAAGATATAGACAAAGAAGATATTAATGATGGTGAATTGAGTTTTCACTATAAAGATGAAGCAACTTCCCAAGAGGGCGATATAACAGTTGATGGGATTCACATCAGATCATATGTATCAACTTTTGAAGACGATAGTTGAGAGAATGTTAGTCGTTATGCAAGTCAAGGCTTAAATGTATTAAAAGACCATTATCAAGTAGACTCATTTGTCGGTAAAACAAAGGATATTATAGTAGATGGTTATACATATCAACTTCAAGTAATTGGTGAAAATGAAGATTATAGAGCAAATGACGATGGTTCGGCTTCAAATATACCTGTTGCCTTAACATTTATGTTTAAAACAGCAATTCAAGAATATGATTCTGAAACTAGTTCATATCAGCCATATCTAGTCGATTTTAGTAATGAAGAATATTATTGAGAAGATGATTTATGACAATTCTCTATCCCTAAACAATATTTACAAAATACATTCCTTCCTAAATTGAAAACAGTACTAGGTGATGATGTTATAAAGAAAGTAAGTAAAAATACAATTAATGCTCTGCCAACCGGAAATGTAGTAGCAAGTGGCGAGGAATTATTCTTGCCATCTTTAGCAGACTTCTTCTCTTCAGAAGAAGGGACATTCCAACTCCCTGAGGTTAGTCCTGGTGTTGCAAATCAAAATGCTTATATACAAGAAGGCAGAAAATATATACAAGAAGGAACCGAACACTATGCTAGATATAGTTATTTTGAGAAAACTGTATCAGAGGATTATTCGCATCTTCACCCTGAATTGTGTGTTTATGACGGAAGCGGCGAAGGAAGTCAAGGAATATCTTATTGATTAAGATCATCTTATCCTACAATCGATCCTGATGATGGTCGCGCTGAATGAATTTACTACTATGGCGAAGACGCCGCACAAAAAGGTATGTTTTGAACAGCGCCAACTATGTCAGACCCTATATTAACACCAGTTTCATTTGCCCTTGCACCTATCTTCTGTATATAAAAAAAACAGGCTTTAAGCCTGCTTTTTATTTAGGTAAATGTTTTAGGAGACTAGGAAGTTTATATTCATTAGCTAAATCAATAAACTTTTGTTTGTCAAAATTACCACGTATGAATTCATCGATTTGTTTACTTGTAAACAGATCTTTTTTTATTGTGGCTATCTTGTAACATAGTTCACCACTAGCCTTGTGATCAATAAATTTTTGTGCTTGAGCAGCAGATAGCTGTGATAGGTTTTGATAGATGTTAGCAAAGCTACCGTATTTCTTTAAAAGGTCTGCTGCTGTTTTTGGTCCCATACCTTTTATTCCGGGGAAGTTGTCTGATCCATCACCAACGATCGCTTTGAAGTCTACGACTTGATTTGGATTTAAACCAAAATATAAATTTGGAAAGTTACTTGGTTCATATCTAACTGTTTCAGATACACCAACCTTAAATAAGTTAACACTTGTTAATTCATTAACAAGTTGCAACATATCTTTGTCTGATGAGAAAACATCAACTTGAATTTGGTTGTCATTCATTAATTTACAATAACTACCAATTAAGTCATCAGCTTCAAAACCTTCTTGACTTTGATGTTTGATTCCCATTGCATCTAAGAATGTGTGAACCATAGGTAGCTGAACAAATAGTTCAGTAGGCATTGGCTTTCGATTAGCTTTATATTGATCTAGCATTTCAGATCTAAATGTATGTTTAGCATGATCAAAAGCAACAAAGACATAATCATATTGATCTCGTTGTAATAAAGTTAATACAGCTTTTGTAAATAAATTAACTGCATTAGTTGGGATAAGATTATGTTCTTTATAGTATGGCAACATTTTAAATGTTGCTCAATAAACTCTATAGATTAGTGAGTTGCCATCAACCACCATTGCCTTTTTCATTATTCTTTCACCTCACTAATGATTTTTTCTAGTCTTAAAGACCTTCCAGACTTGCTAACTACACAATATAAATATTTTTCTTTAGCAAGTAATGGAGCTTGTTCTAGGTTATCTAGAACATTACTAAATGTAACGGCATCTGAAATAGTCATAGTTTCATCTTCCATAGAAATAAATGCCATGTTAGCTCCAGCTTTAGTTTTGATCTTTCTTAAAGAGTTAATATAAACTAAAGTTTTATATTTAACATATGGTTGAGCATTTTCTCTAATATATGAAAGAGTAAATGCATCTTTCATTAATTCTGGATTTGCTTCTTTGATTTCTTCGATTGGATGTCCGGCAAAAGCAATACCAAGAATATCAAATTGGTCTTGGTTTTCTTTCTTTCTTGTTTCTTTATTATCTTGAACTTTACTATAAACTATATTTGAGAGATAACCGTACTTAGGTGTGTATGTCTTAACAGCTTTGATGATTGATTCAAGACTGGCAATGATTGAACTACGGTTAGGTAATTCTTTACCAACGAAACAATCAAAGCATCCTGCTTTAGCTAAGATTTCAAGTGCTGCTGCACCAACCCCACCCTTAACTAAATCTCTAATACAATCTTTGATTGACTTTCATTCTTTTGCTTGGGCTCTGGCAACAATTATTTTTTCTATACCCGCTGCACCAATTCCCTTGATTGCACCAAATCCAAAAATAATTTTTCCATCATAGATGCTAAAGCCAACTTGGCTATGATTAATGTTTGGTGGAAGAACTGTAATACCATTGTTCTTTGCTTCAATAACATATGCTGTAGCTTTGCTAGTTGGGTTGTAAGATAACAAGCATGCATAGAACTCATTTGGATAATATGTTTTCAAATAAGCAAGTTGATAACTTACTAATGCATAAGCAATAGAATGGCTATGGTTAAAACCATAACTTGCAAACTTTAACAAGTAAGCAAAGATTTCATTTGCTTTCTTTTCTGTATAGCCATTCTTAACTGCACTAGAGATAAAATCTTTTCCAATCGATTCTAGTTTATCTAATTTCTTTTTAGAAATTGCTCTTCGAACAATATCTGCTTCAGCTAATGATCAGTTAGCAACCAAACATAAAGTTTGAATAACTTGTTCTTGATAAATGATGATTCCATAAGTTGGTTCAAGAATAGATTTTAATTTATCATCAACATATTCAATTTTGTCTGGATTCTTCTTATTCTTTATATATAAAGGTATGTTAGCTTGTGGTCCTGGTCTAAACAAGGCTGAAGCAATTGAAATGTCTTCAATAGATTGTGGTTGGATTTTTCTAACCACATTTGTCATACCCGGAGATTCAAGTTGGAAGATTCCTAGGGTATTACCTAAACATAGTTGTTTAAAGACTTTTTGGTCATCCAAAGGTATTTGATTAATATCAAATGTCTTCTTTGCATGCTTATTAATTTCATCCACACAATCATTAATAATACTTAGGTTGACTAAACCTAAGATATCCATTTTAATTAAGCCAACTGGTTCAACATACTCCATTGAGTATTGGATAGTATTTATACCTTCAGCAGATAAAGTCGTAGGCACTACATCATGTAGTGGTTTATTACAAATGACTATTCCAGCAGCATGAGTACCAATTTGTCTTGGCATTCCCATGATGAATTTTGCTAGTTCAAAAAGCTGTGGATATTTCTTTTGGTAGTCAGCAACAACCTTTTTCTCTTTAATGACTTCGTCAATATCTACATCAAATCAATCTGAGATAGATTTACAAATCATGTTGACGATCGACAAGTCTATATTAAGGATGCGCGCGATATCACGTATGGCAGTTTTAATTTTTATTTTTTGGAAAGTGATGATATGACCAACTTTATCCTTGCCATACTTATTAAATAAGTAATCGATGACTTCTTGTCTTCGATTATCCATGAAGTCAATATCAATATCTGGTTTAGTTTGACGGTGAGAGTTTAAGAATCTTTCAAAAATTAAACCATACTTTAAAGGATCAATATTAGTGATCTCTAATACATATGATACTAGAGAACCTGCAGCAGAACCACGACCAGGTCCTACCATAATATTATTTTGCTTTGCAAAAGCAACATAGTCTTGTACTACTAAGAAGTAGTCATCAAAACCCATTTTATGAATTATGTCTAATTCATATTTAATACGTTCTATATATTTTTTATTTACTTTTTCCCCAAAACGTTTGATTAATCCAAGACGACAACGCTCTTGTAATAAAAGGTTAGAATTCTTCTTTTCATCGAACTTAACAAAGAAATTTTCTTTGTTAAGTGGAATATTTAGATTTATTTCATTTAATAATTTATTTGTTCTATTTATTTGCGCAGAAGTAAAAAGTTTTTCTGCTTGTGAAGTAGTTAGCAAGTGCTTACTAGCCATCTCTTTATCATCTTGTATGTCATCATACAAACATCCTTTATTAATAGCTAATAATGCTTTATATTTTGAAAAATCGCTTGCTGAGACGAACAAAGACTCGTGGATGGCCAAGTCTTCATCTTTTATCCAATTTTTGAAACCAGGGACCTTATTTTTGCTAATAACGGTAACATGGTCACTGGCAAAATCTTCAAGTTGTCATTTTTCGTTGTGGTTGATGGCACTTGACAAGTTACATAGTTTAATATATCCTTTATAGTCATGTGCAAGTAACACATACTCGTCCTTATTAACAAAGACGGACAAACCAATCACTGGTTTTAGATTAGCAGCAATGGCCTTAGTATAAAATTCTAAAGCTCCATACATTACATTAACATCAACTAAACAAACATATTCTTGTTTGTTATCACGCGCATGTTTAATAATATCGTCTATAGAAATAGACGATATAGCCATGCTATAGTGTGAACGCGTCTTGATGTTAGTGTACATATAAATCCACTAAGCTTTAGTTTTAAGAATTTTCTTAATTAGTTTAATTTTTTCAGGATCAGTTTCTTCGTAATTTAGCTTATGAAGTAATTCTTCCTTAGTTAACTCTCTTAGAGTTTGTTCGTAGTTGTCGTCTTGTTCAACTTCGATTTTTTCTGTAGGTTGTACTTTAATTTTTTCGATTTCCATAATTTTCTCCTTTTATTTGTTTTGTGGGATATTTTGTCTCAAATATTCTCTTATATCTTCGATAATCATCTTAAATTCTTTTCGTTTATAGATGGTGACTCCCGCAGCTAACTTATGTCCTCCACCATGATATTTTTCTGCAATATGATTGATGGGTAGCTTTGCTGATCTTATAGATCCTTTCCATTGTTTTACAACATTATCATAGTAGAACGTGAATCAAATATTCATTCCTTTAATGTTGCTTAAAACATGGACCATACTCATTCTAAGTTTTACTCCGTACCGGTCAAACGAGTTCTTGCCAAGCTTAGCTCATACCATTCCAAGTTGCCGGTCAAAGTGTGCTTTTCTAAAGACGTAGGTTGTAAACTTAACACGATCCACATCTTTTAGATAGATAGCATCATGAACCTTTTGTCTATTGCATCCTTTATCTATCAGCTTTGCTGCAATCGCATAAGTCTTAGGTGTAACAGATGGATATAAGAATCTTCCAGTATCTGTTAATAATCCTGCGTATAAACTATTACATGTAGGAATTAGGATAGACTTATAGTCTCATTCAAATAATAGTTCGGCAATCATTTCAGCAGTTGCACAGTAACTATCATCAACTCATTCAAAGTCCGCAATAGTTTCTAGTTTAGGATGATGATCAATTCTGATCAATTCACGACAGTAGTTTTGTCTACCAGATCAAATTCTACTTGCATTAGCTGTATCAAGAATGATTCCTAATGAATTAGCAAGGAATTCATTTGGAACATGACGTTTATCAAATTGATAAAGTCCGTTTTGGAATTGAGTTGATAAAGTGTCAAGTCCAATAATTCTTACATCTTTGCTTGGATACTTTGTTTTTAAAAAGTATTGTAGTCCATAAGAAGAACCTAGAGCATCAAGGTCAGGTAGTTCATGGAAAAAGATGGCAATATTTTCATATTGTTCAATCTTCTTAACGATTGTTTCTTTTACTGCAATCATTAAATGAACTCCTTTTTGATATGCTTAGCCAATACCCTCTTATAGATAGTATCTATGAGCATTAGATCTTTTTCTAATTGTTCTGCCTTAGCCAAATTTGGTTTTGTTGTTGGGTTAGCAGGAACAAACATACTACATGCATCTGGGTATGGAAGTATAGATATATTATAAGTATTTAATTTTTCTGCCAAGTTGATAATTTCAATTTTATCGTAGGTTAATAGAGGCCTTAGAACAACTACGTTGTCTAAGACTGATGAAATTGTTGTCATACTTTCTATTGTTTGAGAAGCCACTTGTCCTAAAGATTCACCAGTTGCCATAGCATCATAGTGTTGTGTCTTAACAAGATGTTGAGCAATTCTAAAGAAATATCTACGCATGATAGTTATTTGATAACTATGATTTGTAATGTGAGAGATTTCATGTTGTAAGTCTGTGAACTTACATATATAAAGGATAGGTTTTTCTAACCTACCATCTAAGGTAATCTGTTTGATTAAAGATCTAACTTTGTTTTCTGCTTCTTTAGAAGTGTGAGGAGGAGAAACAAAAGTTAAGAAGTCTACATGGAATCCTTTCTTCATTAATAATGAAGCAGCAACTGGTGAATCAATTCCACCAGAGATTAACATTAACACTCTTCCATTGATTCCTAAAGGAAAACCGCCACATCCTTTAACTCTGTTGAAATAAACAATAAACTTATCTTCCTTGATTTCAACATTAACTTTTAGATCTGGTTTATGAATATCCACTGATAGATTCTTAAAATTTTTAAGAATGAATCCTCCAAGTTGTCTAGAAAACTCCATACTATCAGTTGGATATTTTTTATCAGAACGTTTTGTTATTACTTTAAAAGTTTGTTTTTTATTTTCAACAGTTGTTTTTAAAAACGCGTGTAATTTATTTTCGTTACGTTCAATGCCATAACCTTCAATGACAAATGAAATGCCTGGTATAGCTTTGACAATGTTAAAAACTTTGTCATACTTTGCTTTAGCAATATGAGTGATTGTCATGGAATCATATTGCTTAATGATTTGAATAGATTTAAAATCACCTAAAGCTTTTTTAACATTGTTAAATAAACATTGAACAAACTCTCTTCGGTTTTTACCCTTAAGAGTTAGTTCACCATATTTGATGTATATTAATTTATCTACTTTAGTAGTTCTACTTCTTTTAGTCATTGTCTATCTTTTTCTGTTATCTCTGGGGAAATACCTGTCTTGATATGTTTCATATATCAAGCCCTTGCAGGTTCAATAACATTCTTTTCAAATTTGCTAATATTTGCAAAGCCCATATTTCTTAAACAAATTTCATGATCTTCAATTTTGAAGTTTTCTGGATGGGCATAATCTTCTTTAGTTAAGAAGCAAACAGCAAACATTCCTTTGTTTATCTTTCTTAAGTAAAGATACAAACCTAATTGGTAACGATATTCATCTGATATCTTTAGTTCACCATTTTCAAATCAAGAAAGTTTTTTCTTACCAACTTCCTTAACTAAAGGAATACCATAGGCATCTTTTTGTAAATGCATCAATCCCTTTTCTGTTTTGTAAACAAAGGCATCTATAGATGTTGTCTTGATTTCCAACATTGGATTGCCAGTTGAATAGTCTACTATTCCTTGATCATTTACTGGTTCACCATCCGGAATACCACCAAAGACTTTGTCTACATCTTTAAAGACATCTCACTTAACTTCAGATGGAACATAGTCTTTAAACTTAATATTAAGTTTTTGACTTACATAATCCCTAACTTTAGGTTCAACATACATTCCAAGTTTAGCAATTGTTGGATCAATTGGTTCAGAATAAATTCCAACCATACAACATCACACCTTTAAAGGTGATGTATATTTATTTGCTCCAATAACAGCTGATAATCTTGTACCAGTTATCTTTTTGAATTTTCAACTATCTTTCATCATTGATGGTGATAATTCAAAATGGTTATCTTTGATAACAAAATCTTTATTTAATTGTTTAATAAATGGCATAGTATATTTTTACTATTATATAGTAAAAATATCTCTATATTAATCTTATGTTTTTAAGTTCAATCACTTGCTTATCAAGATAAGCAAGTTTGCCTGCATCAGTTTTAAAATTGAATTTAAGTTTGTAGGCAACTAGAGCTTGAGATTTAAAGTTAGTTTTCTTTTTTATCTCTCTAGAGATATATTTTTGTTCACCAACAAGTGGATGACCAATAAAAGCAAGATGTGCTCTAATTTGATGAGTTCTTCCGGTTAACAATTCTACTTCTAGTAAACTAACATCTTGTTTTTGGTCATATTTTAATACTTTATATTTAGTAATAATGTGTTTAGCATCTATAGATGAAGTATTAGAAATCTTAACTAAATTACCATTTTTAGGTTTAGTTCAGTACGCTTCCAACAATTGAGATTGTTGTGGCATCTTGCCATAAACTAAGCATTGATAAAATTTATCAATCTCTCTATCTTTTATTTTTTGAGAAAGAATAACAGAAGCTTCATGAGTTTTTGCAATCATTACTAAACCAGTCGTATTGAAATCAATACGGTGAACTAAACATGGAGCAAATTGGTTTTCCTTTTCAGGATCTCATTTATTTTTCTTAAATAAATACTTCTTTGCACGATTAATTAAAGTATCAGCAATTTCTTCCTTTTCATCATTGACTAAAAGCTTGGCAGGTTTATTAACAACTAGTAAGTTGACATCTTCATAAACCACATCTAAAATATCTTTAGCTAATTGTCAATTATCTGCTTGATTATTACCAACATTTTCATTTATGAAAAGTTTGATTTCATCATTAAGTTGTAAACGATAACCAAATTTAGGTTTCTTCCCATTTACTTTAACTTTGTTAGTTCTAATAGCTTTGAAAATATAACCTTTAGATAAATTAGGAAATAACTTCATTAAGAAGTTATCTAGCCTAATATTTGTATCGTTTTCTTGAACTTTAATTATTTCCATGGTCTAAGTAGAATGCAACTATACTAGCAGCAACTGAAGCATTAAGTGATTCAACATCTTTATTTAAAGGGATTTTAATAATTGTTGAACAATTGTTCAACACTTGTTCAGGTAACCCTTGTCCTTCATTACCAATTAAGAAACAGTTATTTTTCTTTTCTTTGTAATTGAATATATCAATTGCCCTATTATTGTTGGCCATTGCTAATAAATGAACTTTATTAGTCTTAACATATTGTAAGAAGTAATCAAAGGAATTAAACTTCTCAGTTGGCATTTTAAAAACATAACCCATTGATGATCTTATTGCTTCAGGATGGTATAAATCACAGCAATTACCTATTAGGTAAATTCCCTTGATATTAAATCCTAAGCAACTTCTAATAACTGCACCTAAGTTGTGTGGATTTTGTAAGTTATATAAAGCAATGTAATTGCTTTCTTTATCATAGATAATCTTATTTTTATTTGGTCTAAAGACACAAATAATTCCATCTGGTGTTTTTAGTCCAGATGTTGAATTAAAGATAGAGTTAGGACATAAATTGATCTTGTCATCAAACTTATGTAATAACCTCTTGTTTTCCATTAAAAAATCATTGGTTACAAAGATTGCTTCAATGTTTTTAGAATCAATAGATTCTAAAACAGTTAGAAAGATCTTTTTAGTTTCAATAACAGCAAGATTTTCTTGCTTTCTTTGTTTTGAATCACTAAGTAATTTCTTTACTCACTTAATTGATTTATTAGTAAATGATTCAATCTTTTTCATATTAATAATTCATCTAAGATTTTACGTTAAAGGCCCACATTGTAATACATTATAAATATACAATCAGGAATTGATCTGTTTAGACGAATTTGGAAGTCAATCGTCTTGTTAAGAAGATACGAAGTTTGAAATGGTATATCTAACACTGGTTGTCCTTCTAAACTGATAAAATTTGTATATCTTTGACCATCGATTGTACAAGCAATCATAGTAAAATCATCAAAAACCGGTTCTTCTTCCAAATTCGTTAATCGTATGGATAGTTTCACTTCTTTAGATGTACTTGGTCCGTATGTGGAAATTAGATTGTTAGTTGTGCAAGTTACTGTTGGTTTTACATCAACCGTTTTATCCATATCTGAAACTATTGCTCAATTACCATCAAGGTCTTCGGGGTCTACGGGTTGCGGTTCAGAAAAACTATCTCATGATGCAATTGTAGGGGTTTTAAAGATAATAGTTATATCCTTAATTGTTTCTGGCTTGTCAAACCCCGAAACATTAAAAACAAGATTAACACCTTTTGTTGTTTTATTAACATCTATTGAAGTAAATGTAACTTCTGCATATTTATCTTTGCCTGCCTCAAGTGTAACTTGACCTTCCTTTTCACCTATAGTTTTTCCATCTTTTATTAATTGGAAATTAGATAAAGTATGTTCATCGTGAGAATCACAATAAATAAAAAAAACTGGTTCGTCTTTTGGAATTTCATAATTTTTCAATCCAAAACCATGTTCAGATTTATGATCAACTTTCTTATTGAGTATTACTAAAGGCACAGCTATAGCTGTTGCAACTAAACCGGCACCTAATATACCAAATAATCATCCTAGAATAATTTTCTTTTTCTTTTTCTCTTTGTTTTCTTGACTTGTCTTTTTCATATGTATTTATAATAATATTATAAGTATGAAAATATATGACATTGCAATAATTGGTGGAGGACCTGCTGGTCTTTATGCCCACTATTATGCAAACCAAAAAAGATTTGCTTCAATCTTGATTGAAGCAAACGATGAGTTAGGTGGTCAACCAACTATTTTATATCCAGTAAAAGCTATTCACGACTTTCCTGGCAAAAAGAGTATTCAAGCCAAAAACTTAATGAATGAATTCATTAAGAAAGCTAAATACCCAACTATCGTAACTGGTACAACAGTTAAGAAAATTGAACAAGATAATGGATGTTATCAATTAGTAACAAATAAAGAACCAATCTATGCTAAGTTTGTTATTATTGCTACCGGTGGTGGTTTCTTTAAATTCAATAAAATTGAAGGTATTGAATCTAAAAAGATTCATTATTGTGTAAAAGACCTTAAAGTATATAAAGGAAAGAAAGTGGTTATCTGCGGTGGTGGTGATGCTGCTTTTGATTGAGCTGCAGAAATCTTAAAAAGAGATTTAACTAACAATTTATCAATTGTTCATCGTCGTGATGAATTTAGAGCAGCACAATGCAAAATTGATTGTTTAAAGAAATTTAAATATAAAACATATTTAAACAAAGCATCTAAGGTTATTGCTGATGGTAAATTAGAAATAGTAGATAAGCTAACAAATAAAAAAGAAATTCTTCCTTTTGATTATTTGATTGTCCAATATGGACAAACATACTCTTTACAAGACAATCAAATGTTAAAACCCTTCAACCTTGATTTACAAAATAGAATCAAAATTGATTCTAATTGTAGAACAAACATGGGTAACATTTATGCTATAGGAAATGTAGCAAGTTACAATGATAAGCCAAGGCTTATCCATGTGGCTATTTCAGATGCAAAGAAAGCAATTGACGATATTTTAGATCATGAATAAGTTAATTGTTATAGTTGGTCCAACATCTTCACACAAGTCCGCATTAGCTTTAAAAATAAGCAAGATGCTTAATTATCCACTTGTTAATGCCGATGCCTTCCAAGTCTATAAAGAATTGAATGCAGGCACAAATAAAATGGATAAGGACACAATTAAGAAAACTCCAGTTTACTTAATGGACTGTGTTTCTATCTATGATGATTGAAATATAAAAGAATTTCAAACACAAGCTAAGAAAATCTTAGCTGATATTTATAAAGCTAAACAAATTCCTATCATTGTTGGTGGTAGCAACTTATATGTTGATGCATTAATCAAAAACTATGATTTATCGTCTAGTTCTAAAAGAACCAATAGTTATGAAGAGATGACAAATGAACAACTTCATAAACTTCTTGAGAAGTTAGATCCAACTGAAGCTAAGAAGATTCCCGCTAATAATAGAAAGCGTGTTGTTAGAGCAATTCAAATTATTGAAGAAACAGGAATGACTAAAACATCTAAAGATGTTCAAAGACAAAAATACTATTATGATTGTTTGGTTGTTTATATGGATGTTGAAAGACCTAAACTATATGAAACTATTAATAATAGAGTTCTAGAAATGGTTGATGAAGGTTGAAGACAAGAAGTTGAAGGTCTAATTAAGAAAGATAAAGATGTGATGAAACTTAATGCTTTAAAAGCATTAGGTTATCAAGAAGTTTATGAAGCTATTAAAAATAAAACTTCAATTAACACAGATCTAATAGCCCAAAAAACTAGAAGATATGCTAAGAGACAAGTTACTTGATGTAAACATCAATATCCTAAAATGTTTTCTTATCATGGACCAATGGATGATGATTTATTAAGAAAAACAATAGAAGGTTTTATTAATGGCTAAGTCTTTATATATACATATTCCATTTTGCAAAAAGTTTTGTGCTTATTGTGATTTTGTTAAATGTATTTACAATAAACAAACTGTGGATAAATATATTGATTTAGTTTTAAAAAAACTAAAAAAGAATAAATATGAAACGATTTATTTGGGTGGCGGGACACCAAATTGTTTGAGCGATAAACAATTAGAAAAATTGCTAAAACCTCTTTCTAAATGCTTAGCTAAAAATTATGAATTTACTATTGAATGTAATTCTGAATTTGTTACAAATTCACAAGCTAAAATTTTAACTAAATATAAAGTTAACAGAGTTTCATTGGGTGTTCAAACTCTAGATTCTAGTTTATTAAAATCAATGAATAGATCCAACCATAAATTTATGGTTGAACAAGCAATTTCTATTTTGCAAAAGAACAAAATCACAAATATTTCATGTGATTTGATTTATGGTTTTCAGAAACAAACTAATGAATCAATTAAAAATGACATTGATTTCTTATTGTCTAACAAAGTTAGACATATTTCTTGTTATTCATTAGAAATAAAAGAAAACACAATTTGAGGGAAACAAAATTACAAAACTAATGAATTAGAAATTGAAGATCATTTGAAATTCATTATTGATTACATGAATAAATTGGGTTTGGTTAGATATGAAGTTAGTAACTGAGCTATAAGCTCAAAATATCAATCTAAACATAACATAGCAGTTTGAAAAACAAATGATTGAGCAGCTATTGGTTTAGGCGCTCATGGTATGGAAAATAAAACTCTTTATCATTATGAAGGTTCAGTACTTAACTGAAAGTTAGTTAAAGAGAAACTTTCTGATTATGATCTGTATTTTCAAGTCTTAATGATGGGGCTTAGATTGAAGGAAGGATTAGACTTATCTAACCCATTACACAAGAAAGCTTATCAATTCTTTAAAAAAAGAATGGATCAAGATTTATTAATTAAAAATAACAAAAAAAGAATTTGATGTAGTAATATAAATTTGTTAGATAATTTTCTAATAAAATTAAACGAATATGAAGAAAAGTAAATTATTATTTCTAACACCATGTCTAACTGTAGCAACTATTGCTCCAGTTATAACTTCATGTGGTGGAAAATCAGAGGCTGAACAAATCGCTGATTATATTTTTGGCCCGCTTTCTAAAGACAGGGTGCATATTGAGTCATCATTTCAAGATGCATTAAAAGGACTCTCATCAAAAGAAAGACAGAAGGAACAAATTTACGATTTGTTTGCATTTGGTTTTTCATATTTCGCTTCCGCTTATGGTTCATTTGATATCAATGAATTGAACGAATTGTATAAAAATAATACTGTTGGTATTAAAAGTAATATTACACAGAATTCATTAAATTTCGATGGAGACACGCTGAAAGGCACATTTCTAGGGTATGTATCTTTTGTTTTTCAAAAGAATTATTCTGAAATATGAAAAACAAATGATTACATTATGTTTACCTTTAATTTTTTTAATATCGATGTTCAACTAAATGAGACAAAATGTTCATTTCTTTATAAAGACATTAACACATTTTTAATCGGAATTCTAGAACTTAGAAATTATGGCGGAACCCAAAGACACACAACGGGCATAACGCAAATTAATACCTTGACAGACGGTTCAGATATCATCCCATACAATAGCAACAATTGATATAAGTAATATAAAAATTTATTTATAAATTTTTATATTATAATTATTAAATGAGAAAAAACTGTACTCTATTCATTGATACAACAAACAACTATTGCTATATAGCCGTTAGTTTTAGTTGCAGAATTTTAGCCAAAGCTAAAATTGCAGTTAACAAAAATGTAACAGATATTATTGTTGATACAATTCACTCAACTTTAAAGCAAGCAAAGGTTACACCATTAGATTTAACACATATCGTGTTAAATATTGGTCCTGGTAGTTTTACTGGAGATAAAGTTGGAGTAACAATAGCTAAAGCATGAAAGTTATTTGATCCAAGAATTGAAATTTTAACAATCAATAGTTTGTTGTTACAAACTAAAGATGGCAATGGTATTAGCGTTATTGATGCCAAAAGCAACAAACTATATCTAGCGGTTTATAAGAATGAAAAGGAAATAATTAAACCTTGTTTAATAGATAAAAAAGATTTAGCTAAATATAAGAAAAAATATAAATTACCTCTTATTCAAGATCAAACAAATGATATGTATGATAATTTCTTAAAACATTCTAGAAGTTTTAAGAAAGTTCAAGATATTAAATATCTTGAGCCTTTATATTTAAAAAATCCTGTTTAATACTATATATAATTTACAAGTAAAAAATATGAATCTAATAAAAGAATTAAGAGATCGTGGCATTATCAATAATGTTAGCGACGAAAAGAAATTACAAGATGCAATAGATCAAAAGCTAGGTGTTTACATTGGCTTTGATCCAAGTTTTAAATCATTACACCTTGGAAACTATATTATGATTCATTTACTTAACTTGTTTGCTAAAGCAGGTTTACAAACTTATGCAGTCCTTGGTGGAGCCACAGGAAGAATTGGTGACCCATCAGGTAAGAAGTCTGAAAGAACATTGTTGGATCTTAAAGTATTAGATGCAAACATTGAAGCTGTTAGCAAACAACTCAAGAAGTTAGCTAATGTTAAGGAAGTAATTAACAACTATGACATTTATAAAAATGTCAGCTTATTTACTTTCTTAAGAAATGTTGGTAAGTTAGTTAATGTTAACTACTTACTTGAAAAAGATATTATCAAAACAAGACTAGAAACCGGAATTAGTTTTACCGAATTTAGTTACAACTTAATCCAAGGTTATGACTTTGTGTGGTTATACAACCACAAGGGTGTAGCAATTCAATGTGGTGGTTCTGATCAATGAGGAAATATTACCACAGGTCTAGAAATGATTAGAAAAGTTAATGGAGAAAAAGCTAAAGCTGTCGCTTTAACTATTAATTTATTAACAAAAGCAGATGGAACCAAATTTGGTAAATCTGAAAAGGGTGCAATCTATTTGGATCCAACAATTACTAGTCCATATGAAATGTATCAATTCTTTTTAAACCAAGCAGACGATGATTTAAACAAAATGTTTAACTTCTTCTCTGATTTATCATTAGATGAAATTAAAACATTACTTGCAAAGCATAATGAAAATAAAGGCGCAAGACTAGGACAAAAAACTCTTGCTCAAGAAATCATTACTAAGATTCATGGTAAAGATGCATATGATCAATGCTTAAAGATTTCAGATGCATTATTCTATGGCAAGTTTGACCAATTAACTTTAGATGAACTAGACATCTGTGCTAAACAATTTAATCTTTACAAGATTAACCAAGAAATGAATCTAGTAGATTTCTTGATTCAAAACCAAATCATTCAATCAAAACGTGTCTTTAGAGAATTATTACAAGCAAAGACATTAACCGTAAACAACATTGTTGTAGATAAAGAAGACTTTAAGTTAACAAACAAGTTAACATATTTTGATAAGTACACAATTATCAAGAAAGGTAAGAAGAATTATTTCATGTTAACATGAAAATAATTAGAAAGGAGTAATATGGCAAATATTTTCAAATCCATGATTTCAGGCATCATTGCTAGAAGCATGAAGAAGAAATTAACTAACTGAACCATCAGCGAAGAAGATGTTACAGAAGTATTAAAGCAAATCCGTATTGCTCTTTTAGATGCTGACGTTAATTTATTAGTTGTAAAGAACTTTATTAAAGCAGTAAGAGAAAAAGCTGTTGGTTATGTCATGGAAAAAGGACAAGAACCAGATAAAGTTCTTTTAAGTATAGTTAAAGAAGAACTTGTAACTATTCTTGGTAAAAACCAAGAAGATTTAATAATTGATCCAAAACAAACAAGAATTATGCTTGTTGGTTTAAATGGTGCTGGTAAGACAACATCTGTTGCTAAAGTTGCTAACTGATTAAAAACTAAAAAAGAATTAAAACCAATGATGGTTGCGCTAGACGTTTATCGTCCAGCTGCTATTGACCAATTAAATCAATTAGCACAAAAGATTAATGTTCCTTGCTATAAAGAAGATAGTAAAGATGTTATAGCTATAGCTAAAAACGGTTTAGCTAAAGCAGAACAAGATGGAAATGATGTAATCTTATTTGATACTGCTGGTCGTTTACAAACCAATGTTGAATTAATGCAAGAATTAAAAGACATTAAAAAAGCAGTTAAACCACAAGAAATAATCCTTGTTGTTGATGCTATGGCTGGTCAAGACATTATTAATGTCGCTAAAGAATTTCATAATGCTCTAGATTTAACTGGATTGATTATTACTAAGTTAGACTCTGAAGCAAGAGCTGGTGCAGTTTTATCAATCACTAATTTATTAAACATTCCAGTTAAATTTACTGGAACTGGTGAAGCTATAGGCTCACTAGATATTTTCTATCCAGAAAGAATGGCAGACCAAATACTTGGTCTTGGTGACATTATGTCACTTGCTGAAAAAGCAGCAGATAGAATGGATGAAGACAAAGCCAAGAAATCATTTACAAGAATGATCTCTGGTAAATTCGACTTAGAAGATTTAATGACGCAAATGGAACAAATTAGTAAATTAGGTTCATTAGGTGGTTTAATGAAAATGCTTCCAGGTAACCTTGCTAACAAAGTTAGCGAAGGACAAATTTCTGATGCTGAACAAAAAATGGTTGCATGAAGAATCCTAATGTCTTCTATGACTAAAAAAGAAAGACGTAATCCGCAATTATTTAAAAAACAACCTAATCGTAAGATTAGAGTTATTAAAGGTTCTGGTCGTAAACCAGATGAATTAAACAAAATGCTTTCTCAATGAGAAAAAGCAAAAGTTAAAATGGATGAAATTGGTAAAAAGATTAAAGCAGGTAAAAATCCATTGATGGACCTTATGAAAGGTGGAATGCGTTAGTGGACTTTCAAAAATATCTGCCCAAATTTTTAATCGTCAAAAATGTGTTCAATCTTGAAAACTCAACAACACATCGTTATTTCATCACTAGATCTAAAGATCTAAACATGAAATATTTTGTTCATGATAAGATTTATTCTTGACATCCACTTATCATTAAAGATGGTAATAACTTTTATTATTTTAAAGGTTTGCAAGAACAAGATTTTATGCTTGCAACATTTTGTCTAAACAATCAAAATTTTGATCAAGTTTATAACAACTCAATCCTAGAAAATTATTTCAATAAAAATTCATTTGAAATATAAAAAATAAAAATACCCATAAGGGTATTTTTTTCATGGTGCAGTGTGAGGGGATCGAACCCCCGACCCTATGCTTGTAAGGCATATGCTCTCCCGGCTGAGCTAACACTGCTTAATGGTGACCTGTACGGGATTCAAACCCATGAATGCACGCGTGAAAGGCGTGTGTGTTAAGTCACTTCACCAACAGGCCAATATAATGGCGGCCACCACAGGGTTCGAACCTGCGACCAACCGGTTAACAGCCGGTTGCTCTACCACTGAGCTAGGTGGCCACACGTAATAATAATGATACCATAAGATTATATATATTATTCATTTATTTTTAGTAAAATATTAATATATGAAAGACAAGATTTTAAGTGTTATAAAAGACGTTGCTAATAAGCAAAAAATTAACGTTAAATTAGATGAGCAAAGCCTATCTATAGATTTTAAAAAGCTGGGCATTGACTCAATTGTTGTTTTAAGTATTATTGTTGCTATCGAAGATAAAGTTGGTTATAGATTAGATGATTCTGAGTTAATGAAAATCAAAACCATCAATCAACTAATTGCTGCTTTCGAAGCAAAACAAAAATAAGGCAAAGCCTTATTTTTTTATCCAACCATGTTTTTGAAATTGATCTATTACTAATTCTTTAAAAGGTTTATAGTCTGTTTCAACTCATTCTTTGAATCATTGGGGTTGTTTCTTTTCATAAACTTCCTGAGATCAAGTTTTAAATCACTTAGGCATTTCTTCATCATCATAAGGACCAGACACCTTAATCTTGTGTGTCTTTTTGAATTCATTTGATGATTTTTCAATTTCACTTATGGTCATGGCAATAACTTTATTAGTCATATTATATATTCCTAATTTTGTTAATTATTGCTAAACCTTCAGATAAAATTTTTCTTCCGTGTGTTGTTTTGATAACATATTTATTTTTAAATAAATAAGGTTCAATTTTTTCTTCAATAAATTGAATTTCAAAATCTGTCATTTGGCTTAATGTTTTGATACCAATAGTGCCGTTTGAGTTAACAAAGCACATCAAATATTTCATATCATTTTTGTTCAAACCGTTTTCAAAAATGCCAATTTGCTTAAAGATTTGTTTGATATTTGCATTTTGATCTAATGTCTTAAAATCTATAACTCTTGACAAGATTGTTAATGCATTTCTAGGGATACCTTTGGAATTATTAGCTATAGCTAAAATTTCATCTTCAGTTAATTTAACATTAACTTTTTTAATTGCATTACCAATAATTATTCTGATTTCATCTAATGAATAATCTTCAAAATAAAACTGAATACCAAATCTTTCTTCTAGTGGTTTTGGTATTTTTGTTAAAGACGTTGTTGCGCCAATTAATGTAAATTTTGGAACTTTAATTCTAGTCGTTCTTGAATTAAAATCTTTACCTATGGTAATATCCATTGAAAAATCTTCCATTAATGAATACAACAATTCAAAGCAAGTTTTATTAATTCCATGTATTTCATCAATGAAAATAACATCATTATCATGAATTGTTAAAGCAAAGTTGTAAACGTCGAGATTCTTTTGGATCGTTGAGCCTTGAATAATCTTGATATTTGCTTTTTGTTCTTTGGCAATAATAAAAGCAAGTGATGTCTTACCAGTTCCTGGTAATCCATAGAATAAACAATGATCTAATGGTTCATTGTGTATTGAACTTGCTTTTAAATATGTTTTTAAATTTTGCTTTAATGTTTGTTTGCCAACAAACTCTTTTAGGCTATTAGGCCTTAGGGACTGCAGCTTCATTCTTTACAGAAATCAATTTAATTGCCATAGCAACCACATCTGATGTCTCCATAGTACTTTCTATTGCGTTAGTCTCACAAAGACGATTAATTGCAAAATTTATATCATCTTGGTTGTAGCCTAAAGTCTTTAGGACATTAATAACATCTGCGATGTTATCATAGTTATCTGCTTTATTCTTAACATAGAAGTCAGCTAGATATTCAACTAATAGATATGCAAACTTCTTGCTTATACCTGGAAGTTGTTCTAATGCTTCTGCATCCTTATTAGATATCAACTGTTTTAATACATCAATATCATTTTGCAAGAAGTTTAAAGCAGACTTAGGCCCAATGCCACTAATGTTTAAACAATTCAAGAAGAATTCTTTTTCTTCTCATCTTTTAAACCCATAGAAGTCTTCCTTTAAAGCATTCTTATTTGATAAGTATGTATATTTAAAAATATACAATCTTATTGTTTTATCTTTTTCAAACACATCTGGTTTAGGCACAAAAACATAATAGCCTGTGTAATTGTTTTCAATTACTATCGATTTCTTATGAATCGACATTACTTTTCCTACTATATATGAATACATATTATTCTCCTACTATACTCTTGACCTAAAAGTAGAAAAAAAGTAGAAATTATTTTTTGCAAATTTTACTTATACATAGATTAAATGTGCTTAAACGACACATTAAATAATCTAAATTTTTGCATAAAAAAAGAAGGCTTAAGCCTTCTCTAAATGAATTTGAGCTAATGTTTTTCCGACTGGTTCGTGGATAACTAAATCTGCTCTACCATCACGACTTGTTGCATCACGGTTGATGACAATTAAATGTTTTCCTCTAAAATAATCAATCAATCCAGCCGCTGGATAAACAGTTAAACTTGTACCGGCAACAATTAGCGTATCAGCATTGGCAATTGCTTGTACTGCACCATTGATTGTGGCACTATCTAAACCTTCATTGTAAAGCACTACTTCTGGTTTGATGATTCCACCACATGAACATTTAGGAATTTGTTTACCTTTAAACTTCAAAATATCCTTGGCAGAATAGAACTTGTTGCATTGGGTACATCTATTCTTGTGAACAGTGCCATGAAGTTCATAAACAACCTTGCTTCCAGCAAGTTGATGTAGTCCATCGATGTTCTGAGTGACTATAGCTTTAACCCTGCCTAATTGCTCTCATTTTGCAAGTTGTTTATGTGCATCATTTGGTTTGATTGATAGGTCTAACATTTTTGAAAAATAAAAGTCATAAAATTCTTTAGTGTGTTCAAAGAAAAAATCATGTGAAAGAATGACTTCAGGTGGGTAATCAAATTTTTGGTTGTACAAACCATCTTTTGATCTAAAATCTGGGATGCCACTTTCAGTACTTACACCCGCTCCACCAAAGAACACAATATTCTTAGAGTTTTGTAAAATTTCTTGTAGTTGTTTTATCTTGTCCATAGTTTATATTATCATTATAATAATATAAATATGAGAGCATTAGGATTAGATCTAGGAACTAAAACAATGGGTATAGCTATTACTGATAGCAATAAAAAAATTGCTAGTGGTATAGAAAATTTTAGCTATGCTAAGAATGATTTAATGTCATGTGTAAATAGAATTAAAAAACTATTTACTAACTATCCTGATATTGATACTATTGTTTTAGGTTATCCTTTATATCCATCTGGAGATAAAAGTCCTAATTGCTTATTAGTGGACAAAGCTAAAGCTTTAATTGAACAAAACATTCCTAATGTTAAAGTTGTACTTGAAGACGAAAGATATACAACTTTGGAAGCAACTGGAATGATGAAAGATATTGGTTTGAAAGCAAGCCAAATCAAAAAGATTAAGGATAAGATGTCTGCTGTAGTTATCTTGAATTCTTGGTTAGAACATGGAAAATTTTAAAAAGTTTAACTTAGAGCATAATATTCCTATCATGCCTGATAAGACAATTGATTTTCTTTATCATATTTTTGATAATTATCAAACAGCTCAAGTTTTGGAAATAGGAACAGCTTATGGATATTCTTCAAAATATTTAGCAAGGCACCCAAGCATAACAAGAATTATTACTTTAGAAAATGATACAGATAGATTTGGCGTAGCGCAAGATTATTTTAAAGGCGAGACAAAAATCTTCCCAGTTAACATTTCTGCTTTTGATTATGAACCAAAACAAGATTTTGATTGCATTATTATTGATGGTCCAAAAAGTCATCAAGATGTTTTGTTCAATAAATTTTCTAAACATTTAAAACCTAATGGTTTTATCTTTATTGATGATGTTAATTTATTTCAACACACAGATAAAGAAATGACTAAGAATCGTATTAAACTAAAAGCAAAAGTTGAAGAGTTTAAAAAATATCTTCAATCATTATCAGGATCTTGACATGTAGATATTCATGATATTGATGATGGATTTGCCATCCTAAGGAGAAAAGATGAAACTTTGAGTTAATCCCATAGGATTACAACATTTGAAAAAATTAATCAACATTAAAGATGTTGATTATGTGGTAACGGGGGTAAAAGGAAAATTATCAGCTAGAAATAGTTGTCTTTTATCTTTAGATGAAATCAAAAAGATAAAGTCAAATAAATTGGCTGTTTCCTTAAACAATTTATATGTTGATGATCAGCTTCCTCTATTAACTAAAACATTAAAGGAATTAAAGAAGATTGGCATAAAGACTATTGTCTTTACTGATTTTGCTGTTAAACAAATTTGTGATGAAATTAATTACAAACCTAACTTTATTTATAACTCTGAAACTTTAACAACTAACTATAGTCAATTACCATTTTTTAAGCAACGTGGCATTAAAGAAGCTGTTCTACCCAGAGAATTATTCTGAAACGAAATAAATGAGTTTAGCAAGCATAAAAATGGTGTTAAACTACAAGTTCAGGCTGAAGGCTATGGTCTAATGATGCATTCTAAATGAACATTATTAACTAACTTCAAAAATCAATTTAAGATTAAAAAAGATTTAACAAACCAATTATTCTATTTAAAAGAAGAAACAAGACAATTACCAAGTATTATCATCGAAGATGAAACAGGAACACATATGTTCACTGGCTACAATGTTTCTATTATGGAATATTTAGATAAGATGGTTAAAGTCAAAGTTGATAGCATTAACTTCTTATCTTACTTACATGATGAGAAGTGAGTAAATGAAAACATCAAGATTTATGCTCAAGCATTAAAAGCAATTAAAGATGGTTCATTTACAAGCAAGAAACAATCCTTTATTAAAAGAATTAATAAGATTAATAAAGTTTCATCTTGTGGATTCTTGGATCCAACAAAAGGATTGTTACATCTAGAAAGAGAGGCAAACAATGAATAAGGTTGAATTGTTGGCCCCTGCTGGTGATTTAGAAAAAGCATATACAGCAATTAACTTCAATGCTAATGCTATTTATCTTGGTGGAAAGAAGTATTCTTTAAGAGCAAGAGCAAATAACTTAGAGATTGATGAAATTGCTAAAGCTGTAAGCTATGCTCATAAACACAAAGCTAAAGTTTATTTAGTAACAAACATCTTAAGTCATAACGGAATGACAAAAGACTTTAAACCATATCTTGATAAATTAATGAAAACAAAACCAGATGGATTCATTTGTGCTGATCCTTATATTATGAATGTTATTCATAAATATTATCCAAAGGTTGAAATTCATGTTTCTACACAACAATCTGTAACTAATTCAAAAGCAGCACTATGATTCCATAAGAATGTTGGTGCAACAAGAGTTGTAACTGCTAGAGAAGTTGATTTTAAGAATTTATCAACTATGACTAAAGCACTAAAAGGAATTATGGATGTTGAATATTTTATCCATGGTGCTTTGTGTGTTGGCTATTCTGGACATTGCATGATGTCTAACAATTTATCACTACGTGATGCTAATGTTGGCGGTTGTGCACATAGTTGTAGATGAAACTGAGAATTAAAAGATAAGAATGGTAAATTAATCTCTAAGAAATTTACAATGTCAACAAAAGACATTTGCCATGTTTGTCACATTAAGCAATTAATTAAAGCTGGTATTGCAAGCTTTAAGGTTGAAGGTAGAATGAAGTCGCTTCATTATAATGCAACTGTTTGCAACAACTATTCTCATGCAATTAAAGACTATTATGTAAATAATCTAACAGCTAGTCGTATTAAAGGATATGAAAAGGATTTAGCCAAAGCAGCTAACCGTGATACATCATTTGCTTGATTTAATGGACAACCAACTCAAAAGCAAATGTTATATAGAGAAAACAAAAAGAAATTAACTCAAAACTTTGCTTTCATTATTACTAAAGTAATTAAAGGCGGTTATGAGATCATTAGTAAAAACTTCTTTACTTGCAAAGATAAGTTTGAAGTGTTTGGTAAAAACCATGATTTGATTACAAACATTAAACTAACAAAATTGTTTGATGTTAAAGCAAACTGTGAAGTTGATCGTGTTAACAGACCAATGTATCGTTATGTAATAAAGACATCAACTAAAGGTTTACAAGTTGGAGATATTGGAAGAATTAGCCTCTAAACAAAATGGTATAATTTGCTTATGGATCAAAACAATATTTTATTTTCAATTGTAATTCCATTTTATGACACTATTGATTACATCAAAGAAACAATAGAGTCCATTATTTCTCAACAACATTTTAATTTAGATCAAGCTGAAGTTATTATTGTTGATGATGGCAGTAAGCAAAATCTTGATTTCCTTTTACAATACAAATCATCTATTAAAAATTTATTTATCCACACTAAGGAAAATGGTAACTGGGGAAGTGTTATTAACTATGTTAAAAATAATAAACTAGTTAAAGGAAAATATGTAACTATATTAGATAGTGATGATAGATTTGCAAATAACATTTTATTTACTGTTCAAAAATATCTTCACAAAGAACCCGATATTATTACAGCAAAATTTTATCGTTGAAAATCAGTTTCGCAAAGAAAGAAATTAATTCCTGTTCATTGATTGCTTAATGATAGATTTTATTCAGGTAGTTCTTTTATAAAAAAACAACATCTTTTAAGAACACCATACTCATTCCCTTTAGCAAAGTTTTATAAAACTGATTTATTTTATAAATCTAATTTTGTTTTGGAAGAACATATAAGCTTCCAAGATTCAGTTTTCTTCCACACAATGGTTAGTAATGCAACATCATGACAATATATAGATGAAGGTTTAGCTTTATATCGTGATGATCGTCCAAATTCATCAAGTAATACTCAATGATCTATTAATCGCATTAATGCTTGAATCAAAACAATTAATAATCTAGATAAATGTGGTGCTACATCAAATGCTTATATGTATTGCATTTTCAAACCTTTTGTAAATGCATGTAAACAAATTAATGTACAAGATTTAAAAGAAACAATAACATTGCATAATGATTTTAATGTTACGTATATATGTAAGCCACTTCAACCAATTGCTAAATTGGTTTTCAAAAAAATAACAAAAAAATTGGCAAAGACTTTACCAATTAAATTTGTTTAGCTTTTCTTTTTGCTCTACGTTCTTGTCTTCAGAACTTTCTTTGTGCTTTAGCAAACGCTTTAGCATTTTTCTTTCCTTCAGGTGAATAGTCAGTAGCATTCATGAAACCAGATTTAACAACGCTAACCACAGCTCTAGTCATTCACATCGCAAAGCGAGGCGAACGTTTCATAAGTCTAGTTATTGGTGTATGGAATTTAAATTTGGAAACTTGATTGTTTTCTATACATTCCTCATATTGATCAATGTAGTTTCTTAACATTTCACAACGTTCTTCAAATTTTTTTGAATAATCATTTGTTAATATTCTCATTAATCAGTAAAGTTCTAGAGTGATGCAACGTCTAGAGACTTTCAAACGTTTATTGCTGCTTTTATCAAAAGGAATTTTTAATAAATGGTTGTAAATAATTTCATGGTGATGGAAGTTCTTTAGAGATTTTTCAATAGAGATTGATTGGTTTCCTTTTCTTATGAAATATTTGTATAAGAAAATATGTTTGTTTAAATAAGCAACATTCTTTGCTCTTAATAATACTTGGTAAATTAATATATTATCAGCATAATAAACTCTACTTGGCAATGGATTAATATCTTTTAATATATCTAGAGAGAAAATAACTGAGTGAATTGTGATAAGATGTCTTAAACTTAATTTTTCAAAAGGAACATATTTAATTAATTGTTTTGTTTTTGATACTAAAACTGGATTAATTTTAGTACTACGTTCATTTAAAAAGTGGAATTCATAGTTACAGAAAACCATGTCTGTATCTGGTTTTGTAGATCTTAAAATTTGTAAAACTGATTGAAATGATTTTTTATTGTATTCATCATCGCTATCCAAAACAGAAAGGAAACGACTATTAGCTTTGCTAATGGCAAAATTTATACAACTTCCTCAGTTACCATTTTCTTTTGCAAAATAATGTACTCTATCTGGATAATCAGTCAAATATTTCTTTACACAACCTTTTAAATCATCCTTTGACCCATCATCAATTAAAAAGACATCAACATCTTTATTGGTATTGATTTCAATAGAGTCTAATGTATTTAGAATTGTTTTTGTTGAATTGTAACAACAAATAACAACTGTTAATGTCTTCTTGTCCATTATTTTACATATGTCTTTCTAAATTTGTAATCAGAAAGAATCATATCCTTTAGTGAATGTTTTACTTTTCATCCTAAGTTTTTAAATGCTTTCTTATTACTTGTAATAAGTGCATCAGGATCACCAGCACGTTCTGGTTTAAATTCATATCTTAAATTTTTATCAACTAACCTTTTAGCATTTCTTACAACTTCTAAAACAGTATAACCACTGTTAGAGCCTAAACAGTAAATACCAGATTTGTTTTGTTTTAATTGTTTTAATGCTAGTAACGCAGCATTAGCTAAATCTTCAACGTGGATATAGTCTCTTAAACATGTACCATCTTTTGTTTTGTAACTTTTTCCAAAAATAGAAACAGGTTTGTGGTGAATAATGCAATCATTGATTGCAGGTATTAATAATGAAGGTTTTTTCTTCATCATTCCATATTTACCAGATTTGCTTGCTCCAGCAACATTAAAGAAACGATATGAAATGTAGTTTGTACCATGAGCTAGGTTTGCATCAATTAATAGTCTTTCACACATTAATTTACTTGCACCATATGGATTGCAAGGAACTGTTGGTGATTTTTCATCAACAGGAACTTTTTTGCAAACACCATAAACAGCAGCTGAACTTGCAAAAATAATGTTTTTAACTTTGTTAGCATGCATTGCTTTTAGCACTGTTGCAGTTCCGCCAACGTTTGTTAAATAGTAATCATTTGGATGTGCAACTGATTCAGGAACAACTATTTTTGCTGCATATAAAGCAACAACATCAATTTTGTATTTTTTAAAGATTCTATCTAGTAATTTGTAATTAAGCATTGAACCTTTAATAAAAACAGCTTTAGGATGAACTAGTTTTTTAAAACCAGTAGATAAGTCATCAAGAATGATAACTTTGTGTCCATTTTTAATAAATGTTTCTGTTGCGACTGAACCAATAAATCCAGCACCACCAATATTTAGAATTGTCATTATTTTTTGCTCCTTATGTATTTTAATACATCTGCTTTAATTTCAGGATCTTTTAAAGCAAAGTCAATTGTTGCTTTAACAACACCTAATTTATTTCCAATGTCATATCTAGTTCCAGTAAATTTGCAAGCACAAACTTTTCCTTTTTTAGCTAAGAATTTTAAAGCGTTTGTAATTTGAATTTCACCAGATTTGTCTTTTGCTGTCTTGTCAATTGCCTTGTAAATATCAGGAGTTAAGACATATCTACCTAAAATTGCTAAGTTGCTTGGAGCTTCGCTCATTTCTGGTTTTTCTACTAAACCTTTAATAGTAAATACTGGCTTTTTAGCATCTGTTTTCTTGGCAGGTGTAACAATACCGTATTTGCTTACATGTTTCATTTCTACTGGCTGAACACCGACAACAGAACATTTTGTTTTGTTATAAGCTTCAATGCATTGTGCTAAAGCTGTCTTGCCCTTATTAACAACAACATCATCGCCTAGTAAAACTGCTACTGGTTGGCCTTTTGCAAAATTTCTAGCACAACCTATAGCATGGCCTAAACCAAGTTGTTTATCTTGATAAACATACTTGATTTTTATAATCTTAGAAATTTTCTTAATTTCTTTTAGCAAAGATAATTTACCTTTTTCTAAAAGTTCTTTTTCTAATTTAGGACTTGGAGCAAAATGATTGCCAATTGCTTCTTTACCTTTTGAAATAACAATTAGTAATTCTTTGATTCCTGCATCAGCAGCTTCCTGCACAATATATTGCAATGTTGGAACATTGATAATTGGCAATAATTCTTTAGGAATTGCCTTAGTTGCTGGTAATAATCTTGTACCTAAACCAGCAGCTGGAATAACTGCTTTTGTAACCTTAGTCATTTTTTAATCTCCAATGTTTCATATATTATATAATTTATATATAAATATAAATTAAATTAGGCAAATTATGAAAGAAATTCATCTAATTTGTAATCCCACTTCAGGTAAGGGAAGTGCTTCTCATGCTTTAAATAAAATTAAAGAATGAGCAAGTTTACAACCCGACCTAAAACTTAATGTGCATTTGACCGAAAATATTGGTCATGCTACATCAATTGCCCGAGATTTAACTATAACTAACAATCCAGTAACGATTCTTGTTATTGGTGGCGATGGATCAGTTAATGAAGTTTTGAATGGTATTCAAAACTTTGAAAACACAACATTAGGAATTTTACCTTATGGTTCAGGTAATGATTTTGTTCGTGCTTTTGGAATGAATAATCCTGATCCAGTTAAACTTTTTGAATCATATGTTAAAAATCCAATAGTAAAAAAGATTGACTTTTTGTTATTGAATGACAAATATCGTGCAATTAATGAAATTGGTTTAGGTTTATGTGCTGAAGTTATTGCAATGAGAAATAGAATGAAACACTTCAGTCCAAAAACTCAATACAAGATTGCTACTGTTATTAAATCTTTATTTTGAAAATCATTTAGTTATTCAGTATCGGTTGATGGCAATGGGCCAACTAATGTTAGATCTATGTGATTTACCATTAACAATGGTGTTGCCATTGGTGGTGGTATGCCAACTGCACCAGATGCAAAGATTGATGATGGATTAATTTCAATCATGTTTGTTAAGAAATTTAACCACTTAAAAACATTACATCACTTACTAAAAGCTAAAAAAGGTAAAGTGTATGAATTAAAAGAAACAGAAAAATACACTTGTAGAGAAATTGATTTACAAGGAACTAACTTTTCTTTGGAATATGATGGTAACCTTTTACAAAACCTAGATCATATCAATGTAAAAATAATTCCTGGTAAATTAAATTTACTAGTAAATAAAGGAGAATAATTATGGGTTTATCAAATGCAACACCACACATCGGAGCTAGAAAAGGACAAATTGCAAAACGTGTCCTTATGCCTGGTGACCCTAAACGTGCAGAATGAATTGCACACAAGTATTTAAAAAATCCGAAGCTTGTTAATGAAGTTAGAGGGATGTTAGCATTTACTGGAACATATAAAGGTGTACCAGTTACAGTCATGGCTCATGGTATGGGAATACCATCTATTTGTATTTATGTTCATGAATTATTTAGTTTTTATGGAGCTAAAGCAATCTATCGTATTGGTAGTTGTGGTGTAACAAATAGAGCAAAAGCAAAATTGGGTGATGTTATTTTAACTAAATCATCTTGATCTGATGTTCCAATTAAACACTGAACAAAAACAAAAACCGATGAACCAAAGCGTTTCTATCCAACCCCTGTTTCACAGGCTTTAATTAAAAAGACTGCAAAGAAATTAGGTATTGCAATAAGTGAACAACAAACATTCTCTGCATCTTTCTTTTATAACCAAGCAACTTGTAAAGAAACATTTAAATTAACTGGATCATGTGTTTCTGAAATGGAAGGGTTTGGTTTGTTCCTTGAAGGTAAAACTCACAAGGGACATGTTGCTTGTTTACTTACAGTAAGTGACAATATGGAATCAGGAGAAGCAATGTCTCCTCAAGCTAGAGCAACAACATTTGATGACATGGCTTTATTAGCTCTTGAATCAATTATTAGGGAAAAGATTTAATATGGAATTAAATAAATATATCGATCACACATTATTAAAAGCAGACGCTGATCAAGGTCAAATAGAAAAATTATGTGCCGAAGCTAAACAATATCATTTTGCTTCTGTTTGTGTTAATCCTTATTATGTTCCATTATGTGCAAAACTACTTTCTGGTAGTGATGTTAAAGTGTGTACTGTTATAGGTTTTCCTTTAGGACAGATGACAACTGAAGCAAAATGTGCAGAAGCTTTAGATGTTATTAATAAAGGCGCTCAAGAAGTAGATATGGTTTTAAATATTGCTGCTTTGAAAGCACATAACATAAGTTATGTAACTGATGAAATTAAAAAAATAAAAGATGTTTGTCATAGTCACAACGTTATTTTAAAAGTGATTATTGAAACATGTTTATTAGATGAACATGCAAAAATCGATGCATGTAAATGTGTTTCTGATGCTAAAGCTGACTTTATTAAAACATCAACTGGTTTTTCAACAGGTGGTGCAACTGTAGAAGATGTTGCTTTAATGAAAAAACATGTTGATCCATCTGTCAAGATTAAGGCAGCTGGTGGTATTAGAAATAAAGCTGATGCTTTAAAAATGATTGAAGCCGGAGCAAGTAGATTAGGAACTAGTGGTGGAGTTAAACTAGTTAGTGAAAAATAATTATTGGGCAGCAATGCCCAAGCTATTAGGAGAGCATATGAAGAAGAAAAACACAACAAAAAAAGAACAGTTAAATCCTCTTAATCCAAATGATTGATTAAAGCTTGAGAATTTAACATCTCAAATGAAACAACAGATTAATGAGATGAGTGCAAAGGAAAAGAAATTTGCCTTTTCTGATAAACCACTTGCATTTGGTACAGCAGGAATTAGAACCAAGATGGGACCTGGTACACAATATTTAAACATATATGTTTACCAACAAATCATGGTTGGTTATTGCAAATATATTTTGGCAACAGGACGTAGCAGACCATCAATTGTTATTTGTCATGACAATAGATTAAACTCTGATCTATTTGCTATGGCTTGTGCTGATGTTGCAAGAGGAATGGGAATCATAGTTTATCTAATGGAACAAAATAAACTTCTTCCAACACCAATGGTTTCATATGCTATAAGAAGATACAAACTTGATGGTGGTGTAAACATCACAGCAAGTCATAATCCTAAAGAAGATAATGGTTTTAAAGCTTACAACCATTTAGGTGCTCAGGTATTACCTGATGAAGCTGAAAGCATTATTAAACATATGCCACAAAGTAGCGAAATTTTTAACTTGAATCAATACTTTTCAAGAAGACAAACCGAAATTAAATACATTAAGTATGACGAATTAGTTGATGGATTCTTTGATGAAATAATTAAAGCCATAAACTTAGATAGAGCTTTCTTGCTTCCTAGAGCTGCAATTAAGAAAGTTCCAATTGTCTTTACTGGTTTCCATGGAACTACAACTGAATTAATGCCAAAACTTTTAACAAGACTTGGTTTTAAGAAAGTTTATGTTTATCCTAAACACGCAAACATTTCTGGTAAGTTTGAAGATTGTCCAATCTCTAACCCAGAAAACCCTAAAGCATTTGATGATGTAATTAACTTTGCAACAAAAGTAAAATCAACCATCATCATTGGTTGTGATCCAGATGGTGATCGAATGTCAATGGGTTTCAAAAAGACAAACCGTTGAAGATTCTTAACTGGAAATGAAATGGGAATTATTTTTGCTCATTACATTTTAAACCGTAAACAATTTGGCCAAAAGACACCTCTTATTATTACTACACACGTATCAACAAGTTATGTTGATAGAATTGCTTCTAAATATAAAGCAGAAGTATTAAGAACTAAAACAGGTTTCAAATGAATGAGCAACATGCTAGATTCACTTGATGAAAAATATGAATTTATCTTAGGTTTTGAAGAAGCTATAGGTTCTTTAGTTCATACTGTTTGTCGTGATAAAGATGCTTTTGGTGCAACAATCTTAGCACTAGAAGTATTAAATAGAGGAAATGCATATTTCCCTGATTTACATGATTATCTATGTGATCGTCTATTTGATATTTATGGTCCATCATTTGCACAAACTTATAGTTACACTATCCAATCAGATAATTGAAAAGCAGATGCAAGAAAAATGATGAACCGTGCTTTACATATTAAAGAAAGAAAGTTATTTGACTACACAATCAAACGTGTTTACAAACAAAAGGAATCTGATTGTGTTGTATGACAATTAGATAAAGAATCATGAATTAGATTCAGAGTATCTGGCACTGAACCTAAATTTAAAGTTTATCTAAACTTTGTAAATGAAATGGCAGGACAATTAAAAGCTGCTGCTGTTATGAATATTGCAAGGATTGAAAAAGCAATTTTAAAAGGATTCAAATATTCTAAATAATGAAAAAATATATTTTGGGCAATTGAAAATTAAATAAAAATATCAAAGATATTGCAAAGTTCTTTGCTATCTTTAATAAACATTTAATTGCAAATAAAAAAATAGTTTACGGGTTTGCTCCAACATATTTAGGATTAGGTTTAGCAACAAATCTTAAAAAAGGGCAAACTATAATTCTTGCCCAAGATGTAGCTCAAAACTTGGCTGGTAGTTATACTGGCCAAGTTGGCTGTCAACAACTTAAAGATTTCAATATTAGCTATGCTATTGTTGGCCATTCTGAAACAAGAAAGTATTTAGGATGCACTGATGAAATAGTAAATCAAAAAGTTAAAACTTGTCTTGCAAATAAAATTACCCCCGTTATTTGCATTGGTGAATCATTGAACCAATACAATAAGAAGCAAACAAAACAAGTTTTAGCAAAACAGTTAAAGACAATCTTTAAAGGTGTTGATGCAAGTGAGTGTATTATTGCCTATGAACCATTATGAGCAATTGGTTCTGGCAAAACACCAACATTAAAAGAAATTAGTAATCTGTGTGGTTACATTAAATCATTTGCTAAACATACACCAGTTTTATATGGTGGTTCAGTTAATGAACAAAATGCCCTTGACATTGTCACACTTAAAAGTGTAGATGGTTCATTAATTGGTGGAGCAAGTTTAGATCCAACAAAGATGACTAAGATATTAAAGGAGTTAAATCTATGACTAAGAAAGTAGGACTAATAATTCTAGATGGAATTGGAATGGGACCAGATAATCCTGGTAATGCTTTTAGAAAAGCAAACCACCCTAACATTGATAAATTGTTAGAAGAATGTCCAAATTGTAAACTACAAGCTAGTGGCTTGGCAGTAGGTTTACCAAAAGCACAGGCTGGTAATAGTGAAGTTGGTCATTTAAACATTGGTGCAGGAAGAACGGTACAATCTGAATTAGTTAGAATTGACAATGATATTGAAAACAATCAGTTCATTTACAATTCAAATTTCCAAAAAATGATTGCTTTAGCAAAGAAGAAAAAAGCTAAAGTACATGTTATTGGTTTAACATCTTATGGTGGTGTTCACAGTAAGTTAACACATATGTTAAGGATTTTACGCCATTGTGGTAATAATGGTGTGAAAACGATAGCTCACATCATTTCTGATGGACGTGATGTTGCTCCTGGTTCAATTCCATATGATTTAAAAGAAATTGAAAATATTGATGTTGATTACGGTGAAATTGTAAAAGTAGCTACCATCAGTGGTAGATACTATGCAATGGATCGTGATCAAAACTGGGATCGTAGTCTTAAGACCATTGATGCAATGATGCACAAAGGTCCAAACTATGCAGATATAGAAGACTATATGGCGCAAGGTTTTGGTGATAGTGGAATTACAGATGAATTTGTTGTTCCGGCATACAAACGTAACAACCCTGACACAAAACTAGAAAAAGGTGATATTGTCTTCTTCTTTAACTTTAGACAAGATCGTGCAAGACAAATTTGTCACTTATTTAAAAAATCAAAATTATTTGAACAAACATCACCAGCTTGAGATTTAGATTTAACTTTAGTTACAATGGTAACTTATGATGGTATTGATAGTGATATTGTTATCTACCCGCCACAAGAAGTTACAAACCCGCTTGGTGAGGTAGTATCTAAAGCTGGTTTAACTCAATTAAGAATTGCTGAAACAGAAAAATATGCTCACGTTACTTACTTCTTAGATGGTGGTAAGGAAAAGGAATATCCAAATGAAGAAAAGATCGTTATTCCTTCTCCTAAAGTAGCAACATATGATCTAAAACCAGAAATGTCTGCTCATGAAGTTACAGCAGAATTACTTGCAAACATGGACCAATTTGATTTCTTTGTTTGTAACTATGCAAACTGTGATATGGTTGGTCATACAGGAAAAATGGAACCAACCATTAAAGCTATAGAAACAGTTGATACTTGTCTTGGACAAGTTGTGCAATATGCAAGACAAAATGGTATCACTTTATTCATCACATCTGATCATGGTAATTGTGATAAAGTCTTGGATGATGAAGGCAAGCCATACACCGCACACACAACCACACCCGTATTCTTTATTTGCACAGATCCTTATATAAGATTAAAAGATACAGGTAGTTTAGGAAACATTGCTCCAACTATTTTGAAATATTTGGAGATTGATATTCCTAAAGAAATGGAAAAGCAACCATTGTATTAAGAAAAAAGAGGTTCAACCTCTTTTTATTTTTTTTCATCTGAAAAGTTAATTGTTGCTATTGGAGTATCAACTAAAATATGAGTATCACCAGGTTCAACTGTTGAATCATCATAAGTAATTTTTACAGGTATCTCATTTGTTAAAAGAAGTCTAAATGAATCATAACCACTTTTCATATCATCTGGTGTGTATGCATATTCTTCAGTCATATCCAAAGTTCCATCTGGTTTCACTTTATATATATGACCTTCAAGCAAAAGCGGTGAAACAGGTCTTTTTGGGTCATCATAAGCAGCTGTTAGAGGAGAAGTTTGTCCATTGTTGTTGAAAATAACATCGCTATTATCAAATCCTGTTAAAACAAGAGCGAGTTTGAAATCAGGGTTAACTTGATTGATTTCATCTAATCTTACAACCTCACCATCATCTAAATCTAATTCTATTTTTTCAATTTTCTTAGTATCATTGTCTATACGAGTAGAATCACTTGGTTTTTCCAATGACCATGGTGAATAACCGCTGTTTTCAAATCCGTCTGTTAAATTAAAGTAATTGTAAAAGTGGAAAGGTCCTTCTAAATCTTGGTCATCTTCAGGGATTGCTCTTGTAACAGTTAAAGGATTATATGTGTTAAATGAATATGGGGCACCTTCTTGTGATAAATAGAAAGATGCAAAGTCAATTGTGGCAGCACTAGCAGTATAAATTAAGAAATCAACTTGGTCTTGTGCCATGCCACCACTATTAATACCAGTTAGCTGATCGATTAGATTATCTAAACGATATTTCAAATATTCTTCTTCATCAAGTGAAGCTTCTGATCCAAGTGTTGCAGGGAAACTCATTAATTCTGAGAATATTTCATTTCCTTCCATAAGAACTTGTTGAACATAGTTAAACAAAAGCAAATTGTTAATATTTGCTGAAAAAGAGTTTGTACATGATTCAGTTTTAACTAATTGTGATTCTTCTATAACATCAATTTTACGTTGACATACAGATTTTACATCCATACCTCAATTATCTGTTCTATACTCATATGCTGAGTTAGATCCACGGTCAAATGTTGTAACGTTTCATGCATTAACTCCATCAGAGGCTGTGTCTTTTTTTAAACTTAGTTCTTTGTAGTTGACATCCAAACCGTTTGTCTTGACAAAGAATAACATATTGTCTATTTTAGATGTTACATCTAATGTGTAATCAATTTTATATGTAGAACTTGATGGGTAATCTTCTGATTTTTCTGGACCTTTGAATACATTCAAAAATTCCATTGAAAAGTCAGCGTGGAATTGGACATCAACAGAGATAGTTGGATATTCTATTGCTTCGCCACGTCCAGGATATTGCACAAATGTTGTACCAAATCTTGGTTCATTTGTACCTACTTTTAAATCAGTTAATTTTGCGCTATAGCACATTGGGTTTAGAAGGTTCTTAGGTGGTAATGTTTGCATTCAGTTTCAATAAGTACCATATCCCCAATCATCTGTAAAATATGATTTATTTTTCTTAATTCAGTTAATATATTTTTCAGTCGCAACTTCAAAAGTAGATAATGGTTCTTCTGATTCTAGAGGACTATAGTTAGTTGGGATGTGTTTTTTTACAAGGTCAAGATATTTAAATTCACCACTACTACCTTCACTACATGAAGTTAATGTAATTGGTGCAATTGTGCTGATGACAGCACACGAAGCGATTATTGGAATAAATTTACTTTTTAATTTCATAGTATACTCCTTATTTTGTGGTGATTGGTCTTATTGGAACCGGTAGCATATATCATGAGAATGATGCTAATGTAAATAAACCATTAGAGATGCCTTGGTTAACATCATATCTACCTATTGCTTGAACAACTTGTCCTGCCACAAAAGTTTTAGTTTTAACCATTTTTGTTTCAGGAAAACAAAGTGCTTGGATAATCTGTGATGGAATTTCACCTTGATCTTGTCAATTTTCGTATGTAAATCTATATTCAAGGCTCTCATCAACTTCTTTTTGTACTATCGCACCACGAATAGTTATCGTTTGTATTTCTTTTCGATTAACATAGTAATCAATTGATCATGGATGTTCAGGGTGATTAACAATAATATTTCTAGCTGGTGCAAAAGATCATAATGATGGGTCACCAGTTTCGGCCATTGTATTATCAAATGAATAAGGTAAATCAGTAACTTTTATTTTACCTGTCATTTTGCCAACATCTTGCTCATATACTGTTTCGTAATATACGTCATAATCAATTTCATAATCTACATCATATGAAATAATTGGATAAGCATGGCCATCAAATGTTTTAGATTCAATAGTGACATTTGAGATGCCAAAATGAACATTACTCATAGAATTTAAAACTAATACAGCTAAAGCTACTTTAGCAGTTACAGCTTTAAAACCCTGATTAAGATTTGGATTTGGTGCCATAAATCGACTATTCATTAAATAGTCAATAAATTTATATTTACCTCAAATCATGTCTTGAACAAATATTTTTTCTTTATTTGCTTCTGCCAAGAATGTTTCATTTGCTTGCACTGGGCTAGGCATTTCATCATATGGATGTTGTTTGCCACGGGGAATAAACTTTTCTAGTAAGTTTACCATTCCATTACTATTACTAGTATTTTTTGAACAGCTTGTTAATGCTAATGGTGTAACAGTCAAACTTGTTGCTGCTAAACCAAGAACAGGGATTAATTTTCTTTTTAACTTCATATTTTTCACCTATTTTTCCTTATCTAAAAATTATATATTTATATATAAATTTTTTCAACATTTATAAATGTGGTCGTTACATCCCAAATTCATAACTAATCCAATTTTTTAAAAATATCCTATTTTTAACAATTTACTATAAAATTTTTATTTATAAAAATTTTATAGTAGAAAAGTTTTTTGCAAAATTTTAAGATTTTTTTAATTTTAGTCGATTTTCCTATATACTTATATAACCACGCAAAAACAAGGGGTTCGGCCCCTATATGTAATATACGTTGGTAGCAAGATCTTTGAAAACTAAATAGAATCCGTCAATTTTTTGAGAGTTTGATCCTGGCTCAGGATTAACGCTAGCAGGATGCCTAACACATGCAAGTCGAACGAGGTAGCAATACCTAGTGGCAAACGGGTGAGTAATACATGCTCAATCTACCCATAAGAGGGAGATAACAGCTCGAAAGAGTTGCTAATATCCCATAACATGTGAGAACATAAGTTCTTACATCTAAAGTTGCGTATGCAACACTTTTGGATGAGGGTGTGTCTTATCAGATAGTTGGTGAGGTAACGGCCCACCAAGTCAATGACGAGTAGCTGTGCTGAGAGGCAGAACAGCCACAATGGGACTGAGACACGGTCCATACTCCTACGGGAGGCAGCAGTGGGGAATTTTTCACAATGGGGGAAACCCTGATGGAGCAATCCTGCGTGGATGATGAAGGCCCCTTGGGTCGTAAAATCCTTTTATAAAGGACGAAAGCAGTAACTAGGAAATGAGTTATTGTTGACTGTACTTTTTGAATAAGTAACGGCTAACTATGTGCCAGCAGCCGCGGTAATACATAGGTTACAAGCGTTATCCGGATTTACTGGGCGTAAAGCGAGCGCAGATGGACTTACAAGTCTGGTGTTAAAGACTAAGGCTCAACCTTAGCATGCATTGGAAACTGTAAGCCTAGAGTTTGATAGGAAGTTTTAGAACTCCATGTGGAGCGGTGGAATGCGCAGATATATGGAAGAATACCGGTGGTGAAAACGAAAACTTAGGTCACAACTGACATTTAGGCTCGAAAGTGTGGGGAGCAAATAGGATTAGATACCCTAGTAGTCCACACCGTAAACGATGGTTGTTAGACGTTGGTCCTTAAGGACTAGTGTCGTAGTTAACGCGATAAACAACCCGCCTGGGTAGTACATTCGCAAGAATGAAACTCAAACGGAATTGACGGGGACCCGCACAAGTGGTGGAGCATGTTGCTTAATTCGACAATACACGTAAAACCTTACCTGGGCTTGACATCCTTAGCAAAGTCATAGAGATATGATGGAGGTTAACTGAGAGACAGGTGGTGCATGGTTGTCGTCAGCTCGTGTCGTGAGATGTTGGGTTAAGTCCCGCAACGAGCGCAACCCCTATGGTTAGTTAATTCATCTAACAAAACTGCTAGCGCAAGCTAGAGGAAGGTGGGGACGACGTCAAATCATCATGCCCCTTATGTCCAGGGCTGCAAACGTGCTACAATGGCTGGTACAAAGCGTTGCTAAACCGTAAGGTCATGCTAATCGCAAAAAGCCAGTCTCAGTTCGGATCGAAGGCTGCAATTCGTCTTCGTGAAGTTGGAATCACTAGTAATCTCAAATCAGACATGTTGAGGTGAATACGTTCCCGGGTCTTGTACACACCGCCCGTCAAACTATGAGAGCCGCTAATACTTAAAACCGTTGCAATAAGCAACGTCTAGGGTAGGAGTGGTGATTGGAGTTAAGTCGTAACAAGGTACCCCTACGAGAACGTGGGGGTGGATCACCTCCTTTCTATGGAGTAAAAATATTAACTTGTTTTTACAAGTGTACACATTAAATCCTTATTATCTAGGTAATAACGCAAGGACATTATTTGTTATTACCACTCACAAATTTAGTAAGGTCGGATTCTATTTAGTTTTGGAAGAACTTGCGTCTTCCAGGAATGTTCTTTGAAAGTTTTATAAAATCAACAATCTTTCTAGTCCAAATATTTTTTGATCACAATGAATATAGGATTAGTCAATTCTAACAATATAAAGTTATGAAGAGTTTATGGTGGATGCCTAGGGACTGAATGGCGATGAAGGTCGTACTAGTCTGCGAAAAGCCACGGGAAGCTGACAAGAAGCTCCAATCCGTGGATGACCGAATCAGGAAACTGCTTTAACAGTGATGTTAAAGATCCTGTAATGAATTCATAGTTACAGGAGGCAATACGTAGTGAAGTGAAACATCTCAGTAGCTACAGGAAAAGAAAACGAAGCGATTCCCTCAGTAGTGGCGAGCGAAAGGGGAAAAGGCCAAACCAACTTCGAGTTGGGGTTTTGGGCTCCATTTAAGATGTGCAAGGATAGTAGAAGCTGTTGGAAAGCAGCGTCATAGAGGGTGATAACCCCGTATACGAAATTTAAGCACACTGAGGAGTACCCAGAGTAGAACGGGACACGTGAAATCTTGTTTGAAGACACCGGGACCATCCGGAAAGCCTAAATACAAATCAGTCACCGATAGCGAAACAGTACCGTGAGGGAAAGGTGAAAAGAACCCAGAGATGGGAGTGAAATAGAATCTGAAACCATAAACTTACAAGGAGTCAGAGCACATTAATGTGTGATGGCGTGCGTTTTGAAGTATGAGCCGGCGAGTTATTGTTGCATGCAAGGTTAAGCTGTAGAAGTGGAGCCGTAGCGAAAGCGAGTCTTAATAGGGCATTTAGTATGTAGCAATAGACCCGAAACGGGTTGATCTATTCATGGGCAGGTTGAAGTGTGAGTAACATCACATGGAGGACCGAACCCACTTTCGTTGAAACGACAGGGGATGACCTGTGAATAGTGGAGAAATTCCAATCGAAATCCGTGATAGCTGGTTCTCGTCGATATAATTTTAGGATTAGCGTTAGTTGTTTATGTATGGAGGTAAAGCTCTGAATACCTGATGGCACCGCCTTGGTGTACTGAATGTAATTAAACTCTGAATGCCATACAACAGAAACTAGCAGTCAGACTGTGGGGGATAAGCTTCATAGTCGTGAGGGAAAGAGCCCAGATCATTAGCTAAGGTCCCTAATATATGTTAAGTGGAAAACGATGTTGAATGTCTTAAACACCAAGGATGTTGGCTTAGAAGCAGCCACCGTTTAAAGAGTGCGTAACAGCTCACTTGCCGAGACATTCTGCGCGGAAGATTTAACGGGGCTAAACATATAACCGAAGCTATGGGATAGATTTATCTATCGGTAGACGAGTGTTGTATACGGGTTGAAGCTAGAGTGTGAACACTAGTAGACTGTATACAAGTAAGAATGCCGGCGTGAGTAACGAATGAAAGTGAGAATCTTTCAAGCCGAATTGACTAAGATTTCCAGGACGAGGTTCGTCCATCCTGGGTTAGTCGGAACCTAAGCTGAGGCCTACAGGCGTAAGCGATGGCAAAAATGTTAATATTCATTTACTAAAAGTAATGTCGAAGGAATGACGAAGAAGGTTAATGCAGGCAGATTATTGGATTTCTGCTTAAGTATCAAGTTTTGTAAGTTGGCAAATCCGCTTACTATAAGAGCAAGGTATGAACACGAGCGAACGTTTCGACAATTAGCGAAGCTGCAAACATCACACTTCCAAGAAAAATTTCGTAGAATTATCATTATTTTTATCCGTATTGAGAACGAACACACGTGGTCAAGGAGAATATCCTAAGGCTAGCGAGAAAACTATTGTTAAGGAACTCTGCAAAATGACCCCGTAAGTTAGCGAAAAGGGGTGCCTACGTAAGTAGGCCACAGTAAAGAGCGAGGGGGGACTGTTTATCAAAAACACAGCTTTATGCTAAGTCGTAAGACGATGTATATGAGGTGACACCTGCCCAGTGCCGGAAGGTCAAGGAAGGGAGTTAGGCGCAAGCCAAAGCTTCTGACTTAAGCCCTGGTGAACGGCGGCCGTAACTATAACGGTCCTAAGGTAGCGAAATTCCTTGTCGGGTAAATTCCGTCCCGCTTGAATGGTGTAACCATCTCTTGACTGTCTCGACAATAGACTCGGTGAAATCCTGATATGAGTGAAGACACTCATTTGGCGTGATTGGACGGAAAGACCCCATGAAGCTTTACTGTAACTTGGTATTGAAAAGTTATTTCGTTTTTAGAGCATAGGTGGGAGACTTTGAGACATTGCCGCTAGGTGATGTGGAGTCGACCAGTGTAATACCACCATTATGAAATAATTTTTCTAACCCATGGCTGTCATCCAGCCAGGGGACAGTGCTAGGCGGGCAGTTTGACTGGGGCGGTCGCCTCCCAAAATGTAACGGAGGCGCGCAACGGTACCCTCAGCACGGTTGGAAATCGTGCCTCGAGCGTAATGGTATAAGGGTGCTTGACTGTGAGACTTACAAGTCGAACAGGTAAGAAATTAGGTCATAGTGATCCGGTGGTTCTGTATGGAAAGGCCATCGCTCAACGGATAAAAGCTACTCTGGGGATAACAGGCTGATACTGCCCAAGAGTTCATATCGACGGCAGTGTTTGGCACCTCGATGTCGACTCATCTTATCCTGGAGCTGTAGCAGGTTCCAAGGGTTCGGCTGTTCGCCGATTAAAAAGATACGTGAGTTGGGTTCAAACCGTCGTGAGACAGGTTGGTCCCTATCTGTCATGCCCGTAGGAAGATTGAAGAAATTTGCTCCTAGTACGAGAGGATCGGAGTGAAGTTACCTCTAATGCTCCAGTTGTCACGCCAGTGGCACAGCTGGGTAGTTACGTAGCGACTAGATAAACGCTGAAAGCATATAAGCGTGAAACTAATTCTAAGATTAATCTTCCCCACCCGCAAGGGTGATAAGAATCGTTGTAGACTACAACGTTGATAGGTTAAAGGTGTAAGTGTAGTAATACATTAAGCTGATTAATACTAATAATTCGAAAGACTTTTAGAAAGGACTAATCCTTTAAATTAGATCAAAAATAACTAGAATATTGTTGGTTTTATAAAACTTGCAAAGACATTTCAAATGTTTTGCAGCGTTAATATTGTAGGGGAAATACCTGTTCCCATCCCGAACACAGAAGTCAAGCCCTATGAAGTCGAATGTACCCGCTGGGGAGAATAGAAAGACGTTGCTTTAATGGAAAAACTAGGGCGAGAGTCCTAGTTTTTTCTATATAATAGAAATGAAATTCTCGTTCAAGACGTGAAAACCGTCTGCTCGAGTCTATGAGAAAAATTTCTTGTAGCTTTTTAATTGTAGGAGGTTAATTATGCAATTAAAAAAATTATTACTACCTCCAGTTGTTGGAGTAATTACTATTTGTCCAATTACTTTAGCTTCTTGTGGGGAACAACCTGGCGATCTTATTACAGTAACTGATATGCTAGGTGATTCAATTCAAATTAAACAAAATCCAGATAAGGTTGCTTGTGTATCACGAACAACCTATGATTTGTTAATTGCTTTTGGGTTGAAAGACAAAGTTGATGGTGCTTATGCACCAATCTATGATAATCCATGAGTGGAAACAATATATCCAGAATCTAAAAATGATTATCGTTATGATTACAATGAAAGTCACGAGACATTCATAATTAGGAATGTCGATTTAGTTTTTGCACCAGAAAAGTATATTTCTGATGGATTAAAACAACATGGTATTAAAGCATTATGTATTTCCCTATATGGAAATCCAACATTTGATACTTGAACACATTTCTATGCTGATACTATAGCAAAATTATGAAACTATGATTATGTAAAACCAAATGTTGACAAATGAGAAAATGATGTAGACACAGCAATTGAAGATATAAAGGGACAATTGTCCAAATTTAAAAATGAAGCTAAAAAGAAAGTGTTCTATGTTCGTGGTGATAGAAATGAAGGAATAGAATATACGGACACAAAAGGATCATTCACTGAATTTGCATTTAGAACACTAGGTTTTGATTATGCTGGTTCAAACCTTACAAACCCAAGACCTTCTAAAGAAGAGGTATTGAGTTTTAAACCAGATATCTTCTTTATTGGTGGTAAATTTCAAAACAAACTTGTACAACAATTGAAAAATGATTCTGAATATAAATTACTGGATGCAGTAAAGAATAATCAAATCTATACAATTCCAGTAGGGTTGACAATGTTTGAACAATTATCAGCAATGACACCAGTATTTCTATATGACATAGCAAATAAGGCTTACCCAGACATATTTCAATACGACATAAGTCAAATGATTAAAACAACAATCAAACAATACTTCAATAAAGATTTAACAGATCAAGAAGTTCAATATATGCAAGAAGGCAAAGATGCAAATGGTAAAGATTTATCAGAATAAAATAAAAACCAAGACTTGATTGTTTGTTTTAATTTCTGCTATCCTTTTCATTGTTTTCTTTCTTGTTGCTTTAATGGTGGGAAGATATACTATCGGGTTTAAGCAATTCTTTTTGGCATTGTTTACTTCTGATCCTTCTTATCAAATGGAGCGAAACATAATTGTTAATCTACGATTACCCAGAACAATAATTGCAGGTTTATCTGGTATAGCATTAAGTATCTCAGGTTTGCTTTACCAAGAAACATTCAAGAATGAATTAGTATCACCTGATTTGCTCGGTGTATCTAATGGTTCGGGGGTTGGGGCCGCTTTGGCTATTGTTGCAGGTTTAGCAACAGGTTTTGTTAGTTTATTCTCTTTTATATTTGGTATAGGTACAGTAGTTGCTGTGGTTTTTCTTGCAAGAGCATTTAAAAGCAGAAGAAACATAACTCTACTATTGTCTGGAATTATTGTAAGTGGATTAATGGCATCAGTTTTGTCATTAGTGAAATATTTTGCCAAACCTGATACTCAATTAGCCGAGATAACATTTTGATTAATGGGATCATTTGCATCAACAACATATCTAGAAGTTTGAATAATGTTACCGATTATTGTTGTTTGCACAGTTGTATTGTTATGTTTTAGATGAAGATTAAACATAATTGCTTTAGGTAGAGAAGAAGCCCAAAGCAAAGGTTTAAACTATAAAGTTTATAGAGTAGTTATCATTGGCATTGCCACATTATTAACTGCCACTTCTGTTGCTTTTTGTGGAACTATAGCATGGGTAGGATTAGTGATTCCACATATGGTAAGATTGATCGCTGGTAAAAATACTGTTAAGTCTTTACCATTATGCGTTACCTTTGGTGGATTATTTATGATAATTGTTGATATTTTCTGCCGAACATTTACCGCTGCCGAAATTCCTGTATCTGCTATTACAGGTATATTTGGTATAGTTGTGTTTGCAGTAATATTAATTACTAAAAGGAGAAATTTCTATGAGTATTAAAATTCAAAATTTATCCTTTCAGTACAATAAGAAAAGCAAATTTGTTTTAAAAGATGTTAATTTAAATGTCCAAGACAAATCAATTTTAGTATTACTTGGTTTGAATGGATGTGGAAAAACTACATTATTAAAAAATATTGTGGGGTTTATTAAACCAACAAAAGGAAAAATAATTGTTGAGAATAAAGATATCCAAAATGTTCCAATTATGTCTAGAAGCAAAATAATTGCTTATGTTCCACAAAGATTAGAAGCACTTGATGATGTTAATGTTCTAGATTACTTAACGTTTAGTTTATGTAATAAACTTAAATTTTATGAAATACCTAAAAAAAGTCAGCTAAGAAGGATTTATGAGTTATCTAAACAATTCAATATTGAACATCTACTTGAAAAATCATTGGAAGAAACAAGTGGTGGTGAAAGACAAATAATTGGTATTTGTGCTGCTATTATTCAAAATACAAAATATATATTGTTAGATGAGCCAACATCAGCATTAGATTTAAAAAACCAAAACAATGTTTTATCAACACTAAAAAAATTAGCAATTAGAGAAAAGAAAACAATTATTCTAACAAGTCATAATCCTAATCATGCGCTATTTTTGCAAAGTAATGTTGCATTAATAAAAGATAATAGAATTAATTCTTTTGGAAAAGCTAAAGACATTATTACAGTGGAAAAATTGAAAAGGATATATGGAAACAAGATTTGCTATTCAAAGAAATTATCTTATTCTGAAATAAGCTTTAAAGATAGATAGGAGAAAATATGAAAATAAATGAACTTATAAATCTTTTATTTAAAACTAGTGTTAAAAATAAAAATAATGATCTGCCTCAAGAAGTTGACTACAAGGTAGCACTTAAGTGTTGATATATATTAGCTTATATGGAAATCAAAACGGAAGAAGATGTTCTTTTGTATTTGATTTGCATGTCATTAATAAATGGTTATGTTAAGCAAACAGACATTAAGCCTGTGGACGTTTGTTCAGATGAGTATATTTTTAAAAATTCATGCTTATTTAAGGTTCTGAAATTTGTTAATAACGTTAAATGTACAAATTTAAAAATCGGCTATAATCCTCGTGAAAAATTCAATTCTAATGTTTTATTTTTTGGATTTGATCATTTACAATTTTCTTTCCATGGTGTTGTAAAAGAATATATTAAAATGATTCCAACAAATAATTACCAAAATCAGGTTTTTAATGAAGTTCAAAATAAAAAGTCATCTATTACTTTATTAGATGAGGTATTAAAAAATATTGAAAATTTTTCTAATTTAACAACAATTGGTAGCAATCTTCTGGAATCAGCTGATAGCTTTTTAAAGGAATGAGAAGCATTAGATAAAAAATCCAAATTAAAATTGTGTCATACAAAAATTGAACAACAATTTGTTGAAATGAATAGAGAAAAAAATCAAACAATCAACAATTATAAATGAAACAATACATATCAAAAAGATCCATGAGAATTATTAGGCGCATCAGGCACGCCTGAACAAACAAGAATTTTTCCATACTATATTAAATATCTAGAGTCTCTTAGATCATCAGAAGGTTATTTAAAAGGTAAAACTTTTATTTTTACATTGTTATGAGAAGAACAAAACCCTAGACAATTTGCTAATGTGTTGAAAACAATTTATGAGAATGGTGGGCGATATACGCAAAATGTTAAAGAAGCAAATGTATTTGTTAAATGCAATGTTAGAAATGACAAATGACAATTAGTTGATTGCCCAAGACTTGAGTATGCAAAAAAAATAAAAACAAAAATTAATTTCATTAGTCTTGATCAATTTTTTGATTTAATTAAAACAAATCAGTTTGAATTAATAAAATTAAATTACCCGTCAACTGAATGATTAGCTAACCAAAAGGACGAAATAATTAAGACTGAGGAACAAAAACTCCAATTAAGAAAAGAAGAAAATGCCCCCGACAGAAATAACCCATTTGGAATTCTAGAAAAAATGTTATTTAATAAATAAACCCAACCGGCACGCAACATAAGTTGCTCGCGTTAATAATGTACCCAACAGGGGAGAATAGAAAGACGTTGCTTTAATGGAAAAACTAGGGGGAAACCCCTAGTTTTTTCTTTTATAATATAAACATTATGAAAAAGAAATTATTAATAAGTACGCTTTTATTTCCAACAATAGCTATATCAAATATGGCTATGGTTTCTTGTAGTAAAAAAGATGGAGAAAAAAATACCATTTTGCTTGGTAATGTGGAAACAATGGATCCAAACAATCCATCAGCTAAAGCAATTGTTGTTAAAGATGGCCATATTGAATTTGTTGGTTCTAAGAAAGAAGCATATAACAAATATAAAAATAAAAATACAAAAGTTGTAGATTATGGCGATGACACCATCTACCCCGGCTTTATGGATGGTCATGCTCATGCTCATAAAATAGCTACACAAAGAACTTTAGAGTTCCAAATGTTAAATAGTGACTCATATGAGGAATGTATTGATAAACTTCAAGACTGAATAGATGACAACCCAGATTCTACATGTTATGTTGGAACTGGATGACAAAGACAAGAAATAGAGGGCAGAATTCAAGATCCAGATTATCATTATTTTGAAGATTTAGGCATTGGTGCAAAATGAGTTGTTCTAAACTCAGAAGATTTGCATACTGTATGAGTAAATAAACAAGTATTAGATGATTTAGGTATTGATAAAGACTTTGTTGATTATTATGATCCTGATCATCAAATGATCAATGTTTTCCCTGAGGGTGACCCAAATGCTGGAGAACCAACCGGTGTTATGCAAGATGACATGCATGTTTTAGTTAATGCAATTATTCCTCACTCAGCAGATGAATTTAGAACTGCTTTTCATGAACTTGAAGATTATGAATTTAGTCAAGGTTTTACAGCAGTAAATGATGGAGCAATGTTCAACTTAGATGGTTCTGTATTTGATATGCCTGAATATGCACCACTTATTGAAACTCTAGGACAAATGAGTTTAAATAATGAGCTAAAACTAAGAATATATGGAAATAACTATATCATTGAGTTCTTCCCTGATTTTATACAAGACCTATTAGTTTATCAAACATTAGCATTAGCTAATGAATATAACTCTGAACACTTTAAATTAATTGGAACTAAAGTGTTTATTGATGGAACTGTTGAAGGTGCAACAGCTTTGTTAACTCAACCATATACTGATGATGAAGATAGTTATGGTACAGACCGTTGAGAAGACAATCATGATCAATTAGAACATATTGTTGAATTGAGTAATACCTATGGTATGCCTGTTCATTTCCATGCTATTGGTGATGCTGCTTCAGCATTAGCAATTAACACAATCGAGTCTGTTCAAGAGAAACATCCTGAAACTAAGGACATGAGAAACACAATCTTACACTTGCAATTAGTAACAGATGAAACTATTCAGAAAATGAAAGATTGCAATGTTATTGGTGCTGTTGCTCCATTATGAACACCAATGGAACCAGCATATAAACAACTTGAAGAAGAACATTTAGGTTTAGAAAGACAACATGCTTGTTATCCATTCCAAACTTTAATAAATAAAGGAATTCCTTGTGTTTATCATACAGACAACCCAGTTTCTACATTACTTCCTCACGAAGAAGAAGTTGGTTGTATCCAATCATCAATCTATTTAGCTTCATCTAGAAAACTATGATGAGATGAAAGCGAAGAACTAGAATACGATTCACGAAGAACTAATTATGAAGATGAATATGTAAAAGATCGTCGAGAATCAATCAAAGCTATGACAACTAATGTAGCTTATGAATTTGGTGTAGAAGATGAATTAGGTTCAATAGAAAAGGGTAAAGTTGCTAACTTCACAATCTTTGACACTGATTTAATTAATTGTGATCTTGATGATATATTAAAAGCAAAATTAACTGCAACAATTGTTGATGGCCAAAAAGTTTGACCAAAACAAGCATAAAATTAAGAATAAACTAGGGTATAACCCTAGTTTTTTCTTTTATAATTTAAATATATGAGAAAGATATTACTATTACCAACTACATTAGCTATTGCAATAGCTCCACTTGCCAGTTTTACTGGTTGCAATAAAAAAGATAAAACTGATGAAGTCTATGAAACTTTAGTTAAATTAGAAGGTGTTATTAAAGTTGAGAGAATTCATGTTGATTTTACCGATCGTAAGGTTTATGACTTATGATTTGAACAACCAATATCATGAAGAGATCCTAGTCTTGGTACTTTTAACCAAAGAGTTAGATTTAGTTTTGCTGGATATGATGCCGTTAATGAAATGTTTGTCCGTGGTTATCAACTACAGGATTTAGTACCAAATCGTTATAACGATTTGGAAACAGCTTCACACTTTAATGGTAATACACTACGTCCTGAATATCGTTTCTTTGGTGATTCATGTCCAAGTGATATTAGTGACTATACAAAAGACTATTGAGATTATTTAACGGCTGAAAATGCTGCTAAAGATTTCCATCATATCATGACTAGCTTCAAAGAAGTTTTTACTGGTAAATGAATTATGGCTGGTTCAAGTAAAGGTGGCTTTACTGTTAATGCCCAAGCAATGTTAGAGAAGGATTTTGATGTTTATGTTTCATATGTTGCTCCACGAGCAAACGATCGTGCTGAGACAGCAATGTATAACTTGACTTTCCGCAGTCATACAGAAAGAGCACCAATATCACAAGACTATGATAAAAACCTTGCGCAATTTCTTGGTTATGGAATTGTAAATAAAGCAAATATTTTACAAAAATATTTCATACCAGATGTTCAAAACCTAATAGAAGTTAGCCATGCTGACTTTACTTCTTATTTTATGGATAACCTTGAAAAAGCTTATGAAACTTGTGTTGGTGAAGCTGGTGTTACATTCTGACAATATGAAGAAGATTTAAAGCAATTAAAAGACTTTAATGATTTACCTGAAGGGGAACAAAAAGAAAAAAGATTCTACGAAATCCTTTCTGATTTATCAAGTCCAAGTGGTTTTGATGTTACTAATCGTAATGGTTATGCATATTACATTCAAGCATATAAACAAATGGGCGAACATAAAATTGCTTTTAATTATTTAATTAACTATGTTAACACATTGTCTAATAAATATACTATCAGTCGATCAAATTTTGATACTAAGGAATCTGATGAACAAGGTTTATGATTTAACCTTTGTTTATTGCAGGATCATCTTGAGGCTTGAACATATGACTCTGTTTTCCAAGCAAATCTTAATTCTTGATACAAAAATACTACACAAACAGGTATCTTCATGATATATGGTTCATGTGATCCTTGAACAAGTATGAGTTTAACTAATTTAACTCAAGATGGTTCTGAAACCATCCATGAATATATTGGTAATGATGCAATAAACCCTTATGCCCGTTCTCACCGTGCAAGAATCGTTGAATTAAATAAAAGTGAATCTGACCAAATTTGAGGTTTGATCCAACAAGAATTAGAAAAATAGGGGCAAAGTATGAAAAAATTATCTTCAATTATTTTAAGTGGGTTAGCCCCCTTAACAATTCTAACAACAGCTAGTTTAGCTACTAGTTGTAGTAAATAATCTGATGAAAAACTAATTCATGATCAAAATGTTTATTTCCATACACCAGCTATAGCTGATACTATTACTGTTATTGATTTAAGTGCATTTGATGATGAAGTAAGAGATGACATGAACACAACCTTCCAATCATTGCAAGGTTTAATTGTCCAACAAAAACAAAAAGCAGAACTTTTTGTTAAAAATTGTTGGTTTTATAAAACTTGCAAAGACATTTCAAATGTTTTGCAGCGTTAATATTGTAGGGGAAATACCTGTTTTCATCCCGAACACAGAAGTCAAGCCCTATGAAGTCGAATGTACCAATAGGGGAGAATAGAAAGACGTTGCTTTAATGAAAAAACTAGGGGGAAGCTCCTAGTTTTTTTCTTTTATAATGATAGTGAAAGAGGTATTACATGAAAAAAATACGTATTTTAATTCCTACGCTTATAGCAACCGCTAGTATGCCACTTATTAGTTTGGTAAGCTGTGGAGAAAAATCTAGTGAAGATAGTGTGTGTGAAGTGGAATTTCAGTCAAATGGTGGGTCGTATGTTAATTCACAAAAAGTTAATGTTGGTGAAAAAGTTACAAGACCAACAAATCCAACAAGAGAAAATTATATCTTTGACAATTGGTATACTAACCGAGAATGCACAGGTGAACCATATGATTTTGAAACACCTGTAACAGCTAAGTTGGTTCTATATGCAAAGTGAATCAAGGAAGGCTATTCTGTAATCCTATTTAATCCAAAAGAAGACGGTTATGTAATTAACAAAACAATAGCTAAACCTAATGAAAAATTAGAGATTGAAATTACTTCTAATGCTGAGGAAATGACAACTGGTAGTTTGTACACTGTAACTGTTGGAGATGTGGGTATAACTAACTACACTTTTACTGTTGATCAAGATGATCAACATATTGCAACTTTAACAATACTTGCGCAATATATTACTGGTGATGTCCGTATTGGTTTAACACACACTGATTCTCCAATTGCACAACATTTTGATGATGTTGGTCATACACAAGACTCTTGAGAAACTGTGTGCTATTATGCTAATCTAGGAATTGATGCTTTAAAAAATGCCTATGGAAAAGAACCAGAAGAATTTATTGGTTTAACTAGAACAATTAATTTGAATGGTTATGATCATAAAGTTAGAGTTGTTGGTATAAACCAAGATTATACTGATAAAGATAGCACTAAACCAGTTACATTGACTTTCCAATTTGAAAGTGTAGTTAGTGGTCAAGACCGTGGAATAGGTTTAGAAATCGAATGAAATAGTGAAGCTTCGAATCAAAATTATTGAGAAAGCACACTAGAAAATGCTTTAAATAGTGAGGATAACGATGTTGCATGATATGCTTCTAGTCAAGAATCTACTGAACATCGAAGTGTTCAAACTATCATTAAAGATGAGAACAAATTGTTAATGAATAATATTAAAAGTGTGTACCGTGGTGTAAATGTTTATGATGAGACAATTGAACAAAGTCCTCAATATCATTCAGTTTACAAACCAGTAAAAATATTTATTCCAACTTTTTCTAATCTTTTCTCAACTATAGGAATAAATACTTCTGAAGTTATTGTTGGTGATGATGCACAAGCAAAAAAAGACTTGTATTGTCAAGAAGGACAATTAGGTGATGTAGATAGACAATATCAATATTATGCCCAACCTGATCCAGAACAACAAAACGAAACATTCAAGTATATAAATGATCATACTCTTGATGTATCCTCTCTTTATGAATGTCTTTGCCGTAAAGATTGTTTTAGTACTCCAGCAGCTAGAGAATATTGATTGTCTTCACCAACTTTTCCAACTAGTCAGTATCCGGATTGTTCGTGATACGTTAGTGGCGATGGTGGAGTATATGCAATAGCAGCCGTTAACCAAACTAAAAAATGTGTCGCTCCTTGCTTTTGCATATAGTTAATCTAAATCATTTTAAATATTACTAGGGCAAAAGTCCTAGTTTTTATTTAAAGTTTAAAATCAAAGACGTAGTTTGGATCTTCAAACATTCTGATATGAATTGTTCTATTAAATATGTCAACCACGTTAGTAAATGTTGATTGTCAATACCAAGATAGCTTTCTTCTTTCTGTCTCAGGCAATTCTTCAAGCTCTTTTAATTTTGCATCAATTACTTCGTAAACTCTTTTTAAATGGTCTGGGTTTTGATCGCTAGGTAGTAATCATTCATATGGAATATCTTCAGGCATAAAATCAGATGCTTCACTACGCATATCAAAAGGACAACATCATCCTTTATACACATTTGAATAACTTAGTTGGTTAATTAAGTTGAACATTGATTTAGTATCAGTTACATATGGTATTTTTTCTCTTAAATAATTTCAACGTCCAATGCCAAATTTGTTTTCACTTCTTGTTTCCATTTCAGGAGAGATAAAATAATTTGTTTGACAATTTACTCCGTCTGCACCGTCATTTCAGTGAACAGTATTATGATCAAATTCTAGCACACCATAATGACCTGTAGCATCAGCTAATAAGAATGAAAAGTTTCACTCATCAACTTTATTAAAAACATTAATGTTGTTTTTTACATATGTTACAGCATCAGTAACATTATCGCAATGCCCAACAACAAAACGTGTTAAGGCAACCATGTGCACATCAGGATGGCCTAGGCCCGGGTTTGTCCCTTCACATCAGAATTTATTTTCTCCGGTGCTAGCATCATACTCAATATTACGCATATCAATTTCGCAATATAAACCTTTATCATTAATGATGTCTGTGCAGAAAAAAGGAGCTATTTTTCTTCATTCTTCACTTATTCCATGTTCTTTTACATATGCAAAATCTGGTGAAGCTTTATTGGTTGCATAAGCAAAACCTAAAGTTTTATGTAAGCCAGGTTCATCGGTTCGAATAATATATGCACATTTTTTAGAAAATGAATAATCCATGTTTCTTCCAACCAAAACACGATGTTCTGTGTCGGTACCGACATCCTTTGCTACAGCTGAACAACCACCAACATCCCTGATTGGATTTTCTCTAAATCATTGTTGAGCATAATCATAATCAACTGATTTATAAGTTGGCATTTCAATTAAATAGTCTTTGACTATTGTAAAATCTTGTTTTGAACCACAAGATGTAATAGCAGCTATGCCAGAAAGTCCGGCAGCCACTCCTATAATTTTGCTTATCTTATTCTTTTTCATACAATCATTATATATTTATAAATTTAAAGATTAAACTAGAGCATAGCTCTAGTTTTTATTTATATAATAACCATATATGACAAAGTTTAAATTAGGCTGTATTTTAATTTCTTCCGGTATGGGAATAACTATTGTTGTTCCTCCAATTGTTGTAGCCGCAGTTGAAAATAACCAAACCCATGGTGGGTTTTACCGTAATATCAATTTAAATGAAGGTTGAACATTTAGATTAAATGAAGACACACAAGAGCAAACTATTAATTTGCCCCATGACTTTTCAATCATTCAAGATTTCAAACATAGTAATCGTGATTTAAGAGATTGAAAATCATCTGGTACAACAGGATTTTTACCAGGTGGTGTTGGTTATTATCACAAAGACTTTGTGTTACCACAAAGAGATAATCCAACTATCATCTTAAATTTTGATGGTGCATACAATGACACTACTGTTACAGTTAATGGACAAATAGTTGGTAATAACAGATATGGTTACAACCCATTTGCTTTTGACATTAGCAAATATGTTGTAGCTGATGGTAAAACAATAAATAAATTAGATGTTACAGTTAGACATGATTTTATCACATCTAGTCGTTGATATCCTGGATCTGGTATTTATAGAGATGTAACCATCTCTGTGTTAGACAAAATCCATGTTGCTAACAATGGAACATATGTTACTACACCTAATTTAAAAGAAACTAAAGGTAAAGACGGAACTGTTAGTGTAGAAGTTGAAGTGCAAAACTCATACAACGAAGCAAAAGATGTTTATGTAAATAATAGAGTAGTTGATGCAAAAGGTAGTCCTGTTACTAATTGAGTTTCAACTGGACAAAAGAGAGTTGCTGAACAAAAATCTTCTATCTTTAATGGAACATTAAAAGTTAATAATCCTAAACTATGATCAGATAAAACACCAAATCTTTATTATGTCCAAACACAAGTAGTTTGTGATGACAAAGTTGTTGATCAATATGAAACAAGATTTGGTTTTAGATATTTTGAATTTGACAAAGAAGGATTTAAAGTTAATGGACAATTAACTAAACTTCAAGGTGTATGTTTGCACCATGATCAAGGTGCATTAGGTGCTGCAGCATACAATGATGCTATTTATCGTCAATTAACCATTATGAAAGAAATGGGTATGAATGCAGTTAGAACAAGTCATAACTGCCCAGACCAAGATTTTCTAAGAATGTGTGATGAACTAGGTCTATATGTAATGGATGAAGCATTTGATGGTTGAGAATTTTCTAAAACACACATGGACTTTGGTCAAACATGAGATAAAGAAATTGGTTATGGTAACCAATTAATAGATGCTACACCAAATATGCAATGACATAGTTTTGTTGTACACAGTATGGTTAAGCGTGACCGTAACTGTCCTTCAATCTTTATGTGATCATTAGGTAATGAATTACATGAAGGTAAATGACATGATCAAGATATTACCGATGAAGAAAAACAACAAATCATGGATGAAATGCTTGGTTATGCTGATGAAATGCAAACCATTGCTAAAAATCTTGATCATAGCACAACAAGATGATGCGGTATTGCTTTAGAAAGCAATCCAAATACAGGACAAGATCCAGAAAAGGATCAAAGAGGATATCCTAAATGTCAAATTGCCTTACAACTATATAACAATAATGGTTTAATTGGATTTAACTATCAAGATGTAAGTGTAACATCAACAGCGCTTGAGCAATTTGACAGAGTTTATGGTTCTGAAACTGCTAGTGCCCAAAACTCTAGAGGATATTATGGGGCAATTAGCTTTAAAGGTCTTCCAGCACATGATAAACATTTCCGTGTTTCATCATATGATGTTTTGGGTACACATGTAGCTTCTGAAGCACTATGACGAACATTATATTTTGATGGTTATGGTGGTCAATTTGTCTGAACTGGTTTTGACTATATTGGTGAACCATCACCATATTGTTGAAACTGTGAAGATGATGATCCTGCAGATGTTGAATGACCATACCCTAATACTTCATATTTTGGTATTGTTGATACTTGTGGTTTCCCAAAAGACACATACTACCTATATCGTGCAAATTTAAGAAATGATGAAACAACATTGCATTTAGTTGGTTCATTAAATGAAAACAATATGTATATATATCCTACTTGAAGAGAAGTTCCAGGATTTACACCAGTTGACATTTATTCAAATGCACCAACTGTGGTCATTAAACGTAATGGACAACAAGTTGCTACAATTAAGAGATCAGATGCTGATACAAGCCGTGCAGCTGGCAAATACCATGTATATCTAGATACTGATGTAACTATAACAGATACTACTAACTGTAAGCGGGTTGCTCTACCGGCTGATTCTCATAATTTATATAAAAGATTAGCTATTAATCCTGTTGGTGCAGAAACAATTACAGCTGAAGCATATGATGAACAAGGACAATTAATTTCTCAAACCATAGGTTTAAGTAAACTAGTTCATATGGATGAACAAACAGTAGGACAAATTGAACCGAGTGTAGATAAAAAAATAATTAAAGCTGATGGTAAATCATTAGCTTATGTAACTGTTGATTTACTTGATGGTAATGGTAACTTAATTACTGATTTAGATGCACAACAAGAACTTGGAGTTTCTTGAGAAGGACCTGGACATGTTCTAGGAGTTGATAATGGTGATCAAGCTACGGATGAAAAATGACAAAACCCAAACATTTTCCACCCTAATGACAGACGCGCCACAATCAAAACATATGCTGGTAAAGCACTAATCATTGTATGTAGTGATAAAACTCCAGGTGATATTGTTCTAAAAATAAGTAACGGGATGACAACAGCAAAAGTACCAATTCAAGCAATATAAAAACTAGGGTTTTACCCTAGTTTTTTATTTATATAATAACCATATATGAATAAGTTTAAATTAGTTTCAATTATAGTTCCTTCAGTTGTAGGAACTGCAATTGTAGTACCACCCATTGTGGTTGCTACGGTAAAAGAAAAAGATATATCAACAAATCATTGACAATTAACCAATCCAGATGGTTCATTGTCTATTAATATTGATTTATCTGATCAAGGACAATTATCATATTCTGTTAAGAAAAATAATGCCAACATCGTTAATAAATCAACATTAGGAATGTTATTTACAGCTCCAGGGAAAACATATGACTTTTCTAAAGGTTTAACATTTGTTAAGTCCTCTAGTAATAGCAAACATTTTTCTTATGATTGCAAATCAGGTAAAACAAGTCATGTTGATGTTGACTATAAAGAAAAAGTCATCACTACAAGAATTGATGACTTATTTATGGATGTAACATTTAGAGCTTTAAATGATGGTTATGGTTTTCAATATTCTTTTTATTCAGATGATAGTGAAGTTAATGAATTAACTTGATTCAATGAATTTAGTGAATTTAATATACCAAACTATTCGCTAACATATGCAATGGATTATGAAGCTAATAGACAAGAAGGTATAGATTACTATTCTTATGAAACACACTATATGGTGCGTGATTACAAGAATATTGGAAAAGATACAATGGTTTCTTTACCTTTTGGCTATGAAACAAATGGTTATTATTCATTTATCACTGAAAGTGGTTTAATGGGTAGTGGTTATCATGGTTCTTTCTTAGAAAGAGATGATAACAATATATTAGCCACAGTTCATGCTCCGGCTGGTGGATATGACCCAGATTACACTGTTACTCTTCCTTTTACTTCTCCATGAAGAGTATCTAGTGTTGGTAGTTATGCTACAGCCTTTGAAACAACTATTGTAGAAGATATCCAAGGTGATATTGAAGAATATAAACCTGAAGGACAACCTGATTTCAATTATGATTGAGTTGAACCAGGATTAACATCCTGAAGTTGACTTAAAGCTGGTGGCGATGGTGATTATGATACACAAATGAAATATGTTGCCTTATCTAAAAACATGGGTTGAAAATATGTCCTTTTAGATGCTGGATGAGAAGCATTGCAAGATGAAGATGATCACTTTACTCAATTAATGAATTATGCTAAACAAGAACCAGAAGTTAAAGTTCTTGTTTGAGTAGACGCTAAAAGAGACCCATTTTACTCAGATATGGATGCAGTCTTACAATCTTACGAAGATTTAGGAATATCGGGTGTTAAAGTTGACTTCTGAGATGGTCAAGCAGAAAAACCAACACGTCTAACAGACCAAATGGAAGATAAACAAACAATTGAACAATATGATAAATTTTATCAATTAGCAGCTAAACACCATTTGGTTGTTAATTGTCATGGATGCAATAAACCAACAGGTGAAAGAAGAAGATATCCTAATGTTATTAACCGTGAAGCAGTTCGTGGTAACGAAATGCATAATGTGTATGGTGGACAATGTATTTTACATACCTTTACAAGAGGGGTAGTTGGTCCTACTGATTTTACACCAGTAGTACTACCGTTAGAACATGATGTAACTATTGGATACCAAATGGCTTTAGGAATTATCTATGAATCTGGTATTCCTTCCATGGCAGATTTACCTACAGTTTATATAGATGAAGATCTAACTACTGAAACACCTTATACAGATTACTATAAACATTTACCTGCAAGTTGAGATCAATCTAAATTTATTCAAGGTAATCCAGAAAAATATGTAGTTGTTGCTCGAAGAAAGGGCGACAACTGATGATTAGCAGGATTAAATGGAACGCAAAGAGTTATCGATCTTGATTTCTCTTTCTTAGGTAAAGGCACATATGATGCCATCATCTATAATGGTGGCAGTAGAGGTGAAAACCCTATTGAAAGAACAGATGACATCATCACTCGTGATTCTAAAAGAGCAATCCAAGTAACAGATAATGCCGGATTTGTAATTGAGCTAAGAAAACAATAGATAAAACTAGAGCTTATAGCTCTAGTTTTTTATTTATATATAATTACATATATGACAAAGTTTAAATTATTTTCTATTATAGTTCCTTCAGTTATAGGAACAACTATTGTAATCCCACCAGTTGTTATTGCTGCAGTTGAAAGCAATAGAACAAACAATGGTGGATTTGTTCACGAACAAAATGTGTACTTCCGTACACCAAAACTAGCTGACACTATTACAGTTATAGACTTAAGTGGTTTTGATAGTGATTTGAAAGATGATATCAATACTACTTTCCAATCACTAGAAGGATTAATTGTTCAAGAAAAAGGTCAAGCAGAAATATTTGTTAAAAGTGGCGTTAATGAACGTGATAGATGATTCTATGACATGCAATACAAATATGGCTTTAAAGTTCATGTAGTTAACAATGTTAACTTTGATCCTCAAAAGCCTGATGTTGAAAGCATCTGAACGGTTTTAAGAGACTATAAGAATTTATTTAATAGCAGGTTCATTCAATACACTAAATCTATTAATGTAGAAACTGATCCTGATTTTGATAATATTTCAGTGAATAATGCTACTATGGTTAGTGCATGTGATCATTATTTAATGGCAAGCAACAAACTATTAACAGCAGACAATGGTAAATATAGAACAATCCTTGCTAATTTCGGTATTGCAGAAGCAACAGGAACTGATGTATGAGATCCTGATGAGAATACACCTCTTGATACATTTAAACATTATGAAAATCAATTAAATAACACAATGTTATTAAATCAAAGTCCTGTTGACTTTGTTTTACGTGATTATGCAATCGCTGCTAAAATTCCTACAGTATGCGTAGGTTTAGAAGAAGATACATCTAGAGATTATGTTGCTAGTAAGATGAAACCAAATTCACCAATCTTTGGTTGAAGTCATGGTTTTGATGGATCTATTAGTCACTGTGGAGCAGAACAAGATTATTTAATTTGATCTACAACTCACAAATTCAATGTTCTAGCTTCTGATCACTGCTATAACCTAACATTCTATTCTTATGACAAAGCAAGAGAAACTTATCATCAACCTGAACATAAGAAAATAAAAGCTAATCCTAACAAACACTATTTAGCAATAGTGATGTCAGATGGTGATAACATTCAATGAATGCAAAATGATTTTCTAACATCTGATGAATATTGAGGTAGTCCATATCGTGGTGAATTCCCTCTTAGTTGAACCATGTCACCAACTCCAATAGATTTAAACAATAGCGTTCTAGAAGAAATGTATGCAACCGCTTCAGCTAATGATGAATTAATTGCAGGACCAAGTGGTTATGCATATATTAACCCTGCTTGATATTATCAAGATAGCTTGATGGATGATTACAATGCTTTTGCTCAACGTACAGCAGGATATATGCAAGACTGTGATTTGTCTGTTTGCAATGTACTAGACTTTCAAAACCCAACATATCTAACTGATGATCCACAAGATACAGATCCAATATGCATGACTCCATTTATGCAACAAGAACAAATTAAAGGATTAGTTTGATCATTAGATGGATTATCTTTAGATGGTCATGGTTCAGTTAATTGAATTAATGATAAACCATTACTAAGTTTTAGAGAAGGTATATGAGATAATGATTATCTTCATAGAGATAGAGTTATAGAAAGACTTAGATCATATCCACGTAACATTCATAAAATAGATGGATATACAGCTTTAGTAGTCAACGTATGAGCTGCTGAAGGTAAAATGTACAACCTTCATGAATTTGTTAGAGCTTTACCAGCTGATGTAGAACTTGTTACAATTAGTCAATTACTACAACTAATCAGCGATAATGTTCCACATGTTGATGATGTACCAACTGATTACCCAAGACCATAATTAAAAAAGAGTGTGAACTCTTTAATTTTCATTAATTTATTTTGTCTTATAATTAAAATATGAAAAAAATAAAAATAATAAATTCAATTTTATGTTTTTCAATGTTGTCGGGTCCAATTACCACTATTTCTAGCTGTAATAAGGAATCCGAGATCATTCCTACTGAAATTCATATTAATGCAGAAACGGATGAATTGGATGTTGGACAAACAGAACAACTTTTTGTAGAGGTTTTGCCAGAAGGAGCAAAAGCAGAGTTTGTTTGAGAGTCATCAGATGATTCAAAGGCCAACGTTGGACCTAGTGGTTTAGTCACCGCTATAGGAGCTGGCGAAGTGACAATTAAAGTTTCGGTAAAGGGACACGCAGATATTTTCTCAGAATATTTAATTACTGTTTACCCCTTACCTACAAGCATAACAATTACTGAAGGTTCATCTCTTGAAATGGTAGTAGGTGATGAAAAACAATTACATGCCGTTGTAAATCCAGACGGTGCCAAACAAGATGTTATTTGAGAATCAGATTCGTTTGCTGTCGCTGTTGATTCTATTACTGGGTTGGTTACGGCCGTGGATCAAACATATACTGCTCCAGCAACAATTACAGCATCTGTATATAAATACAAGGGAATTAAAGCAACATGTGCCATTACAGTTACCCAAAAGATTGAGAGAATTAATTTTAATACATGTTCTTGAGCTGACATATCTCAAGCTTGTAATAATTTAGAAGATGGTGAATGAAACGATGAACAATTCTTGTCTAGGTTTACCATAGATGGCAATTTGGAAACGGAAGAGATAGAAGAACAACCCGCTAATTCTTTTGACGATTTTATTGGGCAAAGAAGAAGCCTTATGATTAATGGATATGACCATCAAGCTAGAGTTATTGGTTGCAGACAAGACTTTACAGATCAAACTAAGAAAGAACCAGTAGTTTTCACTTTTCAATTAATGCATTTAGTTTCTAATAATTCTGGTGAACAAATGTATGCAAAGTGTTCAGATTCTAAAGACAACGCTAATTATTGGGACACTTTTATCCCCCAAACGTTAAATAGTTCAGATGATGTAGGTGTTTGAGCAGACAATAGAGGAAGATTAATTGATGAGAAACGAACGGTTCTTACAATGATTAGTCAATCTAATGATGGCATAGACTTTAAGGAAGTTTATCAAACAGTTAATACTGGTGGCCAGGAGTCATGACAACCAACATCGCAAAAGGCCAAAGTTTTTGTTCTCTCTTTAGCTAATCTTTTCTGTTCTCAAGCTCTTACTAAATATAAAGAACAAGGCTATTACTATAAAAATGAGGGACGGCAATACCAATATTATGTTAACGAAATAGGACAAGGGGAAATATTAAATGAAGAAGGAGAAACAATTGGTTATCCATGCTTAATATTTAATGATATGCTTGGGCAACCTTCATATTATTGAATGAGATCTCCATTAATTGATACTGATACAGATTTCCACCAAGTTAGGTCATCAACTGGATCTATTAGCGGAGATTGGGCTAATTCAAAAAATTGTTTTGTTCCTTGCTTCTGCATTTAAGATAAAAACTAGGGATTCCTAGTTTTTTATTATTTAGCATTTACCCTCTATTAATTTTCAAAGTGTATTTAATATATCAACCATACTTTGAGTATCCTGATAGCAATAAGCTAACATACCATCTCTTGATTGTTGCCTAGCTTGTCCTGTCATTTCTAACATCTTAGGAAATTCAGTTAAAGCTTCACCACCATTGTGGACAGTAGGTAAGTCTTTATAAGCTTTTTCAAGTTCTGGACACATGGCTGGCATAACAGCTTTAATAGAATTAACACCATGTTGTTTAGGGTTATAGTAGTAGCCTTGTTTAAAGGGATAGATTAAATCAACCATATTAGTTGTTAAAGCCAATAGTTGATCTTTTAGATCAGTAAATCTATCTGCTAGTCTTTTAATAATACTACGTTCTGTACCAACACTAAAAGCTACCACTGTAGCATGTGGTGGGATATCTTTTGTTAATTGTTTAGCTAATCTATACTCATCATCATATTGATCGGCTAAAAATTCTCTATGTTCACATTTGTTACCTGGTTTTGTATCAATATGTAATGAATACTGAAAGGCAATAGATTGTCATGGTCTATGACCATCACAGACAGGTATTGCTTTCATAGTTGTTTCAAAGTCTAAATGGTATAGAGGATATTTTAAAGATTCTAGAAAACCTTTAATTTGTGGTTTATCTATATGAGGTTGATCAGTAGTTGATAATTGAATGCCTTGGAAGTCACTTACTTTCTTTGCTTGTTTTTTATAGTCTTTTAGGGTTTTAATGCCTTGGTTAATGAATTTATGAGCGGTAGCTAAACGGATATTGTTTAGCTCAAGAATATTTGGTTTTGGTAAATCTTCATGACAAAAAACAAAGAAAGGACAAGCTTTATTACAAGTGCCATAGTTGGGTAATTGTTTAGAAGATAATAGTTGTCTCATTTGGTTAAGATATGTTTCTATTTGGTTACATTCTCTACCAAATTGTGCCTGTTCATTAAGGTCTAATGTAGTAAATAGACCTTTAACATCTATTGGTCCTTGCTTTATATAGTTTTCATTTAGATAAAGAATGTAACATTCTTTTATCTTTAGACCACATTTTTCTAAAACATATTTTTGAAAGGCTACGTCAGCACAATATTCATCTAGATTTTCTTGTGCATGTTTAGTAGCTTTAACTTCATAAATGTTATAGCCATCTTTATCTTTAACTAATAAGTCTACAGCACAGAATAAGTCTTGATAGATAAAAGATGCTTCTGCAATACAGTTAGCATTCTCTTTTAAGAATTTAGCTGTTAATTGTGCTTGCAGTTTAACATCTGCTTTAGCAGAGTTTTTCTTTATGCTAATAGTATTAGCAAAATATGTGGTTGCTAATTGTCCTACCTCTAAACCTTGATTAATACGGTCTTGTTCATCTAGACTTAATTTTCTTTGTTTGTCTTTGTTGTTTTGTAAGTAATAGAATTGTCTAGGACAAGATCTATATATTACATAGTGTGATTTTGTGATCATAGTTATTTAGTTAATATTTCTTCTCAATTTTTAGGGAAACCTATAGCTTCTAGATCAATATATTTTTTGTAAGTCTTGATTACTTTAACTATACGTATCATAAATTTGCTTCAAATGCGGTTATTGTCAATAACACATTTCATACTCAGCAATGCTGCGAAGACTTTATTGTTATTGAAAAAATCTTTATATTCTTCTTTTAGACTTGGAATAAAACGAAGACTTTTATCATAAATTTTCTCGAAGTGTGCACAGATGTTTCTAACTTCTTTAATGACTTGTAAATTTGAATTAAATTTACTAAACTTCATTTTATAGATACTAGAGATATATTTTTTGTCATCAATTTTTAGAATGTTGTATAGAGAAATAATATCACCAAATGATAATTGCTCAATTATCCTATAAAATTCTCTCTCAACAGGTTGCCCATTTTTTGAATTTCCCGGTTTTAGGCGTTTATAGTGCTCAATTATTGTTTCATATGTGCTAATAACTTCGTTAGTTGTTGAATTAGTCCGTTTAATATCATCAAAATTAGATTTTTTAAACATACCTTTAGGGCCATATTGCATTGTTAAATAATAAGATAATCTAGAGCGAAGGTTTACTTCTATTAATTCAATGATGCTAAATAAGGCATTTCTAAGTTCGCTATCAAATGAGTAGATTGAAAACAATCAATCAATAGTAACATCAGTTTTAAATTTTCCAGTTTTAGGGTTAATTAATCCTTTGCCATAATCAAATAGATGATTATGGTGAATGTTAGCCAATAATCTTTCGGCTTTATAAAGATTATTAACTTTGATGTTGCTATTCTTAATGGTTTTGCCTATGTAATCCATTAATTTCTTATTTTGATTATTTTCCACGGTCATATTATATACTACTTTATTAAATTTTATTTATAAAATTTAATAAAGTATAAATTAGAAATAAAAAAATGTCCCATCCTGGTGCGCTTTCAAAGAAGAGGCGTGAATGGGCTCCGACAAATAGATTATATACACTTTTTACAAAAATTACAACTTTTTTATAACTAAGCAAAATTTACTAGGCATCTATCAAATATATTGATTTATTAGATTATAATTTTTTTGTAAAATAATAGGAGAAAATAATGGGCAAAACACAAATCGAAACATGCGGAATACCACACATTGATCTAAAATTTGATATGTATTTTGATGAAAGCGGGTTCCCTGGAAAATTTAATATTAAGGCAGAAGATCAGTCTAACAAAAAAGCACAATATGAAAATTTTATTTTGGCCGGTGTTGCTTTCGAACACGGACAAAAAGTTGATTTGGCTTCGCTTAAAAATATTTTTAAAAAAATGACGAAATCTTCTGAATTTAAATCAAAATTATTTTTTAGTAGAAAGAAAAACAAGGCACCGAATATTTTTGTTGATAAGAATATTAATGATTTATTTGAATGAATAAAAAACAACAACGGTTATATTCATTATTCAGTTATGAATAACATTTATTATTCTTTGACCGATATAATTGATTCTTTTATTGATGTATTCCCTGAAATCGTGCTGCCAATCCAATTCAAATTAAAAAATGATTTGTTTTACTATGTTTTAAATAATTACAATGAATTCAAGAAATTTTTTGTTGCAGTGGGCTATCCAAACATAACTAATTCTAAATTGTTTTGCAAAGAACTTATTAAAATAATAAATAAAAACAAGAATAAATTTTTGCAATATGTTGATAGTTTAAATATTATCATTTGATGTTTAAGTATATTTGCATCAGAAAACATTCAGTTCAGTTTTTTGTCAAATCGAGAACCATTTACTGCTATTAATGATTATTCTCATATATATCATTCTCGAATAATTAATTTTTATAATTGCGAAAAAACTTTTGATAATCAGAATCAAGTTAAAAATTATTTATCAAAAAATGCGATCTATTATAAAAAGAAAGAAATAATAAATTTTAAATTTGTTGATTCAAAAAAAGATCTCTTGGTGCAACTTTCTGATTTTCTTGCAGGTTTTATTAAAAATACTTTTATTTTTCTTGATTATGTTCATCCAGAAATCATAAAAAAAACTGTGCATTTTATGGCAGACAAAAAAATTAATAATTTGAAAACATTTGATGAAATTGTTGAGAAGTCATTAAAAATTAGCGATTTGTTTATTCAATCTATTTTGCCAACAGATTTAATGAAAAATAGGGAAACATGGTTTTGATGAATTAGTAATTGAGGAAAGGAACTAAATTAGTATGATTAACTTATTTATTGCACCAAATGGGTGAGGCAAAACGCACACTTTAAATGAAGAATACCATAAAGTTGAAGGAGAAGGAAAGTTGGCAATTTTCTTTCCTGCAGCATCCGAACTTGGATCTTTATGGTCCGGAGAAAGCAATAGCAATTTGTTAGGACCCGATGGAACAGCAAGGAAAACAACATACAAAAACCCAATAAGTATAATTTTAAATAAAATTTTTGGCGAAATTTCTGTTGGTGATCAAGAAAAAATTAATATGGATTCAATTTCTAACACTTTAAAGGAACAGATAAAAGAATTTAATGAAAAAGCAAATGTCTTATTTGAACAAATTAAGCCTGGTCAAAACGAATCGAACTTATATACAAACGAAATATACAAAAATAAAATTGAAAAAGAAATGAAGGATATGGAAAGTTTTGATGTGGCTTATTCAGTAAAAGATAATAAGCCATCACATGGGCAACTTCATTTTTATGGAATTTTGGAGTGTTTAAGATTAATTAAAAAATTTAAAAGTTTACCGTCTATATCAAAAATAGTATTATTTTTCGATGAATTGGAAAGCTATTTTCATCCGGATTTTATTAAAAAAATAATTGTAAAATTATTAGATGTTGACAATTCATTACCAAACATTCAGATATACTTAACAAGCCATTCACCTTTATTAATTAAAATGTTACTAAATGAAAGCATATCGAAGAAAAACACAGTAAACATTTTAGTTAAAGATAAAATAGATGCAAATTTTGAACCCCATAAATTTAATAACTGCTTTTGTTCAATGCAACAAATTTTATATGAAATTTATGGTATTTATTCAATTGAATTTCTTGACGAATTAATTGGGCGAATCAATTTTTGAAACCAAGAAGACCAATCAAAATATCCCATTAGGTTTTCATTTAATGAAAAAACACCAATAAGTAATGGTGTTATTCCCTTGCCAACTGAGCATGTTTACATTGATCCTTTAAAACATTGTACATATAGGAATAAATCAATTATTTCTTTTGTTAGAAATTATTTTCATCATCCTGAATCTCGTGTATACCCGCAATCATATACAAGATCTAATAATGAAGAATCATATTCAGAATACTTATTAAACAAAAACTTAATACTAGATGATTTGTTAAAAAAGGCAATAGGAAATTGTATAGATATATTGTCTGGTTGGTCTAAATTTGATTCGATACTAAATTAAACAAATTTTAGCTATTTTAACTACTTCAATGCATTAAGAAAAAGAAAGTAATGGTTTACCATTACTTTTTAATTTGTATCGCTCTTAACCGGTTCTAAATGCTTAATAGCAAAAGAAAAAGAGCTAGTTGCTCTTTATTTTCTTCACAACCCATGAACATTACAATAACAATAAGCAAAGCGCAATTGTTCTTGGTCAGCTAATCTAAATCTAGCTGTTGGTTGACAATGGGGTTTAAGATATTTAATTTGTCATCCTAAATTAGTTTCGATACATATTCATTCAATGTAGTGTGCTTCTTCCATGGGATGAACTTGTGATCCAATAGAAACTGTAATTTGATTATTAGTAGTTTCCACTACTGGAATATGTTTTTCTTTTGCACCATCAGTAGTATTAGGTGTTATTTCATGCATTGGTTGACCACAACATATAGTCTCTATTCCTGTAGGATATGATGTTACTACAATTACTTTATGACATATATCACATTTATAAAATTTTAATTGCATAGTTTACCTCTAGGGTTATTATATGTTTTTAGGTTATATATATTTATCTAAACTAGTGTGATTAGATAAATGTTATATTTATATAGATTTTGTAATCTATATAAAGATGGTAATGATAGTTTACCTCTATGGTTATGATATATATTTATCTAAGCTAGGGTGGTTTGATCCTATGGGGGTAATGATGTTTTGGATCGACGGATACGTCGGATGACGGTGTGAACGGGGGGAAGCGAGCTATTAGTTAATGGCGAGCGGGAATTAATTATTTTATAATTAGGGTATGAGGTAATATTATGGGTTTTTTAGAACGGAGAAGAATTAGAAAGATAGTTGAAAAAGTTGAATTATTGATTGCTGATCATAATGAAAAAAGCAAGGATTTTTTAGAAATAGATACAAGTGGTTTATCAAAGAACTTTAAAGATAGATTAAAATTGGTTAATCAATGGAATGCTTTAGAAGGAAAGAGATTACAGTATCAACTTAAAATTGCACAAAAAGGATATGATCTTGATGAATTAGTTTCAAAGTATGAGAAAATAAGTGATGCACCGAAAGAAATCGTACCTACACTTATAAAAATGCTTCAAATTAATGAAAAAGAAGGAAAAATAACAAACCAATTAGAAAATCTTCCTGTCGAACCAAAAACAGTTTTGGATTTATGCTATATTCCAGATAGTCTTGTAACAGCAGAGATTGCTAGCAAGTGAACAAGGGCAAATAATTTTACAAGAAAACAGCTAAACAGAGGAATAGACGAGCAATGGAAGTGGTCAAACGGTAAACCTGTATTGATTTCTGAAATGACTAAGTATATTACTTTGTGCAATGTTAAAGGAAAACAAATTGACGAACAGATAAAGAACCAGAAGAGAGAGGAAAAAGAGAAGAATAAAGGACTGGCTGCTGGGCTAGGTATATTAGCTTCCTTCTTTGGAGGCCTTAAGAAAGGCTACCGAAGCGGCGGCTCTTCTCGTGGCTGACGAAGTTCATATGAAAATTCTCACTATGCCGATGGCACTCCAAAAATTAAAGGCTTAAGAAAAGATGGCTCTCCTAGTATGCCTGGAATTGGCAGAGGAAGAAGATATTAAAATAATTATTCAAAGAACTCTCTATCTTGATATTTAGTTCCAAAATTTTTGGGACTAAATTTTTTTACATATCCTTTTTCATTCACAGAGAAGACGTATAGGTTTAGAGCTTTTGCAACTGCTCTAGGAATTCTTCTCAATGCTACTTGAGCGCCAATTCAATATAATCCTAGTCCATATTTATATGCTCTATTAACAGACCCTTTATATTTACCATTTTTTATTGATAATGACGGTGTCATTCTTGTGATCAACTGCCCTAAAGCATTTAGTCATCCTTCTTTATTAATTGCTTTATGTGACTTAGAATATGATTTGCCTTTACATTCTATGGTGTAAACCTCACCATTAGCTGTTCCGCCCTTAATAACAATATCAGATCCATGTTGTTTAGTTGTTGGATCAGCTTTTTTAAAAATATGCCATTTTGGATTCTTTTTAAAATAGGCAATTATTAGATCAGCTATTTCGTTTTCAGTTAGTTTATACATGACTTAATTATATAGATTTATAAAAGTATATAAATATAGACTAAATATGGTAAATTTAAAAAGCACAGACACCCGTGCTTTTTAAAATTGCTTTGCCATACCTCTTTCCTTTCATTTAGCTATTAATGCTTTTTAACTTCTTCATATGGAGCAGAATATTCATCATCAATAACTATTGGTTCATTAGAATCAAGTGCATTATCATCTTTATCGATTGCAACAATTTGTTCTGTAGAACTAGCGCCACTTTGCCTTGGTTTAGAGCTCATATGACCGCCAACTTTGTTTTCCTTATTGGGGATTACTTTGTTGATAGTTTTTTCTAATGCATCAATTCAATCTATTGATATATTCGGATTGTCATTTGATGTATTTTCGACATTATACATAACTTTTTTCATGAGATCACCTCCTTTCTATATATAATATATTATATATTAAAAGAAAGAAAAGAAAGAAAATATATGCCATTATTGACATGATCAATCCAAAATTTGACGGAAAAAGATTGCGAAATCACTACTTTTAAGTCAAAGAGCAATTATGAATTTGTTGTATTGAGAACGAAAAAATATCCAAATATTTTATTCTTTTTCGATATGTTTAAATTTCAAGAATTGTATGACAGGGTAAATGATGGATTACTTGAAACGTTTTGAAAAAAATTTAGAAAAATTAGCATAAGTGGCACTGTTCGCCAAAGAACAGAGAGGCATCATATCTATGTGATTGAGGATTGAAGGCTGTTTAGGTCTATTGAGTATGAGCAAAAAATCAAGATAAAAAGCGAAATAGAAAAAGCCGAGAACGAACTACTGCAAGAAGCGGTTATTAAAGCGGGGAATAAATGACGAGCAGAACATAAAGATGAGATCGGCGAAGAAGCACAAATAAGATTTGCTGTTGAATTACAAAACAAAAAATCTTTAAATAATGTTCTTAACGACATAAAAAGAGTTGTCCTAGATAGCATGTCAAGTGAGTACAAGAGGTGCATTTATGCATCTGAAAAGAAAAGATTTTTAAAAACTATACGTAGTTCCTATAAAACATTTACATACATAGGAATTCACCCGGACTTTAAAATTGTTGAATCTGGAGCAAAAAAAATAACAAACTCAAATTTGAAACTTCTTGTGAAGGAATTAGATGCTAGATTGCGATAATAATATTCAAATATTAGTCTTGATGAAAATACACAGCACATATTTTATAATATAAGTAATCTATTTGAGTTTTCAATTAATCGTATAAAGGAGAGTTATGAAGAGATCGTATTATTCAGAAATTGAGGGGATGGTTGATTTTTGGGATGAATTAGGTGTGACACCTAATTATGATTTAAACACTGACGGCGTTATTAATGGTAATCTTGTTGAGTTCAAGAAATTGCGTCATCTAGATGGTGGTGTTCCACATCATATCGCTCAATTAAAAAGATATTTACGTGCTTATAACTCTGCAGCAAAAGATATTCCGAGTAAAAGCTTTTTGATTTATTTGAATGATGGTACTTATATTGAAATTGATAATGAAACATGAGAGCAAAAGTCAGGCGTTTGAAAAAATCCTAAAAGTTTTAAAGAAAAATTTGAAAATAATAAGTTTATAAAAGGATGAATTGATGAATATTCCATTGTTGCCTATAATAATAGATTTTGTCTAGAAAAACCTAAAGCAACAAAAGAAGACGTTAAAAATGAATTTATGAATCCAACAATTCTCCCTATTCATAAATTTGATTGAGACAAACAAATCAAAACCGAAGAGAAGCAAGAAACAATTGGTTGATTGCATTTTAATATGAACTTGCTGGGTAATAGTCTACTAAAGAAACAACTAGGGGCTTTCTTCACACCTGATCATTGTGTAAAAGTTTCTACTGAATATATTAGAAATATTATTAAATCAATAGGCAAAAAACCATATTTAATTGTTGATAGATGTGCCGGTACGGGAAACCTTGAAAGGTATTTTAATACCGAAGAGCTAAAACATTTAGTCGTTAATACATATGATTATACCGAATGGACAACACTAAAAGGATTGTACGATGATAGGGTGATGATGATCGTCCCTCCAACTCATGAATATAGAGACGAAAAGGGTTTGCTTAAAAATGGTGATGCTTTGTCAGAAGAATTCGATACTTTCTTAAGAAACTTCTTAAACGATTGAAGAAAGAAAAACAAAAACGGAGTCGTTATATTCTTGGAAAACCCTCCTTTTAAAGCGGATAGTGGTTACTTGCCAAAATCTGGAATAGTAAAATCAGAAGTTGCAGAAAATAAAACTTTCATTCATAAATTAATGGATTCAAAAGGTATTAAAAATGCAAAATACATTCAAAATAGATTTATTTGATCAGCCTTTAATTTATATTTGGAAAAAGGGGACCACTATATTTTATATAGTCCAATTAAATATTGAAAGTTGCACCATATAATGGATAAAAAAATTATTGCAGCTTATTTATCAAATAGAGCCGATTATAATACGGGGGCTGGAGGGTTACCAATAATCGATTGACAGAACATAGATGAAACGAACGATTCAATTGTTTTTGAAAACGATAATGAAATAACAGGCGTTCCTTTTAAAATTGAAAAAATCAACAAGCCTGTTCAAGAGTTGTTTGACAAGATACCTGCCAGTAAGTCTGATGATATTATTGCTTATCATTCATGTACATCAACCGACATAATGTTTGGCAATATTAATGCCCAATGGACTAATTATAAAATTAAGGACGATTACAAAGGATTTCCAATTGATAAAACGAATATACTTTATCACTGCCCAATATTTTGTGCTGGCAAATTTGATAGAGCTCATACAATCCAATGATTTGAAGCAGAAGTAATAATGAAGTCAGCAGATAAGGGGCTTGCTTATTACAAGGATAAAGAGTTTTTAAAACAGTGTTTTATTTTTACAATTTTAAACATCCAAAACAGATGTATAAGTTCTGACACGATTAAAAATCAATGTGCTTTTGGGCAAAAAACAAAGTGTGATGAAATTTTATCCACCCTAATTCTTGACGATCAAGATAAGAAATTGCTTAAACGATGACAAAATGTGTTGGAAGAGGCCAAAAATTGCGAAGAGTACCACAAAGGTTGAATCTATAACTATTCACAAATTGAAAATGAAATGGCTTCGAAAAAAGTTGAGTCTGGTGATTACAATAAGAAGGGTGAGCCAATAATGAAACCAAAATATGATGAATTAGTTGATAAAATTAAATATTTGGCTGATGAATTGAAGTCATATTATTGCAAAAAAATAATGCCAAAGTTATACAGGTATCAATTGCTCAAATAATTTAAAAAGGCCTAACCAGCCTTTTTTCTTTCGCTCGCAGTCGAATAACCTACTTGCTTGCTTTTAAAGACTTATAAAACTCTACTATCTTTATATAGATAACAATATCTATATAAATATAATTAGGATATATGAATATAGCTACAATGGGTGCATTTGCTTTATCTGCACGTGCAGATAGAGAATATAATGCTTTTAAACTTAATTTACAAAATATCTTACTATATTTAAGTGAAATAGCACCAGACTATGAAACTAAAGAAAAAGATTGAAATTATATTGTATATAACGCCAAATATCTTTATCTAGTTGGAGAAAAGATAATTGGTAGATATTGATCAATATCCAACCCTACTAAACTATTAAAGAAATGAAACAAATGACTTGCTAAAGGTAAATTAGACAAAAAATTCTCTAAACTATGAGGAACTAAGGTTAAGATAACAAAGTCTTCCTTTGACTATAAGCAAATGAAAACATATTTAGAATGAGCTATTGATATGTGAGAAAATGGTAATAAGAAAATATTATTAAAAATGGATGAAAAACAATGGTCTCATGTTTTAAAAGCTTGAGAAGAAATTGATAAAGATTTTCATCGAGTGGCAAAGATTGCAGAGAAAAAAGGTATATCTTAATAATTAGCATCGGCTCACTACCGTTCGCCTTTTAACTCTTTATAAAACTCTACTACCTTATTATTATTCAATTAGTAAGCTATAATCAAGTCGGAGGAAATATATGAAATTTTTAAAACCAATATTAATAGGGGCATCATCCGTTGCTGCAGTTGCTCCTATTGCTACATTGACAAGCTGCAATCAATCGCTTTTGAATGGCTTAAAGGGAATAAAGGTTGAGTGAAAAAATGATGGTAATGATAGTGCAACATTAACACTAAATATGACATTTGTGAAGGACGTTGCTACTGTTGAAGATATGGATGGAGACATTATCATTAATCGCAATAATGTTGTTTGAAGGAAAAATTTTAGCCATAGCTCTAAAAATCTTGAAGGACAGGTAACTGCTACAGCAACTGACGGTACCATTTTTTCATTTTTTTGATCTTGCTACGCTGTTTGAGAAGATTTTGGTGGGTATAGATTAGTCAGAATTGACAATTTCAAAGTACATGATATAGATTGAGAGTAAAATATGAAAAAAATTAATTTATTTGAATATAGTCTTGAAAATGGAAAGAAGCAATTAAAACAAGGATTAATATTCCTTATTGTAAACGTTCTTATTAGTTGTGTTTGATTATTGTTTAGACTAATCCCCAGTGAAAAAGCTCAATTAGCATTTACAATTATCTTTTCCATTGCTCTAATAATTATGGGAACATTAATGATTATTAAGATAGTATTTGGTGCAATTGTATATCATGCAGAACGAACCGGCGGTAGGAGAAATAGTTAAAAAACCAAAAAAGGCTGGTTAGGCCTTTTTTCTTTTGCTCGCAATCGAATACCTACTTGCTCGCTTTTAAAGACTTATAAAACTCTACTACTTTAGGATCAATCTTTATCTGATCAATAGTTAAAGGTTTGGTCAAGAACATGTTCTCGATTGACCTTGTTCTTGACAAAGCTACATAAACTAAACCAGAAGTTAACTTCTTTTTATCTATACTAGGATCAAAGATAACATTATCAAAGGTTTTACCTTGAGCCTTATGAATAGTTAAAGCATAAGCTAACTTAATAGGATATTGTTTAAACAAACCTAAATATTCATCTTGCACAATCATATCTAGAATTAATTCCACTGGTTTATTAATTCTATGTGCAAGATTATATTTATGTAATCTAACCAATTTACCAGTCCTATTAACTTTACATACTACTTCCTCAGTAGTATCACATCTAACTACTATTCCTAAGTCTCCATTAACAAATCTTCTAATGTTATCTTTGTTTAACTTATCATTTTTAATAAACATAATCTGGGCATTAGGTTTAAGATGTAAACATAAACTACCAGGTAAATCATTAGCTAAGAGCTTATGGTGCCTTATAGCGCTTCTTATCTCATTATCATAATAAGCAGGAATAGCTAATGCTTTTCCTTTAAGTTTATTTAAACATGATAAGTTAGTCTTATCTACTAACCGATTAGTAGCAAATAACCTCACGGTCTTAGCTATTTTATTAGTCGGAATGACCCTCCTATTAAAATAAGCTAATACTTGCTCTAAGTCTTTACCTAATCTTAAATTATTCAACATTGCCAAATACTGTTTATCATTAACTACTCTCATACTAGTATCTAAGTTAATGACTTTAAAGTTAAAGGCTTTTCAACTAGGATGTTCAAAAGCATAACCAGTATTTGTCAAATACTTTCTTGCTAAGATCCTAGCTTCAGCTTTAGTAATAATTGGTGGTAACTGACAAAAGTCACCACTAACTATGACTTGTATTGGTTGTTTACGATACTTATTAGCTTTAGCTATGATCTTAGCGATATAAGCAAAGTAATCGATTCTGACCATACTTATTTCGTCAATAATGACTACATCGAACTTACTAAAGTAAGTTCTAGATAACCACCAAGGAGGTAATTTTCTAGGTGGGATAACATCAGGTAATTCTAACTGGCCAAACTTAAAACAAGTATGGATAGTACCTATAACATCACTATCCTTATCTAAACATAAGTTGTTTACCGCATTAGCGGTAAAACAACACTTTAAGACTTTCTTAGTTTGACAATAGTGTTTAGTATAGTAATCTAGTAAGAAAGTCTTACCAGTACCTGCCAGACCATCTAAAAAACAATTACACCCACTCTTAAGTAGATTAAGAGCTTCAACCTGGGATTTAGATAGACTGGTTTCCATTAAGTAATTATATAATCAAAATTATATATATAATTTTGACAGAGGTAATTTATGTCTAAACAAACAAATCAAACAGACAAGAAAAAGAAAAGAAAATTTATGGCCATTTTCTTTCCCATCTTAGGTGCAGCTGTTATAGCAACAGGTGTAACACTAGGATGTGTTTATGGTTGTAAGAAAAATGGTGGTGACACACCAAAACCAGGCCCTATTATTCCATGAACTGATATCTTTGATGATCCAGGTGAGGCAGAAAGACATCAAGCATCAGATGCAATTAGTTCTGGTGCTACATATAACATTGATCTTAAAGAAGAACTTCCAGAAGATGAAATGCTTTGAGGTAATGGAAGGGTAGTAGCAACATCACACCAAGGTGTAAAAGCTAACATTGGTGGAATAAAATTAGATCCTGAGACTAGAAAGGCTGTTTCATTTGTAGCAGCAATTGATGAAGTTCCTAGTCCTGCTAGCAACACTAATGGTCCTATCACATACTGAGCGGATTTTGAAGTAGAAGTTCAATGTAAGAAAACAGCTGGTGACGAAACTGTTTGAACTACAACTATCGAAGAGTTAAGATTAGAAGTTGAAGTTCTACCTGTTACACCACCATTTGTTGGTGGATACATGTCTATCACAACTGATGTTAATGCTTCAATCACCATTGCTGCTATGAACATTGGTGACTGGGATGAATCAGAACCAAAACCAGAAGCTCCATCAATTGAAAATCGTGTTCCATCATTACAATATTGAGATGATGGTACAAGCTCATGACAAGACATTACATTTACTATTATGCCAGGCGAATGGGATAATGATGAATGAACACAATTTTGTATTTATACAATAAATACTACTGCTGGTAAACCAGTATATGTAAGAGGAAACAATCCTGAAGGATTATCTAAATATGTTGAAGAAGATGGTTTTGACATTGAAGGATCACAAGTTGCATTTACAACTGAAAGCAGTGAAGCAAATTGAACTGTAGGTGGAACTCCATTAGCATTAGTTAATAATGGAAGTGAAGAAGCAGAAGATTTAGATTCTATTGATACAGTAGCATGCTTTTCTTGTTTATTTGAAAACAATGAGAATTTAAAAATAATTGAAAATCCAAATGAATTTTTACCTGCCACAGAATTATCAGCTAATTGCTATGAAAGTATGTTTGCTGGTTGCAAAAAATTGATAAATCTTCCAGCATTACCTGCAGATATTGTAAAAGACTTTGCATATCGTAATATGTTTTATCATTGTGATGCCTTAACATCAATCCCATCTAATTATTTGCCAGCTTCAGAAGTCGATGAAAGCGGTTGCGAATCAATGTTTGAATATTGCACAGGTTTAACAACAAACATTATGACTAGTCTTCCAGCCGATACTCTTGGTACCGCTTGTTATAAAAAAATGTTTAACCATTGTGATAATTTGGTTTTAACACCAGAGCTTCCATCAACATCTTTAGCAGAAAGTTGCTATGAACTTATGTTCCAACAATGTAAAGGATTAATAACTTGTATGAATGAACTTCCTGCAACTGATCTTGAACAAAGTTGCTATAGTGGTATGTTTCACAGTTGCACATCATTAACTAATTGTATGGATGATCTTCCTGCAACTAATCTTGCCGAAAGTTGTTATGAAGCTATGTTCTACTATTGCACTGCATTAACTGCTGCTCCAAAACTACATGCAACAGTTATGGAAACAAAATGCTATAAGCAAATGTTCGAATATACTAATGTACCAGTTCAACCAATGAAAATAGTGCAAGCAGCAAATGAGTGCTGTGGTTCAATGTATAACCACACTACTCCATATGATCCATCTGAACCAGGACATCTAATTTGTGCTGAAGCAACTAGTGCATCAGATAATGTAATCTTAGATTTAAGTTCATGTGATGCTACAGGTATAACAACTCCATTCGGTAACATGTTCTATAATTGACATTATAGGAATCAACCATATGGTACTTATATTGACACACCTGTAGCTGGTAATTATTACAAACTTGTACCATATACACCAGAATAAACTAATAATTAAAAAGAGCCTTTGGCTCTTTTTTATTGCTCCTTCAGAATACCTTTTAGTCGCATTAATTAGTATAGTAATCTAGTAAGAAAGTCTTACCAGTACCTGCTAGACCATCTAAAAAACAATTACACCCACTTGCAAGTAGATTAAGAGCTTCTAATTGAGATTTAGATAGACTGGTTTCCATAAAATAATTATATAAATCTAAAGATTTATAAAAATATAATAAATATATGAAAAGAAAACTTATTTTATTACCAATAACATTAACTGCACTTACACCAGCAATTAGTATGGTTGGGTGTAGTAATCCTGATGAACCAACATCAACTAAACACATTGTTACATTCTCTGCTGGAGAACATGGTTCACTTGAAGGTGAAACAACTATAACAGTAGAAGGAAATGAAACAACACTTGGTGAAATAACAAAACCAACAGTTATTGCTGATGAAGAACATGAATGGTTCTTTGAAGGGTGAGACTGTGATGATAGTCTCATCATTAAACAAGATTTAACTGTCGAAGCTAAATATTTTAACATATCTGAATGCATGATTGATTTGGATGAGATTGAAACAATTATTAGTTTAGAGGGTGTTCAATATGCACAAAGCGAAAACAAAATTACCGCAATTATAGGAGGGTATGTTGATGAGGCCTATGATAATTGCGAATTTTCACCTACAGTTTATCATGATGAGATATATGATTCAATTTTTGAAGAAATGTATGTATATCCTGTTGACACTACAACATATAAAAAACAATATCGTGCATCTAAAGATGATCCGTGACAAGTAGTAGATGCTAGCCCTAATGATTTTTTCACGCCAAATTTAAAATTGGGGAATGATTTTCTAAGCTTTTATAATAGACTAAAAAACAATGGTGGATCATTGTCATTCAACACTGAAAAGAAGTGTTATGAAGGGTCTTGGGTCGAAGCAATAAGTGGTGCAATTGATATTGAGTTCTATTTTAGACGAAATAAATTGATTGGTTTTGGAATCCATGCTATAACAGAATTCCTTTACTCATATGAACATACAGAAGTAATCACAATTACCTATGATGAATATACACCTGACCTTCCAATTCCTCCTACTAATTAATCATCTAACATTAGCTTAAAATCAGAGATAGCATATATATCATAATACACACGTTTTATAAAAAATCATGGCTCCTAACAAGTTAGTCGCCTTTTATCCCTAATCAATCCATACAATACTGTTTAGTATAGTAATCTAGTAAGAAAGTCTTACCAGTACCTGCTAGACCATCTAAAAAACAATTACACCCACTCTTAAGTAGATTAAGAGCTTCTAACTGAGATTTAGATAGACTGGTTTCCATGAAATAATTATATAAATCTATAGATTTATAAAAATATAATAAATATATGAAAAAGAAACTTATTTTATTACCTATAACATTAACTGCTCTTACACCGGCAATAGGTTTGGTTGGGTGTGGAAACACAGACACCCCAGAACTAGAAACTCACATTGTTACCTTCTCTGCTGGTGACCATGGTTCACTTGAAGGTGAAACAACTGTAACAGTAAAAGGCGATAAAACAACACTTGGTGAAATAACAAAACCAACAGTTATTGCTGATGAAGCACATGGATGGTTCTTTGATCATTGAGATTATGATGACAGTTATGTCATTAATGATGATGTAACAATTACAGCATTGTATCAAAATTTAAGTGAATATATGATCGATATGGATAATATTGAAGCAATTATTTATTTAGAAGGTGTGGAATATGCGCAAGGCAAATTTAGCGGATCGCAATGAACAAGTGAGTATGACATCGAAATGACCAGAGACTTTGAATGTTCAACGACTGTTTATCATCAGTTATTAGAAATGGACGGTTACATTTTTGATGAATTTAATGATGAATACATATATCCAGATCAAAACGAAGGATATAAAAAACAAATATGCACATCCAAAGATGGTGAATGAGAAATAACAGATGCGGATGCAGATGATTTTCGCACACCTGGCGCATCAATAGGGGCCTTTGTTTACGGATATTACAGCAGACTGGAATCATCTGGCGAAACGTTGTCTTTCAACATCAAAAAGAAGTGTTATGAGGCTTCTTGAGTTGAACAACAGGGACCTATGTCACTTAAATGAAACATTGAATTTTATTTTTTAAATGATAAATTAATCGCTTTTAATAGTGATACCTTAGATGAAGAACATGGCAGCGGCCAAACCACAGAAGCAACAATCACCTATGACCAATACACTCCCGATCTTCCAATTTCTCCTAACTAATCAAAGGGATTATTAAACATAGTTAAATTAAAAAAAGAGGTTCATACCTCTTTTTTCTTGTTCCTTCAGAATGCCTTTAGTCGCATTAATTAGCATAGTAATCTTGTAAAAAATCATGACTTATATATTTACATAGTAAATATATCTTTAAATAATTCCTATCTTATTTAAATTTTTAGGCAAAGGTATAGGTAGGAGAATACCCTAAAGGGTATTAATAAACATGAATAAAACAGAAATTAAAAACAACTATAATGTAGTCAAGATTGTGTCAAGCAAAGAATTGCTGACACTATCACAAACATACAAAGACAATTTAGACACCATTATTGTTATGATGAAAAGAAAAGAGAAAAAACCATCAAAAATTGATCTTCTAATTCAAGAATTTAGAAGTTTTAAAAAAGAAGTTTTATCACGTTTAGATAAACATGATGAATTATTTAAACAACATGGATGAATCTAGACACTATTATTGTTATGATGACAAGAAAAGAGAAAAACACTCAGCCACCAGCTTGATTTGAAAAATGGAATCGAGAAGTTTTTCAGAAAATCATCAAACTAAACAATTTAAAGACTAAATAAGAAAGTCTTACTAGTACCTGCTAGACCATCTAAAAAGCAATTGCACCCACTTGCAAGCAAGTTAAGAGCTTCAACCTGACTTTTAGATAGACTGGTTTCCATGAAATAATTATATAAATCTAAAGATTTATAAAAATATAATAACATTATGAAGAAATTATTATTAATACCAATCATTCTTACTACTGGGCTAGTACCGGCAATAAGTATGGTTAGTTGTAAAAATGGTGATGAACCAACTGAAAAGGAATATGATTTAACAATCATTGATACTGATCCGCATATAACAGTTACTCCCACTAAATTTAAACTTAATCAAGAATTAGTTATTCATTATTCCTGCGTAGATGGGTATGTTATAAATGCTGATGCTTCAGCTATAACCATTGGCGATAATGTTTATCAAGTTAAAGATTTGTCATACACTAAAACTAGTGTCACTTTGTCTGCTGATAAAGTTAACTATGAAACTATCACTGTTAATTTCTTAGCCAAAGAAACAGGTGTTTTAATGGATCAATATGGTTTACACCCAGGAACAAATGCCCCTTATATACATAGCAATGAATTAGAAATACAAGCAAACACTAACTACAATTTCACTATTGACATGACAAAATGGAAAGGAAGCAAAAATCCTGATGAATTTCAATTTTTGCGCTTTTGTCTAAAAGGGCAAGAAGAAGAGGGATATGCAACCATAACTGAACAATGTCGGTTTGTAATTGATGGACAAAAAGAAGTTATTCCACAATTTAGTCAGTCTGCTTTCCTCACATTCCGTAACAAAGATGATATGACTGCAATATTTAATGCGACAACAATAACTGGTTACATTGTTACATCACAAGAGCAAACTCATCTTGAATCAGACATTTTTGATTTTGAATTATATGCATCAACCCCATTTTAAAACACTACATTTTAAAACCACTTTCACTCCTAACTAAAATTAGTCGCCTTTTTTGCCCCTTCCAGTCCCTATGATACTTAAGTATGATGAGCTAAAGCTCATAATAAAAACATAGGATCTTTTCTTGACAATAGCGTTTAGTATAGTAATCTAGTAAGAAAGTCTTACCAGTACCTACTAGACCATCTAAAAAGAGATTAGCACCAGAGGTTAACACCTCTAGTGCTTGTAATTGAGCTTTAGATAAACTAATAGACATATAACCATTATAAATTAACCATTTTTAACCGGTTCAGAGCGATAAAAGGAAAAAAGACGGGATTTTCCCTGTCTTTCTTATTATTCAACCTCTTAACTAGTTCTAAATGCAAAAGCAAGGGGCCAATGCTTCCTCGACATCAGCATAAGAATAAGGGTAAAATTCCCCCCTTTGACGAATTATGATATGCCCATTTTTATCATCTTTCCATTGGGAAGTAAATCAATAACCATAGACTCCAGAAACAAAATCATATCGATCAAGACATTGGTAATCGCAATTAATTACAAAATTATCTTGCCCAATATTGCTCTCCAATGCATAATATGCATATTGTGAACCTTCTCTAGCATATTCATTAGCATGATTACAAACCGGCTCTTCCTCGGCATTTTGCAACCCTTGAACACTAAAAACATCAGCTAGTGTTGGTTCAAAAAGTTTTACTGGTTGAGTGATAAGAACCGCCGGTTGATCTCATTCACCAGTCATAACGGTTCTAGATACAGCTTTAATTGCAGCTGCTACTGCATTATCACTAGCTTGAATCATTTCATAAACGCTTAATACGCCACCATCTTCTTCATCATTTAATTTGTGGAATAATGTTGAATTTCAATAATCTTTTGAATCACCGGTCTCGTTCCACGCAACTATGATACGTCTAGAAAATTCTTCATCGATTTTTTCACAAATAACATTCACAAATTGAAATGTTAAAGAAGCCTTCTTGCTTGTAGCACTAATTGTATCTTTTTGGTGATCAAGAACAATTACTTGATGTGGTAATGAATTAACTGTCAAATATCTAGGTTGACCAACAAAGTCATCTAAAGATGTAGGCTTTTTCTTTTGGATACCTTCTTTTTCCAGATTGCCATCAATATAAAAAGTATCACAAAATGTTTGTTCATCAATTGAACCATCTTCTAAACCATTACACATATCAACAACTAATGACCATTCACATTCATTAAAAATAGGTCTAGGTTCTTCTGGTTCGGGTTGTGGTTCATGTCCACATCCTACTAAACCAATAAATGGCATACTTACAGCAGCCACTAAACTAGGAATTAAGATATGAATTTTTTTCATAATCAATCACTTAATTTGATTATATTATGTAAAAAATCACAATTTATATATTTACGTAGTAAATATATCTTTAAATAATTCCTACCTTATTTAAATTTTTAGGTCAAGGTATTGGTAGGAGGATCGTTATGGCAAAGCCATTAGCAAAAATTAACAAAACAACATTTCTAAATAACTATAATATCGTTGAAGTATCAAACGATATCAAAATAATTATGAAATCATTAGAAGCATTTAATCCAGAAGAGCAAGTTGTAGCTATTGGGATAAGAAAACAACCAAGAGATACTACACCTGCTTGATTTAAGACTTATGAAGCAAAAATGAATGCTGCGTTAAAAAGCATAATATTTGAAATGAGAAACGGTTTTAAGCAAATCAATTCAAGAATTGATAATTTAGTAGCAATGAATAATCTTAAAGAATAATTATGAAACACAGACATTATGAACTTTGTTAAAACACAATATCAAGAATCAAAAGATAACGTTATGGCCTTTGCAACGCACAAAACCCATAAAGTTACGTTAGAAGACATTATTCTGCGGTTAAATAAGATTGATAATCGTTTAGATAAAATTGAAGATCGACTAGAACGCAACAATATTAACTAGTTAATAACTACGAAACCGCCAAGACACCCAACACCAAAACAACCAACCTTAAGTATGAAGAGAAAAACTAGGTAATAAACCTAGTTTTAATTATTTTTTTCAACTCAAGCTAATGTTTTTAAGATGGCATTGTAATAGTTATCAACAGTATCTAAATGCAATGTTTCTTTTTTAGTGTGTGCATCATCAATTGTTGGACCAATACTTGCACAAATTAAACTTGGATTTTTTGTAATTCATGCGGCAATTTCAGTGGTTCCTTGTGGGTCAAAAATAGTATGCTCAATTCCCATTTGTGCAAATGTTTGATCAAGGAATAGAATCATTTGGTCGTTGACACCTGGTGTGCTTTGTCATGGTTGAACAATTTCAATGTTTTCAACATTGTCTTGCATACCACACATTTCTAGAGCTTGATGGTATTTCGGTCGAGATCAACCGATTGACCAATCTTGTGGTTGTGGGTCAGCTTCTGCGCCATACAAACCAGTACGATACATAAGCTCAATTGTTAGATAAAGCGATTTGCTTGTGCCTTCTTCATCACTAATAACAACTGGTCCAATATTTCCGCTAGCATTAACTTTTCCTTCTTCTGATTTGTCAAATACACCATAAGGAAAACCTTGTGAACCTATATCTTGCGAATTTTCCAAATTTCCACCAATTAATTTTGCAAGATTGGTTGTTTCAGCAACACTGATGTATGGATTGCTCTCGTGTCAAGCTGCAGCAGCAACTGATGTTGCTCACGAATTAACGTCTTCACCTGGATAACGTGATGGTAAAGTAGCCAAATATTGATTTAAATAAGTACGAACCTGGCTTTCATCACAATTGTTACAGTAAATAATGGCTCGGCCATTTTCAATTAGTTGATTAGACTGTCATTTAATATCAACATCTTGACCGTCAACCTTTTTAACATGGTCATAGGCACCAATTTCAACTTCCACACCCTTTTGTATTAAGTAATTAATAAATTCAAAAATAATTCGGTCAGCATTAGCACGCCCCAAGACAATATCTAGACCACTATGTCCACCTTTTAAGTTATCAATTCTTAAATCAATTGCATTGGTAAAAGGAGGAGTAGCATTTTGCTCAGGATAATTTTTATAATATCGATCACGGAATACTCCCAAGCATGAACGACATATTCGTCCAGCTTTCTCCTCATCAAGATTTAATAAATATGGAATAAAATTACCATTTGATTTAAGAGCATCAGTGCTAAGATTACGTGCACCAATTAATCCAACTTCTTCATCAGCAGTAAAGATACAGCGAATTAATCCATGTTCAAAATTTGAACGTTGATTCATGATTTTTAATATTGCCGCAATGCCAATTCCATTATCAGCACCCAAAGATGTTTTGTGGCCTTTAGCGTGCATTAATTTTCCTTTAATTTCTGGTTTGATGCCGCAAGTTAAAGATTCTTCTTCGCTCATTCCTGCAACAACCATATCTGTATGAGCTTGAAGGATGATTGGATCAAAGCTTTTATTTTGGGGATTATTTGGTTGAATGTCACATCAAACATTATTGTATGAGTCGATATGAACAACAGATTCTTCACCAAGAATTTGGTGAATTCGTCTTTGAAGATATGCAGCTATTTGTTGACAATGATGACTGGGATGGGGAATTGCACAAGTCCCCAAGATTTGTTCATCTTCTTGACTACCAATCATTTCGGTAATAATTTCTTTAGTCAAATCAGACATCTCATAATGTCTCGAACTACAACTTGTAAATGGCAAAAAACCACTAGCAGTGGTTAATAATGTAATAGGTAAAATCAACTTATATTTTTTCATAATATTCATTATCGTTATTATATGGAAAATTTTTGATAAACATATATATCTAGATATATATGTTTTTTAGAAAAAACAGAAATTTATAAACTTTTAGGCAAATATCCCATTAGGAGAATGTTATGTCAAAGCCATATAAAGAAATTACTAAATCAGAATTTAATAAAAACTATAATGTGGTTAAAGTATTAACAACTAAATCAGACATTATGAATGAAATTAAAGACATTAAGACAAGATTAACTAATGTTGAGACAAAATTAGATAATGTTATTAAACTTAATAATCTAAAAATTAAATAAATGACCAACTTGGTCATTTTTCTTTACTATTAATCATTTTTAACCAGTTCAGGACGATAGAAAGAAAAAAAGACGACTCAAACATCGTCTTTTTCTTTTGTTAAGCTCTTAACCAGTTCTAAATATTATTCTTGTGCATCTAGTTCGATAGGACCATCACTGCATTGAATGACTGTGGCATCGGCCTCATCATATCAATTATTACCACGCGTAACGGTTTTCCATTGTTGTTTTGTCCCTTTAAAATTAAAACCGGGAGACTTGTCTGGACCAGAAGTATCGGTAACAGCATTGCCGCCAAAGGCATTATCACAAATTTCACTAATAGATGCTGGAAGAACCACATATTTGTTGCGCCCGCATGCTTGAAAAGCACCAGCACCAATAGAAGAAACTGCGGTATTAATAGTAACAACCTCTAAACTATTACAATTATAAAATGCCTGAGTTTCCAACACAAGGTTAGCATTACCATCAATTGTAATTGATTTTAACTCATCTGCGTAAGCACAAGCCTTAGACTCTAATAAAACAATTGTATTAGGGATATGAATTGTTTTGTAAGTACCCTCAGCTAAGGCTTGACTTTTAATTGTTGTTACAGTATATGTTGTTCCGTTGTGGTTAACAGTTGAAGGGATTTTAAGATTATTATCAGAACCGTTATAACCAGTAATTGCAGCTGTTTTATCATTATGATATTCAAATGTAAAACCAGTAACAGTCTCTGGCTTTTTTCCACATCCTACCAAACTAATAAATGGCATACTAGCTGTAGCCACTAAACTTGGAATTAAAATATGCACCTTCTTCATAATAAATGTTTGGATAAGTAATTCTAATTAGTTTCAATAGTATTTTTTCTGTGTTGGAGTTTCGCCTTCAAAAGTTCCACCAGTATTTTTAAACATCCCCTCCACACATTGATCTGGTGTTAAATCAACATTTGTAAAATCACAAATTAAATTGTCATCATCACCCTCCTCAGCTTCGCTTACTTTTAAAGCTTCACAATTTTGAAACATTAGATAACAACACATTTCATCAAGTGTCTGGGCAGATATCTTGGGTCCATGTTCCAATGAAGAACAACCACGGAACATTCCGTTATAACAACCACAAGCAAGATTTTCAGCCGGTAGTTTAGGTGCGTCAATTAACGAACTACATTCCTCAAACATGCATGCATAGCAGCTTGCGGCAAGCTCTTGTGCTGGCAATTCTGGGGCAGATGTCAATGAGGTGCACTCTGTAAACATATTTTCATAACATTCTTCAGCAAGACTCTCAGCCGGCAATTCTGGTGCTTCTTCTAATGTAATACATCCTTCAAACATCATCATATAACACTGATATGTTAGCGCAGCAGCTGGTAAGACTGGAGCAGTTTCAAGACTTGTACACATCATAAACATTAAACTATAGCAATCAAGCGCAAGAGTTCGCGCCGGCAGTGCCGGTGCCTCAGTCAAAGAAGTGCACCATAAAAACATTGATGCATAACAGCCATTTGCAAGAGTTGTGGCGGGTAATTGTGGTGCGCCAGTGAGTGCAATACAACCACTAAACATTCCAGAACAACAACTTTCAGCTAGTGTTGATGGTAAAACTAATCGTGAAGCATCAACTAATGTTGTGCATAACCCAAACAAGCCAGCAAAACAATACGCTGATGGCTCACTGTTGTTTATTAAACTTTTAATATTACCAGAGGCGTTGAAATAGTTGTTTGCACTAAAAACAAAATAGTAATCTTCAACAGATAAGGTATTTGTGGTATTACGAATATATACTTTTTGTCCATCTTCCACAGGAAGTTCGGTGCCATCCCAATCATCTCAATTACTCTCATCGTATGAATACTCAATATCTATTTCTAAATCATCATTACTTGCTTTAGTTAATTGAGGTGTTTGAATATGATAAGTAAAATTTGTGCCAGAACCATCCGCAATGTCTGTAAAACATAGTGCTGTTTCAGGTTCAGGTTCTGGTCCCGGTTTATCCCCGCCACTATTACAACTTATTAATGGTATTGACATCCCACCTAATGTAGCAATTGTGACTAACGGTAGAAAAATCTTTCTTTTTAACATGTTTTCTCCTTTAAATTTTAATTTAATTATAAATAAATAAAAATATTAATTAAGTCTTAAATAATTGAAAACTATGTAGTTTTAATATGATTATTTGCCTTACCCCCTAATTGCACCAACAAAAAGAAACTGTCATACATCTTATTATGTAAAAAATCACTACTTATATATTTACATAGTAAATATATCTTTATGCAATTCTTCCCTTATTTAAATTTGCAGGCAAATGATAATTTAACATTAGATTTCTGCTTATTTCATAATATATATATATATAATCCTTTTGAATTAAGGAGAAATATGAAAAGAAGTAAATTATTATTTTCTGTACCATTAGTTACATTAGCATCAACTATGCCAATTATTGTTGCATGTAACAAGGAAGCAGAATACAAAACATATAAGTATGATAGTAGGACTATTGCTGACTATCAATTTGTTGATCCAATGGGAGGAAAAATGAGCGAAACGGAAGCAACAAATGTATACTTATCAAAAATTGATAAAAATAAAAAAATTCTAGCTGATGATATTGCTTGGGCAACCATGGTTACATTACCTAATCGAAGTCAAAACGATAGAATAATGACATTAAGTGTTAGCATTGGCAATGTTAATGTTATGAAATCACGCATAACAGTTCAATATGATTATCATGATGAACTAGATGGACAAGAAAGTGATAGCTACTATTATGAAGTTGTGGGTCTGCCTATAGCTGTAAAATATGATAGTGAAGCCGCGGTTTTTAATTGATATTTTAGTAGCACTTTAAAAGATAAAACAGACCTTAAAGCTGATAGTGGTTGAAAAATAACTATTAAAGGTAAAGACAAAATTAAAAAAACATATAACCACAATAGTTCTGATGAGGATCTATCAGATGTAGAGTCATTTTTAAAAAGCTCTTTAATGGTAGTATCTCCTCTTTATCTTTCACTTACTGAAAAAGAATAATCATTCTTTAATAATATAAACTAGAGCTTGGAAGCTCTAGTTTATTTTTACAAAATAAGCCATTCTATGTTTCTATTACTTCTTATGTGCAACAGGTGTTAACTCTAGCTCTCTTTTTTCTTAAATTATTCTATATATATATATATAATGTGGGGGTGCGAGGTATTGTATGAAAAAACATAAATTATTAATGCCAATTATTACCAGCATTTCAACCCTTGGTTTAGCTGGCTCATTGATTGGAGCTATTACTTCATGTAGTTGTCATGAAGAAAAAGAAGGAAATTATATTGAAGCTGCAAAAACTGATATTACCATTATTGGTAATAATATGGCAGCTGAATTTCAGTTCACTCTAGGATACAAACTAGCTAGTAATGAAGAATTAACTGCTGAACCTGGTGATGACACAGGTTTATTCCGTTTTCAACCTGCTCAAGTTTATGGCAGACTAGTTACTGTTCCTGTATATTGACTACAAGCTGATTGACATGAAGAAACATATTGAAAAAATAGCATTATTTTTACAGTAAAAAACAAAAAGAGTGGTTCTACTATTTGAAAGAAAACCATTAAGGATTGCAAGGTTGCATACTTGCCTTATTGTGAATTAGTAACACAAAAAGAAAAACCAAGTAGTATCATTAACGGCAAAACTATTACTGCTTTGTATAAGTTTCATTTACCAAATGGTATACCATCTGGTTACAGAACACATTTAGAAGCCCAAACAAAAGATTATGATGACGAATTCATTATTAATGAAGATGACATTGAAATTAGTGATATTGATAGTGAAAACAATGTAACAGTATCAATTCCTGCAACAAAAACAGGGGATACTGGTGTTGTTGCTGGAGACACATTCACATTTGACATACAAATTTATTGTATGTATGATGACACAAAAGTTCCAATTTGAATTTCTGCTCCATTTACTCAATTAAAATGTTCATACATTGATACTTATAGACCTATTACAAACGGTTATCTTACGTTCGAAGAATCGACTGAATATGAGGGTTATTGCTGATTAACCGGAATTACAGATGGCGCATCCGCTCAGGATTTCAATGCCCTAGAAATTCCATCAAGATGAACCAACGAAGAAGGAACCGAATTAAAAGTGTTAGGTGTTGGTGACCCTGATGGTGATCAGCCACTAAATGTTCCAACTTCTATCACAACATTAATTTTTGGCGGAACTATGGAAAAGCCGTCAGAAGTGGGATACTTTAGACCAAACGTATTTAAAGGTTGTACAAGTTTTAAATTTATTGATGCATCTAATATTTACAATACCGCTGAAGATCTACAAAAAATAGATTTTGGTGCAGACTCATTTGCTAACTGAAATAATAATGGTGGTCTTATTATTTGAGGTGATGAGTTTAGCTCATATAAACGTCATATGTTAATTGCTAAACTATATGCTGCAGGATTAACAAATACTAACTGATACAGCATTACTGAAGTTACAACGGAGCAACAATTAAGAGAAGCTTGTGCTACTGGTCAAAACATTAAGTTACAAGAAGACATTATAATTGCTGAGCCTGCTGAAAAGGATTACTCTGGACAAATTGATATTAAGCAAAGCTTGGTATTAGATTTGAATGGACATTCTGTTACATCTGAAGCTCCAATTTACAACTACGACACTAAAGACTTTGGTATCTTTGGTGTATGAAATGGTGCTGATGTAGTTGTTACTGATACAAGTCCTGGCCATGGTGGAAGTGTAAAAGCCTATGACCAAACAACAAATATGGCTGAGTATGGTGGAGTAACTCCGCCTACCGATGAAGGTCAACAAAACCCTTGATGAAACTGATCTACTGAAAAGAATAGTTACCGTCCAAGAGAATGTAGATGCTTCTATGTTAGAACAGACTCACCATATAGAGACGATACATCTTTAGAAATCTTGGCTGGTAACTATTGAGGTAACTGCACAACAATTATGAACTGAAATGGTTCATGTTGAATTGAAGAACCAACTATCTTTAGAACAAGTGAACATTTATATGCTCCACAATTCCATTCATACACACCTTACTTTGATATTGGTTCACCTACAGCAGATGGAGATGCAGCAGGAGAATTAATTAACTGTGATAATGGTGCTGCTGCAGTTGGCAATGCATACTTCGAAATATATGGTGGAAAATTCTATGGTGTTTGAAATGACTCTACACAAAAATATGATTTCTATGATCCAACAAAGGCTACACATGACCCGGTTCCAGATCCAGACAATCCAGGTAAAACCAAACCTGCTAATTGATTAGCTAATGAATTGTACCGTGATTTGTATGATTTTAGAAAAGAAACAGACCAAGAGGGATTGGACTATAATTTAGTTTTCCGTAAACCTTAACCTTAATAAAATAACAAAACTAGAGCTTATAGCTCTAGTTTTTTTGATATTGACTTTTATATAGGTTAACGAACCTTATACTAATTTTTGTCAATTTCTAAAGATGTAGATTACAGCTTTCATACAATCTTTAATAGAAGCAACATCTACTGCTTCTGTGAATTTATGCTCATTCATAACATTAATACCCAAACAAGTAGATGCACCATCTGTTATTCCTTCTGTATTATTCATTGCATAAGCTCATCAAGTACATTCTAATCCACCATGAGCTTCTGATTCAACTATCTCATCTTTTTGACAATTAATAGCATAACAGATAGCATCTTTAGTAAGATCTAATAATTTAGCGTTTGCATCTCTTGCTCATGGATGGAATTGTGCATCACACAAATAATTCAATCCATTTTGTGTTGCTACCTCTAAATTACTTTGTTTAAAACTACTAATTAATTCTTCATCATCTGTTCTTGAATAACTTGATGAAGAAAATTTAAATTGTTGTAAAGTTAAATCATATTCTAACGTTGCGGGCCCCACGTTAGCTGAGGTTTTAGTTCTATCTTCATCATATGACTCTTTGTCAAAACCATATCATAGATTTTTGTGAAGATTGATAATCTTATTAGAATCTTCTTTGCTTAGTGTATGAGTAGCAAGGGTTTCTAATGGCTCAACATATAGTGTTGCGTCGGCCATATCTTTTCAATAATCTTCACTTCCTACTTCGGTATGGTTACCTACTACATGGTTAATAGCATTTTGGACATCATTTCTTTCTGCATCAGAAAAGAATTCAATGATGCATTGGCTAGGAACATTGTTATATGCTTCTGTTCCGGGAGTTGTGTAGCTAATTAATTCAACATCTTTGTTTAGTAAAGTTAAAACTTCATTGGCTGCTTTTAAGGCATTACCATAACCTTGTCTTGGTACGCCGGCAGAATGTCCACCCACAAAGCCTGTAACAGTTAGTTTGAAATGTCGTGGTAAAGTATGAGATGCTCAATTAAATGTTTGGTTATAGTGACTACCAATAGCACCTGAAGAACTAACGCACACGCTTTTGTTTATTCCTGTATCAAGGTTAATAACATATTTAACATCTTGCATTATATGAGGTGCTGTTGCTTCTTGGCCTGTAATAACTTCACCTTGATCATTTCTATGGCCATCAACCAACATCATTGCACCTTGCATTGCATTTTCTTCACAGTTGGTGAAGATAATACGAAGGTTGCCATGTTTTATATCTGGATTAGAAATTAATGCAAGTATTCCAGATATACCGATACAATTGTCAGCACCAATTGAAGTTTCATAATTTTTTGAATGGATAACACGTTTACCATCTTTAATTTCATCAACAACCTGTATTTCTGTAGTCATTGGATCAGGGTCATGTAATTTTTCTGGATCATAAGCAAAAACCATGTCCATATGACATTGCAAAGCAATGGTTGGTGCGTTTTTGTATTTGCTATCATTACATGGTACATCAAACCAAATGTTTGAATATTTGTCTTGATTTACGACTATCCCTGCTAATTCTTGAACTCTTTGCTTTAAATAATTAGAGATTTGTTTGCAGTTAGAATTGTCTGGTACATCATACAAGAATAAATCACTAGGTCTTGGGATGTGGACCATTGCTTTGAACTCGTTAATAGTATCTTCTTCTAGCTTGTCCAACATTTTACTATCATCAGTTTTGTTTTCACCACAACTATTAAGGCAAAATAATGGAACTAGCATTCCAAAAGAAAATGGAATAATGGAAACAGCTTTTAAGAATGATAATCTTTTCATAGATAAATTATATTAATTTAAACATCAATTAATTTAAAATGAAAGATAGGGAACTACAGCACAGCTGATTAATCGTGGAAGAAATATTAAAACTAGAGCTATAAGCTCTAGTTTTTTCATTGACATTATGGCAAGGCCATTACAAGAAATAAGTAAAACAGAATTTACTCACATGTTCGTTAAAGCTATTACATTTAATAAAGCAATCATTAGTTCATTTTAATTACATATAATGTAAATAATAAGTAATATATGAAAAAAATAAAATTAATTCTATCTAGTTTAGCAATAGTTTCTAGTGTACCGTTAGTGAGTTTGGTTAGCTGTGGTGGGGATAAACCGGGACCAGAACCTGAACCAGTTGAAACCTACACTATTTCTGGTGGATCAATAGTTTTAACTGGAAAACCAGGACAATCTGGAATTGATACTAAGGCTTGAGCAGTAAAAGACTCAAAAGGCCAACTTGTTGAAGCTACATTATCAATTCAAGGAGTTGAACCTTCTAGTGATTTTCCAACTTGAATTGATATATATGATGGTAAAGTATATTGAACTTCTGATGCAGCTAAAGGGTCATATAGATTTAAAGTTGAAGCAGCAATCGAGGATGCTGATTCTATTTGCTCTGATGAGATTACTTTAGTTATTAATGAATCACCAACACCAACAACAGACTTCAATTGGAACTTCGATGATACAAATAAGAAAGCTACAATTACTAAATATATTGGTTATGGTGGCGACGTAATTATCCCACCTACTGTTGAAAAAGACAATGAGACTTATGATGTTACTTCTATTGGTGAGGAAGCATTTAGAGGATGTTGAACAACAACTTCAGTTATCATTCCAAATAGTGTCACAAGTATTGGTGATCAAGCATTTGGTGGATGCACTTTTCTAAGTTCAGTAACCATATCTAACAAAGTTACAATGATTCCTAAACGTGCGTTTACTGAATGTGGTTTATTTTCAGTTATTATACCTAATAGTGTTACAAATATTGGTGATGAGGCATTTCTTGGTTGTTCTTCTTTAACTTCAGTCACTATTGGAAGTGGTGTTAAAAACATTGGTCAGTTTGCATTTAATAAGTGTATAAGTTTATCTGATACTTCTGGCCCTGATGGTGCTTGCGGTTTTAAATTTTCAGGAGATAGCAATACTTGAAAAAAAGCTAATCGTGTTGATACATGACATAATCAAACACCAGCAACACAAATTGAATGTTCTAATGGTCGATGTGGTTTGGATGATGTTATTGGAGATTTTGAATGGATATACAATGACGACAATAACACAGCAGCGCTTTACAAGTATTATGGGGATAGTGAGAATTTAACTATTCCATCTACTGTTGAAGATGTGGGCAAAACTTATACCGTCACTTCTATTGGCAACGCTGCATTTTTTGATTGCGATTTCTTAACTTCAGTTATCATTCCAGATACTGTCACAAGTATTGGTGTAAGAGCGTTTGAAAAATGTACAGGATTAACTTCAATCACTATCCCTAATGGGAGCATTGGTAGCTATGCATTCTCACAATGTAGCGCCTTAACTTCTGTTATTATTTCAGATAGTGTAACAAGTATTGGTGCATCTGCATTTGCGGGATGTTCTAAATTATCTGATACTTCTGGTCCTGGTGGTACTCCTGGCTTTAATTTTGAAGGTACTATTTTAGAATGAGGCGGGGTTTCTCGTGATAGTGACTGACACGGAACAAGTGTTTCTAAAATTAAATGTTCTAATGGTACATGAGCTATTGATGCTGTTATTGGAGAATTTGGATGAACATACAATGACGATGATAACACAGCAACATTAGTTAGTTCTTCTGGAGAAGAGAATGATTTGATTATTCCGCCTACTGTTGAAAAAGACGGCAAGACTTATACTGTCACTTCTATTGGTGAAAGTGTATTTAATCAATCTGATGAATTAACTTCAGTTATTATTCCAAATACTATTGAAAGTATTGGCATATCTGCATTCAATGGATGTTCTGACTTAACTGATACTTCTGGTCCTAGTGGTACTCCTGGCTTTAATTTTGAAGGTACTATTTTAGAATGAGGTAGGGTTTCTCGTGATAGTGTGTGACATGATGGAACAAGTGCTTCTAAAATTAAATGTTCTAATGGTATATGTGGAATTGATGATGTTGAGGGAGGATTTGAATGGACATACAATGATGAGGATCACACAGCAACATTAATTAATTATCACGGAGTACATAATGATGTAGACATTCCATCTACTGTTGAAAAAGACAGTGAGACTTATACAGTCACTTCTATTGGTGAGGAAGCATTTCAAGGACATGAAAGAATAACTTTAGTCACTATTCCAGATAGTGTTACAAGTATTGGCGAGTCCGCATTCTCTCAATGTAGTGCCTTAACTTCAGTTAGTATTCCAAATAGTGTCACAAGTATTGGCGAATCTGCATTTGAAGAATGCAAAAAACTAACTTCAATTACTATCCCTAATGGAAGCATTGGTGACCATGCATTCTCTGAATGTAGTGCCTTAACTTCTGTTCATATTTCAGATGGTGTAACAAGTATTGGTGAATCTACATTTAAACAATGTACTGCCTTAACCTTTGTTATTATTTCAAGTAGTGTAACAAGTATTGGTACAATTGCATTTGAAGGCTGTTCTAAATTAACTGATACTTCCGGTCCTGATGGCACTTTCGGTTTTAAATTTTTAGGAGCTATTGAAAAATGGAAACAAGTTGATCGTGGTTTTGATTGACACATTTATACACCAGCAACACAAATTTCATGTTCTGATGGTCCTATCGATCTAGATGCAAAGAATAATATTTAGAACCAGTTAAGAGCTTAACAAAAGAAAAAGACGGAGTTTTCCTCGTCTTTTTATTATTCTACATATTATGTTAGAAAACTTATATTAGTTTTGTCATTCTTAGAGCTATTAGCTCTAGTTTTTTATTTATATATAATTACTATATGAAAAATATTAAAGTTAATGATATTAAAGTTAATCCATTTAACCTTATTGGTAATGGCTGAATGGTTATTTCTGCTGGCAATAAAAAAGCATACAACATGATGACGGCAAGTTGAGGACATCTTGGAGCGCTATGAGGTCATGGTCTAGATGGTAAAGCAACTGCTGAAATCTTTGTTAGACCAACAAGATATACAAATAAGTTTATTAAAAAGAGTAACTATTTTGTTTTATCTTTCTTTGATCACAACAAATATAAAAAAGACCTTCTATATATAGGAAGCCATTCAGGCAAAGATGGCAATAAATTAGCTAAAACAAAATTACATGTTGAATTTAAAGATAATCTTCCTTGCTTCAAAGAAGCATGTTTAACATTAATCTGCAAAAAGATTTATGTTGGTAAGATTAAGAAAACAGGATTTATTGATAAGAAGATTATTAATGAATTCTACAATGAAAAATCACCAACCCTATACAATAAACCAGATTGACATGATGTTTATGTTGGTGAAGTAGTTAAAGCATATAGGAAGTAATTATGAAGTTATTTGGTCTTATAAGTATTGGCATAACAAGTGCTATGGCTACAACTGTCGTTGTAGTTCCATCAGTAGTAGCGGCAAATGAAAACAAACCAGTTGAATATAAAAAGATAAAAGTTATTGTTGATACAGATGTTGGCAATGATTGTGATGATATTGGTGCATTAACTATTTTAGGTAATGCTTATAAAAAAGATTTAGTTGATGTAAAAGCTGTCACAGTATGTAATCAATACTTGCCAGCTTTTCATGCAACTGACATTATGTTAGAAGCATATGGTATAGATTGTCCTATGGGACAAGCAGATAATCCTCAAACCGTTCATACAGATTGAGGAGGAGACTATTCTAAAGCAATTGATGATATATGAGAAGCTAGAAGCGAAAGAGATACAACAAGAATTAACTCTGCTACAAGAATATTAAGAAAGACATTAGCAGAAAATACTGGAGACAAGATTAGACTTATTACATTAGGAATGTTAAATAACATTGCTAATCTTATTGAAAGTCCTGCTGATGACATTTCTAATAAGACAGGAAGACAATTATTTGAAGAAAATGTTTCAGAGATGGTTTTAATGGGTGGAAGATTCGATAATGAAACATACGCTGAATTTAATATTACAGAAGCATTAGCATCAGCAAAAGATGTTATTAACACTACTCATGTTCCAAAAATATTTTCTGGATGAGAAATAGGCAGTCCTGTATTTACAGGAAAGGTTTTCTATGCTCATCCTGATTCGCCTCAAGCTGTGGCATACAATACATACAACCACGGAAATTTAAGAGAATCATGAGATCCATTAACAATGTATGTAGCAATTAATGGTGCATGAGATTATTCTTCACTAGGCAATGTAACTGTACAAGGTGAAGGTTATACTATCTTTAGAAAATCTGCATCAGGCATATGTAGATATATTCCAATTTATCCAAATGCAGAAGGCATAGCTAATACATTAGAATCTTGGATGGATGTTGCTGATGTGCCAAGACCAAATGGAGAAAAGTAATTATGAAGAAAATATTTTTAATTCCTAGTTTAGTAGTAGCAGCTGCAACACCAGTAGCTGGTTTAGTTAGCTGCAGCAAAGATCAAACAGCTCCATACCCTTATGAAGATATTTTATCTTCTTATAAGCAAATGCTTATTGACACAGTTAAAACAACTGAGTATGGTCAAAAGACTGTGCAAGAACTTCGCACCTTTCTAATAACAGAAGATAGTGGTGATGGAAAGATTTCTCATTTTAATAATTTAAATTATGAAGATCCAGATAGAGCAATCTGGCCAGCACACTTACATATTGTAAGAGCTTTAGAAATTGCTATTGTTGCTGATACAACTAATGATCAAGCAAAAATGCAAATTGCGATTGAATTAGTTTTATATTGACTAAATCACAATTATGTTAACACCAATTGATGATTCAATGAAATTGGAGTTCCAAGAGATTTAAGTAATTTAGCTTTGTTTGTGATGGATAAATTAACTTCAAATCAACAAACAAGATTAATGGATTGAATTCACCATGGTTCATTAAAGTATGCTGAAGCAACTAGAAGCTACACTGGTACAAATACTTTTTGAGCTAGTGATATTACTATGAAATCAGCAGCCTTAGTAAAAGATGCTAATGAAATGGACATCATGTTTAAATATCTTGCTCAAGAAATTAAATTGGATGATAATGAAGGCTTCCAATCTGATGGAACATATTTCCAACACCAACATTTGCTATATACAGGTGGTTATGGAAGACAAGGTGCTTTGCTATTAGCAAAGATTGCTTCAGCCTTTAATGACACTGATTTCAAATTAAATGAAAAATATTTATCAATCATTGTTAACTTTGCTTTAGACGGTATGAGATATATGACCCACAAAGGTAACTTTACTTGGCAATGTATGGGCCGTGTTTATACAAGAAAGAAAGCAAGTGATTATGGTGGAGGTGTAACAGACCTTGGCAATATTGAAGAAATGAAATATATTGCTAATCTGCCAAACTGTCCAAGAAAAGACGAACTAAATGATTTAATCAATAAATGAGAAACTAGAGATAGCACATTTAGTGGAATTAAGTATTTTCCAAGATCTCAATTCATTGCTTGTAACTTTGATGGTGTTTATGTAGGTATTAAATCATCAGCACCTGGATTAGTTAACTGAGAAGAAGGAAATGGTGAAAACCAATTGGCACACAACCTTGCTTTTGGTTTTAACACTAGTGTTATGGGAACTGGCCAAGAATATGATGATATCTCACCAGTATGAGATTATGCATATATTCCTGGAACAACAACTATTGATGAAGATGATGAACAAATGATGCTTTATGATGGATCAGATGATGGCAAGCATTGAGATCATGGTCCATGTTATGGCGGATATATTCCTGAAGAAAATGTTGCCTTTACAAGTATTGATGGAACACAAAAATTCAGATATGGTAAAGGCAAGGGAGAATATAAAGGTTCTGTTAACTATATCATCACAAGCTTTGCTTGTAACAATGGTGTAGCAATATTAGCAACAAACATTGATAACACAACAGGTGAGAACACATTGCATACAACTGTTGATCAATTTGTTGATGATGATGGTTCAATAATTCAAGATGAAAGAAAAACAATTGTCCACGGAAATGTGGTTTACCACAACATTGAAGAAGGTGAACAGCACCAACTTCAAATAGAAACTATTGATAAGACAGCAAAATGAAGCAGAAATAATGAATCCTATGGGGATGAAACAATCGACAAGCGTGTATCAACAATTACTTTAAACAATCCATCTAGTACATCTTATGCATATTCCATTCAAAGTGCTGATCAACACAGTAAATGGGAATTTAAAGTAGTAAAGAATGATAGCGATGCACAAGTTGTATTATTAGAAGACGATAAAATAGGTTGTATGTTCTGAAATGATTCTTCGTTTGAATATGAAGGACAAAGATTTTCAGGCAAAGCAGGAGAATTTAAAATCTTTAAGAGTGAAAAATAAGCCATAGGCTTATTTTTTATTATTTATAGTGATGTATAATTATTAAATATGCGTATAGTTGATATTATTCAAAAAAAGGTTAACCGTAAACGTTACACTCAAGCAGATTTTGATGCTGTAATTGATGGAGTTGCTAGCAAAAAAATTCCAGACTATTTAATCACTACGTGATTAATGGCTGTTTATATGAATGGTTTAAATTGCCAAGAGGCTTACTATTTAACAAAATCAATGTGAGAACATTCAGCTTATATTGATTTAACAAAGCATGGAAAGATTGTTATTGATAAACACTCTACAGGTGGTATTGGTGATAAAGTAAGTTTGATTGCTTTACCAATCATTTCCAGTTTTGGTTTATCTGTAGCTAAGATTTCTGGACGTGGTTTAGGCTTTACTGGTGGAACAATTGATAAACTTGAATCGGTTGGTGTAAAAACTGAATTAGATAAAAAGCAAATGATTAAGTTGCTAAACAAAAATCAAATCTTTATTACTACACAAACTGAAGATATTGCTCCAGTAGATAAAGTACTATATCACTTACGTGATGTTACTGGAACTGTTGGTGATTATGGTTTAATTGCAAGCTCCATCTTATCGAAGAAATTTGCTATCTTAGGAACACACGTCTTCCTTGATGTTAAATATGGATCAGGTGCATTCTGTCCAACATATCGTGAAGCAATGAAGTTAGTTAAGTTCCTAAAATACATTGCTAAGAAGATGAAACGAAAACTAACGATCATGGTTTCAGGAATGAATCAACCATTAGGTAGATGCATTGGTAATGCTATTGAAGTATTGGAAGCACAAGACTTCCTTTCAGGAAATGTTGATTACACTCCAGATTTAAAAACTTTAATCTACCAATTAATCTCAGTTGTTTTAAGAACATATAAGCATGTTACATACAAACAAGCTCTTAAAATGGTTGATAAACAAGTTAAGTCAGGTAAAGCCTTAAAGAAGTTCTATGAATGAATTGTTGCTCAAGGTGGTAACCTTAAGTTACTACAAACACGTCGTTTCTTTAATCCTAGACATCGTTACATTATTAAAGCAAAGAAATCAGGATATCTATCCTTTGTGTCTAATGCTGCTGTAGGTATGATGTCAACAAAATTAGGAGCAGGAAGAATCTTAAAGACAGATAAGATTGACCCTCAAGCAGGATTATGATTCCATTTTAAATCAGGTGATAAGGTTAAAAAAGGAGAACCAATCGTAGATTGTGTTTCTTCTAAACCTATTGATCCAAAAGATATTGAACATGAATTTGGTTACTGTTGTAAAATAGTTTCAGTTAAACCAAAAAAACTATCAGTTGTTAAGAAAATAATTTATTAGTATGAAAAAACCAGTTGTTCTAATTGTTGAGTGTCTTTCCTCATCAATTAACTATTTAAAAGATTTAGAAGAAAGAGGATATCAAGCAGCTGTGCTTGAATCTCCTATTATTAGAAAGAATCAACCATCTTGATATTCATATGATTTGTTCGGTGCTAAAAAACCAATCATTTTATCTCGACATGAAAAGTATGAAGATACTTTAAAAGAAGTTAGAAAACTTAATCCAATATTGATAGTTACTGGCGCAGATCACGGTCTGGAAATGTGTTTAAAACTATCGAATGATTTGGGTCTAGAAAATAATTTGATTGAAAACTTACCTAAGATGAGAGATAAGTATATTTCTCAAAAAACATTAAAAGAACATGGCATTAGGTGTATTGAAAGTGTAAGATATACAAATTTTGCAAAAGCTTTAGCATTCTTTAAAAAACACAACAATAAAATTGTTGTTAAGCCCGCCAAAGGCGTTTCATCAATTGGTGTATCAGTTTGCACGAGTGTTAGACAATTAAAAAAATCTATTGCTTTAGCTCAAAGCAAAAAGAATTATTCTGTAACTAATAAACAACCAATTCTACAAGAATTTATTGATGGAGAAGAATATATTGTTGATACTGTTTCTTGCGATGGTATTGTAAAAGTATCATCAATTTACCATTACCATAAAAAACAAATCAAAGGATATGCACCAGTATATTCTTGAACAACATCTCATTCTCCTAATGAGAAAGAGATTAAACCTATTGTAGATTATGCTTTGAAAGTAGTAAAAGCAGTAGGTGTAGAATGAGGACCAGTGCATGGTGAATATAAAGTAGATGCCAAAGGGCCGGTCTTAATTGAAACTAATTGTCGTATTCCTGGTGGAAGCATGCCAAATACTTTCTTAGATGCAATTTGAGGGCATCACGAAACTAATTTAGTTTTAGATGCATATCTAGAACCTGAAAAGTTCTTAAAATACCCAACACTTATTAGACCAAAAGCTTTTGGTATCCTAAAACACTTTATTTTAGATAAACCTATTTATATAAAGAAAGTAACGCCTGATAAAGCATTTAAAGGTATCAAAAGTTTTCATGCCTTCAATATGGGTTTTGATGCAGCAGCTAAAAACCGTTGATTGCATAAAACGATTGACTACGAAACATCTGGTGGCACAGTCTTTCTAGTTAATAAAGATCAAAAACAGTTACAACGCGATCTTGATACATTAACTGATATAGAACACCATCATTTAGATTTACTATATGATATTGGCATTCCACCTAAATCTAAAAATATGAATAAAACACACTTAAGAGATTTAGTAAACGAAAAAGGAAGGTAGACTTCCTTTTTTGTATTAAAGTTTTAAATTATTCTTTTTTGCAAACTCTGTCATATAGTCAGTGAATCATTTAGGTGGTTGCTTTTCATAAACCTCTTTGGTCCACTGTTGAAACCAAGCTGGCTGCTTCTTTTCATAGATGTTTTCACTTCACTGTTTAAACCATTCTGGCATTTTAGGTTTTTTAACTCCACCTTCACGATCTACACAGACAATCACTTTTGGATTGACTAGTTGATTTTTGTTTTGTGCAAATTGTTCTAAACTCATAATTAAAACATCGTGCTGTTCGATGATTTGATTATATGAATATTGTTTTATAAATTTTTCCATAACTATTTAACCATACTTTGTATGGTTTTCCCATTTTTGTTTGGCAAAATCTAAAATAACAAATTTACTTTGTTGGATCAATTAAGTGGTTTGCTGTAACAATAGCATCTAGTTTTTTGTCAAGAGCATCCAATCGTTGAATAACATCAGCTAAAGTATTAGCCACATCAGCTAAAGTAACTTTGGGCGACTTGCTGCCATCCAACTTTTTTACTAATTTGAATTGATAGTTGTTTTTGCTTAGTTGCATAATGTAAACATCAAACTCGCTTGTAATTTGATTATACGTTTTGTATATTTTAGATTCTTGCATATTTAATAACCATACATCGTATGGTTCTTTCATATATACCTTTACCTAAAAATTGGAAAAAGTGAGAAAATATTTTTTGTTTATACACCGTAATTAGTGATTAGTAGTGATAAAAAGAAAATTAGAAATATTTAATTTTTTGCAAGAAAAGTAAGCAGATTGTCATTGATAGTGATTGTTTAGTTATAATAATACAGTTATGATTGAAAATCCAAATGTTAAATATCCTGTTAAAGGACAAAAAATTACTTACATTAAACCAACAATTAAAAACAAAAAGAAAATTATTGTTGGTGATTACACTTACTATGCATTAGATAATTTTGAGAAACAAGTCACTCATTGTTATCCATGATATAAAGAAAAATTAATAATTGGCAAATTCTGTGCTATAGCACCAGGAGTGGAGTTTATGATGAATGGTGCAAATCATTTATTAGTAGGTGCTACTGGTTACCCTTTTGGTATTTTTAAAGGATGAGAGCACATCCCTTGAGCTAAACAAAAAGTATTTACTAACAAAGGTAATACTGTTGTTGGCAATGATGTATGAATTGGACAAAAAGCAGTAATTATGCCCGGGGTTAAGATTGGTGATGGAGCCATTATTGGTGCTTATGCTGTGGTAGCAAAAGATATACCACCATATGCTGTTGCAGTAGGCAACCCTGCTAGAGTAGTTAAAAAAAGATATAGTAAGAAAATTATTGATCATTTGCTAAAGATTAAATGATGGAATTGACCAACTAAAAAGATTAAAGCCAATTTGAAAAAACTAACACTTTGTAAAGAAAAAGATATTTTAAAACTTAAATAAAAAGAGGCGATGCCTCTTTTTTATTATCTTCTTCTAGCAGGACGTCTTTTAGCTACTTTTCTTTTAGTTTTTTTGTGCTTTTTAGGTCCTGGTTTTCCACGCCTTACAACCTTGTGTGAGTTTTTAGTTTCGATTTGTCCAGTTGCTTTGTGGATAACTAATTCTGTTTTGTGTTTTCTAGAAATAGCTCTTGCTTTTTTAATAGCAGTTGATTTTTTTCTAGTGTGGTAAGTACGGTGACCAGCGTTATTTATTTTAACGTCTCATCCTCCGTTTTTGTTGGGAACAACGTGGTGTTCATGTCTGTTTTGTTTTTTCTTTTTTGCCATATTATCTCCTATATTTTTATTATAGGAGATAGAAAAAGAAAACAAAATAAAATGTTAATAAATATAATAAAAATATGTTAATCAGATCATTTAAAATTAATCACACAAAACTAAAACCGGGTATCTTTGTTCACGACGTGCAACAATTTGGTAAAACATTTATTACCACTTTTGACTTTCGTTTTAAAATGCCAAATCGTGGCATCTATTTATCCAATAATGCATTGCACTCTTTAGAACATTTAATTGCTACTTTCTATTCAACAAGTTATCCTAATGAGAAAATTTATTTTGGTCCAATGGGTTGCCAAACAGGATTTTATCTTGTTGTATATGGAAGGAAGAACTTAGCATGGCTAGAAGCCACTTTGCCTAAACTAAATCAATACATTAATAACCAAGTAGATGTACCGGGTAAAAATATTACAAGTTGCGGTAATTTTAGATCATTAAGCATTTCTATAGCGAAACAAACATGAAATAATTGATACCAAATAAGAGATCAATGGCAAAAACAATATAAAAAATAGAGATGTTCTCTATTTTTTAATTATTCATATCAATAATATGTATTGCCAGGGACGGGATCTTCTTTGAAAGTACCACCAGTTCCATCAAACATTTTACCAACGGAACGACTGGGGTCCTCAGAAGTTGGACATGTGAAGAATTCAAAATGGTCGTCACCTGGTTCATCACTAATTTTTAAAGATGCACATTGGCTGAACATATGATCACATTCAAGATTTTTACTTTCTTCTTTGTCATCAAAAGAATTCAAACAAATGTTTGGTGCATATTTTAATCCGAAACAACAATCAAACATTCTTAAATAACAATATTGTTCCCCTTGTTCTGCGCACAAATCAGATGGTGGTTTAACTAAATGTTCACTATGTCGGAACATTTGATAATAGCATCCCTCATCTAATGTTGTTGCAGGTAATAATAAATTTGATGCATCCCTTAAAGTCTCTCTGGTTACTATTGGTGGCCCCTCCTTGGTTGAGCCATCAAATAAACTCGCAAAACAATAAGCGTTTGGGATGACTGTTTGTTCGCACTGCCCATTATCGATTAAAGACATAATATTTCCCGACAACGAGGCAAGATCATCATGTTGTGAGAGCGGATCATTAATATCGTAAAAATAAAAACTTATAAATTTTTCACTATTGCTAAATCCGTTTGGGTTGTTCCCTTTAAAGATTACACTTTGACCCTCATTTATTGTGGCTATTGGCTCAGTAATTGACAATTGTTGAACCCTTGTTCAAATCTTGCCATTATTCTTAGAGAATCATAAGTCTGGCATATAGTCTGTTTTGCTGTGCTGAATTGTTTCTTGTTCAGGTTTGTGAGCGGGTTCAGCTCCATCAAAAACGAAGATGCTAAGGCCATCTTTTAATGCCGTTACAGTTAAGCCTTTAAAATCAATTCCCGGTTCCTGATTGTGATCATTACAACCAACTATGCTGATTAATGGCATAAATGTGGTTGCAATCATTGTTGGGATTAGTATTTTTTTCATGTATACCTACCTTATATAGTCATCAATATTGATTTTTGTTGTATCCAATTCACTAACTGCTTTTCTTGTTTGCAACACATAAGGAGCAGAAAGAGATATTTCATCAATATGTAAAGCAATTAAGAATGGTAGAACTTTAGGATCTCTTGCAAGTTCACCACACATACCTACTTCTTTACCATATTTATGTGCAGCATCAATAGTCATCTTAATTAATCTCATTAATCCTTTGTGGTAAGGATCATAAACTTTTGTTAAGTTTGGATTAACTCTATCACATGCTAAAGCATATTGTGTTAAGTCGTTTGTACCAATAGAGAAGAAGTCTACATGTTGAGCAAGTTCATCTGCGCAAATAGCAGCTACTGGAACTTCAATCATAATTCCAAACTTAACATCTTTACCATAAGGGATGTTGTTTGCATCAAGATCTTTCTTAACTTCTTGTATACATTTCTTGCAGAAATCTATTTCTGATACATTAGTAATCATTGGCACCATAATAGATAGCTTACCAAAAGCAGAAGCACGATACAAAGCACGTAATTGTGTTTTGAACATATCTGGTTTATCTAAGCAGATACGAACAGATCTATAACCTAATGCAGGATTTGCTTCAGCTGGTAAATTAAAGTAAGGAACTTTCTTGTCAGCACCAATATCAAAGGTTCTAATAATAACTTCTTTACCTTTCATATCTTCCAAAGCTTTTTTATAAATTTCAAATTGGAAGTCTTCAGTCGGGAAGTCTGTTTGTTTTAAATAAACATATTCAGATCTAAAAACACCAATACCTTCACCATCATTAGCTAGAACAGCTGCTGTATCATTTGCTGAAGCAATGTTACAGTAAATCTTTGTTTTAACACCATCTTTAGTTACTGATGGTTTGCCAACAAAGGCTTTTAAAGCATTTTTCTTTTCACCATGTTCTTTAGCTAAAGCTTCATATTTAGCTTCTTCTTCAGGTGATACATCTAAAATGATTTCACCTGTAGTTGAATCTAGTACAGCTTTTTTGCCATTTAAAGAATCATCAAGAGGTAGTTCGCTTGCCATACAAATAGATGGCAATTCGCAACTTCTTGCAAAGATAGAAACGTGAGCAGTTGGATTTCCTTTAGTAAGCACCAAACCTTTTAATAAAGTTTTGTCAAATTGCATGATTGTGCTAGATTCAAGATCTTCACAAACAAGAATTGTTGGTTTAGTTAATTTGTATTGGTTTTCTTTACCGATAATGAAATCAACAACACTACGGCCTATTTCAAGCACGTCAGCTGCTCTTGCTTTCATATATGGATCGTCAAGGTTTGCCAAGATACCAGCAAAACGTTGTGTTGCTAAGTCAACAGCTTTTTCAGCAATATTACCAGTTTCTAGGAACTGTTTAACTGAATCTTCAAAATCAGGGTCAGTAGCCATGATTTTGTGTGTTTCAAATAATTTAGCTTTATCTTCACCAAGTTTAGTTTTTGTATCTTGATACAATTCATCAAGCTTAGCAACTTCTTTATCTCTTGCAGATAGGAAACGAGTTAATTCAGTTTCCACATCTGTAAATTGTCTTTCTTTGATTTCTTGCTTGGCAGATAAAACTTTTATTTCTCCAGCAGCAAAGCCTTCGAAAATAATCTTACCTTTATAACTTTTCATTATTACAATTTACTTTCTAATGCCGTTTTAACTGCAGCAGCAGCTGCTTCTTCATCTGGTCCAGAAACTTCTATTTCTAGAACTTGACCACATTTAGCACAAAGTGCTAGAACTGTGAAGATACGTTTGAAGTCACCAGTCTTACCATTACATTTAACTGTAACAGTTGATTGGAACTTCTTAGCCTCTTGTACTACTACACCAGCTGGTCTTGCGTGAATTCCAGCAGGATCTTTTATTGTAAAAGAAAATTGTTTCATTATTTTTCTACCTCTTCTTTAATAATTTTTCTGCCTACACCTGGGCCAATTGGAATACCTTTCCATTTACCCAAGCCTGCATATTCACTTGGCACTTTCTTTTTCAAAGCACCAAGCATGAAGGCACCAAAGACACATGCAATTATTGTTGCTACCATTGCTTTTCAGCAATTAGCTCCCATAACAGCATATGAGATCATTCCACCTTCTGGAGCAATTGCTATTCCGCCAAAGGCTGCTGATAGTGCACCACCAACAGCTGAAGCAGTAACAGATGCACCAATAACTCTTATTGGATCTCTAACTACATAAGGAATAGCACCTTCTGAAATTCCACAGAATCCCATAATTATGTTTGCAGGTGAAGCTTGTCTATCACCAGCACCAAATTTTTGTGGGAATAGTCACGTACATAAAGCAATCATAACTGGAGGAACCATAATACCAACTATGTTGGCTGCCATTAGTTGTTCAGGAATAATTAAATCAGCTGGAGTGTGTAATGGGTCATTTAAAACGTTAGTTAAAATACCTAACACAGCATAGTGAGTGGCTTTGTTGATTGGCCCACCCATATCGATCGCCATGAATGCAGAAACAATAGCACCAAGTAAAACAACAAGGTATGACATTCCTGCCATAGCAGTAATACCCATGTTAATACCAATGTTAAGATAAGCAAATGGCACGTTAACAATTAACATTGATGCACCAACCATGATTACTGATAGTAAAGGAACAATAATCATATCCTTTACACCTTGTAATGGTTGTGGCATCTTTTCAAACCATTTTTTCATTAGGTTAACATAAATACCAGATAAGAAACCAGCAACTATCGCTCCTAAGAAACCAGCAGAGTTGTTTGCCATTTGTTGTTGCAATGTTGTATCACCTGTTGCCAATGCATAGATATACAAGATTGAAAACATACCTTTAGTAGCTAACATACCACCAACAAAACCAGATACTAATCCTGGCCGTCCGGTAATTGAATAAGAAATAAATCCACCAATCACACAGAACATTAATCCTAATGCTACATCAGCACCAAGGATATGGAATACTTGTGCAGCAATTGTGTGATTACCAAAGTCTGGTGATTGACCAAAACCAGATGCAGAGTCAATAATATATGCTATTGCTAATAAGATACCCCCAGCAACAACAAACGGAATCATATGACTAATACCAGACATTAAATGTCTATAGAATGTGTGCATTCTACCAGATTGGTTTTTAGATTTAATGAATTGGTCTCCAGTTGCACCTTCAACCATTGTTTTAGGTTTACCTGGATTGTAAATAGGCACAGATGGTCCTAAAGCAGCATTAAGCATTTCTTTAGGAGCATGAATAACTTTAGATGTAGAACATTGAATTACACGTTTACCGGTAAATCTTTCCATTTCTACAAAGGCATCAGCAGCCACAATGATTGTGTCTGCATGATCAATTTCTTCTTGTGTTAAGGCGTTCTTAGTTCCTGAAGAACCATTAGTTTCTACCTTAATGGTAATGTTCAATTCTTTAGCAGCTTTTTCCAAAGCTTCTTTTGCCATATAGGTATGAGCAATACCAGTAGGACAAGCAGTAGCTGCTAAGATTCTAGGGAACTTAGGAGCTGCAGCGGCTTGTTCTTCTTGTTTCTTTTCTGCTTCAGCTTTGTTAATAACATCTAAGAATTGTTCTTTAGTTGTACAAGCAAGAAGGTTTTTCTTGAAATCTTCTTGCATTAACATTGTTGATAGTCTTGCTAGTACATCAAGGTGAACATTATCTTTGCTCACTGGTGCAGCAATCATAAATAAAAGGGTAACCTTTTCTCCGTCTAAGGAGTCAAAGTTTACACCTTCTTTTATAACCATTGCCGCAAGATGCGGTTTCTTAACCACTTCTGATTTACAGTGAGGAATAGCAATTCCTTCACCAACACCAGTTGATGATTGTTGTTCTCTCTTGAAAATACCAGCTTCAAATACTTCTAAATCACTAATGACACCGGAGTTGCCTAATAATTTGACAGCTTGTTTAATAATGTCTGTCTTGTTAGTAGCTTTAACTTCAAGGTCAATCGTATTTAGTGATAATAAATCCGTTATTTTCATAAAATACCTTAACTAAATTATACACTATTTATTACTAAACAAGTTTAGTAATAAAAAAAGGGCAAAGCCCTATAAAGTTGTTTGGATAATTGTTGCTTTACCAACAATCTCATATTGACCTGAATTTGCAGGAATAAAGAATGTGTCAAAAGGCTTAAATTCAAAGGATTTTTGGCTAGATTTAATTGTTCCAGTTCCATCTAAAATTGTGATAGCATGGAACGATTTTTCATCAGCATTTAATGATATTTTATCATTAATTTCATGACGATAAACGTTAAAGAATTTGCATGAAACTAAGTGATTTTTATCATTACTTTTAGCAATTTTATATTGATCGTAATTGATGCAATTTAAGGCTTGATCAACATGCAATTCTCTAGGTTTTCCGTTAGCATCAACACGGCCAAAATCATATAGTCTGTAAGTAACATCAGCACTTTGTTGAATTTCAATTAAAAAGGTTCCTTTTCCAATGGCATGAACTGTTCCTGGTTCAATTAAAAATGAATCTAATTCTTTAACATCAATATGATTCAAAAAGTCAGTAACATTGCCATTTAACAGCCCATAACCAACTTCAGATTTATCTGTCTTTTTGTTAAAACCCATGTAAAGTTTTGACGGTGTTTTATTTAACACATGTCAAAACTCAGTTTTAGCACTTGGATGGACTTGAATGGATAAATCATCTTGTGCATCAATTAACTTAATCAATAATGGAAAATCACCACGGTAGCCTTTGGCTACAATTTCTGGATTTGATAAAAATAATTGTGCTAATGTGTACCCATCATCTAACAAACAAACATCTTGTCCTAAACAACTTAAAATTCAAGCTTCACCAATTTTGTCATTACTATTAACACCAAATATAGAAGGAAGTTTATTTCCTCCTCATAAGCGATGTTTTAATAATGGTTGTATTTTGTAAATCATATTTCCATTATAGTTTACGAAAAAGATAATTTATTATCTTTTTAGTTCACAAATTCTAATGTTATTTCATATAATATATGAAATAAACAAAAAAGGAATTTTTATATGATTTCAGACGAAATATTAGAACAAATAAAAGCTGATTCGATAAAAGAATTTGAATTATTATCAAAAGTTTATCGTCCTAGCTTTTATACAAGACAGATTGCAGACTATCTAAAGAAAAGAGCACAAGAATTAAAACCTGGTATTGAAGTTTATGAAGACGAATACCGTGCTAATTTAATTGATGATGTATATAATGCAAGCACATCAAGTGGTAACATCTGGTTTGATATTCCAGCAAATGACCCAAACTTAGCAAACAACGCTCCAATCATTTTGCAAGCACATATGGATATGGTTGTTGCATCTGCTAATAAAGCTGCAGATGAAGCAATTAAACAAAATGGTGTTGTATTTGAAAACCATTCTAATGGAACATTAACATCATTAAATAAACAAACTTCATTAGGTGCTGATGATGGAATTGGTTTAGGTTTAATGTATGCTATCTTAAAAAACGACAACTTTAAACATGGTCCAATTAGATTCTTAATCACTGCTGATGAAGAAGTTGGTATGTGCGGTGCTTCATACTTAGGTTTAACTAAGACTGGAGAAAAAGGTATGCCTGTAGTTGGTTACAACTACCTAATTAACCTTGATAACCCATATGATGGAGAAATCATTGTTTCTACTGCTGGTGCTGTTGTGTCTTTATATACACTACAAAAAAATCCAGAAACAGCTCCACTACCTCATGATGTAAATATTTACACAATGGATGTAAGCGGATTATTAGGTGGACATGATGGCATTGAAATTCACCACCATGCTTCTGCTGCTAGATTAGCTGCTGAGACATTAAAGGATATAGCTTTGGCTTCTGAATTCCAATTAATTGAATTCATTACTCCCGACTGTGATTTCCACAATGTTATTCAAACACATGCTATTGTAACATTTGCAACTAAACTAAGTTTAAACCAAGTTCAACAAGCTGCTGGTCTACATGAAGGAATGTGTAAAAACCAATTCCCTGATGAAACAAATGTAAAGATCAGAGTGGAAAATGCAAAAATACCTTCTGGTGCAGAAATTAAACCAATCTCTCACCAAGATAGCGCAAACATCATTAGATTAATGAATACATTACCATATGGTCCAACAAGTTGAAGAAACCAATCAACTGGTTGAGTTGAAACAAGTGGTAACCTTGGTCCGGTTTATTTAACAATTGATAAACATGAATCACCTGATGGCAAACCAGTATGAGATTGCCCAAGTTTTGCAATGAGATCTCACATTAGAAGTTGCAACAACGATCACTTATTAAAGGCTGTTGAAGATAACAAAGCTTTAGCAAAAGAGTGTTTAGGTAGTGATGATTTGGACTTCTACCAATTAAAGAATATTCTTTATGGATGACCTGGTGACAGCAACACAGCATTACTAGACATGGCAAAAGATGCTTATGAATCTAAAGGTGTTAAATGAGCAACACTTAACGTTCATGGTGGCCTAGAGGTTAGCTGGTTTAAACACTTCAACCCGAACTTGACAATGGTAAGTATTGGCCCTGAAATCCACAATGTTCATGACTGTTCTGAAACTTTATATATTGAAACACTTGATGGATTTATTAACGTAGTTCTTTCTTGCATTGACGGGATGAAGAGTGTAGGAAAATAATCTTAAAAGATTAAAATTAAAAAACTCGGGTTAACCGAGTTTTTTATTAGTAGTTTTCGTTTTGACGTTTGTGGTTAACAGCATTTTTCTTTTCGTATGCTTTTAGAATTTCTTCCATACTAAAGCCTAATCTGAATCCAAACTTTAGGAAGTTCATGTATCAATATCTTGCTTTTCAAGCAGTGTTGATGTTACATGTTTTTCTAAATAATCAAACAAATGCTTTTGTGATTTCTTTTGGATTTTGATATTTGTTTACATAACGTTTAATTTCAAATTTAGGACTAACAATGAATCTAATACAGATTGATGTAATAAAGTGCATGCAGTCCACATATTCTTCAAGAATAACATTATGTGGTGCTGGGCCTTTTTTAGATCAGAACTTGAAACTTCTAATTTCATTAGCAAGTTCACCAAGTTCTACTAATAAAGCTAATTTTAATTCACGGTTGATAGTTCTGTAACTAACATTGTGCTTAGCGTGAATTTCTTTGTCTAATTGACGTTGCTTGTCAAATACTTTTGTTAAATCTATTTTCATATTCCCTCTTTTTATATATTATAAAATAAAAAATAGGTTTTCCCTATTTCTTACATACACTTTCTACTAAAATCTTGAATTCAGCAGGATTGTTAATTGCTAATTCAGAAAGCATCTTTCTGTTGATCTCGACTTTGTTTTTCTTTAGCCCATTCATGAATTGTGAATAGTTGTATCCTAAAGCTTTAACACTTGCTGAAATTCTAGCAATTCATAGTTTTCTGAAGTCACGTTTTTTAGCTCTTCTATCTCTAAATGCATATTGAGCAGATCTAATAACTGTTTGACTTGCTATTCTATAGCTAGTGTGTTTTGTTCCTCAAGCACCTGAGGCTGCTTTCTTAACACTCTTACGGTATTTTCTAGCAGTAGTTCCACCTTTTACTCTCATAATCTATCTCCTTAGTTATGTAATGTCTTACCTAAGTTCTTAGTGTAAGTAGCATTAAGTGTAGTGTCTTTTCTTAAATGTCTTTTTTGCTTAGTAGTCTTATTGTGTGCTAGATGAGATCTATAAGCATGTTTTCTTTTTAGTTTACCTGAAGCTGTTCTTTTTAATCTTTTAGCAACAGCTCTTTTTGTTTTAGCTTTAATCTTTGCCATAACATTTCTCCTTATTTCTTAACAATAGTTGCTTCATACATTATCGGACTTAATTGTTTAAGTGGTGTAGCAACTTTGCCATTTTCTTCAATTAATTTAAGAAAATCTTTGTAAACCTTATCGATTAAATCTTGCTTAGTAGCAATTCTACCAAAGGTCATAACTTTAAACTTAATTTGACATCCATCTTTTAATCATTGGTTAACTTGGTTTGCTTTTCATTGTAAATCACCGGCACCAATTTGTGGTCTAACTTTAACTTCTTTAGTTTTGATTACAACTTGATTCTTCTTAGCTTCTTTTTGTTTTACATCTTGTTGGTATTTGAATTTACCATAATCAATGATTTTACAAATTGATAGCTTGCCAGTTTTGCTACTTGGTACAAATAGTACCAAATCTAAACCTTTGTCCTGTGCTAATCTAACAGCAGCTTTTGTATTCATTGCTCCTAAATTAGTTCCGTTTTCGTCAACGACTAAAACATTTGGATCTCTTATCTTTTCGTTTGTTAAGTATTTGTCTTTTTGCATTTAATTTCCTTTTAATTAATTGTTTATATAAAGAAAAGTACACAATGATGATTTCATTGTGTACATAAAAGATTTAAATAGTCAATTTGACTTTTAAAAGCTTTTTGCCTATCACTATTCGCAATCAGGCGAGTTTACACAACTACTTTCTTTATATGTAATATATTGTATAGGAAAAAAATAAATTTATAATAAAATTATGAATAAGCATGTCAGGAGCAAAAATATGAAAAAAAGCAAATTATTAGTTGGACTATGTGTAGCAGCACCATTATTAAGTGTTGCAACAGCATTACCAATTGTTAGCTGTGGCGATAAAGAGCCTGTAACTAACGACCCAATCCCTGTTGAGGAATTCATTATCAAAAATGGAGTAATTAAAGGTTTAAAGAAACCTTGAAGCGCATACAAGAGATATTCTAAGATCATTATTCCTAAAGATATTGTATCTATTGATGAAGGTGCATTTGCATCTAATAAAGAAAATGGAACTATACCAGAGTCTATAAAATATTTAGCATTTGAAGAGAATGATGAAAGATTCCAAAGTCATTTAGTTATAAATGCAGGTGCTTTCCAAAACGACTTTTCACTTGAAACTATTGTTTTCCCAAAAAGAACACAATACATTGGAGAAAATGCATTTGCAGGCTGTCTTGGCATTAAAACAATTGACTTTTCGTCATGAGATGATGCAAGAGCTAAAGAAGTCAATCCTTTTAGTAATGAAAACATTTTTGATGGATGAAATCCACATGGGGGAAATGTTATTACTAAAAGTGACGTTGTTAGGGACTCACTATTCTTCATGCTAACTTATAGTGGTTTGCCTCAAACATGATTTAATGATTATAAAATTGGTCATTACCAAGAAGGAATTGGAACAGATATCGTAAAAATTTACGATATAGTAAATGACGAATATGCTGTTTTACAAAAGGTGGTGCATACTGGCACTGAAGTTATAGATGAATTTACAGTCCCTGAAACTATAAAAGGAGGAACGTTAGAAGTACGTGGACTTATGCCACAAACATTCTATAGTACCAAATTCATTAAAAAGATCACAATTAGTGCAACTAGTAAAATAACAGCAATCGGTGCTAACGCTTTTAATAATTGTTCTGACTTAGAAACAGTAGACTTTTCAGCCTCAACAAAATTAGGCTTGATTGATACTCAAGCTTTTTACAATTGTCCTAATTTAACCACTATTAAGTTGCCAACACAAGTACATACACTAAAGTCAATAGGATCATGATGTTTTGCTAATTGTCCTAAATTAACATCAATCGATTTACAAAAGTCAGATGTTAATGAGATTATGCCTGGAACATTCTATGATTGTAAGAACTTGTCTAGTATAAATTTTAACAACTTAACTGACTGAATTGGATCATATGCATTTGCATTAAGTGAATATTCATCAGACAGCGGGTTTAATAAAGATTTTGCGTTGCCTGGTCTAATTCAATACATAGGAGACCATGCTTTTGAGTGTCAAAGTATTACTGCATTCCCAAATCTTAGAAGTAGAGAAAATTTAAAATATATAGGTGATTTTGCATTTAGCAGATGTAACAAAATTACTACATTAATATTTCCAAACAAATTGGAATACTTTGGAGCTGGTGCAGTATCATACATGTCATATCTAACTCTAATGGAAGTATATGATGAAGCATCTACTGATCCAACATACATAACAAAAGGTTCAAGTATAATCCTTAGAAAGTGTGAAGATGGACAAACATATTCAATTGTTGCTGTTTGCTATGGAAGCGATCCAACTAAGGTGGCCTTTCCAACTGATAAAGTGGTAAGCATCGATCCATATGCATTTGTTGGCATGGATTATACTAGTTTAGGCAGTACTATAGATTTAACAAGTTTCAACCATTTAACAACAGTTGGTGATTATGCTTTTGCAGGCACAGCTGGTAACTATAGTGGTGAAGGAGTTATTAAGATAAAACTTCCAGAATCAGTAACGACAATTGGAAATCATGCTTTCAAAGATTCTACCATTGATAACCTTGATTTTATGTCTAAACAAAAATTACCTTTATTAACAACTTGAGGTGACTATGTATTTGAAGGATGCAACAAATTAACATCAGTTGATATCCCTCCAAAAATCACAGAAATTCCTAAAGGCACATTCTTGAATTGTAAATCTATAATACATTTTGGAATTATTAATCATGGTGTAGAAACTATAGGAGATCGTGCTTTTGAAGGTTGCACTGGTTTAACGACAATATATTTGGCATCATATCCAAAAGTTCCAAAATCATGACTGAAACATGGAGAATTACCATTTAATATAATACTAACACAAGATTTAACTATTCAAGTTGCTGCAAGTACAACCGATAGTGAGTGAGAAGCATTGTTTATTAATATGGGCATAGTTGAAACGGATGAAGGAAAAATAGTCATTACACACAATTAAAAAATAAAAAAAGAGGCTATGCCTCTTTTTCTTTTTACTGGTGCACTTGAAGGGACTTGAACCCCCACTCCGTAAAGAATTAGATCCTAAGTCTAACGCGTCTGCCAGTTCCGCCACAAGTGCAATGGTGCTCTGTGAGGGACTCGAACCCACGACCCAGTGATTAAGAGTCACTTGCTCTACCGACTGAGCTAACAAAGCACAACACGCTTTATATTATAAACACTTTTTGCCTAAAAATAGCACATTTAATAGGTTATAATAATTGTGAAAATAATTAAGCATGAAAGGAATAAAAATGGCTAAAGTTTTCACAAAAAAACAATTAGTTGCTGCAGTTGCTCAAGAAACAGGAATTGCACAAGCAAAGATTATGGAAATCTATGAAGCTACTGCAAAGGTAACTAAAAACAAACTAAAAGCAGGATACAAAGTTAAAACTCAAAATGGTTCAATTAAAATTGTATCTAGAGCTGCAAGAAAAGGAATCAACCCTCAAACAGGAAAGAAGATTACTATTCCTGCAAGCAAGAAACCTAAATTTAGTTTCTGCAAAGATTTCAAAAGAGGTTTCTAATTAAAAAGGTAGGCAATGCCTACTTTTTTATTTGCTTAAATTGCTTAATTAACTTATTGATGATTGTTAGCGCTTGCTTATAAACATCACCCTTAACTAAATCTATTCCCACTAATTTAATAATTTCAAGTGGTGGCAAAGATGTTCCAGCTTTTAAGAATTTAAAGTAATTATTTAACATCTTCTTATCACCATGGTAGATCTTATCCGCAATAACTAATGCTATTACTTGCCCTATAGAATATTTATATACATAGAAGTTTCCCATATAGAAATGTGGAATTCTTAAAATACCGGTGTTAGCTAAGCAATAAGGATATTTGTTTAGCTTAGCTAAAGCATCTTTAGATACGCCTTCGTATTCTTTTCTTGCATCTAAATATAATTTTGCTACATCTTCAACTGTAAATGCCTTACCTTCATTTATAAGTTTGTTTGCTTCTCATTCAAACTTAGAGAAAACTATTTGTCTACTTGTTGTATTAAAGAATGTAGATAACATATTCTCTAGAATATGTAATGTCATTTGTTTATTGTTTTTATATTTCTTTAATCAATAGAAGTTTAATAGCATCTCATTACAGATAGATGGTACTTCACCAATAAACATATCTGTGCTTGCATATACATCTTGTTGTTTATTAATGTAGTAACTGCATACGCTATGACCCATTTCATGGGCAATAGTTGAGACAGCATCTGATGTATTATCAAAGTTCATTAAGATGTAATACTTATCTAGACCATATGTGTTATCTATAGAGTAAGCACCTGTTTGTTTGTGTGCTTTTGGCAATCAACTAATTCAGTTTTCATTGAATGCAGTTTTTACCACTTTTAAATACTCATTTCCAAGTGGAGTTAGAGCATTAATTACTTCGTGTTTTGCTTGTTCAATATTTACTGTCACTTTTTTGTCAGTTAAATCAAGCGATAAATCTCATGGTTCAAGAGTTTTAATTTTGTGAATTTTCTTGATTAAATTATTACGATGTTTTCGATACTCAAGATTTGCTGATTTGAATTGTTTAACATAGTCATAACAAGACAATAAAATCTTTTCATTAACTTCTTCATTTTCTAGAGCTGCATTTATATAGCTTTTGTAGTTACGGATTCGGGACAATTTGTTAAGCTTTAGGTAGTTGTAATATAGTGTCTTTGTTAAGGTATTCTTAACAGAGGCAAAAGCTTTGTTATAACTTACTCATGCATTTTGTCTTAAGATTCTATCGTCTGTAACTTTAAGCAATTTGATAGCATCTGAGATAGTCAAAATCTTGTGTGGTTTGCTTTTTTTATCTAATGCATCCTCAAACTTTAAATCAGAGTCAGTTAGTGTTGTAAAAACATCATGGATTCCTGAAGTAGCTGGAGCAACCTTAGTCATTAACAATTCTGACTTCTTATCCAACACATGTTTTTTGTTCTTAAAAATTAGTTCAAAAAAGCGGTGCCATTCTTTAAGTTTTGGGTCTTTCAAATAGCCTTTAATTTTATTTTCATTTTCCAAAACTAAATTTGTTCATTTTGCTGACTTTAAAGCTAACTCATTTGCAACATGTACAATTTTTTGTTGTCAACCAATTCATTTTGGGTTATCTAACTCTTCTGCATTGTGATTAACAACATACATTAGTAATCTGTTACCTAGTTTTTCAGATTCTTTGGCAAGAGTTAGATATTTAGCAAAATTAGCTTTAGTTTTGTAAAAGCTATTAGTTAACTCAGCTTGCGCAAGTTCATTTTTATATCACTTGTTAAATAAATCTTCAAGTGATTTATTATGTAAGAGACTTTCTAAGTCTCAATTGTATTTATTCTTTTCCATATACTAATTAAATAATAAAAAAGAAAAGTATTGCAAGAATTATTACAGTTACAGCCAAACAGAAGACTATAGCAAAGAAGTATCATTGCTTATATCACTTTTGTTTTGATTTAACATATTCAGGATCAATCAAAGCATCTGTTTGATAGAATCTTTCCTTAACAGGTTTGATTAAAGGAGTTGTATCATCCTTTTTATTTAACAAAGGGATGCATCTGTCAACATCAGCAATGATTTGATCAATATCTGTATAACGATGTTTAATATCTACAGGTTTACATGCAATACATTTGAAAATAATATTTTCTAATGAAGGTGGAATTGTTGGGTTAGCAGAGATATTGATCATATCAAAACGTAAAGGTAATTTGATGGTGTTAACAATATCTAACTCGCCTTTTTCGTTTTTTAATTGTTCAAATGGATAAGTACCCATTATCATTTCATATAAGATAACGCCTAATGAGAAGAAGTCAGATTGAACAGAAATGTTTTTTGTTCCTTCCTTCTTCTTATATTCATCAAGCAAATCAGGAAGAATGTAACTAGCTGTACCAAATAGTTGCATTTCATTAGTCATTACTTCTCTTACATCTGACTTAACAACAGATGAAATACCAAAGTCAACAATAGTAACTTTAGATAAGTCATGGCTGACCATAATGTTTTCTGGTTTTAAGTCACGGTGAATAATTTGTTGTTTGTAGTGGTGAAGTTGTTTAATACCATTTAATATCTTTTTAAAGATATTTAAAGCGACTTTCGGTGTTAAATAATGTTGTTCATTAAGGAATGATCTTAATGTGACACCATCAATATATTCCATAATAAGGACAATTTCATCAGTTGGTGTAACCAAAACATTGTATGTTTTAGCTAAGTTAGGGTTAGGTTTTCTAGAAATACGTAGTGATGTTACAGCTTCATCACTATGTTTTCTTCAATAATCATTGTCAATCTTTTCAGGCTTTCTAAAAACTTTAGCAGCATACTTTGTATCTGAATGATCTTTAAGATGAACAATATAGATGTCACCATCTGCTCCTGAACCTATAACTTTATCTACGATATATTGTGAATCGTAAAGGTATGCACCTATTTTAATTTCAGCCATTTTACTTTACACTCACTAAAATTCCTGAGACATTATCATCAGAACCATTGTCCATTGCTTTCTTCATTAATAATGAAAGCTTCATTGGTGTTGGCATCATAATACGAGCAATGATGTCATATTTATCATTGTCTCTTATATATGCATATAAACCATCAGTACAAACTAAGAAATAAGTTTGTTGAGTAATTTCACCAGAGTTAACATCAAACTTTGCTACACCAGGATTAGAAGCATCAATGAAATGAGTCAATGCATGTCATCTTGGTTCAGATGCCTTGATTTCTTCTTCAGTTGCATCGTTCGCAATTAAAAAGTTTTTATAGTTATGGTCATAACTATATTGTTTGATTTCATGAGTTAGTTTATGTTTTTTGATGGAATAAACTCTTGTGTCTCCAATATTGTAACAATAGAACTTCTTGCCGATGATTAATAAAAGAGCTAAAGTTGTAGCAATAGTAGGACAATTGTGTTTGTCCGCATATTGTTTCAAATTAGTTAAAGCTAACTTAAGTGTTTCCTTAAACCATGCCGTAGGCATAGTCAAATCTTTTGTTTTAGCAAAACTGTTAGTAAAAGTATCAGAAACTATTTTGCTTGCTTCTTCAGAATGACTAACTGAACCTACACCATCACAAACAATTGCACAGAAATCTTGATCTTTATTAAAAGAACAACCCAGGGCATCTTGGTTGACTGGTCTTTTTCCTTTTCAAGATTTGATAGCGAATTTAATGTTTGCTTTCATGATGTTGGATTCTAAGTTGGCCGCAAGCTGCAGCGATCTTAGTTCCTCTTTCTAATCTAATGGTTGCTTGAAGTTTACTCTTGTTAAGAATATTAAAGAATTGTTTAACTCTTTTACTTCTTTTAAAATCACTTAGATATGTTTCATTATAAGGAATTAAATTAACATAACACAATAGACCTTTTAGTAAATCAACAAGTTCTAGAGCGTTTTCATCGCTATCATTGATGCCGTCTAATAGGATGTATTCAAATGTTAGACGACGGTTTGAGATCTCCAAATATTGCTTGCAAGTCTTGATCAAGGTAGTTAAAGGATATGTTTTGTTGATAGGCATTAGCTTGTTTCTAATGGTATCATTAGAAGCATGTAAACTAATGGCAATATTAACTTGCGGTAATGCTTTGGCAAAATCAACAATCTTGTTGCATAGACCGCAAGTTGAAATGGTAATATGTCTTGAACCAACTTCTAATCCATGTTGACAAGTAATTATTTTTAAAGCTGTTACAACATTATCAAAGTTGTCTAATGGTTCACCTATACCCATTACAACAATGTTTGATAGTTTAGCATTTAAGTTGTCTTGCAATCATTTATTTGCTAGAATAAATTGTAAAACAATTTCACTTGCATCTAGATTTCTAATTTTCTTATGCGTTCCGCTAGCACAGAACTTGCATCCCATGTTGCAACCAACTTGAGTTGAAACACAAACAGAAAATCCATAATCAAATTTCATGATTACGGTTTCAATAAAGTTTTCGTCTCTTAATCTAAAGAGAAACTTTATAGTCTCTTTATTTTCGTCAGTTAGTACTTTAACAATTTCTAAAGTGTCAAATGTAAAAATAGTTTGTAACAAGTTTTGACTTGATTTACCAATATTAGACATTTGTTTAAAGTCTGTTACTTGCTTTTTATAAACTCAATTAAATAATTGCTTAGCAACATAAGGTTTAAGATTATGCTTTGCTAAACAATCTTCTAGTTTGTTTAAATCGTAGTTATAAAAAGAAATCTTTTCCATTATTTGCCCAGCAATTCTTTATTAAGAATACGAGCTAATCTCTTTTTAGCTTTAGATACAGTGTCGTTAACTACAACATACTTGAACAAGTTTTTCTTTGTAAGTTCTCACTTAGATTGGTTTAATCTTTGTTTAATTACAATTTCAGGTTCAGTTGATCTGTTTCTTAAACGTTTTTCAAGTTCTGCTAAACTTGGAGGACAAATAAAGATTGTCAATAATCTTTTATATCTCTTTCAGTTCTTTAGAACTTGAATAACACCTTGCATTTCTATTTCAAGGAAAACATTTTTACCTTTTCTTAGATTTTCCTTAACAAACTTTCTTGGTGTACCATAGTAGTTATTAACATAGATTGCTCATTCAAGCATCTTTTTTCTGTTAATAGCATTTTCAAATTTTTTCTTGGTTACATAGAAATAATCTATGCCTTCTTTTTCTCCAGGTCTTCTTGGTCTAGTTGTCATAGACACAGAAAAGACAGTATTGTATTTAGGTTGATCAATAATACCTGATCAAACAGTTTTCTTTCCAGCACCAGATGGGCCACATATAACTATTAATTTACCACGTTTTTTCATACTAAATAAATTATTAATAGATATTATATACACGTTCTATATCTATTTTTACATATAAAAAAGATAGAAGGTATAACCTTCTATAATTTTTAATTTATTTAGTGAATAAGCCAGGAAGTTTATCTCCAGCAATGACTGCAAGGGTTGCTCCACCACCTGTTGAAATGTAACTAAATTCAGTTGGTTTTACATGTTTAGTTGCAGCTGCTGCAGTATCTCCACCACCAATTAAACTGAATGAACTTCCAGCAGTTGCTTTAGCAATAGCTTTAGCTATTTCATTAGTAGATAAAGCATATTTTTCAAATTCAGAAACACCTGTTGGACCATTTCAGAAGATGGTTCTTCCATATCTAATCATCTTTAGATATTGTTTAAGAGTCTTTGGACCAATGTCTAAAGCCATCATATCTTTAGGAATGTTTCTTATAGAAACAGTCATTCCTTTATTGTCTTTGAATTCTTTGCAAACATTCAAGTCAATAGGTAACATAATTTTAGTTCTATATTTTGCATACAAGATTCTTGCAGTAGTTAGCATTTCTTGTTCTACTAAACTCTTGCCCATGTTTACACCTTGCGAAGCAAGGAAAGTGTTAGCCATGCCTCCACCAATTAATACTTGGTCAGACATTTCCATTAATGTTTGAAGCAATGAAATCTTATCAGCAATCTTCGCCCCACCAATTATTGAAATAATTGGTCTAGTTGAATTTGGATTAAATTTAACAATGTTTTCTAATTCTTTTTGAATTAAGAAACCAATGCATTTGCTTTTAATATATTTTGCAATACCTGCATTAGATGCATGACCACGGTGAATGGTTGCAAATGCATCATTAACATATACATCACCTAAACTTGCTCAGAACTTAGCTAGTTTAGGGTCGTTCTTGCTTTCACGTTTAACAACTTGTTTTGTTTTAAGATTAACATCTTGGTATCTTGTGTTTTCAAGTAAAAAGATTTCACTTGACTTCATGTTCTTAATAAGTTGAGGCAACTTTTTACTAGTATTATCAGGAATAAAAACAATTTTGTTTTTAGGATACATTTTTGCTAATGCTTTAGCAACAACCTTTAATGATTTCTTTCCTGATTTGATATCATCAACAGATTTAATTCTAGATAAGTGAGAAAGTAAGATTACTTTCGCTTTCGCTCTTAATAAGTAATCAATCGTTTGTTTAGCAGCCGTAATTCTTGCTAAACTTGTTATCTTACCATCTTTGATGGGAACATTGAAGTCAACTCTTACTAAACAGTGTTTGTTAGTAACTTCTGTATTTTGTAAAAGTGGAATCTTCTTTAGTAATTTATCATCCATACTATAAACTTAAGAAATATTTTAGTGTTCTAATTAATTGACAAGTATAACTTGATTCATTATCGTATCAAGTGAATAGTTTGTATAGTCTCTTGCCATCCACATCTAACATCATTGTTAGTTTTGGATCAAAGATTGATCCATGTCTTTCACCAATAATATCAGCTGAAACAATTTCTTCATCATTGTATCCAAGTGTATCATTACATTTAGATTTAACATATTTGTTGATTTCTTCAACAGTTGGTTTCTTCTTTAGTTCAAGAACTAAATCAACAATTGATCCAGTAATTGTTGGCACACGCATAGCAATACCGTGCATTTTGCCTTTTAGTTCTGGAATAACTAAACCAATTGCTTTAGCAGCACCGGTTGTTGTTGGAACCATGCTTGCAGCTGCAGCACGAGCTCTTCTTAAATCTTTATGCGGAGCATCGTGTAATCTTTGGTCAGCAGTATAAGCATGAACTGTTGTCATAAAACCTTTAACAATTCCATACTTATCATTAATGATCTTAGCTAAAGGAGCTAGAGCATTAGTTGTACAACTAGCACCTGAAACGATTCTGTCTTTCTTTGTTAAGATCTTATGGTTAACACCATAAACTACAGTTTTAACATTGCCTTCTTTAGCAGGAGCAGAAATTAAAACTTTCTTTGCTCCAGCTTTAAGGTGTTTACCTGCACCTTCTTCTGAAACAAACTTACCAGTACATTCAACCACTAAGTCTACTTTTAATTTCTTCCAAGGGAGAACTTCTGGATCTTTTTCTGCAAAGATAGGAATTTTTCTACCATTTACAATGATGTTTTTTGCATCATATGAAATATTAGCATCAATTTGTCTATAAACTGAATCATACTTTAGTAAATGAGCTAATGTTTTAGGATCAGTTAAATCATTGATGGCAACAACTTGCAGTTGTTTGTCACGAAGAATGTTTCTAAAGAATAATCTTCCGATTCTTCCAAATCCGTTTATTGCGATTTTCTTCATCTTAAATACCTCTTTAATAATATATTACTTTAATTATACATAGTATTTATATAATAAATACTATGGTAATTGACGGATTGATCCTAGTTCTATTAACAATTTTGATTGTTATTGGAATGATAGTTTGTAATCATTGGATTAGAAAAGTAACAAATTGTTACTTCTTTTGAACCATCATTGCTGGTTTCTTTTTAATCTGATTATTTATCTTTAGATTTGGACCGGATATATCAAGATTTATTCATACACCAATTACTGATCCATCAGATATTCAACAAAGTATAGTTATCTCTAAAGCATTTATGCTTGATGTGTGTCCATTTGCTGCAATTGGTATGTGCGCAACATTAATCTTTGATCCAACTAGAAAGATTGCTAGAAGTCTAGCACCAATTGCTTTAATTGGTGGAGCTATTACAGTTTGCTCTGTTGCTTTCGATGAAAGCATTCATGCAGCATTAACTGCACAATTTATTTTTATTGGTGATCCAACAAATAGTGGAATGAAATGTTATTTCATTATGCACTTTATCCAAGTAGTTCTAGCTGTTGGTGTAATGCTAAATACTCCACGCAATGGATGAAAAGGAACATTAGGAACACTAATTATCATTAGCGCTTACTATATATATGTAGCAATTGTGATGGCTGCTACTGGTGCGACATGGAATGTTTCGGGATTATCAATCAATGATTGATTACCTGAAGGGGAATACCATTATGTTGCAGAGATATTTAATATCCCACCAAAGGTGTGTCAAATTATTGGTATACCAATTTTAGGATTGGTTGGTTGTGGATTAATTGCTTTAAAAGACTACGTCTTTGACCGTGGATGATTCTGATATGGTAATGCATATAGCGGCAAGTGATACTTGTGGTATAACTATAATAACTTTGTAAAACAAAAGGTGCTATAACGATGAATGTTGCAGGATTAACATATGTTTTAATTGCTTTAGCTATTGTTACAACAATAGTTTTTGTTAATCACAAAATTAAATTTGTAACAAACTCATATTGGTTCTGGTTAGCTGTGGGTGGCTTTTGCTTTATTTGAGTGTTGGCTAACAGATTTATTCCTGACTGAATAAATTATTGGCAAAACCACGATATAGCTTATGCCGATCCAGGTAATATCAATAATAGTAAAATTATTTCACGTGCATTTATGCTAGATGCATGTCCTTGTTTCTTTTCACTACTTTGTATTTCCTTGATTGCTGATCCTTCTAGAAGGATGGCAAGAATATTTGCTCCAATTGCCTTAGTTGGTGGAACAATTACATTGTGTGGTACTATCGCTATGAACCAAGGAGATATAAATGCCATCTTTGACGCACGATATTTATTTTTTGGAATTGGCACTGAAAAGTGTTACTTTATTATGCACTTTATGCAATTGGTATTAGGTGTTGGTGTTTTACTAAACACACCTAAATCTGGTTGAAGAGTTTGAATTGTATCATTAGGGTCATTTGCTGTTTACATATGTTATGTTGAAATTATGATGGCAGCCACAGGCTGTGCATGATTTACAACAGGTTTATCCCAAAACGATTACACTAGCCTAGGTGAATATCATATTGTTAACGATGTTACTGGTGCTGATCCAAAATACTGCCCATTGATATTATTACCATTCCTAATGGCGCTTGGTTTTGTGTTTGGATGTGTGTTAAAAAACTTTGTTTTTTGCAGATGAATCTGATCATACGGCAATGTTAAAAGTAAAGACTGAAAGTCTTATTGAAACTACAATAAATTTAGTAAGCAAACAAATAAGGCTTGGTGATAGTTATGGCAAACATTATTAATTGATTTCCTGGACATATGGCTAAAGCCAATAAACAGATTCTAGAATCCTTGAAGTCTGTGGATTTGGTTTTGGAAGTAGTCGATGCTAGAGCTATAAAAGCTACAAGCAACCCAGAGTTTGATAGAATATCAAAACCAGTTTTGAAAGTGGCATTGAAGTCCGATATTGCTGATGTTAAAAATATTAAATGACAACCAAACTTAATTGTTGGCAGTACTAAAAATAAAAGTTTTAGATCATTATTATTGAATGAGATCAAGAAAATGCTTTCTCCTTTGGAAGAAAAGAAAAAAGCAAAAGGTATTGCTAAACCTACCTTCTACCTTATGGTAGTTGGGTTACCAAATGTAGGTAAATCAAGTTTAATTAATTTCTTAGCAAATAGAAACATAGCACCTACTGGTAACCGACCAGCAGTAACAAAAAAGCAAGCTATCTTAAAGATAAGTGAAAATTTGTATCTTCAAGATAACCCAGGTATTTTCTTTAAGAAAATAAATGATGTTAAAGATGGTTATGTTCTAGCAATGCTTAATACCATCAAGAAAGAGGTTTTGCCTCTTGACGAGATTTTGGAATATTGTTATAACTATATGTCCAACAATTATTACAAGCAATTAGCAACATACTACCATTTAGAATATGCTCTTCCTTATAATAGCTTTATTAAATGATATGCTAACAAAAGACATTTTGTTATGGCAAACAACCAACCAGACTTAAACAGAGCACAAGATGCATTGTTTGATGATTTTGTTAACGGTAAGATTTGCAAGATAAACTATGAAAACTAAAAAGCAAGTAGATATGTTCTTATATGAACATAAGTATCAGAAATTAGGGCATAAACTAATAGCTGGTGTAGATGAAGTAGGTCGTGGCTGTTGAGCAGGACCGGTTGTTGCTTGCGCTTGTATCTTGCCCGTAGGGTATGAAAACAAAGCTATCAAAGATTCTAAAGTTCTTTCTATAAAGAAAAGAGAAGAGCTTGCAGAAGTCATTAAACAAAATTGCATTGCTTATGCTATTGCATATGTTGATGCGCCAAGAATAGATTTAATTAATATTAAAGAAGCAGCAAGAGAAGCAATGGTTAAAGCATTAAACAATTTACATATTAAACCAACATGTGTATTGGTTGATGCTGAAGACATTACCTTTGGTAAAACAAAGATTGTTCCTATTATTAAAGGCGATGCAAAGTCTACTTCAATTGCTGCCGCTAGCATAATTGCTAAGGTATACCGTGATAAGATCTTAGACGATCTTGATAAGATTCATCCACAATATGGCTTTGCTAAGAACAAAGGTTATGGCACAAATGTTCATCTTAATGCCCTAAAGCATTATGGGCCAATAAAAGCTATCCATAGGTTTAGCTATAAACCAGTTAAAGCGGTAATAAAAAACAACTAGTTGTTCACTGGTTGTTTTTCTTCTTTTGCTTTTACTTTTCTAGCTTGTTGCTTTGCAAGGATTTCTCTTTTTTCATCAGAAGTTATATAACCCATCTTCTTGTACCATTTAATGGTAGACTTCCTTAATTTAGTGATGTCACCATTTAAAGCTTTAGCTTTGTTTTCTTTAAATTTGTTTGATTTGAAATATAGTTCTTGTGTTTTATAGAACTTACCAATATCAAATCAACAGAATAAGAACGTACCAACTAAGACACCAACAGATATGATAGAAGCTAATACTACCAAAGCTACTTGGTAAGGTTCTCTTGGATTAGCGCCAGGACTAAAGCCAGCTTCTGGATCTCATGAATAGTTCCCAAAATAAAACATTGCTGAACATCCAACCAAGATGATTGTCATTGCAACAAAAACTAATCAAAGCTTTGCTTTGTATCTCTTTCTGTTCTTGATTGTGTAATGAACAGATTCATCAAATTTTATTTTAGAATCTTTCTTTTTCATGATTAGTATGCTCTAGCAAAATAAATTAAATGTGTAGCAGGCTTGCCTGTGTAAAAACATTTTTTATTTTTAACGCCAGCTAATTTAATACATCTAGCTGTTGCTCCAGTTTGTTCTTTAAGTTTCTTTTCGTTAGCAACTGTATCATCAAAGTATGCTAAAGCAATCCTCTTATTGTTGATAGCATTTGTAAATTCCTTGAAGTCTTCAATTTCAACGATCGATGATTGTAATCTATTGTTAGCAGAATTAAATAAGTTAGCTTGATATTCTTTAATAGTTGAAGTTAAATGCTTTGTTAAAGCCTTTAAACTTACTTTAACTTTATCATTGCCATCTCTTCTAATGAAGGTTACTTCATTACCTTCAATTTCTTGTGCACCAACAACTAAACAGAATGGCACACCTTGAACTTGGTATTTGTTGATCTTAAATCCAAAGGATTTATCACTGTCATCAACAACTACACGGTATTTGTCATCAAGCATTTTCTTTAATGACTTAACATAGTTAGTTGTTGTTTTGTCGTTAGCGTTCACAACAATGATAGCAATTTGGATTGGAGCAATCTTGAATGGTAAGATAATACCATTATCATCACTATGGCTCATGATTAATCCACCAATGATTCTTGTAGAAATACCAGCAGATGTTTGATGAATAACATCAAACTTGTTATCTTTAGTTTGGTATTTTACTTCGTAAGCTTTAGCAAAGTTTTGCCCTAAATAGTGACTAGTTGCGCATTGAAGTGCTTGACCATCTTGCATTAGAGCTTCAAGCGTATAAGTATTTATTGCGCCTGCAAATCTTTCGTTTTCGGTTTTTTCACCTACAAGCACTGGCATACATAAATAATCTTCTACGAAGTTCTTGTAAACTTCTAGAGTTTTAAGAGTTTGTTTAACTGCTTCATCTTTAGATGCATGAGCAGTGTGAAGTTCTTGTCAATGAAATTCAGTGTTTCTTAAAAAAGGTCTAGTGTTCTTTTCCACACGACATACTGAACATCATTGGTTATATAAAAGAGGAAGATCATTAAATGATCTGATCTGACTTTTAAAACATTGGCAGAAACTAATTTCTGAAGTTGGTCTAATAACTAATGGTTCAGCTAATTCTCCTTTTTTATTAGTACTTACAGTAAATAGTTCAGGAGCAAAGCCTTCTACATGTTCTTTTTCTTTTAGAAAGTCTGCTTGTCTAATAAATAAAGGTAGTTGGATGTTCCTTACACCCATCTTAGCAAATTGTTTATCAATTTCATTTCTGATTGATTCTCAAATAGCTCAACCATTAGGTAAAAAGAACATTGTTCCTTTTACTGGACCATATTCTACTAATTTAGCTTCTTTAATGACTGATGTATATCAGTCAGCAAAACTTTGGCTTCTTGCAATAATGTTTTTGTTTTTCATATATTAATTATATTTATTTGAAGTCCTCATTTAACAATCTGTTTAGTTCTACAGCATATTCCATAGGAAGCTGTTCAGTAAATGGTTCTAGGAATCCTAAAGACAGCATGTTCTTAGCTTGTTTATCATTTAAACCTTTAGTGTTTAAATAATACATTTTCTCCTTATCAAGTTGTGTTACTTTAGCTTCATGTTTAATAAAACTTGTTTTATTTTCAATGATTTCTAGAGGGATAGTTTTACTTGTTGACTTATTGTCAAGAATCAAAGTATCACAAACAACTTCAGCATGGCAGTGGTGAGCGTTTTTTAAAATTCTCACTTCACCACGATAGTCAGCTCTACCACCATCATGGGCGATAGATTTAGCTAATATACTACTACGTGTGTGAGGGGCAAGATGAATCATCTTGGCACCAGCATCATGGATTACTCCTTCATGTGCAAGCGCAATAGATATACATTTAGCTTTTGCATACTCTCCAGCCAAAATTGTGGCCGGATACTTCATGTTTAGCTTCGAGCCGATATTTCCATCAACTCACTCCATGATCGCGCTCTTTTGGCACTTTGCACGCTTTGTAACGAGATTTAGAACATTGTCCGACCAGTTCTGAATCGTTGTGTAGCGACAAACAGCCCCTTCATTGACAAAGACTTCTACTACTGCTGCATGTAAATTATTTTTATCATATATAGGCGCAGTGCACCCTTCTATATAAGATAAAGAAGCTTTGTCTTCGACAATAATCAAAGTTCTTTCAAATTGGCCCATTTGTCTAGTGTTTATTCTAAAGTAAGCTTGCAAAGGTTTTGCTAGCTTTACGCCTTTAGGTATATAAATAAAACTACCACCTGATCATACAGCTGTGTTAAGTGCAGCATATTTATTATCACTAGCTGGTACTAAAGTACCAAAGTACTTCTTTACAATGTCTGGACAGATTTGTAAAGCTTTTTCAATGTTGCAGAAAATAACATGTTGTTTAGCAAGTTCTTCTTGAATCTTGTTGTAAACAACTTCTGAGTCATATTGGTTGTTTACACCAGATAAGAACCTAGCTTCTGCTTCAGTTACTTTTAATCTTTTAAAAGTATCTTTAATTTCTTGAGGAACATCAGCTCAGTCATTTGTCATGCCTGAAGCATTAGATACATAATATGTATATTCATCGAAGTCAATATGACTTAGATCTGGTCCTCATTTAGGATTTTTAAGTTTCTTAAACAATGCAAAAGCAGCTAAACGTTTTTGCAGCATTCAGTCTGGTTCGTTCTTGCTTTTGCTTATAGCTCTTATGACTTGTTCGTTTAAGCCTTTTTTAAAGGCAAACTTATTTTTAATCGTGTCATGAAAGCCATATTTATATTGTTTATTTTTCATAACTATCGATTGCTTTTTGGATGGCTTGAATACCTGTCATAGCACATTTAACTCTGTTAGCTTGCTTGTTTACATTTTTGTAAACTATAAGTTTGCCTAACAAGTTTTTGTTGTGTTTCTTGCCAAGAATCATGTCTAGGTAATTAGTAATAATCTTTTTAGCTTGAGCTAAAGGCTTACCAATGATTTCATCTACTAATAAATCTGTACTAGAAGTACAAATGGCACAGCCTATGCCAGAGAATTTGGCATCTTTAACCTTACCTTTTTCTATTAGAACATAGCCATCAATGTTGTCAATACATGATGGGCTATCATTATGACCATAAAGGTATTTACCTTTAGGTTTACCTTCTATCTTATTAGAAGGAGATTCATAATGGTCAATAATTAGTTCCTTAGCTAATTCATTACTAATTTCCATAACTCCTCCTATAAGATGATTTCATCACCTTTCTTAAATTTTTTAAGAATGGATACGACTTTATCGATTTCTTCCTTGGTATTGTAGAAATACAAACTGAATCTGATAGCAGCTTGTGTTTTTACAATGTGGTGTGCTAATTTAGCACAACTTAATCCAGCACGGCAAATAACACCTTTTGTGCCTAATCAACTTGCTAGATCTTGTGCGTGTACTTTATTTATGTTGAAGTAGATTGTAGCTTCAGGTTCATTCTTGTTGTAAACAACAACATTCTTAATACCTTCAAGTTTCTTAACAAAGTATTTCTTTAATTCGTGTTGGTATTTAGATATTTTGTCATAGCCAACTTTGTTGAGATAGTCAATAGCTGCTTCTCAACCAAAGATTTGGGCTAGTGGTAATGTACCACCTTCAAACTTATCTACATTATTGTATAAGACATAGTCTTGCTTGTTGATAGTTTGGTTCATACCACCACCATATTTAAGTGGTTGAAGCAATGTTAATCATTTATCAGCCATATAAACTAGACCAAGGCCTGTAGGGCCTAATAGTTTATGGCAACTGCATGCTACAAAGTCAATACCACATTTTGTATCGATCTTGTGGTGTGGTAGATATTGTGCAGCATCCATAACAATGATAATCTTAGGATTAATCTTCTTAGCTTTAGTTACTAATGTTTTGTAATCAACATTGTTGCCTAAGATGTTGCTACTTCCTGCAAAAGTTATTACTTTTGTTTTCTTAGTAATAGCTTTTAAATAAGCATTAGCAGTTGGAATTGTATCTTCTGGTAGATATCTCAATTTAAAACATCCTTGCTTTGCAAGTCTTATTCAAGGAAGTAAGTTAGAAGCGTGTTCTAGCTTAGAAATTAAAACTTCTTCTGTTGGTTTAATAAAACCATTAGCTAAACCATAAGCAATAAGGTTTAGGCCTTCTGTTGCACCAGATGTAAATACTATATTATTTGCGCTTGCGTTAAATAATTTAGCTGATTTAGCTCTAATGGTTTGAACTTTCTTAGTTGTTTTAAAAGCTAATGATGAATCATTATTATGGGTGTTAGTACCATAATTAATGTAATAGTTGGCTTGAGCATCAATTACACTTTGTGGTTTTAAGGAAGTTGCTGCAGAATCAAAATATATTAATTTTGGATGCTTAGCAATTCATGGGAAGTCTTTTCTAAAATTACGCATATCTTCCTCCTATTAAGGATTTAATATCCTTATTAATGTTTAACTTGTGTTTTGTTAAATAAGGATTTAAATCATTGATAAAACTATCAATTAAAAATTGATATGCTTCTAGTTTGCTTAATCCTTTAGTGTTTAGATAGAAGATAATTTCTGGGTTAACTTGTCCGATGTTGACTGTGTGCTTTGCAACTATATCATTAATATTGATATCTAGACATGGCAAGGCTTGAATTATTGAATCATTATCAAAGATAAGACCATCTATTGTTTGGTTAATAATGTTTTTGTTTGTCTTAGATTGACATGACGAAACACAATTAACTTTTACATGTGCTTTGTTATTAGCTAAAGTTTTAACATAAATGTTACTTTGTGAATTATTGCCTTTGTGGTTAATATTTATGTTTAAGAATTTGCTACATTTGTTTGCTAAAATCAAACAATAAATATTCACTAAATTGTTATTTTTTAGTGTTAAATTGATGGTTTTTTGTAAATCTTTAACTTCATTAATAACAAGAAATAAATTAGCTTTTTGGTCATTACTAAAGCTAATATTTTCGTTTGAACTTTTATTAGTTAAAAAGATATTAGAACGCATCTTTCAAACTGTCCATTTCTAGCTTCTTTGCTGGTGTTTTAGCATATTTGCTAAAGCCAGTTTTTAAAGCTGTAAACAATTGTTTTCCATTACCTGAGTTAACAATTTTGTGGTTGGCAATTGTGATGTATTTTGTTGGCTTAATTTGTTTTAAAAGCTGTTCTTGGTGTGAAATTAAAATGATAATTTTAGATTTCTTAATTTTGTTGATTTCTTTAGCAATAATTTTTAAGCTATCAACATCGCATCCAGAGTCTACTTCATCTAGCAAAAGAACATTGTTGTTCATTAAGAACATTTGCACAAGTTCGTTCTTTTTCTTTTGTCCACCAGAAAAGTTAACATTGTTATTCCTTTTTAATAAATCAAGGTCCATGTTTAGTTCACTAAACTTAGGAGCAACTATGTTGTGTAATGTAATAGGATCTATTTTTCTTGCGCTGTGTGCGTTAGCTATGATCTTATAAAGATCAACTAGCTTTACACCTTCAAGTTCCATAGGGCTTTGTGCTAGATAGAAAAAGCCTAATCTTGCTATTTCATCAGTAGAAGCATTTTTAATGCTTTTGTTATTAAATTTAATATCACCTTTAGTTATTTTGAAGGCATAGTGACGCATGATAGTTTTTAAAAAACTAGACTTGCCCGCACCGTTAGGTCCAATAATAGCAATAACATCACCTGTTTTTGCTTTTAGACTAATATTTTTAAGTAAATTATTGCCTTCAACATTAATGCAAAGGTTACTTACATTTAATAAGTTTATTTTTTTCATATATTATTGTATTTATTATTATAATAATAAAACATATATTTTATTAAAAAGAGGATATAGTATGAAATTTAAGAAATTATTAATCTCTGCTAGCGCAGTTGCAGCAGGATCTGGGCTACTTGCCACAGTCCTAACTAGCTGTGCTAAATCCAACATCGACGATGACTTAAAAATTAAGTTAGACGACGATGGTAAATTCATAGATGAATTACAAATTGGAACAGAAGATTTTAAAGCTGCAGCACAAAAAGCCCTTAAGCAAAGTTCAACTTGAAAGATTTTCAAGGAAAACTTAGCTAAGGAAATTATTTACAAATGATATGTAAATAGAGCAGCTTCTAAAGACCACCCAAATAGAAACTCAGATTTTAAGACTTTCTTACAAAGAAAGAATTATAAGATTGACGATGACTACAACACAAAGGTTGATAGTTATAAATCTAAATATGGTGCTAACCACCCATTCTACGTTCAAAACGAACTATTATCACCTAATGGTGGAACAATTGAAGCATATAAGCATGCTCAATTGGTTGACATGATTAAAGACGAATTTATTGATAATGTCTTTAACACAAGTTATTTCTCAATGAGAGACAATACAGAAAATCTAGATCCAGATGACTATCCTCATATCTTTTCTGACGCTGAATCAACTGCTATTACAGTTGAAACATTAAACAACCCAGACAACTGAAACCGAATTGGTTTCTGAGCTAGATCAAACAAGAACTTTACAGTTAAACCTGAAGATGATGTTGATGAATTAGCAGCAAACCCAGATGGTGACTATGCAATCATTCAAAACTACGTTTTCAACAGATGATTTGAAACTGAAAAGCCTTTCTTCTCTGCTGCTGCACTATTTAAATACAACAAACCAGCAACAGTTGGAACAGCAATGTCTGACCTTTATTCTAATAAAACAACAGTTCCTGATGCTCCAAATGAAGCTTTCCCATTCTTTGGAACAGCTGCTGAAAGCCCATCTTCAAATGGATATACAGGTCAAAGAGCTTTTTGACACTGATATAAAGATCTAAAAAATGGTGTCTTCTCTAGAGAAGGTTTATACAAGAAGGATTCAGCACAACACTGAAACTACACAACATCTATTCCACTAGATTGTTCTGAAGATAAACAAACATTATTGCTTTGCTATGCAAACAATATGATTGCAGGCTCAAGCGGAACACTTTATACACCATATGCAGTTTCTGCTGCAAACTTATACAATCAAATGTTTGACATTAGTGGCTTGACACCAACAAACCCTGTCAACACTCTTGATCCAACTGTATTAGACTCAATCATTGATCTTACAAAAGAACCTAAACCAGATCAAGAAGATCCAATGATCTTAAAACTTTTCTTTTATAATGATACGCCTGCTAGTACTATTAAATCATATTTAGACTTAAACAATGTTTATGGTGGTCTTGATGAAAAAGATCCAGAAGATCCTGATGATGATGTATATCATTGTCCATTATTTAAAGAAAATAAACTATTTACATTCTTTTATGGTGACACAACACCTGGTTCAGAAAACGCTAACGGTGTTAGATACATTACAAACAAAGTTCAAATTAACGGTTTAAAACCAACAACTGCTAAAGCAGAAGAAGAATCAACTGGACAACATTGAGTATTTGAATTAAATGAATCAGGCATGCATGCCCAAACCATTGATGGTTTTGAATATGTTCGTTTAGCAATGAGTGGGGAAGGAGATGCTGCATACAAACATGGTAGAGATGCATTAAAACAAGTTTTAATGTACCGTCTATTACAACACAAAATTGGTTGAGATGATGGAATAACATCAGCTAATGTTTTTGGTAGCAAGTCTGGAGACTTATATGATTACTTCAAAAATAACTTTGCTGACATTATTCTTGAAATAGCTCTAAGTCAAAAACAAGAATTAAATGTCTTTAGAGACATTGAAACATACGAAGCTGGTGTTGAAGTAACAGATGACACTAAATTATTCTTCACTCAAGTTTGTGAAGGCAAAGATAGCCAAAAACTTGGAGATTGAGAAAATGTTGCTCAATATATTAAAGCAACTCGTGATGCTGATGTTAAGAAATCAATCTTTGATAACATTGTTAACTCAAACAAAAAGATTTATGCTTATCGTTCAACACAAGTAAGTAACTCTAAGAATGATGTTGGTTCAAATAAGATATTTGAAAATGGTTTATTAGCACCAATGGTTGCATTAAATGAACCAAAACAAACTGCATATGAAACAATGCACAATTACTATGATGTTATTGAATTGATGCTTCATCCACTATATTTTGGTGTTGATTCAACTGATAAAGATATACCAACAATAAATAGTACAGCAGCACAAGGCCAACCAAAATACAGCAAATCCGAAATTGTTGCTGCATTTAGTGACGCTACATTCAATATTCCATTTATCAACGACATATCAAGTGTTACAAAAGATAGCTCATCTTCTGGTTTTTCAGCAAGAATAGCTAAAGCTAAACAAGCACAAAGTAATAGATATTGATATGAATCATGAATTGTTGACAAAACAATGTATTCATTCTTAGATTCAAATTCATTAGCTAATGAAATTAAATGAAATACATATGATCTTTATATTAATGATGATGAAACATTTAAAGATGATAACTATAAAATAGCTAACATCCTGACTGGAGCTGATGATGAAATCACTTCTGCTTATAAAGCAAAGAAGGTTTTAACAAGTGATAATAACTTTGCTAATCTTGCAGCATCATCAACAACTGATTTCTATACAACAATTTCTGCAGCTTATGAAAGACTCGTTGCTACAAACAAGATAAATAGCGGTGAATTCAATGACGATTATTTATCATTTAAATTGTTCCAAATAACAATGGGTTATTTAGCTAAGAATAACTTTGAAAGATTCTACAATGCTCTAGAAGACACCATCAAAGATGGCGAAAGAGCATATGTTGCATATTTAACTAAATACAACACATATGATCCATTTATAACTAACAAAGAAGACCCATCTACATTAGAAAACAACCCATATGAATGAGTAGCAGATGCTGCTAACATCTACGATTATTGAAACTATACAGGTAATACTGCTCAAACATCAACAACAGCAGCTCCAAAATTACGTGGTGACTTTGATTCATATTGAAATGTTATAAATAAAGTATTTAATGATACTGCTCATACAACTAAACAATTAGGTGGTTTCTTAGGTATCCAAACACCAAGTAAAAACGAACTAGACTCTGATAGTGGTTTAGCTGGTGCTGCCTTTGGCAATGGCTCAAAACCATTTAGTCACTCAGTATTTGAAACAAAAGCTGTTGATACAGGTGTAACAGTAGATGAAAACACAGGTGTTTGATATCCATGAGCTGGTGTAGGTCTTGGCGAAGGCGAAGCTAACGAATATTACTTTAAATCAATTCAAGTTGATGAAAAACCAGCAATAGGATTTGATGATATTTCACCAATCGCTCACAAATTAGCACATAAGTTTGTAACTTACTCTAACACAGAAGACCTAAGAACATTAGCTGGTAAGGTTGGTAAAGAATTACACAACCAAGATAATATCTTTAATGATATTGCCACAGGTAAACGTCGTTATGAACACCCTGATACAGCTTTAATAGAAATGAAGTATGACATTCTAGAAGCATTGAAAAACAATAAAACATTCTATGAAACAGCTTTCAAACGTCTAGAAAATGTAGAACTTCGTAAAGGTATGTATGATGGTTTCTGCTTTGAAAACCAAAAGAATGAAGGTTTCAAGCTAATGGTAACACAAATTAACATGGCAGATGTTCATGAAAAACACATGACACCTACATTTATTAATTCAACTTGATCAATGGATCCAACTAATGCTATTACCTTAAATGAATTCTGATACATTCTATGTACATTTGCTAATGATAGCAAATATCAACAAGATGCTATGAAAGACGCAATTAAACAAGTCTTTAAAGGTAAGAAGCTAGTAGTTCATGATGCTTTACTATATAACAAGTTTGATTCAACATGAATTAAAGACTGAGTAAAGAAACCTATGGGTGAATAAAAAAATAGGAAATTCCTATTTTTTTATTTTTATATAATTTATATATGAAATTTTGGAAACCTTTTTTACTTATTACATCTAGCGCTCTGACAATTAGTCCATTTAGCCTAATATCATGTGCAAAAAGCAACAATACATATCAGTTGTATATTGGTTGTTCTGAGGGGGTAGAAATAACAAAGCGTCCTAAAGATGTTACCAAAGGTAAGGACTGTGTTATCGAATTCTCTTTTGATGATGTGTTATACAATGTCCAATGTGTAGTACGTTGTGAAAGAAGCGACATCACAGAGCAGTGTTCTATTACAAACACAAAAATAACCATACCTGGCTCCTCTATTAATGGTATTATCATTGTCCTTCTTTCATTGGAGGAAAAAGGTTTCGCATTTAAGTTTGTTGCTGGCGATGATAACATCAGTTTTCCCCAAGATACATATACTTTTGATCGTTTCCCAACTCGAGCATTTACATACTGAATCAAACCAAACTATGAAATAGATACTATTAAATTGAATGGAGAATCATTATCACTTGATTGGTTTTTTGGCGCAGACAAACCAGATACAAACGTTTTCTTTATGGATGAAGAACTTAAACATAAATTTGCTCCTGAACAAGAAAATGTTTTAACATTTTCAACAAAGAAAAGATCAACAGAATTAAAAACTTTCTTTGAATCTGATGATTGATCAACACTTATTTCTAAAAACAACGATATAGTCGAGTTTGCTAATTATTATTGCGAGTCTGAAGCAAGCAACGAAGAACAAGCAATTGCAAATATAAAAAGAGATCTTGTTGGTAGAAATAGAGAATTGAGTTTTGACGGTCACCAATACAGAGTTAGGTTGATTGACTGCCGACATGATTTATTGGTAGATTCAGAAGCTAAAGCAAACTTAACATTTGAATTTGTTGATGTTCCTATTGAAGACCCACCAATCATTTACAATGATAAAGAAGACTCTTGCTGATATGAAAATGATGGCCATTATTGTCTAGCATATTACTATTGTAATAATACTTTATTTGAAAAAATGCCATCAGTGATAATGACTGCCATTAAAACAGTTGATAAAGAAACATCTGAATCCTTTGACCCTCCATCAAACGGTTTAATTCATAGCTATAACAAAATGTTCATCCCTTCTAAATTAGAATATGGAGACGACATGTGCTATGGTGGCACAGAATATACGTATTATAGTAATTTGCCCAAAAAAGACAAAACACCTGAAAGAGTCAGATTTTTAGAAAATTCCCCCATAACTATTGCAGCAAGAGATGGTTCATCACAAAAATTGCTAACAGGCATTAATCCAGACGGAAGTCTTATGCAAGCATCGTTTGGAGCATTTGGTTGACAATTTGCACCATGTTTCTGTATATAAAAAAGAGGCATAGCCTCTTTTCTTTTTGAATTACCATTACTTTGAGAAAGTATTAAATATTTCTAATTAGACATTATGCAGTAGGGGGCGGTGCAATACGTACAATTATATCACCTAATGCTTTACTATAAGGCCCTTCTGCAGGAAGAGAAATTTTTATATATCAGTGGCTAACTCCATCGACTGAATGATTTACATGCTCACATCTTATTGGTTGAGTAGATGATGTTTGAAGCGGTACCATATTATTTAATATTGTAATATGTGTGTTATCCGGTAAAGATTGTTCATACTGATCTTGATCAGGGTTTGTATCATGAATTTCACAACTCCATACACTACCATAATGCGGAAGTTCTTGATCTGCTATTACATTATATTTATGCGATATTTCACCAGATACGTCAAGATAATAAAATAGTGGGTCTTCGATACATATGTATATATCGCCATTAACCTTTTCGCCTTCAGTGAAGGTTAAAGTGTATATAAATTCTTCATCTTCTTTGCTTTGCTGTAAATAAAAATTCAAAGTTCGTACATGATTGTTATAGACTATTAGGTCTTGTTGTTGTAATCCTGCTGCTCCAGGTACAATACTTGTAATTGTACAAGTAAATGCTTCGTTCTTTCTAACAACAGGAGTTTCAGTAAATTTGAAACGTCTTGAAGCTAGAATTGCAGTTGGTGGCAAACTCTCTTGTGAATTGTTTTGACAACTTGTTAAGCAAATGCTTGGTGCAATCGCTCCTACAGCACCAACTAGGGTTGTAAGAGGGATTAGTAATTTGTTTCTTTTCATATTTATTGTTCCTTCAACTCCATTATACATTTTTATTTATGTATAATAAATCCATGAAAAAGATCATACCAATTGTTGTGCCTTCAATATTATTAGCCCCCCTTGCTAGCTGCATATCGTGTGGGAGTTCAACACATGATTATTCAAAGGACTGCTTGACATTTACTGCTATTAACGATTTGTCGTTTGATGTAGACATTTCAGGCATAGATTATGTAAACAAAATTGAGTTTTCAAAAGACAATGGAAAAACATGGTCAACTTTTATGGAGGGGGACCAAAATCCTGACCCAGTAAATATCGCTGCTGGTCAAAGTGTTATATTAAAAGGCGACAACAGCACCAGTGATATTAAATTCCCACATTTTACATTTACTAATAGTGTCAACATATCTGGTAACATTATGTCATTAATTGATAATGGTTTGTGCCAAGCAACAACAATACCAAGCGATAATTGCTTTGTTGCTTTATTTGGAACAAATAACACATCAGACACTTTTATTACTAATGCAAAAAATTTAGTTTTACCAGCAACACAACTAACTAATCAGTGCTATTGCAATATGTTCAGTCATTGCGAAGGTTTGGTTTCTTGCCCTGAAATATTACCCGCGACTGATTTGACAGATAGAGAATCGTGTTATAAGAACATGTTCCAAGGTTGCAAACTAATAACTAATGCTCCTTACATCAAAGCAAATAAACTATCAGTTGATTGCTTTGAAAACATGTTTTCAGGTTGTACTAAACTAAACAAGATTAAAATTGATTTTACTGGTCAATTTTCAACTGCATATTTCAAATCATGAGTTGAAAATGTCCAAACACAAACAGGCAGTTTTTATTACAATGGATATGATGTTTATAATTTTGGTTCAAATAGCATTCCTAACAATTGAAAAATTGTAAGATTTGGATAAATAAAAAGAGGCAAAGCCTCTTTCTTTTTTACCTACTATTTCTTAGCAGCAGCTTTTTGTCCAGTTCTTGCTGCAACTACTTCATCAACTACACTCTTTGGTGCTTGAGCATAGTGGCTAAATTGCATTACATAGTTGCCACGACCTTGTGTAAATGATCTAAGGTCTGTTGCATAACCAAACATGTTCTTTAAAGGAACTTTAGCTTTAATCATTTGGGCAGCAGCTCTTTGTTCTGTAGATTCAATAGTTCCTCTACGTGAACTAATGTCTCCCATAGCATCTCCTAAATATTGATCAGGAACTACTACGTCAACTGCCATGATTGGTTCTAGTAATACTAGACCACATTTCTTAGCAGCTTCTTTTAAAGCTAATGATGCAGCTACCTTGAAAGCCATTTCTGATGAGTCAACATCGTGGTAAGAACCATCATATACTGTTGCCTTAACATCAATTAATGGATAACCAGCTAAAGGACCAGCTTTCATAGCTTCTTGAATACCTTGGTCAATTGGTTTAATAAATTCACGTGGAATCTTTCCACCAACGATTTCATTAACAAATTCATATCCTTTATCTTTGTTAGGTTCAAACTTAACAACACAGTGTCCATATTGACCATGACCACCAGATTGTTTAATGTACTTACCTTCTGCTGATCCTTCTTTAGTAAATGTTTCTCTATAAGAAACTTGAGGAGCACCAGCATTAACATCAACCTTGAATTCTCTTCTCATACGGTCAACAATAATTTGTAAGTGTAATTCACCCATACCAGAGATAATACATTGACCAGTTTCATGGTCTGTGTATGTTCTGAATGTTGGGTCTTCTTCTGCAAGTTTTTGCAAAGCAATACCCATTTTTTCTTGGTCTGCTTTTGTTTTTGGTTCAACAGCTAAACTAATAACTGGTTCAGCAAACTTCATTGATTCTAGTTTAACATCTAGATCTTCTTCACAAAGTGTGTCACCAGTTGTTGTAGATTTTAAACCAACAACAGCACAGATGTCACCAGCACAAATATCAGGAATTTCATTTCTGTTATTTGAGTGCATCTTAATTAAACGTGAAACACGTTCTTTAATACCACGTTTAGTGTTGATAACATAACTACCAGCATTTAAGTGACCAGAATATAGTCTGATGAAAGTAATACGACCAACAAATGGGTCAGTTGCTACTTTAAATGCTAAAGCAACAAACTTATCTTCATCATGGTTCTTTAGTTCTAGTTCTTTACCAGTTTCTTCATCTTTAACTTTAATAGCTGGACAGTCTGCAGGAGATGGTAAGTAGTCAACTACTGCATCCAGTACAGCTTTAACACCTTTATTCTTAAATGATGTTCCACATAATACTGGGTGGAATTCAGCAGTTAGTGTACCTTTTCTAATACACATCTTTAATTCTTCTTCAGTTAATTCTTGACCATTTAAGTATTTTTCCATACACTTTTCGTCATAGTTAACTGCTTCTTCCACTAAGATTTGTCTAAAGTGTTTTGCTTTTTCTAATAAGTCTGCTGGAATTTCAGCAATCTTATAGTCTTCTTCAGGTTTACCATCGAACATTCTACATTTCATTGTTACTAAGTCAATAGTTCCAATGAAGTTAGCTTCAGCTCCAATAGGATATTGGATTGCTACACCTTTAGCGCCTAGATTCTTTTTAATAGATTCTAGACACATTTCAAAGTCAGCACCAACTTTGTCCATCTTGTTGCAGTAAACAATTCTTGGCACCTTATATTCAGTTGCTTGTCTTCAAACTGTTTCAGTTTGTGGTTCAACACCTTGTTGACTATCTAGTACTGTAACAGCACCATCTAGTACTCTTAATGATCTTTCTACTTCTACTGTAAAGTCTACGTGTCCTGGAGTATCAATTAAGTTTAATTCATATCCTTTTCATGTAACATATGTTGCAGCAGCAGTAATTGTGATACCACGTTCTTTTTCTTGTTCCATTCAGTCCATGGTTGCACCACCATCGTGAACTTCTCCGATTTTGTGTGTTTTACCACCATGGAATAGGATACGTTCTGATGTGGTAGTCTTACCAGCATCAATGTGGGCCATGATACCGAAGTTACGATATTTTTCTAAAGGAAATTGTCTTGGCATAGTCTATCTCCTAGAATTTTAAATGAGCAAAAGCCTTGTTTGCTTCAGCCATTCTGTGTGTATCTTCTTTTTTCTTAACGGCACCACCGATACCATTTGAAGCATCGATGATTTCGTTTGCTAGACGTTCAGTCATTGTTTTTTCATTTCTGTTTCTAGCATAAAGGATTAATCATCTTAATCCTAAAGCAACTTTACGTTCTTCACCTACTGGTGTAGGAACTTGATAGTTACTACCAGCAATACGTCTAACTTTAAGTTCTAGACTTGGCATAATGTTGTCTAGAGCTTTGTTAAACACATCGATTGGTTTTTGTTTAGTTTTGTTTTCAACAATATCGAATGCACCATAAACGATTTGTTGTGCTAAACCTTTTTTACCATCTTCCATTACTAAGTTAATGGCTTTAGTAATAATTCTTGAATTAAATACTGGATCAGGTAAAACTTGACGTTTTTCAGCTTGATGTTTTCTCATATTTAATTCTCCTATTGAGCAGCTTTAGGCTTTTTAGCACCATAAGCTGATCTTTGTTGGTTTCTCTTAGCTACACCTTGTGTATCTAGAGTTCCTCTAACAATGTGGTATCTCACACCTGGTAGGTCTTTTACACGACCACCACGGATTAATACTACAGAGTGTTCTTGAAGGTTGTGACCTTCACCTGGAATATATGCTAGAACTTCTTCACGGTTAGTCAATTTAACCTTAGCATATTTTCTTAAGGCAGAGTTAGGTTTCTTAGGTGTCATTGTTCCAACTCTGGTACAAACTCCCCTCTTTAATGGCGCAGGAGAGTACTTTTGTCTTCTTTCGAAAGAGTTATAAGTACTCAATAGCGCAGGAGATTTTGATTTTGATTTTTTACTTTTACGTTTGTGACGTATAAGTTGTTGTATAGTAGGCATTATTTCTCCTTATTTTTACTATGTTTTTAGATACAACTTAGCCGTGTGTATCATACGTATCTATAATAATAACATAAAATTACTAAAAATATATATATTTTTAAAAAACTAGGATTAACCTAGTTTTTATACTTTTTAGCATTTCTAGAGATAACAAGTAATTTATCAATACATTGAGAGTACTTTTTATCCTTAAATAGCTTGTTAGCATCAGCAAAGCTATCTTTCAATTGTTTAATAGATTTATACCTATTTACATATGTAAGTAGCTTAGTAGCATATGTCTTAAGAACAATGGTTGTAGTCATTTGCTTATAGATTTGTTGGCTTTGTTCAACGATTGTACTTAATTCATAAGCAATCTTATCAAAGTCAGGTTTTTTATCTGAAACAATTTGTTTTGAGTATTGTTCTATTTGTTTTAGGTTAGATTCAATTAATGTTCTGATACTTTCTGATTCATCATCATTTGGAGCTAGTTGTTTAACTATAGTTAATAATTGTCAGAAATAGATGTATAAGTCATTTAGGTCTGTAACTGTCTTAATGACTTTGGCTAACATGTCATCAATCTTATCAATTGCTTGAACTATTTCTAGCTTACGGTTGATGATTTGGTTAGCAATACTATCTAAATCTTTAACTGCTCTAATTTTTTCAGTATGAGTACGATAAGTAATGTGGCTAGCAGTATTGCTTAATGAAGAAATACGGTTAATATCTTTTTCTATTACTTCAAAACAATCGAGGATTTCTGGTTCCAATACAAAGTATTGTTTTAAATCTCTAATGCTGTTAACAATATCATTTTTGTTAGCAAGAATCTTGTCTGTTTGATCTTTAATTTCACTAACAGATAAGTTAATCAATGTTGGTGTGTTTATGTGAATGTATGTAAATTGGTTTACTTGGTTAATAGCATTAATTGCTTGAATAGAGAATTGCGCAGCTTTTCCTAAATCAAGAATACGATAATGTCTATTGAAGTTGTTGTAAGCATGATTGAAGATAGTTAATAAGTTTTGTAAAGCCTGTAAATCACTAGAAGAGATTTCGGCATAATGATCTTTGATCATCTTCTCGTTCACTTCTTTAGATGTTTTCAAATATGTATCAATGATTTGGAAACGATAAACTAACAAGATGGCATCAGCTAATGTTCTTAGTTTTCTTCCTAAGTCAAGAACAGTATCGATTGTTCTTTTGTAATCAAATTTAATTGATAGTTTTGGAATGTTTTCAAGCGTTTTTCTAATTGAAGCAAATAATGAATTAACTCTGTTAAAGTTTAGGTTATAGTCTAATTTTGTTTCATAGAATAAAGCTAAACGTTCATAGATTTCTAGATAGTTTTGGAATGTTGTTTCAATTGCTTGACCATATTGTGTATAACCAATGTAAGCGGTTTGTAGATCATTAAAATCAGACAAAGCTTTTGTTAGATCTTTGTCAATTGCATGAATATATTTCTTGGCAACCTTTAGGTTGAAACTATTTAATTCTGACTCAGAAATAGAGATGTTAGAACGGATAACAATTGAATTTTCTTTTAGTTTTTTGTAAATGTCAATGTATTTGTTTAAATCTAGCTTTTCTCCTAAATCGTTGTTAGCTAAAACTTGAATTTTATAGATGTTAATTCCATTTAAACCGTTAATTAATTCATTAAATTTCTTAACGATGTTAAGTTGTTGTCTAAAATATTTTTTGTGAATAGCAAAAAATATTGTGTAGACAATTAAACCAGCACAAAGGAAGCATATGAAGATAATAACTAAGGCAGTTAGAATTGCATCTGTCATACTATTATTATAAAAATAAAAAGAGTGACAAGTCACTCTTTTTAAATATTTATATTTAAGCTCTTGCTAAATGATGTTTCTTTTCTTTGTGCATTTCAATGCTACTTGGAATGCAACAAACTAGAACAAAGACAACCAACATTACAAGAGTCATGATTGCTCCAAGCATATCTTTGTTTCAGTCGGCTCTTGAATATCCTTCGCCTATATCTTTTGCTCAGCCAGCAACAATAGCAATGTCACCGATTGAAGCCGCAACAATAAACAAGCAAGCAACACTAATGACGATTGTTGAAACAATTGAACAGAATCAGAAACCTTTAACTTTAGTTACTTTTACTCTTTCCATTGTTCTATTTCTCATTGCCCCGATTGTTGCAAAGACAACACATAAGAATGCAAAGATTGATGTTCAGTTAGCCATTAAGTCACAGAATGAATATAGACTATTGCAACAACCATTTGCAACAATATCGTAACCTCGTTTAGCGGTTCCGCCCATGAATGGGATCATTTCTGTGCCACCATAGCCTATTACATCAACGTATGCTAATGCACCAATTAATGTAAAGATTACAAAGAACACTAATGTAATAACTCCAGCATAAATTAAACCAACTCAGTTGTGTTTTTGCGTAGCAATTTTGCCTTTTAATTTATTGCTAAATGGTAATTCGTTGCCTTTGATTAAATCTTGATAATACAATGGGTTGTAAATGGCAAAACCATTAATAATTCCAAGCACACCAATAGCAATTAACATTTCAACAACACCAATAACTCAATGTGCATTTTCATAGAATCAAGCTAAGTGATTTACTTTACCATTTGTTGATCCAAATAACAATGCAACAGCAATTAATAAGTTAATTGCAGAAACGATTAATAAACCAACAACTAATGCTAATGGAGTCTTCTTTGGTTCTTCCATTTCTGATTGAATACCAGCTGCAGAATAGAAGCCATCATAACTAAATATAATGGCAGGAATAGATCCTATAACACCCAGAACAGGGAACATTTGCGCCAACCTTGTGTGTTCATCTGGATTAATAGGGCTTGGGCCAATTTGTGGGCTTCCTGCAAATCCCATAGCTGCAACAACTATTCCAGCAATAATGCAGAATGCTAATGGGATAAACTTTACATATGTAACTACTTTATTTTGAATGTCACCTAATTTACTTGATAAACCAGATGCAATGAAAAATCATGCAGAAATGCCAAAAGCAATTAAAGCAGAGATTCACCATTGTGTTTGTCAACCAAAAGCATCTTGGAATTGGATGACAACATAATATGGCATCAAGAAGAAGTTAAGTGGCAAATATAAGAATGCCATAAAATACTTGGACACTTTATATAAATATTTATGACAGAAATTCTTAACTCATGAGATAATTCCTAGGTTACTGTCGGTAGTTGCACTAGCTATTTCAGCTAGTGAAACACCCATACAGATAACACCAAAGATTGAAAGAACTCATGAAACTAATGCTAGGATAGTGCTACCGCTAACATTTCCTAATACTTCTCCATTTTTTAAGAAAATACCAGCTCCAATTGAGGAACCAATAACTAATAAAATGGCAGAGAAGAAGGTTATTTTTTTCTTTTTGACTTCTTTCTTAGTCACTTTTTTCTTTTTATTCATAACCTAATAATTATATAAAAAAAGAAAGCTATAGCTTTCTTTTTATGATTATATATTGTCGATCTTTTGGGACTTCCAAGATCAAATCTTTGTACTTGCTAATTTCTAATTTAATTGGTTCTAGCAAATCATAGCCGATTTCAAATCATGCTTCTTTAAAAGTATGCTTTGATAATCATTCAAAGTATTTCTTATAGAAATACATTCCATTTTCTTCAGCAATTAAAGCGTTTTTGCTTTCGTATTTAAACATTTTATTATTGCTGAAATTAGCATAGTTAATGTATGGTGGGTTAGAAATAATATAACCAGCAAAGCTTTTACTTTCTAAAAATCTAACAACATCTTTGCAATCAACTGTTAATGGTGTTTTATGTTTAATACCGTTATCATGTGTATTAAAAACTGGCTTTCAATACTTATCAATACATGTTAGTTCAAATTGTGGTAAGTATTTCTTAATAGAAATACCAATGCAACCACTTCCACAGCATAAATCTCATAGTGGTGCTGCAGGAGTTTGCTTATGAGCATCAATAAAGTCTAATGTCATTTGTTCAGTAACATCTCTTGGCGCTAAGACTTTTTTGTCAATCTTGAAGTCTAAACCACAAAACTTTGCATGTCCAGTAATATGAGCAAGAGGTTTTTGTTTAACAAAGTATTCATTAGCTAATTTTCAGAATTTTCTTTCTTTAAAATTGATTGGAACATTACGATTAGTAATGAAATCATTTTTATCTTTAACAACTACTGAACAATAAAAAACTAATTCAAAAAAGATAATATCGTGATTTTCACCATATCTACTTTTGAATTGTTCAAATAGTTGATTGTAAGTCATACTAAATCTTTAGGTTTTCCATTAATTTAGCTTGTTCATCAGCAATTAATTGGTCATGTAACTCTTCTAGAGTTCCACCCTGCATAATAAAGTCAAGTTTATTTAATGTTAAACCAATTCTATGATCAGTAATTCTGTTTTGTGGATAGTTGTAAGTTCTGATCTTTTCAGCTCTTTCGCCTGTTCCTACTTGACTACGTCTAGTAGAATCTTCTTGTGCTTTTCTATCATCTTCAGCTTTTTGCCATAACTTAGCTTTAAGCATATTCATAGCCTTAGCTCTGTTTTCGATTTGACTTCTTTCTGATTGACAAGCCACAACTATGCCCGTAGGCATATGAGTTAATCTAACAGCAGATTCTGTACGGTTAACGTGTTGTCCACCTGCTCCAGAAGCGCGGTAAACATCAATTCTTAAGTCGGCTGGATTGATTTTGATTTCTATATCATCTAATTCTGGTAATACAGCTACGGTAATAGTAGATGTGTGTACTCTACCTTTTGATTCTGTAGCAGGAACACGTTGTACACGATGTACTCCTGATTCAAATTTCATCTTAGAATATACATCTTTACCTTTAACGGTAAATGATAGATATGAATAACCATTACCTTGTGGACTAACATCCATAATAGTGCATTTTCATTTTTGGTTATCAAAGTATCTTTTATATGTGTCAAATAGATCAGACACAAATAGTGCTGATTCATCTCCACCAGCAGCTGGTCTCATTTCCACAATAACGTTCTTATCATTATTTGGATCAACTGGTAATAGTAATGTTTTAATTTCTTGTTCTAGAACTGGAATACGACTTCTAATTGAATCAAGGTCTGCTTTAGCCATGGCAATGAAGTCAGCATCTTTGATGCTAGAGTCATTTAAAATATCTTCAGCTTGCTTTGCATCTTGAATTATTTTCTTTAGTTCTTGGAATTTAGCAGCTACAGGTTCATGTTTCTTTAGTTGGATATTAATCTTTTTTACTTCAGAAAAAGGCAAAGAAGTATCTGTTTCTACCTTGTTAGATAGTTCTTTAAAGTTCTTTGCTATACCTTCTACTGTTTCATATAATTTCTTGTTGTATTCCATAATATCCTCCTAAAACAAAATAAAAAAAGACACACAAAAAGTGGTCTTTTTCTATATCTAAAGCTACTTAGCTAAATCATCCAAGTTTGAAATAACGGTCTTATTAGATTTTTTAGCTCTAACCTTTTTAACTTTTGGTTGGTAGTTCTTCTTTTCAAACTTGCTAGCAAGTTTTTCTGCTCTACCTTTAACGTTTGTTTCAACTGATTTACCAACAAATACTGGGTGGCAGTTAGCACAAACGTCAATAGAAACTACGTCAGCTTTACAAGTTGACATAATCTTGTATTCTGCACCACAAGTGGCACATTTGAAGGTTGTTAGCTTTTGTACTGGATGTGATTTTGCTTTCATATTAAAACCTTATTTCTATGTATATTATTTTATATTAAAAATGAATTATTTTCAAAAAGAATTAGATTTTAGACCAAATTCTGGGTCAAGATTTTTGATTTCTTGAGCTAGATATTTGTGTTGTTTTCTATTGCCAATTTCATTGATAAAATCAGTATTTGATGTAATCAAAGAGTTTTTAAATGTGACATAACATTCATTATTTACACAACTTGCAGCAATGTATAAAACATCAGATAAGTTTTCAACATTATTTAAAGACATAATTTTTTCAATTGCTTTAAGTTTTGTTGATTCTTTATTACCAACATGGACATAATTGGATGTCTTATTTGTCTTAACTGCAAGTTTGCAGATTTCATCTTCCCAATATTTATCAATGTTATAAAGCAAGAGTTTTTGCTTTTGGTTATCCACAGAACCATTTAGTAAATAGTAGCCAACATCAACAATATCACTACGTGATAGTGTAGTTTGTAACATGTCATATGTTTGGATTACTTCATGTTGGCTATAGCACATTCCTTTAATTCTTGAATAGCTTACGTCATTAGCTATATAAAGGAATTTACGGTCAGGTGTGTAAATAGTAATGTTCACACTAGACATGATGCCATGATGAACGATTGTTCTTACATCATCTGGATCAATGGTTTTTATCTCTAATGCTTTACCTGCAGCAATATCATAAATAATTGCTCCACCACTAGCTACTAAATAACCTTTAGTTATTTCATGTGTATAGACAAAGTCTAGAGCGTCAATTAAACAACCACTTGTTTGAATAATAACTGTTTGATATTCACTTGCTTTCTTTATTAAAGGATAAACAAGAGGTAGATCTTTGTATCTACGATCTTCCTTCTTATAACAGTTTCAATCAAGATTGATATCAAAGACAACAATCTTTTTGTGTGTGGTTGTTTCCATATTATTTATGGGCAGCAATTCTTTCTACAAGAATGTCACCAAATTTAGCCATTGGTACATTTGTAACTTCTTTTTTACCGTATTCACGGTAAGAAATAGTTTGTGATTTGATTTCGTCATCACCAAAAACAATTTGGTAAGGAATCTTACGGATTTGTCCGTTTCTAATCTTCTTACCTAATCTTTCATCAGTGTGATCAACTTCAACTCTAACACCATGGTTCATTAAACGTTGTGCAAATTCATCGCAGAACTTTTCATGAACAGATGCAACAGGAATAAGTTGCACTTGAACAGGTGCTAATCATAGTGGGAATACACCCTTGTTGCTTTCTAGTAAGATTGACATGAATCTTTCAAGTGTTCCAATGATTCCACCATGAACTAAAATAGGTCTTTGTTCTTTACCATCTTTATCAATGTATTTTAGGTCAAATCTTGCTGGAAGCAAGAAGTCTAGTTGAATTGTAGACATTGTAATGATATGACCAAGAGCAGTTTTCATTTGGAAATCGATCTTAGGTCCATAGAAGGCAGCTTCGCCAACTTTTTTCTCATATTTCATACCCATTCTGTCCATAACAGCAGCAAGTTCTTTTTCTGCTTTTGCTCACATCTTTGGATTGTTGAAATATTTAGCCTTATCTTTTGGATCGTGAAGAGATAAATCAACACGATGAATCTTGATGTCAAATGCTTTTAAAGTTTTCATGACAACATCATAGTAATGTCTGATTTCTGATTCGATTTGATCAGGTCTAATCATTACGTGAGTATCAATTAATTGCATTTGTCTTACACGTTCAAGACCAATTAATCCACCAGAAGCTTCATATCTATGAAGGATTGCTTTTTCAGCAACTCTAAATGGAAGTTCACGGTAACTTCTTGGTCTATATTTGTAAACTAACATGTGGTGAGGACATGTCATTGGTCTTAAAACCATTACTTGTTCATCAATCTTTAAAGGATTGAACATATTTTCACGATAGTGAAATCAGTGTCCTGATGTTTTATATAATTCATCACTACCTAAAATTGGTGTAGAAACAAATTGGAAACCTGATTGAAGTAAGATTTTTCTAACTTCATCATCAATTTGATACATAACAGCAGCACCGTTAGGTAATCAAATAGGTGCACCTTGTCCAGCTAGATCATTAAATGTAAATAATTCTAGATCTTGTCCTAGTTTACGGTGATCTCTTTCTTTTCTGTCTTGTGCTTCTGCTTCATAAGCTTTAAGTTCTTCTTTAGAAGAATAAGCATAACCAGTTATTCTTTGTAATTGTTTATTCTTTGCAGAGCCTAATCAATAGTTTCCTGCAACGTTTTCTAGTTTAAAAGATTTGATTTCATTAAAAGCTAAGTTCTTAGTTTCTAATTTGTTAATAAAAGGAAATTCATCATTTATTTTAATCATGTTGATTGTTTTCATGTCATGATGAATAACATGATAATGAAGATATTTGTTTTTCTTCATACATGGACAGTCTCTAACGACTTCCACTTGTTTTCTTTTAGCTTCAACAGTTACATTTTTATCATAGATAAATTGAGTTATTTCGTTTTCTAACTTTTTAAAGTCAGCAATAGAAATAACGTCTTTGCTTTCAAAATCAACATAGAATGTATTTTCTAGTTCACCTATATCAGCAATTTTTGCTTTATGTTTTTTATACAAGACATATGCAACCGCATATGCCATCTTTAAATTTAATTTCATATAGACTCCTTTTATTGAATTACTTTACTTCAGGTAAAGCTTGTTCAGCTGGTGTTCAGTTTACCAACTTTTCAATAAGGATCGTCGTGTGAAATAAATTGTCTTTCTTTGAATAATATGTTCTTAGTTTACCTTCAATGATTACTCTACAGCCAGGGTTTGCTTCAATAATTTTAGCAAGTTGTGCTGCAAGTGGTCTGTTTGCATAAGCAGAGAAAGAGTTAACAGATTTAAACTTGTTAAATACTCTTTCTTGCTTTATGTTTAAGAAGTAGCCACCTTCTTCTTTGTTCTTTCCTCATGAACTTCTTGTAACTGTTCCTTCAAGAATAACTTTGTTTAACATAAATTTCCTCCAATATATATTTATATTTTTTATAAATAATATCATTATTATAAAGAATAATTTTTTATGATAATAAAAATATTTATATTTTTATTGGACATGGTGGGTTTTATGTATAATGAATATATACATATTCATTAACTATGGAAATATATTCAAAGACTCAAATCAATGAGATGGCAGTAGCATTGAAGTCTGGTAAGGCGATTATTTTGCCAACGGATACAGTCTGAGGAATCATAAGTCTTAATGAAGGGCAAATCTATACTATAAAGAATAGACCGTTTGAAAAGAAGGTAAGCAAATTCATTGCGTCAATGGATGAACTAGGACTACCTTCTTTTTTAGCTGATGCCATTAGACCTTATACTCCTGGACCTGTATCTTTTGTGTGAAAAGGGGTCAGTTACCGTGTACCTAAATGCCAATATCTAATTGATTTATTACGTTTGACTGGACCTGTGTATCAGTCTTCTGCCAACATTTCAGGACAAGATCCTGTTCAATCAGTACAAGAAGTATTTAGTGTGTTTAAACCACACTATGATTACATTGTCATTGTTGACAACGCCCCTTATGAAATGCTAAGTCAACAACCATCTACTATTATTGACTTAGACAAGATGGAAGTAGTGCGTCAAGGTGAAATTGATGGTCAAGAAATCTTGGACGAAATTAAGAAAGGAAATAGTTAATATGAAGTTCAAATCATTCTTATCAGCCCACAAAGTTCTAATTAAAGATGTTGTTACAAGCACATGTTTATTAGGCGGCAGCGCGGGTATAGTTTTTGGAGTTTCTGCTGCAACATTCAAAGTTGAATACATGAATTTGAATAGTGCAGAAGCAAGATATGCTTCTTGAAAATCTATTGGTTATGAAGATGAACGTATTGATTCTGCGTGAAATATGACTGACCTTGACATGCCTGAGCAAGAAATGAAAACTATCTCCGATTGATCTAGTTGACACACAGGTGCCGAGCATGCTCCTTTTGAAAAAGGATCGCAATTAGAATTAGGCAAAGAAGAGGGAGAACCTTTGAGTCCTGGGGTTAGTGATAAGAGAAAAGAATTTAGTTCTATTATTATTGATGGTGCCACACACTCAATAATGGATCGTTCTTTCAACCAATCATTGTTTGAAGGTCTTGCTGACTTTGTTTACAATCAAAAATTAGGAAATTATAACATTGATCAAGCTCATGCATATAAACCACCTCAAGATAGCACGACTGATTTTATTAATACATATGTGTCTATAGCAAAAAAACACAGCGTTATCGGCCTTGCTGGTTTTAACCACGCAACGCCATTAACTACAATGATGACACGCCGTGGTGGCAATCCGCAAGCTACATGTGCTGATGATAAAACAAATAAAATAATGCAAGAAACAGCAATTGTTTTACAAGATGCCAACATTCCTGACAACCAATGTATTGCTTCAGTTTTATTTAGAGCTGATCAACCTGGTTTTTTAACCGGATTAGCAACATGTGAATATTTAATTCACAATCCACAACTTTATCATGATCACTTTCAAGATTTTACTGTTGCAGAATATGGTGGTGTGCCTATCCCGAGTGTAACAGTATACATGGGAGGTTTCCAACGTGGTGTGGAATTATTCAATTATGGCGTAATTCAAAACGTCTTTGAAATTGGCGCTAGATATGCTTTTGGTGATCCAGAAATAGAAGAAGAGCGATTCCCAAATGCTGGTAAATGTCTTCAAACATTTAATAAATTAATTGAAAGTAGTAAATACCGCAGCCAAGTTAAAGAAATTTTAAATGATCCTTCAGCTACTATCGCAGATAAAGAAAGAAGATATTTCGAAGAAGAAAAGTTAGATAAAAAGTTATATAACGAATTCTCAGTTAAAATGATCAAACTTGGTGATGCCAACAACCATTTCTCTGGTACATTCACAGCTGGTGATGCTATTGGTATTACTAAACAATATTTAAACAGAGGAGCTAGTGCTATTATTTGTGTTGCTGGTCCTCAATCATTAGATACAGCACAAGAAATTCAAAACCAAAACTCAAAAGCCATTGTTATTGGCGTTGATAGTGCTATGGAAAATGGTGACTACCAAAGATGACATGAATATTGTGGGGCATCGACAAACAAAGACGAAAAATGTGGTGATCCATATTGAGATCAATCTACTGATTCTTATGGACATCATTCAAATCAATCTCATGCAATTATTAAGTTTTCAGCTGTTAAAGACTTAAAGAAGGTAACAAACAAAATCAACAGATTAATTGGTAAAGGTTTAAATTGAGATGTTTCTGCTACTGATGAAAGCGGCAAAAAAATCCCTGATCCAAAAAGATCCATTTGCGGTACTGGTTTTCAAACATGCGGAAATATCATGAATGGTTTAATTTCCATTTCATGAGATGGTTTTGTTCCACTATTGGAAGCTTTAGAGCATTTTATTTACTACTATAGAGATTCATCTGGTGTTTTGCAAAGAAAATCATTAGTTGATGCATGGAAAAATGCAGTTAAAATCTATGCTGAAGATTTGGGTGATGATTGAGATGATGTAGAACAAACCTATAAAGACCACGTTGAAGAACTTGCTGTAATCAAACGATACGATCGTTATGATGCTCAAGGTGATGAAACTACATATTCAAAAAACTATAGTCATACAATTGGTATTCTTGGACGTTTGCTTTCAACTTCAAAAATAAGATTTGACCGCAACATGACACTAAAACCAATTGATGAAGAGCATTTGGAAAAAGGTTTTACAATGCTTGGGCAACATGAAGAAGTTGAATATAGCATCTTAAAATGACTAGATTACAACATGTATATGACTTGTTAGGAGGTGGCTATGAAGTTTATTGATTTATTTAAAAAACGCAAAACCCACTCTCCTTTAAATAAGAAAGATAAAGGATCGGCTATTTCACCAAAAAGAAGTAACTTTGCAATTGAAATGCGTAATGTTACTAAAACCTTTTTGGGTGGTAAGATTATTGCTAACTCTAATGTTAACATTAAAGTTAAATGAAATGAAATTCATGCTCTTTGTGGTGAAAATGGAGCTGGTAAGTCTACTTTAATGTCCATTTTATTTGGACTTTATAAACAAGATGCTGGTGAAATTTATGTTGCTGGTAAAAAAGTGGATTTCAAAAACGCTATGCAAGCTAATGCTGCAGGTTTAGGAATGGTACACCAACACTTTAAACTAGTTTTAGCATTCAGTTTATTCCAAAACATTACTTTAGGTGCTGAAAGCACAAGACATGGTTTGCTATATGATAAACCAGCTGTAGAAAAGATTAATTCTATCTGTAATGAATATGGTTTTAAGATTGATTTAAACCAAAGGACATCAGAAGCATCAGTTGGTACACAGCAAAAAGTAGAAATTATTAAACTACTTTATCGTGGTGCTGAAATATTAATTTTCGACGAACCTACTGCTGTTTTATCTGATGATGAAATTAAAGGTTTCCTTGATATGTTAAGAATGTTGAAGAGACAAGGAAAAACAATTATTTTAATTTCTCATAAATTAAATGAAGTATTAGATGTAGCTGATACAATTACTGTTTTGCGTAAAGGTATTACGGTTGGAACTTATCCTCGCGCTGAAGTTGATACGGCCAAATTGGTTGAATTAATTGTTGGCCACAAAATGGTTGAAAATCCTAATCTTCTTAATTTTGAAAATAGATTATCTCCTATTTTGAAAATTGAGCATATTAAAATGCACAAACAAAACGACAAGAATTTAACTGCTATTAATGATTTATCATTAACGGTTAATTCAGGTGAAATTGTTGGTATTGCTGGAATTGAAGGTAATGGTCAATCAGAACTTGCTCTAGCTTTAGCAGGAATCCAACACCCTGATAAAGGTAAAATTACATTCTATGTTTCTGGTTTAGACACGGACATCACTAATGAAACACCCAAGATTATTTCTAACTTAGGTTTAAGTCATGTTCCAGAAGACAGACATAAATATGGATGTATTTTGGATGAAACTGTTGCCTACAACCTAATCAGTAACCAAATTAACAACAAGTTGTATAACCGTTTTGGTTTCTTGAAAATGAAAGAAATCAACATGAATGCTAACAACTTATGTACAAAGTTTAATGTTCTTGGTGCTAACAAAGGTAAAGCTAAGTTTAGATCTTTATCTGGTGGTAACCAACAAAAAGTTGTTGTGGCTAGAGAATTATCTAAACCACATTCAGTTATTGTGTTGGTGCAACCAACACGTGGATTGGATATTGGAGCTATTAACACTATCCACGAATACATTCTTGAAGAATCTAAAAAAGGTAAGGCTGTTGTCCTTATTAGTTATGAATTAGATGAAATCTTGAAGATCGCTTCAAGAGTTGTGGTTATGGATCATGGTGATATTGTCTATGATGGTTACAAGACTAAAACAGACAGACAAATGATTGGTAAGTTCTTAATGAGGACTGGAAAACCACAAGCTCCTGCCGTAGGAAAGGAGGTAATTAATGAATAGTAACAAAACCGTCTTCCAGATGAAGTTGCATAATAAATGACAAAAATTCATGCATTCAGATGTAAGACAATCAACAACAAAGAAGATTCTAGCAACTGTTTGTTCTATCTTACTTGCCTTCTTTATTGCTTTAGTTATTGCATGTTCTGTTTGTGGAACGTGAAAATCTTTCGGCAAGATCTTTAGTACTATCTTTACTTCTGGATTCCAAAATGAGACATTCTTTAACTCATTACTAAGTAATATGGCAATCCTAATTGTTGGTGGGCTTTCTTTTATAGCTGCCTATAAAGCAGGTTTATTCAACATTGGTATTTCTGGACAAATGGTTGCTGGTGCAACAGGTGCAACAATAATATGTCACCTTAGCAAGTTAGGTACTGGAGCAAACCAATTTGTTATTGTTTTAGTAAGTATGTTGCTTGGTGCTCTCTTTGCATCACTTGTTGGAGCAATGAAAGCGTTCTTAAGAATAAATGAAGTAGTTTCATCAATTATGTTGAACTGAATTATCTACTTCATGTCTATCTTAACTCTTTCATCATTGCCTATTCCAACTGATACATCACAATTAAATACCTTAGCTCCAGACGATAGTCTGTTATTAAGGATGGATGGACAAAGTTGAATTCCATTGCTTATTTTAGCAGGTATCACTATTATCTTTGTGGCTGTGATCTTAAATCTAACAGTATTTGGTAAAAAACAAAAAGTTGTTGGATTAAGTAACACAGGAGCATTAGCTGCTGGTTACAATGTAAAAGCTAACCAAATAGCATCAATGGCTATTTCGGGAGCTATTGCTGGTATCCTTGGTGTAATGTTATATTGTGGATATAGTCCTAACATGCCTGTTACAGCTGCAGCCAAGGTTATCCCACAAGAAGGTTTCAATGGTATTTCTGTTGGGCTAATTTCAATGTGTAACCCATTTGCTTCAATTCCAGTATCATTATTCTTCTCAATGGTTAAGACATCAATTTCAGACTTACAAGTACTTGGAATTGATAACCACATCGGAGATGTAGTATTTGGTATTGTTGTTTATGGTGCTGCTGCCATTACATTATTCTTAAACATCAAACCATATTGATTAACTCTTGACATCTTTAGAGGTAAGAACTTCAGTAAGATTAAACATGAACGTAACATGTCTTACATTGAATTACTATCACTTTCAAGTGATCAATGCGCTATCTTGCACAAGTATTACATCTTCTATGTAAAACAACAAACAGTTAAATCAACATTTAAATTAAGTCCAATCATTAAATCAAAGATGAGACTTGGTAGTTTCAGATATTGATGCGTACAAAAACAAGCACAATATCGTATTTGAAGAAACCTTGAATACGATTTAGTGACTGGCGATAAATACTTTAAACAAACAATGGTTCACTTGGTTAAAGATAAGAAAACTAACCTATTAATGGCTGATCTCGAACATAAGTTCAGAAAAGGTTGATACATTAGAGTAACTGATGAAATCTTAGCTGATCGTAAATTAAAGAGCAAAATCAAAGAAGTTGTTAAATGTAACATCAGCGAGGGTTTATGACAACAGCTTCGTAAAGCTAACGAAGATTTCAAAGCTAAACCATTCAATGATAACAACATTAGAATGACAGCTAAATTAGCTTATTTGCAAAACCTAAGATCTGGTTTGCAATACCGCAATACTATTTCAAAGCAAAATAAATTAACATACTTTACTTTGCTTCAAACTAAACAACAAGCTGAATCTATTGGTTTAGGTGAAATTAGATCTAAGAAGCAATACAACTTCGCTCATAGTGCTTATTTAAAAGCATACCAAAAGACATTTGAGATCGTTAAAGCTCACTATGACACAATGGTTAAAACATTTACAAGAGATAAAGCTTTAAACATTATGGGTATTAGATTTAACTCTGCTACACTTGAACAACTATTCATGGCAAACCTTAAATCTGAAATCAAAGCAATTAGTCACTTAATTAACTGTCCATTGTCTAAAGCTCAACTTGCTACAGTTGGTTCATTAGTATCTAAGACTAGATACTTAGACTCTAGAATTGTTGCTGGAACAAATGAAGCAAACAGTTTAAGAACTTCAGCTCAACCATATTTTGACAAATCTAAACGTCTAAATGAAAAAGCTGTTAGATTACATGCACAATTGAAGGCAAACACTAAGATAATCAACAGAGTTATTGATTGCCCTGTAAAAGATATCGAAGTTAAAGAATTAAAAGAATTAATTGCAAGATCTGACTCTTTGAGTCAAATAATTGACGAGACAAGAACTCAATCTGCTGATGCTAAAGCAATGGCTGAAGAATACATTATTAGATCTAAAGATGTGATGGATTCAGTTACAACTGATAAGATTGCTCGCGATCAAGCAAGCAAGAAGATTGAATCTATTGTTGATCGAGCAAGATTAACTGAAAAAGCAACACAATCAGATAAATGAACTGCACAACGTATTGCTAATGAAAAAGCAGATAAAGAATTAAGAAGAATTGCTATTAGACAAGCAAGAAAAGCAGCATTAAGAAATAAATTGAAAGGAGGTGAATAGCTATGGCAAAACATGAAACAAATGAACAACGTAGACTCCGTCTAGAAAACCAATTATTAAAAGCTAGACAAGTTAAAGAAAAGAATAAAATGAAACGTGAACGTGCTGAAGCAAGAAAAGCTGTTAAAGAAGCTAAACTTGCTGAAAAGCAAAGAAAAGAAGCAATTAAGTTAGAAATCTTAACTGCTAAAGCTAGAAAAGCACAACGTAATGCTAGAGCTATCTCTCGTGAGAAAGATAGACTATATCGTGAAAAACTAGCACAAAAACGTGCAAGACGTAGTGCTAGAAATAGACAAAGAAGGGGCAGATAATTATGGGTGATTTAGGTTCATTATTAGATTTAACCTTATTGTTCACGGCAATCTTACTTGCCGGAGCCGTTTCTGGTTATTTGTCTGAAAGAGCAGGTATAGTTAACCTAGGAATTGATGGAATGATGTGTATAGGTGCTCTATTCTTTGGTATCTTCTCATCAACTGCCTTTTGAGGTGGTGTTCCACATTTTGCTACCATTATCATAGCATTCATCTTAACAATGATATGCACAATGATTATGGGCGCGATGCATGCTTTTGTTTGCATCCATCTGAAAGCCGATCATACAATTGCTGGTACAGCAATTAACTTGGTTGGTTTATCATTAGCAACATTCCTAAACCCAACTTTAGCTAAATACTTATATCCAGGTACTTCAAATACAAGAATTATGTGCCAATATAACTCTTGCTTACCACTTGGTTCATCACTATTTGGTAGTAGTTTGATTATCTTTATTGGTGTTTTGCTAATAGCTATGATCATCTTCTTTGTTGTTAACAGAACAAAGACAGGATTAAGATTTAAAGCTGTAGGGGAAAACCCTAATGCTGTAGATGCACAAGGTATTTCAGTTATTAAATATCAATGAATAGCTGTGCTATTATCTTCAGCTATGGCAGGACTTGCAGGAGCAATCTTCCTATTTAAGGTTACTGCCTTTATGGGGGATGTTCAATCTATGGGATATCTATCATTAGCCATCCTTATTACTGGTGGATGAAGAATTCCAAAGATTACAGTCTTTGCTATTGTCTTTGCCTTGTTTAATGCTGCTGCTGGAACAACAACATTCACACAACTTGGTATTCCACAACTAGTTGTCTTCTCTGTTCCATACATCATTACATTAATTGTTTTGTTATTCTCAGGAAGAAAGAACTTAGCACCGGCCCATTCGGGTATCCCGTTTGAAAAGGGTGCACGGTAAATTAAGAGGGATAACCCTCTTTTTTTATTGATAATAAATTACTATAGTAATTTATTCTATATATAATATGGGTATGACTACATTTATATATATATATATAAAGTATGTAAATGAAACGCTTAAAGCTATTTAGATTGCCAAAAGCAACCTAAATAGCTTTTTTGCTTAGTCGTATAAGGAGAATTATGAAAAAGAAAACGAAAATATTTTTGGGATCAGCACTTGCTGTAACAGCTGGTGTTGTTACCCCATTAGTAACATTGGTAAGCTGTGGAAAGGACAAACCTGCAGTAGATCCAATTGTTATTAAACAAAAATCAGTGTTAACTAAATCTGGCGAAAATGTAGCTGAGTTTGCTTTCACTACAGCCAGTGAAAAGAAAGCATCTCAAAATATTGTTTGTGAAGACATTGAGTGCGAAGAATCAGATTGAAAGATAGATGATACAAATCCAATAATTGCTTCTTGAGATGGCAAAAACGGTGAATTTGGTGTAACATTAGTCTCTAAATCTGGTGATGAAGAATTCCCTACTAAAGGTACAAAGGTAATCTTCAGTGCAAACTTGTCATGTTACGGTGATGATTCAGAAACTCCAGTATGAACAAAGAAGTTTACTGGATTAAGTGTTGAATATACATGTGAAGAATCAGGTATTACACCACATCTTAAGTCTACATTTACTGCTCCGGGCGATGACAAAGCAATTGGTAAAATTACTTTTGATGTTGCTATAGAAGAATTGCCTGCCACTGCTATTTTCAAAGTATATGAACCAACAATAGTAGAGCAACCCAAAGTGGAAGAACTTGTAAAAGGCGATGCAGAATATGATAGTTCAAATCAAATTTTATCTATACCATTTCAACTTATAGGCGATGAATTGGCTGATGATTTAAATAATGACGGTTCGCATGTTTATTTCACAAACTTGAGAATAGTTTGTTATGAGGACCCTTTATCAAACAAAGTTTTATTTGATAAAACTTTTACAGATGAATTCAAAGTTAGATATAGTGCAGCAAATGTTGGTGTTGCCGCGAATGAAGCAGCACCCGACCCAACAGAACTTGAGGCTGGAGTAACTGATCGTATAGTTAGAGTTTATTGTTGAGAAGAATTGCTTCAAGAAGGAAATGTATTGGGATTTGATGTAATAGATGCCGATACTGAACATTACACATGGAGTGCTGAAAAGGTTGATTCGGGACAAGCCGGAGATCGTTCTTATATTGACGTGAAAGTATCAGCTACGCCAAAAGGAAAACAACCTGATGAAATGCTAACCTATACTTTAAGAGCTAATTATCGTTCAGGTTTAATATCTGGTGACAGTGAAATTGTTTATACAGAAGAAGGAGAAAATGAACTAGGTCTTTGACATATTAATTCAAAAGTTAGTTGTGATACAAAAGAAATAGATACAGAGCTTGATGTGGCATCAGCTGACTATACAATTAATTATGAAGGAGAATTAGAAAGCGGTAAATCTATTTGATATAAAGTAGATCAAACTGATGGAGAAGCAACTGTTGGACCAACTTATGAAGAAGAAATAACTAGCGAAATTACTTCAACATTTAATACAACTGTTAATATCCTTGGAAATAATAACCAATCAGCAACTTTTGACATTATTTTTTATGGCAAAGATAACGCAGGTAAAAAAACTTGAAAACAAACAATTGAAGACTGCACTTTAACAGTCAAGAAAGCTGCTGATATTGTTGAAAATGAAATATTAACATCAGCAGATGAACCAAATGGTCAAATGAAATTTACGCTAAACGATCCTAGCTTTGCAGATGATACTTTTACAATTAGTAATAAAGCCCTTGATTCAAGTTCAACAGCTGATGTTTCAATAGATGATCCAAGTTTTGATGTTGAAGAAGGAAAACTTGTAGCTGATGTTGAATTAATTGAAAAACATAATGCGTTACCTGATAATGCATTTGCTAAATTTAGTTTTGATCTACATGATGAAGAATCAGATTGAACTAAAACTTTTGAAAACGTCACAGTATATTACAATGGAACTATTGAACTTGTGGGAGAACCAGAACTAGTAACTGACATTGGTTCTCCTAAAAAAGAGATTGAATTTAAGCTATTAGGATGTCAAGAATATCTTGATATGGATAAATATGAAATTGTCCCTTCAATAGAAAATACTTCAACTGATGTTATTGTAGCACAAGATGGAGACCCAATCATTGATGTTGCTACCCGTTCATACAAATATCCGGTTAAATTAATACATGATGACCCTACAAACGATTACTGATCAGAGGACGATGTTGCTACATTCAATATAAACTTTACTTTAAAAGAGAAGGCAACACAAAGTGTCATCTGAACTAAAAAAGTTGATAGTTTATCTTTACAATATAGTTCATTCTTTGACCTTCCTTCTGAAGATGAAAGAAAGATTGATTTACCTGAGGGACAAGACATGGCTAAAATAACTGTAGCTCCTGTTGCTGGACAAACTATTGCAGAATTTGAAAGTCTCCCTGATCCAGTCCCTCACCCAGGCCAACAAACAAATGTACAATTGCGTGGTGGTGGTATAGATGAAGGAAAAGCATGATTTAATGCTGCAATAATACCACCAGGTGGTGGCCAATTGGTTGAAGGATTAAAAGTAGATTATGATGTAAAAGTCGCACTTAAATCAGGCGATGATAAGTCAGTAAAGGAATTAATTAAAGATTTCTCTTTAACTTATCGCGAACATGTGCTTGACACAGGAGATACTGAAATTTGTGCTCCAATATCACAAGAGGATTCTGAACAATCAGATGTCGGAAGTTTTTATCTTCACTTAGCTGAACCATTAGTTGATAATCAAACTATCACTGTAACTCTAGATAGTGAAGAAACAGATTCTGGTGTTATTGTTGGCGAAATTATTTATCCTGAAGTAGGAGACTGGGACATCGAAATTCCAGTGCACATTAAAGATGACCATGATTTACAATTTGGCGACTCTTACAATATTGGTTTCAATGTTGTATCTGCCGGTCCTGCTAACGCACTAAATTGAACAAGAAAAGTAAGCGGTTTAAAATTTGATGTTGTTTCATCAGTTGTTCCTGAACAAGAATGAGTTGACATAGAAGACAAAACACAACCAACCGAATTAAACTTTAATGTTTCTCCTGAAATAGGTTCAGATTTTGCTCTTGTAGCCGAGATAGAAGGACCTGATCCAAAAATGGTTGTCAACAATGATGGCGTTTTAACTAAAGTTGAGGAAGGCAAATATAAGTTATCTGTTAGTTACATAAACCCAAGTGAAATTGAAACAGGTGAACAAATAGATTTAATTTTTATAATTAATTTTAAGAAGGGCACTGAAACTATTTATAAAATACGTACTACGACTATCACATTTGTATATGTTGGGGAATAAGCGTTCCATAATTAAAGAGGTTAATCCCTCTTTTTTTATTAAAAAACATATTTACATATATAATAAATAAACCATATTTTAATTTTTATGGTTACAACCGCACTAAATAGAATTTAGTTTCGAACGGGCGAGTCATGAAAGGATATAAACTATGTTTGCAATATTTGAAACAGGTGGAAAACAATATAAAGTTCAACCTAAAGATGAAATTTATGTTGAAAAACTTGAAGCAAAAGAAAAAGACAAAATCACTTTTGATAAAGTTTTAATGATCGATGCAAAATTTGGTAAACCTTATTTAAGCGGAGCAAAAGTTGTTTGCGAAGTTGTTAAACAAGGTAAAGGTAAGAAGATTGTTAATATTAAACACTTACCACAAAAACACCATACACACAAAACAGGTCATAGACAACCATACACTAAATTAGTTGTTAAAGAAATTATTGGATAATGATTGTTATTAGTTACACTAAAAACTCTATACAACTATCAGGACATGCATGTCAAGCTCCTAAAGGCAAAGACATTGTCTGTGCTGGAATAAGTGCTATCTTCTTTGGTTCATTAACTTGATTCAAAGCTAAAGATATCAAACTTACTTACAACAAAAAGAATAATGGTGTTAAATTAGAGTTGATAAACAAAACTAAAACTAATCAGGAATACATTGCTCTAATTGTAAAACAATTAAAACCAATGGCATATGATTTCAAAAAATACATTAAACTAAGCAAAGGAAAATAATATGAAAAAGATTAATTTACAATATTTCGCTAGTAAAAAAGGAGTAGGTTCTACTAAAAATGGTAGAGACTCTAACCCTAAATTTTTAGGAGCTAAAATTCCAGATGGTAAGATAGCTAAGACAGGACAAATCATTTACCGTCAAAGAGGAACGAGAGTATATCCTGGTAAAAACGTAGGTATGGGAAAAGACCACACATTGTTTGCTCTAAAGAATGGTGTTGTTAAATACACAAGATTTGGTGACAACAAACGTAAAGTAAGCATCGAAGAAGTTAAAACAAGTAAGAAAGCTAAATAGGCAAAGCCTATTTTTTTCTTATCTTATAATTAAAGAAAGGAGACAACAATGCGTTATTGCGAAAATTGCAAAAGATTTTGTGGCAGCAAAATGACATCTGGTCAAGTTGCTGTTGCTACTGCCTTATTACCAACAATAATTGGTTTTATCTTATATTTGATTTTCCATGAAAGAAAATGTAATATATGTGAAGGACCAACATGTAAAGTTAAATACCAAAAGAAGGAGGTCCATTATGGAAAAAACCATAAATAATAAAGATAATCCTTGGATTATCTCTTATGGTAGAACTGACTATGATGGCCGTCCTATCAAGACATTACAACCAATTCATACTGCCCAACAAATCCATAAATACAAATTAGGATTATTTGTTGGTGGAATCATTGGTTTAATTATTGCTATCATTGATTTTGCTATGATTGTTACATTCATGGCTAAAGGCCAACCAATAGATGATTATGGTAAAGCTTTATCTAAAGCTATCACATCATTTACTATTATGTTTGTAGTGATGTTATTGATTGATGTAATCTTCACAATCAATCTAAATAGATATGAAAGAAATAAACGTTGGTTAATTCTATATATTCCGTGTTTAGCAGCAATGTTATTATTCTCTGTACCACAAATTATGACATTAATCAAACTTATGGTTCCATCAATTAACATCCCTGAAATTCAAAGTTGAAAATGAGCTAACTATATTAACATTGTTGTCTGCATTATCTTTATCATTGCTGAAGCAATTAGACTATACTTACACCGTAAAGAAGTCAATCTAAAACAAGAAGTCTATGAGGCACTAAAATAAAAAACGACTGGTCACCCAGTCATTTTTTAATGGTGCCGAAGATCGGAATCGAACCAACAACCTACTGATTACAAGTCAGTTGCTCTGCCTGTTGAGCTACTTCGGCATTTTGATACTTAAATAATTATACAATAAATCATAATATACAAGAAAAATATGTATAATGATAACGCCTTATATATTATGTATATAAGTTTATATATTTAAATAATATATAAAGCCTCTATGCTACTGAGCTATGTAGCAAATATCCCAAGGAGACTTATATAATGACTAACTATGAAATTATGTTAGTTGTAGATGGCAACAAATCAGCAAGTGATGCTGATGCTGTTTCAACTAACTGCCAAAAGATTTTAAAAGGCGTTAAAGACTTAAAAGAAACTAAGTTAGGCCTTAAAAAAATGGCATATAAAATTAAAAATTGTTCACAAGGTTATTACTATGTGTTAAATTTTTTATGTGATAAACCAGAGATTATCAGAGAATTTAACCGTTTAACTTTAATCAATAAAGATGTTTTAAGATTCTTAGTAATGAATCTAGAACACAATTATGGTTGAAGAGCAATTCATAATGAAAAGAAAGTTCAAAGAGCTAAGAATAAAGCTAAGATCTTTGCTGAAAAGCAAAAGAAGATCGAAGAACTAATTGCTGCTAAGAAAGCTGCTTATGCTGCTGAAAGTGAAGCAAAGGCTGAAGCTAAAGCAAAGAAAGAAGCAAAAGATGAATAAAGTTTTTCTAGTAGGTAATTTAACTGCTGATCCAATTCCTAAACAAACATCAACAGGAAAAACATTAGTTAATTTCTCTGTTGCATGTAACGACAACATTCAAGGAAAAGATCATACAAACTTCTTTAACTGCGTAGCATGAAACCAACAAGCTAACTACTTAGCATCTTATGTTAAAAAAGGTGACACAGTAGCAATTGATGGTAGATTAAACAAAAGAAGCTATGTAAACAAAGAAGGACGTAACGTTAATGTTATTGAAATCATTGTTGACAGTCTAAAGACTATTGTCAAGAGATCAAAACAAGCAGATCAAGAAGAAATGGTATCAGTTAATGATAGTTTTGCAACTAAGATTATTGATACTGAAGCAGACTTTACTAAACCAAACCAGCCAAAGAAAGTTGATGATGGTTTAACTGAACTAGATTGAATTAATGAAGAAGAAGGTAAATAGTTATGGAAAAAAGAACACCAAGAAAAAACAAAAGAAAAATATTAAAGAAAAGACCTTGTCTTTTATGTGCTAAAGGTATTGATTATGTAGACTACAAGGATGTTGAATTACTACAACGTTATTTAACTCCTAGTTGCAAAATTGTACCTAGACGTGTTTCTGGTCTATGCCAAAAACACCAAAGAATGATTGCTAATGCAATCAAGAGAGCAAGAATTGTAGCTTTGCTACCATTTATTAAAACTTACGAATAATGAAACTTATACTATTACAAGATGTTAAAAATGTAGGAAAGAAAAACCAAACCATTGATGTAAAAGATGGTTATGGTAATTTCTTAGTTAATTCTGGTAAAGCAATAGCATCAACTACTAAATCACAAGAAATTGTGTCAAAACAAGTTGCTGCTGCTAAACAAGAATATGACTATGAAGTTAAACAAGCAACAATGCTTAAAAAGAAAATTGAAGGCATTACTCTAAACTTTAGTTTAAAAACTAATCATGGTGTTGCCTTTGGTTCAATCTCTAATAAGCAAGTAATTGAAGCTTTAGCTACAAAACACAACATCAAGATAGATAAGTTTATGATGGTTGATGCCACAAACTCATATGGCTTAGGTGGACACCGTATCACCATCAAATTACATAAAGATGTTAATGCTTATTTAACATTGAATGTTACAGGAGAATAATTATGGCAAAACAAAATATTGAAAATTACATTGTTAAATGTGAAAAAGAAGTTTTGACAACAATCTTCAACGATCCAATATCAATTGAAGAATGTTTAACTTCTTTAACACAAAAAGATTTCTTAGATGATAAAAATGCTCTTATTTATGGGGCAATTGTTGAAATCTATCTAGGCCATTTAAAATCTATTAACAAAAACACTGTAACTGACTATATTGCAAATAATAGTAAATGACAATTTACTAACTGACAAGCATATCTAGATGAAATTGTAAGTGCATTCTCTGATAGTGAAGATTTGAAAGCTAACATTGAACTAATCAAAAATGCAAGTATTAAAAGGCAACTTGACAGCTTCAGTCAAAGAGTTATTAATACAAAGATTGATTATGCACAATATGACAATCAAATTGCACAATTAGAAAATGAATTTCTAGACATTACTCAATCTAAGCATACAAACAAACTTACTCCAATGGATGAAGTTGCTACAAAATACTTAGACAAAGTAAACAAACTAAGACAACGTAAACAAGATATTACTGGTACACCAGTAGGATTTAGAGGATTAGATAAAGTAACCAATGGTTTCCAACCTGGTGATCTAATTATTCTAGCCGCTAGACCTGGTGTAGGTAAAACTGCTATTTCTTTAAACTTTGCTAATAATGCAGCAAGATGAATTAAAGAAAACATGACAAGTGAAAAAGATAGAGTTGTTATCTTCTCATTAGAAATGGGTAAAGAACAACTATGTCAGAGGCTTGTATCTATTAACTCATTTGTTGATTCATCATCATTAAGATCTGGAAAGATGTCAGATGGTGATTGAGCTAAAGTTCAATCTGCGATTGAAGACCTTAAGACATTACCAATCTTAATTGATGATCAAGCTGTTTCAGTTGTTGATGTTCAATCTAAACTAAAACAACTTAAGAGTGAATACAACATTAAGCTTGTTATTATCGACTATCTTCAATTAATGAAAGGCCCAGCATTAAAGAATGTTCAAGTAAATAGGCAACAAGAAGTTTCAACTATTTCTAGAATGATTAAACTATTAGCTAGAAGAATTGATGCTCCTATCATTGCGCTTGCTCAATTATCAAGAGATATTGAAAAACGTGGTGAAGATGCAACACCTAAACTATCAGACTTAAGAGAATCTGGTTCATTGGAACAAGATGCTGATATTGTTATGTTCCTATCTTCACTTGAAAAACAAATGGCAAGTGATAATGCAGATCCAGCCATTAAAGCTGCTGGTCCAAAAGAAAGACCAGAAGTTATTCCGGTTGAATTGAGAATTGCTAAGCACAGAAACGGTGCACAAGCAACATTCTCATTATCAATGAATACAAGATCGGGATTGTTTGTTGATTTTGATAACCAAGGGGGCAAACAATGAAATTAACAAAGTTATTAATTGGTTCAACCATTGCTTTACCTACAACTATTGTTCCTTTAACAACTATGACAAGTTGTGCACAAAGTTGGGGAAACTTATCAGCTTTTAGTATTGGCGGTGCAACAACTAGTGAAGGACCATATACTGATATTGAAGATTATTATGACTATGATGCAGTGCCATATTCAAACTACCTTCAATCTAACTATTCAATCAACCAAGCCTCTAATACAGCTTATGCCTATTCATCTCCGATGAAATGACAAAAAGGTGAACAGGGCCAAAAAGGTCAATGAGTGCTAGGAGAAAGCGGATGATATTCAGCAGGTAGTTCTGTTTTCAATTCACGTGCAACATGAACTGATCCTGACAAAAAAGTTCATGAAGATATAAATGCAAGAAATGGTAACCTATCAAGCAATATATCATTTGTAAATACAATTGGATTAACAATTAATAATTATTTAGCTAATGCCTTGCATTATCAATCATCACAAATAAGTATTAATGAAAAAGACACTAAAGAAAGTGTTAAAGTTGCATGGGGTGAGCAAGCAAAAGATAATTATGAATTTACACTAGATTTTAGTGAAGAATTACAAAATTTCTTTGAAAGCGGATATGCTAATGCTAACTTAAATGGTTCTGGCAGAGCATCTGCGATGTTAAGAACTTCTAATGTTTCCTTTTATTTTGATGGAGCAAATCCATTGCCTTCTTATACTTTTACAACTGAAGGAGACCCTGATACAAGAAGTGGTTTTAGTACACAATTCTTGTCATATTTAGAAGAAGAAGAGCTACCAGCTTCATATACTATTAATGATTTTAAATACTATTCATCAAAATCTAATGAACCAGTTAGCAAGGACAAAGAAGATGAACATTATGTTCTACAATATAATAATGTTCCAATTAAGGTAAAAGTCAGAAGTTTCACTCAATCTTATTTGAACCCACAAAAATCAGGTTCTTTCCTTGTTAATGATTATTATTCATCTAGTGAGCAAGTTTTATCAACTATTGGAAATCAATGAAAAGCAACAATGCCAGAGATCACTGGTTGCAGTAAAGATGAAGCAATTCCACACTTTAAAACATTCAAATGAAACACAAACACACAACCAGTTGGATTTGATGCTCCAGGAACAGATAAAGATACAAGACTAACAGGCCTTGCTGGAAATGATTTCATTGTGTTAATCAACTATACATTATCTGTTTATACAAAAGATGGCCACCAATATAAGGACGATAAAGCAGCTATTTCAGGAATGAGCAATATTTTCCCAGCTAGTTGATTAGATATCTTTAGCGATAGAAAAGATTGATATAAAGAAACATACAATGGTTCCGGGCTTTATACAATCAATCCAAGTACTGTTTCACATATTGCAGATCATTTTAACCAACTATTAAGAAGATCTAATGGAAAAATGGCCAAAGACTTAAGCCAAACTGACAAAAATTATCTAACATTCTTAGGTTATATTTTTGCAAGCGATGGACGCAGGTTATCTACACAAGACATTTTAGAACCTAGCGATGAAATATAGGAGACTAAGTATGCACAGCATACTTTTTCTTTTTATAATTAACATATGAAATGAAGAGAATTTATTCAAAAAGAAATCAATAAAGATTACTTCTTGAAATTAATTAAATTTATTAATAATGAAGGCAATAGTCATGAGATCTATCCAGAACCTGAAAGACTATTTGCTTGTTTTAGATTTTTTGATGTTGAAGAAACAAAAGTGGTAATAGTTGGACAAGATCCATATCATACACCTGGTTTTGCTAATGGTTTAGCCTTTGCTGTTAACCAAGGTGTAACAATGCCTAAATCATTAGTTAATATCTTCAAAGAATTAAAAGAAGATGTTGGTGTTTCAAGATTAGATACAGAATTAACTGATTGAGCTGGTCAAGGCGTCTTATTACTCAATAGAGTAATGACAGTTAATAAAGGCCAGCCAAATAGCCACAAAGGTCATGGTTGGGAAACATTCACTAATGAAGTAATTAAATTAGTAAATGACAAATGTAATAATGTTGTTTTTGTTCTATGAGGCAACAACGCTCAAGAACTAAAACCATTAATCGATGAAAAGAAACATTTAATTATCTGTTCATCTCATCCTAGCCCTTTGGGTTACTATAAATCTTTTAAAGGTTCTAAACCATTTAGCAAGATAAATAGCTATCTAAAAGAACATAACAAAAAAGAGATTAAATGATAATTACTTGTAATTATCATTTTTATTTATAATTAGATGTAGGAGAATTATGCCTAAAGTTAGTAAACAAACAGCCGGTAAAATAGGTTTATTTACGGCTGTGATGATGATTTTTGGTACATTAGTAGGAATAGGAATCTTCTTTAAGAACTATTCAGTTTTTAACAATAACCATGGTAATCCAATAGGTATCTTGCTATCTTGGGTTTTATCTATTATCCTTATCATGTCTATTGCTTTATCTTTCTGTGAAATAAGTTCAGTAAAGATAAAGAATCAAGCCGATGGTTTTGGTGGATGATCTGAAAGATACCTAAACCATGGTTTAGGAAGATACAACAAGTTAGGTTATTCTCTAATCTTCTATACAGTTAATACTTTTGCCATTATGTTCTTTACTGGTGAAGGTTGTTTAAACTGCTTTTCTAATTTAGGTGGGCAACCTGGAGCATTTGATTTTGGTAAATTAACAACCTTATATGTATTTATTGCTGCTGGTGGTTTATTTACATTATTTATCTTCTTAAACATATTAGCCTCTAAAGGTATGGCTAGATTTAGTAACATTGCAGGAATTATCAAATTTATTCCAATTGCTGCAGTTATTATTCTAGGAATAACTTTTGGAGTGTTGAATAATGGTGGTGGTTTGTGATCTGGCAATTGATTCCAACACGAGCCATCTGAAGTTGCTAAATCTCCAGATATAGTTGGTATCATTACATCTATTCCTTCTATTCTATTTGCTTTTGAAGGATATTTAGTTGTAGGAAATATTGCTAGTGATATGAAACAACCAGAAAAGAATGTACCATTATCAATGGTAATTGCTTTAGTTATTGTTTCTTCTCTATACTTAATCATCACTATTGGTTGTATGACTGCAGGAACTGGTAATGTCTACCAATTAATGGAAATTTGCTTTAAAAATGAAGCTGTTCGTAATGTGTTAACAAACATTATGTCTGTCTTCATCTTTATCTGTATTATTGGTGTATTGAACGCTATTACTTTTACAGGAATGAGAGCATTCCAAGCTGGTTGTGAACAAAATGTTTTATTTAAAGGCAAAGCATTAGTTAGCAAGAAACCAAATAGTAAACTATTTGCTGGTGGTATTTGATTCTTAATTGCTGTTGGTATATGATGGGTAGCAACAATGATTCCATCAGTTATTCTTAATACTGATCAAATAGTTGATGCATGCTCATACATTATGATCATCGCATTGTATGTTCTTTACGTCTTTGTAATGATTCCTGCTATTGCAAACAGGAAAACGCACAAAGTAGAAGTCAGAAAGACAAAGGTCTTCATTCCTGCTTGTGTAATTGCATTATTAGGTTGTCTATTCATTATTGTTTTCTGTGGCTTTTACAAGTTCCTAGCATCGCCTATCCAACTAGGATTGAAAGATGGATGAAACCAAACATATGAAAATGGTTGAGGTCTATTTGTCAAAGTAAAAGATGCATTTGTTGCAAGACCTAAAGATGAAAATGGTTTTATCCTTGGCTTTAACTGTTGGCAAACAATCATAGTCTACTGATCTGTCTTTGCCTTTATGCTATTATCACCATTAATCAATGACTTACTAATAAAACTAAATGGTAATAAACAAGGCCAAAAACTAATCTGACAAAAATAATGAACTATGTTCATTATTTTTTTATAATTATTAGTAGATATATTTTAAGAAAGGAAAATTATGCCAAAAGTTAAAAAACAGACGGCTGGTAAAATAGGTTTATTGGCTGCAATACTTTACATAATTGGTAACGTAGTTGGTATTGGTATTTTCTTTAAAAACGGAACGGTTTTTAGATTAAATAATGGTAACTATCTAGGTGTTTTGTTAGCTTGGATTATTTCTATAGTTATTGTATTATGTATGGCATTATCTTTTGCAGAAGTGTCCACCTGCAAAATGAAAAATAAAAACGCAGGTGTCGGTGGATGAGCTGAACAATTCTGCGGTCATGGATTTGGTAGATATGCTAAAACAGGATATTCCTTAATATTCTGACCTGCAAATACATTTGCAATTATGTTCTTTGCTGGTGAAGCTATCCTTAACTGCTTTGCTCCTTTGTTAAGCAAGAGCGATTGAAGAATATCAATTAGTAGCTATGACTTTGGACCAGCTACAACAGCTATTGTCTTTGGAATTGGATTAGTATTATTTGCAATCTTTATGATTCTTAACTATTTCAAATCTAATGCAATGGGAAAAGCTGGATCAGTTATTAGCTTTGTTAAGTTTGCCCCAATCCTAATGGTAGTAGTATTAGGAATTGCCTTTGGTATCATGTGACAACAAGGTGGAGCATGAAATGGTGTTTTCTTTGAAAACACTGAAACAGAAACAGTTTATACAAACGTTTTTGAACCAATGGGTATTATTTCAGCTATTCCAGCAATTCTATTCTCATTTGAAGGTTATATTTCAATTGGTAATATTTCTGGTGATATTGAAAATGCTGATAGAAACTTATCATTATCTATTGTTTTAGGTGTAATCATCATTTCAGTTCTATACCTTGCTGTAACAATCGGATGTATTACAGCTGGTACAGGAAATGTTTACAACTTAATGCAAATCTTGTTTGATAAGAACACTATTGCTTTCAAAGCAACTACAATGATCATCTCTATCTTCATCTTCATTTGTCTAATCGGATGTACAAATGGTATGGCTAGAGGTGGAATTAGTGCTTTCCAATCATTATGTGAAGAAAGAGCAATGTTCAAATCAAGTGCATTATTACGTGCTAAACCAGGAAACAAAATGTTTGCTGGAACTGTATGATTCTTTGCAATGGTTATGTTCTGATGAATAATTCTAGTTATCCCATCAAGTATTCTTAATACTGATGCAATGGCTGATGGTTCATCTACATCAATGGTTCTATGTCTATATCTAATATATGGAGTAACAGTATTAGGTGGCTTAGTAAATAGAAAGACAAAGAAAGTTAGTGTTAAGAAGCAAAAAGCCTTCCCCGTGACTGCAACTATAGGTGTGCTTGGTTGTCTATTCATGGTTGTCTTTGTAGGATTCATCCAATTCATGGTTGCACCAATCATGAGTGGTATGAATAACTTTGATGGTACAAATATGTGACATGGTCTAAAATCTGGTTGAGGAATGTTTGTCCGTGGACAAAACTGTCTAGGTACAGCAGTTCTTAACCCTGACAATGGCATATACTCATATCAATTAAAGAACCTAGAAGTTATGGCTTGATTCTGAGGTATGACTCTTGTTATGGCTCTATTGCCAATCTTTAATGACCTATTAATTAAAGCTAATGGCAACCCAGAACATCAACAACTAATTTGACAAAAAGGTCACAAAGCTGCAAGAATCGGATAAATAAGAAGTTCTAACCATACGGTTAGAATTTTTTTATAATCTAATTATGAAAATATATTTATTAGATAACAATCCATTAGTAACTGCTGGTTGAGCACAATACTTTGGTACTGAACCAGAATTTACAGTAGTTACTGATGACTTCAAACACTTTATGGATACTAACAAAGTAGAATGCATTGTTAGTCCTGGAAACTCTAAAGGGATTATGAGAGGTGGCTATGACTTTGCTATCTCTGAATACTTTGGATGAGAATTAACAGATAGAGTGCAAGAGCATATTATAAAGCACCACAAAGGAAATCAAAGAGTAGGAACAGCTTTCATTATTAATATTCCTAACTCTAAGATAAAACTAATCCATTGTCCTACAATGGTTAAACCATCAGTGATCCAAAACCCTAAAGTAGTTAAGGATTGCATGATTGCTACTTTACAAGTTGCTAAGAAAAATAAAATTAAATCTATCGTAATACCAGCATTTGGTGGTTTTACAGGAAAAGTAAATCCAAACGATATAGCCAAACTAATGTATGAAGGCTATCAGCAAATAAAAAAAGAGGCATAGCCTCTTTTTCTTATACCAAACGGTTGTATCATTCAACTACGTATGTTTCGTTGATTTCAGGGTTTAGTTCTTCTCTTTGAGGGAAACGAACATAAGTTCCTGTTTTACCTGTTCCTTCAACCTTAACAAATTCTAGAGGTTTAGCAAGAACAGTGTCTTTTACAACTGGTAATGTTTGTGATTTTTCTTTAATAGAAATCTTATCACCAATCTTACAGATTGTAGATGGGATTGAACATTTCTTACCATTTAGTAATACATGTCCATGGTTAACTAGTTGTCTAGCCGCTCTTCTTGTTGGAGCAAAACCCATTCTAAAGACTAAGTTGTCAATTCTAGATTCAAGAACAATTAATAAGTTCATCGCATTAGAACCTTTCATCTTCTTAGCAACGACGAATAGTCTTCTGAATTGACGGTCATTCATACCATACATGAATTGTAGTTTTTGCTTTTCTTGTAATTGTTCAGCATAACCTGACAATTTTCTCTTGTTAGCACCGTGAGCTCCAGGAGCGTATGTTCTTTTCTTTCCCTTAGAAAATTCTTTGTTGTTTTCTAATAAAGAAAAGCCATAACGTCTAGACTTACGGTTTATACTACCTGTATATCTTGACATATTTATCCTTTCAAATATTAAATAACACAACAATAAAATAACACTTATTTATAGATTCAACACTAATAATTTCGATGATTACAGCTTATTTACTTTTAACACTTAATCGTTGTTGACTAAAGGTAAATAATGTTATTTTGCTGAATGTGCTTCTTAATTATATATAAAAACTGAATAATTAATAAAAAATAAGGCTATGCCTTATTAGTATTTTTTTAAATATATCCACCCATTCGATTCAAAATCGTTAGGATCTTCTTCAATAGTGAATTTAATTTTAATAATGCTATCATCGTTTAAAGTAAGCGTTTTATTAGGTATAAAGATTTGTTGTGTAGCAAAAATTGCATCATCATCTTTGACTAATGGACGATCATCAATGTATGCAGTCGTTTTACTAGGTGTGACGTAGTTGTAAAAACTTGTACCGCAATATAAAATAAATGATGATTTTTCATATTTAAAACCCTGGGGTTTAGCATCAGCCCAACGGATTTTAACACTATACTCTCTGCCTTTTTCAAATGACATTCCTTTCGACCTTAGACTTCTTGTTGCTTCATCTCATTGATCCAATCAAATAACATTATCTTCTTCATTATTTTTGTTACATGAAACTAATGTTGTTGGTATTGCAGCAGACAATACTCCTGCAGTTATAATTGGTGTTAATAATTTTATCTTTTTCATAATATCCTACTGCCATTATATATATATATAGTGAGAATGTTAACAAAAACACTAACTTAGTGGTGTTTTTGTTATTAAATAATCATTTATTTTTTTGTATTTAATGATTTTCTTCAATTAATAATACCAAGAACACAAGTAGCAGTCATGCTTAAACCTGATACTAGCATTGATCAATCATTAAACTGATCTGCAGGTTGAGCATCAACCAACCCATGAGTAATTCATGTTGAAGCAATAGCAACATCAGCAATAATGTAAACTCATCAAACAAAATCGTATTTCTTAAACATAGGGAATGCTGCAGCAATAGTAAACATTAACACCATAGAATCAAATAATCTAAGGTATCAAGGATTTGCTTGAGTTTGCTTTCCGCCAGATCAGAAAGAATAGAATCAATCAAATTTTTGTATTCAAGCAAACAAGATTGATAATCCAACAAAACCAACTATATAAATAACAACAATTCATCATTGTAAATGCTTTGGTTCAATTGATACTTTATTCTTTGAACCTTTATACCAAATTACTAAAGTAATAGTTTGCATTATGATATTAAAACCATGCATAATCATGGTTCCATATAAACTGCTATATCAAGCTATAGCACATAGCATAATTGAAGAAACTATTCCTAAAAAAGGACACAAAATTCTTCGCTTTGCTCCAGCCATTACAGAAAAGATTGAAGTAATTGTAGCAGCAAATGTTAATCATGTTGGTCATTTATCATAATTATGAAATGCAGCTAATTGCACAATAAAGAAAGACAAACTCAAAACTACATTCAATCAAAGAATGATATGTTCTGCTATTGATAATTCTTTAATGTAATTTTGTTTTGCAACAAAATCAATAAATTTATTTTTTTGTTTCATTTCCTATCTCTTTCGGCTTGGCATGTTTCAATTTAATATTGAAATTATACACGCCGCTAACATACATATATTGGAAAAAAATGTTGATCAACAATTATATATTTCAGGGGTAAAGCCGGCATCAGCACTTGTGATTCCTCTTATTGCTCATGTAATAGCCATAGTTACATCGCAGGCTGCATAAAGCCATCAAATAAATCTATACCCTTTAATCATTGGAAAGAAAGAACCAACAATAAGCATTAGACTAAAAGATTCGAAAATTCTTATTACATAAGGTTGGCGTGTAGCATTAGGATCACCAGATCAGAATTTATAAAATCCTTCTAATCCTTCTACTCATGCAAACAAAAATGACAAGCCAATAATGACTGCAACATAGACTAAAATCATTCATAATTTTGCTTCCTTTGGCTGAATGGTTGCTTTATTTGAAGAATTATGATATCACATAATCAAAGCAATAATTTGTGTAACTATGTTGCATCCTTGCATAATAACAAAACCAAACAAACGTCTTTCTCATGATGTTGCCAGTAGGAATATCGCACCAATTAATCCTATAACTGGGCAAATTATTTTCTTCTTTGAACCAGCAAGAAGGAACATAACAGATGAAATAGAAGCAAATAATGTTAATCAAACTGTTCAGTCATTAACAGCATTTTTAAATCATGATAATTGAATAATGAAAAATATTATGCTGACTGCACAACCAAATCACAAAATAATATGTTCGTGAACTTTCATTTCTTTAATAAAGTTTTGTTTTGCAACAAAATCAATAAATTTATTTTTTTGTTTCATACTATTTTGCTTTTAACTTCTTAGCAATCTTTTCAATGTCTTCAATATTTACACGATTGCAATCTAATTTAAAGCCTTGGCCTTTAGCATATTTAGGGATTACATGGAAGTGAACATGCAAAATTGCTTGGCTTGCAATCTTACCTTGGTTACTAATGTAATTAAAACCCCAAGGTTTTAGTTTTTTTGTTAATAGGTCAGCAACTTCCACACTTAAATCAACCATATCATGTAACACATTAAGTGGTGTTGCTTGTCAATCTGGATAATGTTGTTTAGAAATAATGACAGTGTGGCCATTAGCTAATGGACTAACATCCAAAAAAGCTAAAGCATTTTTGTTCTCTGCTATTTTATAGCACTTTGCTTTACCAGCAGCAATATCGCAAAAGATACAGCTCATTATCTTCTCCTTGCAAATCTTAAAAGGAAGATAAAGACAATGAACAATACATTAACTAAGTCTGTTAATAGTCTATAACCAAAGAATCAAGCAAGTAAGTTTGATTGAATTCCTGATTGGTCACTAAATTCAGACATCTTAGAGATTTGTCAAATATCAATAATAACATATAAGAATGTTACTAAAGCCATTGCCATCATTATTAATGATCCAATAGCATCAACAGCTAAACCAACACCTTCTGATCTAGTTGTAGCAAATACAATAGTTAATACTAAGAAGATGATTAATACTACAGCCATTGATAAAGCAGTAGCACCAATAATCTTGCCCATAGTCATTACACCATTAATGCTTAAGATCTTAGCAAATAGAATTGCTAATAAGAAAATACCACCAGTAATAACAAAGATTACAGGTAATCAATATAATTCTATGTTATTAGCAGCTAATGAGAATAACCAGCCAAAAGCTAATGAGGTTGTCAATATATATAGGATATAGCATAGAATAGTTAATCCCATGTTTTGGGATTGAAACATATTCTTTACTCAAAGAATAGATATTACCATTCCACCAATTAAGGTAGCAAGGAAGATACCTAATCCTACACCGATGTTGTCATAGTCAAGTGAATTGATAAACATTACACTTCATCCATAACTACAAGCTCCCAAGATAATAAAGGCAATACTAGCTATCAACATTGATTTAGTCAATAGTGATACTTGAGACGAGCTATATTGTCGTTTTGTAAATTGTTGTTCCATAGTTATTTAATTATATAATAATTAAATAAATCATATTAATTATGGCTATTAGATTAGATAAGTTTTTGACAGATAAATACAAAAACTATTCAAGAAATAAAATCGTCCAATTTATAGAAGATGGATGAGTTTTAGTTAATGGTGCTGTAGAAAAGACACCAAGTTGTCTTGTCACTGAAGATGACATTATTTCTTTAAATATTAAAGATGATGTATGAGTTTCAAGAGGTGCTTATAAATTACTTAAAGCTCTTGTCTACTATGATATCGATTTAAAAGATAAAATTTGTTTAGATATTGGCTGTTCTACTGGAGGCTTTACTCAAGTAATGCTTGAGTATGGTGCTAAAAAAGTCATTGCTGTAGATGTAGGAACAAACCAATTTGACCGTTCATTATTAAGCGATAAAGTTAAATTAATGGAAGGCACTCATTTTTGCACAACAAAGAAAAGCGATTTTGGTCCTGTAGATTTTGCAGCATGCGATGTCAGTTTTATATCTGCAACAAGAATTATTGAACATGTAGGTAGAATGTTTAGCTATCCTTTTGAAATGGTTTGTTTAATCAAACCACAGTTTGAATTAACAAAAGAAATTCTTGATAGATGCAAAGGCGTTGTTCCGGAAAAATATCACAAACAAGCTATTGATAGAGTTTGCTCTTGCGCTAACCAAAATGGTTTTATGATTAGCGAAGTTATTGAATCTCCCATTCTTGGAGCTAAAGGCGGAAATAAGGAATATTTAGTTTACTTAAGGAAGTTCTAATATGAAAAAGACAATATTTCATATTGATCTTGATGCTTTCTTTTGTAGTTGTGAAGAAGTAATGAACCCTAAACTAAGGGGCAAAATTTTTGTTGTAAGTGGTAGAAATAAACGTTCAGTTATTTCTTGTGCAAGTTATCCAGCAAGAAAACTTGGTATCAAAGCTGCACAACCCATTTATATGGGTTTAGAGAAATATCCAGGTTTAACTGTTGTTCCTGGGCATTATGAACTTTATGACAAAATGAGCATGGAGTTTTTTGCATACATAAAAAAGCATTACTCAAACATTTGTGAAGAAATGTCAATTGATGAATGTTTCTTAGATGTAACTAGATCATTAAAACATTTTAATAATGATCCTGTTTTATTAGCTAAACATTTGCAAGCAAATGTAAGAAAGACATTAGGGTTATCTGTATCTATTGGAATTAGCAATAATAAATTCTTAGCTAAAATGGCAACAGATTTAAACAAGCCAAAAGGTATAACTACTGTTTTAACAGAACAAGAATTAAAAGAAAAGATTTGGCCTTTGCCAATTGAAGAAATGTTTTTTGTTGGCCCACCAACTGCTAAGAGATTAAAAAGTATTGGCATCAAAACTATAGGTGACTTAGCAAACTTTGATGATGTTAAGTTGCTAAAAGCAAACTTAGATAAGAATTGATATACAACATGACAAAACGCTTTAGGTCATGGTGATGATTTTGTTGATACAAGTAAAAACGATCCAAAAAGTCAATCAGTTAGTCATACATTATTAGACCCAACAAATGACTCTGTTGAAATTGAAACAACATTAAAATATATTGCTCAAGAATTACAAACTAAACTTGAAGCCTATAAAATGGTTGGTTCATGTATTGGAATTATTTATAAGATTAACAAAGTTAATCGCGTCAAGAACCAAACATTAAATCGTAACATCTATAAATGAGAAGATTTAGCTTATTATGCTCTAAAACTACTAGGTATGGTGTGGGACGGCAGCAGCATGATTCAATTATTAGGCATTAACTTATCTAAACTTGTAAAAGCAGACGCTGATGAATCTCTAGAGATTCAATTAATGCCTAAGCGTAAAAATAAACTCAACAAGATTGTTGAGGATATAAATAAAAAACTAGGTAAGGACCTAGTCTTTATAGCTAAAGATAAATTTATTTCTTAATTATCTTTGCACAACGTTCACATAGTTCATCATGAACTTGATCTGCTGGATAGTAGTTCCAACATCTAATACATTTAACAAACTTAGTTTTGACAGCATCTACTTTGATGTCATCACCTTTAACATTATTAATTGTTACTTTAGCAACATTAAAAATTTTCTTTAATAACTGTGCATCAATCTTGTGTTCGTTACTAAATGTTAAAGTTACTTCAGCTTCATTATTCTTGTTAATAACTTTATCATTTCTCATTTGCTCAATCTTAGCAAATACTAAATCTTTCAATTTGAAGATTTGGTTTCACATCTCAACATTGATTGGTTCAACTTCAAATGGAAGCTTATCAACTCATGGTTCTAACATTATGTTAGGTTGTTTATTTGTTTTCTTAAAGAAACCATGAACTTCTCATGCAGTATGAGGAATAATTGGTGCTAAGAAACACAAATAACTATTTAATAGGAAATATAAAACAGTTTGAATTGTTCTTCTACGTTCATTGTTTGCTTCATCACAATACAATGTATCCTTAATTAAATCAAAGTATCAACCACTTAACTCAATTACATGCGCATTAATTGTTTTTACTGCTACAGAGAAATCAAATGCTTCATAAGCTTTATTGATTTTATCAATATTAGCTTTTAGTTGATTTAAAACAAATAGATCTTCTTGGCTAAAGAAGTATTTAGTGTCTTTAGCAAAATCAAAGTCATCAATATTACTTAAACAGAATCTGAACAAAGAGTTTCTGATTCTACGATACATTTCAGAAATTTGCTTTAAGATATTTTCTGAAATAGAAACATCAGCAACATAGTTGCTATTTGCTACTCACATTCTTAAAATGTCAGCGCCATATTTTTGACAAACTTTTAATGGGTCAACACCATTTCCTAAAGACTTAGACATCTTTCTGCCTTGTTCATCAACAGTCATACCATGACTGATTAATTGTTTATAAGCAGAAGTTTGTTTAACAATTGTTGATGTAATAATAGAAGAGTTAAATCAACCACGATATTGGTCATTACCTTCTAAATATAAATCGCATTGTTTGTTTCAACCTAATTGTTCAAACATCATATGACTTGAACCAGAGTCAAATCATACATCCATAGTGTCCATACACTTTGTGTATTTGCCATCTTTATATTTATCAGTTAAGAAATATTCAACTGGTTTATCAAATCAAACATTTGTACCTTCTTTAGATAAAATATCAACAATGTGTTTGCACAAGTCTAAATCAAGGATTGGTTCTTCATTATCATAGATAATACAGATTGGAACACCCCAAACTCTTTGTCTAGAAATACATCATTCAGAACGATTATCAATCATTTCTTTCATGTGGTTCTTGTTTGATTCAGAATTAAACTTAACATCATTTAAGTTTTTAATGATGTCTTTCTTAATCTTGTTAATATTAACAAATCATTGTTTTGTTGCACGATACAAAACTGGTTTTTTAGTTCTTCAGTCAATTGCAGCAGAGTGAGTAATCTTACCTGCTTTTAATAAATTGCCTGAAGCTTCTAGTCTTTTAACAATTCCTTCATTAGCATCTTCATAGAAGATACCTTCTAGTTCCTTATCTTTTATTTCTGCAGTAAATTTACCAAGTTTGTCAATTGGACAGAATGGTTCAATCTTATATGCTTTACATGCAAGATAGTCATCATCTCCAAAACCTGGAGCATTATGAACACAACCTGTTCCATCTTCCATAGAAACATAGTTTGCTAGAATAACTGGACAAGGTTTGTTATATAAAGGATGAGCATACATAACCTTTTCAAGTTCTTTACCCTTAAATGTTGCTACAACCTTTGGTTGCTTTCATTCAAGTACTTTAGCAATATTCTTTACAAGTTCTTTAGCAACAACATAATGTTTCTTATCAACTTGTACTCTAACATATTCAAAATCTGGGTTAACTGCAACAGCTAAGTTACTTGGAATTGTTCAAGGTGTTGTTGTCCAAATAACAATTTGGTCATCTTTCTCTAAAAGCTTTTTGCCATCAACAACATTGAAGCCGACATAGATTGAAAATGCTTCTAAATCTTTATATTCAATTTCTGCTTCAGCTAAAGCTGTTTGACTAGACCAAGACCAATAAACTGGTTTAAGTGCTTGGAACACTAAACCTTGTTCAATCATTTTTAAGAAAAGATTAAGTTGTCTACTTTCATAATCTTTTGACATCGTCATATAGATTTTGTCATAATTAGTAAACAAACCAAATTTAGAAAATTGTTCTTTTTGTTTAGTAATGTTTGCTAAAGCAAAATCATAACACTTTTGACGTTTTTGCCCAATTGTTAATTGGTTATATTCTTTGCCTAGCTTTTTAGTTAAAGCATGCTCAATTGGCAAACCATGAGTATCTCAACCCATAACAAAAGGTGCATAGAAGCCTTTTGCATTTTTATATCTAACAATGATATCCTTTAGGATTTTGTTTAAAGCATGTCCTACGTGTAGATCACCATTAGCATATGGAGGACCATCATGTAGAATTCATTGTTTGTTTTCCTTATGATTCTTTGCTAAAACTTGTTCATAAACTTTAGATTCAATTCAACTTTGTTGAATCTTAGGTTCTTTAGTAGATAAATTGGCTTTCATTTCTAAGCCAGTTTTACCCATATTTAGACTTTGTTTGATTTGTTCTTTTAAATCTGCCATATTGTTTTAATTATATATTATGATTTTTTTCATTTAAAAAATAGATAATTAGTATATGAATATACATTTAGTTCAACCTTGTGCTTTTTGCCCAGGAGTGAAAAAAGCAGTAGAAAAGACTTTACAAATCATTGATGACTATAAGTCAGCACATGTTTATTTGATTGGTAACATTGTACATAATGATGAGTTATGCAAACAACTTTTAAAATACAAGAATGTTAAGATTCTTGATAACAAAACACATGATAGATTAGCATTAGTTAAATCTATTAAAACAAACAATAATGTCATTATCTTTTCTGCGCATGGAACTGATCAAAGAGCAATTGATTATGTTCAAACAAAAGGATGGAAAATGTTTGACCTAACTTGCCCTCAAGTTTTAAAAGTACTATCAAAGATAGATAGAGCAATTTTACATGGGTTCCATGTTGCATATTTCGGGGATAAAGACCATGTAGAAGCTATTGCTGCTAAATCACGTGGCGGCAACAACATTACTATCTATAAAACTAAAAAAGATTTAAACAAAGTTTTAGGGATGTCATATGTCCATGTGGTTAGCCAAACAACAATGGATGAGAATGAATTTCTTGCTACGCAAAAGTGATTTACACCACCTGCAATCATTAAGTTTTCTAACACAATTTGCTATTCAAGCAAACAAAGACAACATAATGTTTATGAGACAAAACCATATGATATAGTCTTTGTTATTTCTGATCCAGCAAGCCATAATGGGCAATCACTTTTTAACTTGTTAAAAACTAGACAAAAACACGTTGTCTTTGTTGACCCGCAACACATAAAGTTAAACAAACAAATGTTAAAAAACAAAAAAGACTGTGCTATCTTTACAAGCAGTTCAGTCTCTCAAGAACAAGTTGATCGTTTTATTAAAAAACTTAATCAATTAGTATAGATGCAATTTGCTATTAATTGTTGAATTAACAACTTTGCCACCCTGGCAATTTGTTATTTTTCAAATAACAGAATTATCAGTTCCTTGTTTAATTACATCCAATAAATATTTAACAGATTTAGATGAAATAATTTGGCTTACTTCTTTACCTGCAAGATTAGTTATATCTTCGTGTGCCATATAGTATGACTTATCTAATTTATTTCATTTAAGTTGTTTGTCAGCATACTTCTTTATGAAATGAAAAGCATAGCCATATTCACAAGCAGCATCAATAGCCATAGATCCTTTTGGCATTGATTGGATCATATCTTTTGTTATTCTTAACTTTGTTAAATCAGTTGGATTAATTGCTGTGTTAACAAAAACATTTTTAGTTTTGATTTGTTCAACTAATGTTTCAAAGTTAGCATCTACAAAATCCAAATCTTTTAGTCCAGATGATTTCTTTAATGAAACTAAGTATTTAGTGTCATTGTCAGCAAGAGTCACTTTAAACCCTGATGCTAATGCTTGTTTAGCTAAAGCTACACCAGCAAATGTTGCATTAAGAATTAACATTGATGGTTCTTTAGGATATGAAACTTTGTCTTTTGCTCTAGTTGCTAGACCTTTAGCAATAGCCGATTTAACATAGTGCATTATTAATGGAGCTTTTGTTTCTTCTATTTCAGGAAATAGAACAAATCCATTACGGTCATTTAAACTGCATCATTCCAAACCAGTAACTTTGTTTTCTAACATAAAGTAAAGCATATCAACATTTGCTAAATAATTAACCATGGTGATAGCAATCTTGTTTTTCATTAATGCTAATTCAGTCTTATTAAAAGCATTTACTTTTAGTAAAACATCTGATGAATTAATAACGGCTTGTCATTCAGGATAGACCTTAGCGCCAGCTGCGATATATTCATTGTCATTGATACCAATGCAAAAACCTAAACCACAAGGTATGTTAACCATTACACCTTGTTGAGTTAATTGTTTAACTTCATTAGGAAGCAAGAAAACTTTCTTGCTTGATTTATCATATAAGATTCCAATTCTTTTCATTGTTTCAATAATATATTTATTTTATGTTATTTAATAAGTAAATTTTCAAAAATTACATATAATATATAGACAAAATAAAAAATGATAAAACACATTGGGAGTTTTATATGGTAAAAATTAGATTAACAAAGTTAGGTAGACATAAGTTACCAGCTTACCGTGTAATTGCTATCGACTCACGTAAAAGACGTGACGGTGCATACTTACACTTGCTAGGCACTTATGATCCTGCAACAGGTAAAGCAAAGCTTAATGAAGAACTAACTATTAAACTATTATCACAAGGTGCACAACCATGTGACACAGTTTTAAGTGTTCTTAAGAAACAAGGAATTTATGCTAAGTTCTTAGCAAGCAAGAAGGCTAAACCTGCAAAGAAAGGTAAAAGAAAACTTTCTAAGAAAAAAGTAGCTAAGAAACTAGCAAAGAAGAATGCTCCTAAAAAAGCAAAACCTGCTGCTAAACCTGCTGAACCAGCTAAAGCTGAAGCACCAAAGGAGACTAAATAATTATGGCAAAGATTGATAAACAAAAAATCTTAAACAGAATTATCCGTGGTCAAATGCGTGATGATCTTCCAAACTTTAAAGCAGGAGACACAATCTCAGTTAGCTATAAGATTATGGAAGGAAAGAAAGCAAGAATCCAAACATTCACTGGTGTATGTTTAAGAGTAAAAGGTTCTGGAAACTCTAAGACTTTCTTACTAAGAAAAGAAAACGGTGTTGAAAAAACTTTCCCAATGCACTCACCTCAAATTGTTAAAATTAATGTTGACAAAAAAGGTAAAGTAAGAAGAGCTTACATCTCATACATGAGAAAACGTTCTGGAAAATCAGCAAGAATCGCTGAAACTAATAAATAAGAAGCAAAGCTTCTTATTTTTTTTATAATATTGCTATGAAAAACAAAAGAACCGATTTTAACTATGGTAAATATGAGCTTAGACATTTACATGCTAAGCCCATCCCATTTGCTAAACTTTATTTAAATAAATCTATTCCACTTAAGTATGTTATTGCAGGTCTATGTGGAATTGTTTTTGCTTTCTTAACTACATGCTTTATTAAAAATACTGGAGCATTTAGCTATGGATTATCAAGTTTTTTGCAAGGGATAGCAAAGCTATCTAACTACTTTATAACTAAAGCAACAGGTGAATACAATAGCATGGTGTACTCAGCGTTATTCTGAGGGCTACTATTAGTTGGTAATGCACCATTGTTTATCTTTGCTTGGTTTAAAGTTGGACACAGGTTTGCAATGTTAACATTAACATTCTTGATTGCAAACTCTCTATCAGGTTTTGCTTTTGACTTCATCCCTGGAATTGATGGATGATCACTATTTGGTCAAACTGCTTTATTAGCTGGACAAGCAAATTGAATAAAAGAACTTGGTGTATACCACATTCAGGTTTTGCCTTTTAGCGTTCATGGTGATTTAATTCCATCATATGATCCCGCTAACTATGTTAAACCTCTATTATTAATCTTATCTACAGTAACATATGCCTTTATTGCATCATTTGTCTTTGCTGTCTTATTTATAGTTGGTGGTTCAACAGCTGGCACAGACATAGTGTCTGTCTATCTAGCTGCTGAAAAGAAAATGAATGTTGGTACATTCTTCTTAGCTTTAAACATTGTGATGATTACTTTAGCTTCAGCTATTGGTTCGTTTACACCAGCTTGCTTGGCTTGCAAAGAATGTCAAAGTGTTGAATTCTTCTTTAACTCAAACTGAGTGGGAACATTGATTTCAATGTTGATCTTTACAGCTATCTATAAAAAACTTTATCCTAATACAAGAAGATGCAAGGTTGAAGTTTATAGTCCAAAAGCAAAACAAATTAGAGACTTGTTATACAAGAATCACTATGTTCATGGTAGTAGCTTAACTGATAGAGTAGGTGGCTATAGCAACAAGAAACAAAAGATGTTTATCACAATTTGTTCTGCTACAGAGCTTCCTATGATCATAGATCAAATCAATAAAATTGATAATGACTCGACTATCACCATTTCTAAACTAGAAGCAGTTGATGGTCCATTCAACCTTCAACGTCAAGGTAGTAGATAATGAAAAAGATAACAATCCTAACTCTATTCCCAGAAGTTTTTGAAAACTTTAAAAAGTTTTCAATTATTAAACGTGCAATAGCTAATAAAAAGCTCAAATTAACAATTGTTAATTTCCGTGATTTTTCTAAAGATAAACATAAAAAAGTAGATGACTACCAATTTGGTGGCGGAGCAGGAATGATTATTGGCTTGCCTGCTATAGTTGCAGCTATCAAAAAATATAAAACAAAAAATAGTCTAGTTATTCTAACTAGTCCACAAGGAAAACTATTTAATCAAACTAAAGCTAAATCATTAGCTAAAAGTAAGAAAGATTTAATAATTGTATGTGGACACTATGAAGGCTTTGACGCACGCATAATCAATTATGTTGATCAAATAGTTTCTATGGGTGACTATGTTCTAACTGGTGGCGAAGTTCCAGCTATGGCTATGGTTGAAGCCATAACTAGATTAGTTAAAGGTGTTATCACTGGTAGTTCATTAGATGATGAAACCTTCAATGATAATCTTTTAGATTATGATACATATACTAGACCGGTATCATTTGATGGTTATAAAGTTCCATCCATCTTACTATCAGGCAATCATAAAAAGATAGCAGAATTTAGAAAAGCTAATAGATTAGCTAAGACAAAGAAATATAGACCAGATCTATTAAAGACTAAATAACTATATTTAGGAGGGGGGGTAACCCCTCTTTTTTATGCAAAAATATAGTTATTTTTGTTTGCCATATCTTCACTATCTGTCTCCGTTTATGACTATTTTATAAAAAATAATTCCTACCTTTTTCCAATTTTTAAGTAAAGGTGTATGTGAAAGGATAATTATGGCAAAGCCATATACAAAAATTACAAAAACAGAATTTAAAGATAACTATAATGTAGTTAAGATATTAACAGACAAGTTGGAAATTATGCAACAATTAAAAAATTTCGATTCAAACAAACAAGCTGTAGCTTTCGGAATTAAGAAGAAGCGCTCTCTTTCAATTGATGAGAAATTTGATTTAATTATGTCTGAAATAAAAAAGATTAAAAATCGGCTAGACCGCAATAATATTTTTTAATCTTGAAATTATTGAAAATAGATTAGATACCATTGAAAATAAATTAATCCGTAATAATATAAATTAACAGTCTAAACTCAAATTAAAAATATGTAAAATTTACATGTTTTTAATTTGCCATATATTCACTAATAATCAATAGATACACCGCTTTTGTAAAAAATAATTCCTACCTTTTTCCAATTTTTAGGTAAAGGTATATGTAGGAGAAAATAAACATGGACGAAATTTTATTATATTTATCGCTTAAATACTTTGGCGAATGGATGGCTATCTATGATAGCCTTCAAAAGAAAGAAGAATTAAAAGTATATGACATAAAGAAGGCAGTCAACGAAGTTGACGCTGACTGAATTACATTAATTAGTTCAGACTATCCTAAGAATCTAAAGACAATCTATAAACCACCATTTGGTGTGTTTAATTATGGTAAGACAAAATTACTACATCAAAACATTGTCACAATCTTAGGTGAAATTGATGAAGAAAATGAACAGGCCTTAGATTATCTAAGAACTAACGGAATTAACTTGCTATGAGTGAATAAGTCAAATAGAGAAATGCTTGAAATCATTTCAACATTCCCAACTAATAACATCTTCTATCTAGAAGAAATGAAGAATGCAAGCAATAAAACATTCCAAAACATTTTAGCAAATGAAGATGTTATTATGGAAAATGCTTTCTGTTCAGAAGTTTGAGAAAGACAAGACAACATTGATTATTCTAATCAATGGCAAGAAAGACTATATCTTGGACTAAGTTTGCAAGCTTTAATTATTTCAGAAATCAAATCTAAAGAGCTTTTAGCTCTTAGTGAGTATTGCCAAAAAGAAGACATCAAGGTTGCAGTATTGAAAAAAGCTTATAGTCCAAAAATAGCAAAAGTTTTGAAAGATAATAAAGTATTTATTATTGATGAATTAGACCAACTAAACAAGGTTTTTGCGGTCAAAAATTAAGATTTATATATATGTAATATATATAGATTTTTATATTGTATGAAATAAACGACTATATATATAATCTATAAATATTATGGCAAAAAATTTAGTAATCATCGAATCACCAAACAAAGAAAAGACCATCGGAAAGTACTTAGGCAAGGATTTTAACATCCTTGCAACTGTTGGTCATATACGTGATATCCCAAGTTCTGGATCAAAGGCTTTTGACCCAAAAACATTTGAACCAAACTGAAAGATTTCTTACAATTCTAAGACTAAAACTTCTAAAAAAGAAGTTATTAACAAGATTAAGGCTATGGCTGAAAAGGCCGACAAGATTTACCTTGCAACCGACCCTGACCGTGAAGGTGAAGCTATTGCTTGACACGTTTATGAAGTATTGCCTAAACCTAGTCAAAAGAAATGTGTAAGAATTACATTCAACGAAATTACTAAAGATGCTATAGAAGAAGCTATCAAGCATGAAAGACAAATTGACTTGAACTGAGTTCACTCTCAATTTGCTAGACGTGTGCTTGACCGTATTGTAGGTTATGACCTATCTAGATTCGTTAGAGACAAATTTAATGGTAGTTCAGCTGGACGTGTACAATCTGTTGCCCTAAAGTTTATTTACGAACGTGAACAAGAAATAAATAAATTTAAACCTGTGACTACATACACATTAGACACAGAACTAAAAAACGGTGAAAAGATTTTCCTACGTAGAGTTGGATCTAAAACTCGTGACGAAGAAAAAGAAGATACTTCTATTCTAGAATTTAAAACTGAACAAGAAGTATTAGATATTAAATCTAAACTTGGTAAAGAGTTTGAAGTATATTTCCCTAAAGGAAAAGAAGATGTTAAGGTAATGAGACGTAATCCTCAAGACCCTTTCAAAACATCTACTTTACAACAAGTTGCTTCTAACTTATTTGGTTGATCTGTAAGCAAGATTACTAAAGTAATCCAAGACCTATATGAAGGTGTAAAGATTGACGGTGAACAAACAGCTTTAATTACTTACCCAAGAACTGACAGCACTAGAATGTCAGATTCATTCAAGGTTGCTGCAAGAAAATTCATCAAATCTAAATATGGTGAAGAATATGTTAACCCTGGTGAAAGAGCTGTTAGAACAGCTGGAAAAGACAATGTGCAAGATGCACATGAATGTATAAGAGTTATTAACCCATTCACATTCCCAAGTAGTCTTAAAAATAAAATTCATGCAGACTATCAAAAGATGTATGACCTTATCTGAAGAAGATCTATTGCAAGCCTAATGACACCTTGTCGTTACATTCATAAAACTATTCGTTTTAGAAATGGTGATTGTAAGTTCTTCACTTACTCTAACGTTATGGACTTTGAAGGTTACAAGAAAGTATACTTCGATCCAGCACAAGTAGGTGCAGGTACAGAAAAAACTTATAAGAATGGGCAAAAGCTACAAGCTAAAACTGTCGCTGCCGTTAAACATGTATCTGAACCACCTGCAAGATATAACCAAGCAAGCTTGGTAAAAGCACTTGATGATGCTGGTGTAGGCAGACCTTCAACATATCGTATGATGGTTGATGTTAACCCTGAAAGAGGATATTGTGAAGTAAAGAATAGAGCATTCTTTATGACTCAAATTGGTAACTCTGTTATTGAAGGATTAATTGATAACTTTGACGATGTAATCGACAAAAACTTCACTAAGGAAATGGAAGAAAGACTTGACGCTATTGCTGACAAGAAAGAACCATGAAATAAATGATTATTATCATTTGTTCCTAAGTTTGAAAAGAAAGTTGCAGCTAAGACTAAAACAATCAAAGCTCAATCACTAGAAGTGGGAAGAAAATGTCCTAAATGTGGTAAACCACTTGTTTACAGATTTAGTAAAATTACTAAAAAACAATTCATCGGTTGTAGTGATTATCCAAACTGCAAATATGCAGAATTCCCAGGAACTAAGGAATTGGATGTTAAATGTCCAGTTTGCGGTCACAACCTTGTTCAAAGAACAAGCAAACGTGGTAAACCATTCATTGGTTGTAGCCACTACCCTAAGTGTCAATTCATTGCAAATAACTTAGAAGAAGTTAAGAATTGAAAACCAGGTCAAAAACCTGCACCTAAAAAGAAACCTAACTTCAAAAAGAAGGCTAAATAATGATTATCAATTTAGGAAATCAAGATATCAACTTATTATTTGCCCAAAATGATAAAGTTATCGTAGATATCTATGCAACATGATGTGGGCCTTGCAAGATGCTTTCGACACAACTAGAAGAGTTTGCAAAAAGCCACAAAGACTGAACAATTATTAAGGTTGATTCAGACCAAAACCAACAATTAGCAAGTCAATATAATGTACAAGCTGTGCCAACAATGTTAATTGTTGTCCAAGGCAAAGTTAAAGAAACTGTTGTAGGTTACAAACCACTAGTGGAATTAGAAAGAATAACAGACAAATATTAGTATAATATTTAAGATAGGAAAATAGACTATGGCGATAAAAAGAAGTATTAGATTAGAATGTTCAGTATGTCATCAAATTAATTACTTAACATTTAAAAATGCAAAGAACAATCCTGACAAATTGGAACTTAAAAAATATTGTCCTTATTGCAAGAAAGTAACTTTGCATAAAGAAACTAAGAAAAAATAAGATTTATATATATAATATATAAGTTATTAAAAAGGAGCTTCGGCTCTTTTTTCTTAACCAAAGACTATTTATGAGAAAAAAAGTTATATTAGTTTGCGACGAATGTTTAAGCCGTAATTACCATATTACGAAGAATACGTTATCAACTGAACGTATCGTTTTAAACAAATACTGTCCAAAGTGTAAGAAAGTCACTAAACATAAGGAAACAAGATAATGGCTGATATTAATACTAATAATAGTACTGTTACTACTAATGATAGTAAAAGTAAAAAAGAACTAAAGTTAGAACAAAGAAATAAAAAGTACGAACTTAAACTTGAAGCTAACCGTCAAAAAGATATAAAGAAACAAGAAGCTAAAAAAGCTAGGTTAACTGCTAAGTTAAATAAAGTTCAAAACCCTAAGAGAAAGTCTAGAATTCAAGACAAGATAGACAAAGTTGACAAAAAGCTAAAGGATCTACAAGATCCTGCTAAAGCAACAGTTAAGCGTCCATTTGGTCTTGTCATGAGAACTTGATCTAAAGGTTTAGGCAAGGAATCAGGTAGAATTACCTGACACAACAAGCGTGGTGCATTAAAAGACTTTATCACAATCATTCTTGTATGTGTCTTCCTTGGACTAATATTCTTTGCTATTGATATGATTATCATTTCTATACATTAGGAGTCAAATATGGAATTAAATAGAATGCAATGATACGTAATTACTGCTGTCGGTGGACAAGAAGAATCTATTGCGCAAGCATTACGTGAAAAAATGAACAACTTTGGCTATGCCAACTTTGTTAAAACATCTGAAAATGATGCTTCTGCACCATTATCTAATGGTGAACAACCAAAAGTTAAAGAAATTCGTGTCTTTATGAAAAGACAAGAATCTGAACAAATCTTTAATAAGAATAGTGCAGAACTACCAAAAACACTAAAGAACACAAAAACAACAAAATGGGAAACTTTACCAGATGGTAGATATAAAAGAACTAAATCTAAAAAAGTTAACAGATTTGGTAACTACATCTTTGTATGTTGCGATCTAGACGATGATATCTGATATAACATCAGAAACACCGTAGGTGTTATGGGATTTGTTGGTTCAACAGGTAAAGCTGCTAAACCAATTCCATGTTCAATGGACGAATACGAAAGATTAATCAATGATGCAGCTGCAGCTGAATATGCTGCTAGAATTGCTGCTGGTGTTAATCCAGTTAAGGAACAAGCTGCTAAAGCAGAACAACCTAAGCCAGAACCAAAACCAGTTTTAACTGAAGCTCCATTTAAAGTGGGACAAACAGTTGAACTATCAAGTGGTTCATTTGCAGGAACTAAGGGAAATGTTGTTGCAATTAACTTAGAAAAACAAACTGCTAAGGTTGAAGTTGAATTCTTTGGCAGAGTTACATCATTAGATGTAGCTTTTAGTGATGCAAAACTTGCTAAGTAACTTTCATAAATACATATAATATCAAAACGAGGTAAAATAATGCCAAAACAAGTTGAAGAAAAAACTACTGAAAAAGTCGAAGTTCCTGCTAAAGCAGAAACTCCAGCTGAAAAGAAACCTGCTGCTAAGAAAGCAGCAAGAAAACCTAGAGCTAAAAAAGCATCAGTAAAGAAACCTTTAGTTAAAGAAGGTGCTTCTGCAAAAGAGACTATCGAAGCTAAAGTTAATATGTTCTTTGAATCTAACAAAGACAACAAGGATCTTAAAAAGATCATCTCTGTTGCTAAATTAATGGAAGCTGGTGCTCATGTTGGGTTAGCTGCTAACTTATGAAACCCTAAGATGGCTCCATTCATCTATAGATCTAAGAATTCAAGAAACTTAATCATTGATATGTTAAAGATTATTGTATTCTCTAACAGAGCATACAACTTCTTACATGACATTGCAAAGCAAGATGGAAAAATCCTATTTGTTGGAACACACAATGATTCTGTTAAGAAATACATTCAAGAAGAAGCAACTAGAGCTGAATCATTCTATATCAACCAACGTTGATTAGGTGGAACTCTAACTAACTTCAAAACTGTTAATAATTCTATTAACAAGCTTAACAGATTAACATCATTACTAGAATCTGAAAACGTTGGACGTTACACTAAGAAACAACAACTAGATATGCAAAGACAAGTTGCTAAACTTGAAAAGTTTATTGGTGGAATTAAAAATATGAAAGGATTACCACAAGTTGTAGTTGTAACTGATCCAGTTGCAGAACATAACGCAGTTAAAGAAGCAAGAGACTTACATATTCCTGTAGTAGCTTTAGCTAACACTAATGCTAACCCTGACTTAATTGACTTCATTGTTCCTTGCAACACTCATTCAATTAAAACACAATGATTAATGTTAGGAATCTTAGCTGATGCTATTGCATCTGCTCACGGTCAACCAACTAAGATCGTAGGTAAAGCTGATGGAGAAATTATTCTTCCTGAAGTAATCAGAGTTACTAGAAAAGTAGTTAATGTAAGAGGCAAACAAGCTGATACATTTGTAAAATCTGAACCTAAAAAAGAAGAAACTAAGTAAGTTTAAGTTTTAAAAAATAACGTCCTTGCGGGCGTTATTTTTATTTTATAAATCTAAATTATTATGCAGGAAGTTTTCCTTCTTGGAAGTCGATCTTCTCAGGATCGTATGCTCCTGAAGTTTCTCTGTCACCGTCAATTGCAGCACGGTGATTTTTTCAATCCCTTGTTTCACCTTCACCAAGAATGTTACCTGTAATTTCGTATCAATAAATGTGTAAATGTGGGTCTTCCCCAACTTCTGGCGCATCTACTCTTTGTGTGTTAACATCTAGAGCAGACTTGTCTTGGTCATTATGCCCAGCTTCTAGAATGTGGTCTTCAGGTGGAATACCTTTATCACCAATTTTGAATGTACATGTGTTAAACACATATGTTGGTTCATCATTTTTTGCAAGTGGATAAAGTTTAACTGCTTTACCATCAGAAATGAAATTGCAGTATGAGAATGATGCAAAATCAACATCATCTACAACTAAACCATATTGTGTTGTTGAGAACGCTCTTCCATTAGAAGGATCAGCATCTCTTCATTTAATGCAGTCAGAATCAATTGTGCATCCATACAAATCAAGATATTCTGTACGGAATACAGCTAATCCATCAAAATGACAGTATGTGAATGTCATTTCGTCTGCACCTTCAATGTGTCAGCCAAAACCTTGCTTTTCATTTTTAGAGCCAATAATGTTAACTGTTGAAAAGTTTAATTGTTTAAAGTCACCAACATCAACATCAGTTGATATTGTTGTTTCACCATCTGGGTCATGTCCAGGAATAATGTTAACTGATGATGTTAATTTTCCATCATTGCCAACAACACCCTTAATGTCGAATTTAATGTGAGAATCATTATCTGGTTCATCAAGATCATATTCACCACCACATAATCATATTTCATAATAGAATGCGTGTTGGTCTTTAGCTCTATCCATTCATCCATCAATTGATGTTGGATATGTGTTGCCATCTGAACCTTGGCCTTCTTCGTCAACATAAATAAACGATTCATCACCCAAAGTTAGTAAGAAACCACCTTCTAGTGCTTTGATTTGTTTATCTGATAATTCAAATCTTTGGCCTTGTTTATTTAGACCATAAATACGGTATGTATCTTTATCTACAGTATAACCAGCCAATGTTTTGTCAACTTCTTTTGATGAACAAGAAGTCATACTAAACAATGGAGTCATAGCTAGTACGCTAGCCGTAATGGTAGGTACTAATAATTTTAATTTTTTCATTATATATATATATATATATCTTTCTGGAAAGAGTAACGTTCCTCTTTCCACCCCGCATTATATATATATATATAGGAAAATGTTCAACAAGTTGACATTTTCCTTTTAAAATATCTTTTGGATTTTTTTATAGATTTCTATCCAAGGATCAACATTTTCTATGTCCTTTAGCGACTTTAATTCTGGTACTTCATCTATGTTGCTAATCTTTATATTTTTGGAATGAAATTGTTTTAGTAAGTGCAAATATACTTTTTCGCTTTGGATATTTAACTTGTAATTATGGATGATTAGGTGCACGTGTTTATTTCTAAGGTCGTGCACTAAAAAGAAATTAAGTATATTTTTATTAATATCTTTTTCTAGATCAGCAAAAATCACAATCTCATCAGCTAAAGAATAGAATGGCGAGTTAAGTTTATGTTGTTGGCTGTTAGCGTTGATTATTAAAATGTCGCTGATGGCTTGTAATGTCTTGGCCAAATTTAGCAATTTATTTTGCTCTAGAGATGCTTGAGTGCAAATTTGGTATGAAGTATTGGAAAATAGCGAAGTTGTTAAAATTTCGCTTTCTTTTTTCCAATTGTTCTTTTCAGGCAACAACTTGTCTTGTTCATAATGATTAAGATCAAGTACTGTTAATTTATTTACTTTCTTTTCAAGTATGGACGCAAATAATAATGTCTCTATATTTTGTTTATGGAAACTATTAATATCAACGATAGCTATAGTCTTATTTGCCATAGTCAAATCCTTTAACTATCTTTTTATAGTCACGAGGGTATTTAGGGTTTGTCTTGCCAAACTTCTTAGCTATGATAGTATAGAAATCTATACCATCATCTTTAATATAATCAACAACCAAAAGTTTAGCTGACAGTTGTTTTAGTTCTTGGTTTAAGTCTTTGACTTCTGCTAAATAGTTCTTGCCTTTTGGCACAACAACCAAACCATCAGATTTAGCAAATGGAGTAATTAATTCAAGGATAGTTTCAACTGGAGCAACTGCTTTAGCAGTAACTAAGTCAAATTGTCTTTTTGTTGATGTTTGTTCTATTCTTTGACAAATAACTTCAACATTGACCAAGTGTAGTTGCTTTGCAAGTTGAGTCATAAACTCACATTTCTTATGACTAGCTTCTACAATTGTTAGCTTAATGTTTGGGAAAAATAATTTAATAACAAAACCAGGTATACCAGAACCTGAGCCAACATCTAATACTGTTTTAACAGTATCAAAGTCAACTAAACGATAAACCATCATTGATTGTCAGAAATATTTAGATCAGATGACATCATCTTTATCTAATCTAGTTAAATTCATCTTAGCATTTTGTTCTTGCAAAAATGCTTTATAAGCATCTAACTGATTAGATAACTTATTTTTATCAAGGTTGGTAATACCAAACTCATTTATAACTTTATCAATGAATTCAATCTTAGTCATGTTTCTTGCTTTTATTTGTTATATAGTTTTTTATGATTGCTATATCAACTAAATTAATTCCAGAGATTCTACTTGCTTGTTCTAGATCAAGTGGCATAATCTTGTTCAATTTATCTATAGCTTCCAAAGTTAAGTTTGGAACTTCTTTGTAGTTCTTAATAGAACTTAATTTTGTCTTGGCAAGGTTTGAAAGTTTCTTAATATTTTTTAGTTGGTTAGCAATGTAACCTTCAAACTTGATATTAATATCAATCTTCTTGCAAATGTCTGGATTAATATTTTTAACTTTGCAAACTAACAATACATCAAGTGATTTAACTTCTGGTCTTTTAATAAGTTGATACAAAGTATAACTTCCACAATTGTATTGTTTCAATAGTTTCTTAAATTGATGAACTTTATGTTCTTTCAAGTACTTAATTTGCTTGTTAAAAACTAACAAGTTTTTCTTGTATGCTTGGTAAACTTCTTTCTTAACAAGTCCAACTTTCCTACCATATTCAATTAAACGTTCTTGAGCATTGTCATTTCTTAAATACAATCTATGTTCTGCTCTCGATGTCAATAACCTGTAAGGTTCTGTAATACCTTTAGTCATAATGTCATCAGTTAAAACACCAAGGTATGCCTCAGAACGTTTAAGAATTAAAGGTTGCTTTTTCTTAAGGTTCATGACAGCATTAATTCCAGCAAGTAGTCCTTGACCTGCTGCTTCTTCATAACCACTAGTTCCATTTATTTGACCAGCACAGAATAAGTTTTTAATCTTCTTTAACTCATAGTTAAGCTTAAGCTGTGTTGGATCAATTGCATCATATTCTATTGCATAAGCATATTTAAGAAATACCGCTTTTTCTAGTCCGGCAACTGAATGAATAATCTTTTCTTGTGTCTCTCTATCAAAACTTGTTGATAGACCTTGTAGATACATTGAATCTCAACTAGCTGATTCTGGTTCAACAAAGACTTGATGTCTTTCTTTATCAGCAAATCTCATTACTTTATCTTCAATACTTGGACAATATCTTGGTCCAATAGAATGGATTCTTCCTGAATACATTGCTGACTTAGAGATGTTATCTCTAATAATCCTATGTGTCTTTGCATTTGTATATGTCAAGTGACAATTAGTTTGCATATCAAATGGTAAGAATGTTGGTTTAAAGTGTTCAAATGATAATAAATCATTTGTTCCGGGTTCCACTTGCATCTTATTAAAATCAATACTTGATTTTAAGATGCGGGGAGGGGTTCCTGTTTTTAGTCTAATTAATTTAATACCATTAGCTACCATACTATCTGAAAGATAGTTAGCACCTTGTTGACCACTTGGACCTTCATGATGTTGCTCTTGTCCACGATGGCAAATTGGTTTAAGGTATGTTCCTGTTGTTAGGACCATAGCTTTGCATTTATATGTGTCCTTACCACATTTAACACCTCTTAAGGTGTTTTCTTTAATTATTAGTTCTTTTGCTTCATCAATGATTAGAGTTAAATTTTTTTGGTTTTTGATTGCATTAACTCAAAAATCATGATATTTAACTTTGTCAATTTGAGCGCGTAGTGCTCATACACCTGCTCCTTTAGCAGCATTTAAAAGTTTCATTTGTAATTGTGCTTTATCAGCAGCTATAGCTTGCATTCCGCCCAAAGCATCAATCTCTCTAGTAACCACTCCTTTTGCTGGCCCACCAATAGATGGGTTACATGGAGTATCACCAATATGCTCTTCATTTAATGAAATTAAAGCGGTCTTCTTGCCTAAATTAGAAGCTGCAAATGCAGCTTCTAGTCCAGCATGACCAGCCCCTATAACTATTACATCAAATATCTTTTCCATCGTCCATATATTATAAAACAAAATAAAAAATAGCTTATTAGCTATTTTTTACATATTTAGAAATGCCAAAAGATTTATATTTTATGCCACCGAACAATTTTTCAAGTAATTTATACCAAGATTTGTACTATTTTGCCCTAGTGAAAGTGACAAATCAGGAATGGTTCTCCAAAGAAGCTGAACATCTAATTCACTTATAGCATTCTTGTCATAATATCCAGGTGTGCCATAGCCATAGTCTGCCAGATATGTATCATCAACCGGTATTACTTCCATGGTTGAGGAATCGATTGCATTACCCATAAAGTAAAAATCAAGTTTTCATTCCTCATCATCATAAGCTCAGCCTTTTTGTCCTTCTTGTCCATAAAATTCGTCAGGTATATAAGTAAACCATGAGTTATCTAAATAATAACCTCCCATCCACTCTGCAAATTCTTCACCATAACCCAACTTAAAAGGAAGATTTTCGCTTGATTGGTAAAAGGCTATTGAACCATGTTCAGTTTCAAAATTTGTTGCGTCATTTGGGTCAGTTAATTTATATGAAAAAGCAAGTGACATCGAAGAAATTGATGAAACACGTATACATTCATGAACATCATCTCAAGAAATTTTGTTTGTTTTGCACGACAAATTTGCTGTCCCTTCGAAGTTACTTGATGTCCATTGATAATGTGGATTCCCTTCTTGCCCCTCAGCAGAGTAATAAGGGTCAATCGACCATATCTGTGGACATGGAAAAAACAATCTTGCTTCTCCGTCTCCTTCGCTTTCTTTATCTACCATCTTAAAGAAGTTAATAATCATGTTACACAAAACATCATTAGAGAAAATTTTATAGTCTTGGCTTATAGTTTCATAATAAGCCTCTGTTGCATCATCTGAAGATTCATAAACAATATGCTCAGCTAATGGTTCAATAGGTGAAGTATATTCATCAAAATCAAGATATCAATTTTCTGTCCCTTCTTCTATTTCAACTTTAATATCGTTAGTTCATTCCACAGTTGAGTCATCTACAGGCTCTGGAGTTGGCGTGTTTCCACCGTTGTTACGTGCTTGACATCATAATGTACCAAATGTAATGACACCAGCACTGCCTAATAAAGCTAGTGCCCCAATTGTACAATTTAATGCTATATAGCGCTTATTATTTTTTTTGTTTTTCATAATTGCCTCTTTTATGAAATTATATATATATATATAGCAAAAATAGCAACAAAAAAAGAGGTTGAACCTCTTTTTTATATGGCTGGAACAGTAGGATTCGAACCTACACATGCAAGGGTCAGAACCTTGTGCCTTTCCGTTTGGCTATGTTCCAATACCATAAATTATATGTCTAAATAAAAAGAGGATTAATCCTCTTTTTTAAAAATGAAAGTGTGACCAGCTGATCCTGAGTTAGCTGCATGGCTAACTACTTCTCAACCTTTGCTAGTTCATTCATCAACTGTTTTTTGCAAATCCTTAATTCAAGGTTTACTCTTAACGACTTTGTATTTCATATTATTTTCCTTTCTTTGCAGCAAAGATAGCTTTGGCTAAATCCATATATTGATCAGCCTTAGCTATTGCTATACCGCGTTCAATGTCACCGAAAAGTAGCAATGCATCACCAATTTGTAAATTGAAGACTTCTCTTGCTTCTTTAGGTATTACAATTTGGCCTTTGGGCCCAATCTTTGCAGTTCAGATTCATCTGGTTTGTTTTTTCATATTTCTTACTTTTCCTACTTTTCTTACTTATTATATGTCAAAAAAATAAAATAGCACAATTAAGTGCTATTTTCCTTGCCTAACATAACCCATGTTCTGTTTAAGTCAATCATTTATCTATAAAGCAATTTGGTGCCTTATTGGCATAGTCTTGATGCTTTATCCTCTAGATTATTCAATTCTAATCTAAAGATTCCCTTACCAAAATTTAGGTTTCTTGCTTGTGGGGTTTACCGCGTTTCATCTAAGTGTTTCCACCTAGCTCGTCTCTGTGGTACTATTAAAGCCTTTTCATAGTCTTGCGACCTTAGATAGAGCCATCCGTCATTAGGGATGCTGTGACTTATTTATTAATCACACACAATCACTACAAGGTTAACACCTTGTGCAAGCATGGAGTTTCCTCTATTGTTGCCAACAGCGATTGACTGTTAGGCTATAGGATTATACACTAAAACAATCTGATTTGATCATCAGTGTCTAGATTGTCTAATACACCTAGGTCTTTTAGTTTACCAATCAAAGTTGTAGACAACTTTGTACGGTTTTGTAAGTCTTGAATTGAGCTAAATGGTTTTTGTTTTCTAGCTTCAATAATAGATACAGCTGCTTCTTGGCCTAAACCATCTAGGCTTGTAAATGGTGGAAGGATTGTATTGCCATCGGCAATAAATTCAGTAGCAGATGATTTATTGATATCAATATTTAGCATCTTAATACCACGAGCAAACATTTCTAGTGCTACTTCAAAAATAGAAATTAATTCAATTTGCTTGTTTGATAATTTAGCTTCGCTAGTTTTTGCTTTTTCTCTAGATTTGTAATCAGCAAAGACTCTTGCTACTTCCTCAGGACCTTTAATAATTGTTTCAATATCAAAAGCTTCTGCAGATCTGATAGAAAACCAAACAGCATAGAATTGGGCTGGATAATAAACTTTGTATCATGCTGTTCTAATAGCATCAAGTACATAGGCAGTAGCATGTGCTTTAGGGAATAGATATTGAATCTTTTTACAAGAATCAATGTACCATTGAGGAACATTTGCTTGTTTCATTTCATTAACAAACTTTTCAGGTAATGGCAAGCCATGTTTATTTTTTCTAATAAACTCTACAGCTTTAAAGGCATTATCATATTCCATGCCACAGTCTACTAAGTATTGGAAGATGTTTTCACGACAGGCAGCAACTTGTCCAAGTTGTGCTCCATTATCTACTAGATCTTCAGCATTTCCTCTTCATACGCCTGTTCCATGACTTAAACCAGATATTCTAATTAAGTCACCAACGCATGTTGGTTTTGTTTTAGCAACTATGCCTCTTGTTAAGTTTGTGCCAAATTCTGGTAAAGCGATAGTTGCAATCTTATCTTGATCATAGTTCTTATCAACAATTCCAATTGCTTTGCTATTAGCAAATAATTGCAAAACTTTATCATCATGGTTTGGAATTGTTCTTGGATCAATTTTTGTAATATCACCTAAGTGTTTTAAGATTGTAGGTTCATCATGACCTAGAATGTCAAACTTTAATAGGTTCTTTTCAATTGAGTGATATTCAAAGTGGGTTGTTAACCAACCTTTAGTTTTATCATTTGATGGATAATTACATGGAGTAAATTCCGTAATCTCATGTCCTTTAGGAACAACAACAATACCACCAGGGTGTTGTCCTGTTGTTCTCTTAACTCCTTCACACTTGCTAGCTAAAGCTAGAACTAGTGCATTACTTGGATGGAAACTAGGATCAATTTGTTCATAGTATGATTTAACATAACCAATGGCTGTCTTGTTTGCAACCGTACCAATTGTTCCTGCTCTAAAAGCATTGTTAGGACCAAACATATCACGAATGAATTCGTGGGCTTTTGCTTGGTATTCACCAGAGAAGTTTAAGTCTATATCTGGTAGTTTATCAGCTTTTGTTCCTAAGAATGATTCAAACGGAATGTTATGTCCATCTCTAATCATTTCAGCACCACATTTAGGACATTTCTTTGAAGGTAAATCAAATCCATCAATATTCTTATCTTGTGATCATTCAAAGTGTTTACACTTTGGACAAACATAGTGAGGTGGTAATGGGTTAACTTCCGAAATGTTTGATAAGAAGGCAACAACAGATGAACCTACTGAACCTCTTGATCCAACTATGTATCCATCTTTATTGGACTTTTCAATTAATAAGTGACTAATCCAATAGATTACTTCATACCCTTTTGAATAGATACCAGTTAACTCTGTATTAATTCTTTCTTCAATTTCTTTATCTAAAGGATTGCCATAAATCTTTTTAGCTGTTGATCAAACTAGATCTTTTAGTTTTTGTCCAGCTTCTGGCATGTCTGGTTTACATAATGCATCATCATTATCATTAATAGGAATAATTAGGTTTACATCATGAGCAAATTGTTGAGTATTGTCTATGACAATTTCTTTTGCAATCTTTTTGTCAATGAAAGCAAAAGCATCTAACATTTCATCTGTTGTCATACAGTGTAAGTCTGGAACAAAAGTAGAACCATCATGACGATATAAGTTATTACGTTTGCCACCTAATTGCTTTGTGTAAACATAAATTTCATGAATTTGTCTTTCATATGGCATTAGGTAGTATGCATCTGATACAGCACATACTTTTTTATTTAGTTTAATAGATGTGCCAATAATTCTTGATAAAGCATCTTTTGTATCCTCAGTAGATATTTTGTCTTGCTTTGCAAGATGTTCTATATTCTTTGCTGGAGCAACAAAGACAAAATCATATTTGTTAATCTTGTCTTCTAAACTCTTTTGTGTTTCGCTTATAGCTGCTTCTCAAACATCACCATCATATGGATGAGGGCAGATAATTAAATTCTTACGATATGGATCGAAGTTGTCAAAATGTAATTTTGGTTGACCGTTTGTTAAAACATTGACTTCTTCATCATCGTCTTTTTGATAAAGTTGTTTTGTTAAAGCTAAACTTAATAATTTAAATAAATCTTGTAGACCTTGTTGGTTTTTAACATAAACATCAACAAAATATCCTCTTCTACTTGCACGCAATGCAGCAGTTTGTAATTTATCATTAATTTCGTTAATATTTTGAACACCTTCTTGTGTTGTTAAACGTTTAATGAAGTATTTTCATACTTCTAATAGATATTCACTATCTTTATCAGCACGGTGCGCTTCAAGCGGATTGTAATCAACTCTTAGCTTACCAACTAATGTTCCTAGAGTATGTTTTGAATATTTCTTATTAACAGCATGAGAAATTTCCAATGTATCAATCAAACAGTTGTTAATTGGTTCAACTTTAAATCTTTCACATAATTTATTCAAGAAGTTTAAGTCGAATCTAATACCATTGTGTGCAACTAAAACATCATTGCCAATTCATTGTTTTATTTTCAATAAAGCTTCTTTTTGACCAATTGCTTTTTCAACCATCTCTTGAGTAATGTGGCTCATATTTATTGCTACATTAGTTAACGGTTTAGTTGGTTTAACAAAGAAATCAATACGATCAACAATCTCACCATTTTTAAATTTGATTGCACCAAATTCAATTAAATCATCATATTGAGGATACAATCCTGTAGTTTCAATATCAAAGACAGTATAGTCGGCTTCGATTAATGATTTATTAATCGGATTAATAACAATTGGAATAAATCTATCAATTATTTCAAATTCGCAACCATAGATTGGTTTGATATTTGGATAATCTTTACTTGTTTTAAAAATTAAAGGAATAGATTGAACATTGTTTCTTTCCAAGACAGCTAATGCTTCGTAGCCGCAATCTTGTGCATGTTTAAAGATTGCTTCAGGAGTATCAATTCCTTCATAAGCAGTCATATTAGAGTGGAGCAATAGCTCTACTCTCTTGTTTTTTGCTTTGTCTTTATGAATTAAATGTTCAGGTCTAGGACTATGACACATCTTCATAATCTTACCAGCAGGTTCAAAGTTTGTATATTGGTTAGATTCAACTAAACAATTAATACTAACTCATTGGCCTTTTTTAAACTTGTCAAGGAATTCAACTGGCATCTTGGCAGTTTTATGATATGAATTCTTTTCAGGAATAACAAATGCTGAATAAGTACACTTAAAAGCACCACCTGCATAATCATAAATGATAAATTGGTAGACATTTATCATTGCATGTTTCTTAGGCACTCTTTTTTCAACACTAACAATTTCACCAGAAACATTAATCATTGAACCAACTAGGTCACTATTAATTTCCTGTAAATTAGTAAAGTCACCAGATACTCTGAATTTACGATCATAAACTTCAGTAGTGTCTGCCATCTTTTGACTTTGTTGAATTAATTTAGCTATATCTTGTCTACGGTGGTTTTCCTCTTCAAGAAGTCTTGCTTGTTTTTCTGAATCTAGAACAAATTTAATTTTATCAATTAAAAAGTGTGCTTCATTGTTCAAGAAAAGCATTAGTTCTTTTTCTATTTTTTTAAGTTGGCTTAGCTCTGAATCAGTTACATATTTGATTGTTAATATACCATCTTCAGCAACATAGTTTCTTTTGTTTAGTAATTCTTGTAAAACAAAAGAATCTGGATATGCTTTCTTTCACCATATTTGAATATATTCATCTATCTTTGATAGATCTGATGAATGATTTAGTGATTGAACAACAAATTTAAGCTTTTGATCTTTTTGATTAACAAGCTTGTTATAAACTTTAGTTGGCAATACATTTGCACAGTTAATAAAAATAATGACCTGACTTTGTACATCAGAGGGCATTTCAATTTCAAATTCACAAAAAGGGAGAATTTGTTCTACTTCATCTGCATTTAAAATATTCGTTTGTGAGAAAAAATTCTTAATATATTCTTTTGGTACTTTAGGCATTATAAAAAGATTATATAAAAATAAATACTTTACAAGTATTTATTTTCAATATTTGATTGATTGTAGTCTTACAAACTTGTCAAATTGATAGATTTCATCAATTGTTTTTATTGGTTTGCATTTTATTTTCTTTATCGCATTTTCAATATAATCAACGATTTGATCAAACCTTATCATTTTAGCTTTGAATAATTCTATTGCTACTTCATCTGCTGCATTAATGATAATTGCTAATGAATTAGTCTTATCATTCATGATGTCATATGCTCAGCAAATAGGTTTAACATTATTTAATTTTGTTAAAACATTAGTTTGTGCATCTGCTTTTAAATTGTTTGGTAACTTATAGTTAAAATCAGAAATTGCTCATCCTATAGGGCCAGTCATAACTGGTTTTGATTCAGAATACAAGAATTGTCCATTGTTAAGCATTATTGCAGAGTGAATGATTGATGTTGGATCATGCAAAACACTAACTTTTTTAGTGTTGAAATATCAATAAGCCTCAACAACTTCAAAACACTTATTTATAAGTGTGTTTGAGTCAACAGTTATCTTGTTTCCCATCAATCAGTTCTTATGTTTAATGGCTTGATCATAGGTAACTAATGATTTTTCTTTTCTGGAAGCATTTAGGTATTTACCACCAGAACCAGTTATATAAATCTGATTAACTTGGTTTTTGTTGGCAAACAATAATTGATAATACAAATTTGTATGCTCGGAATCAATTGGCAAAACCTTAATGCTATGTTTTTTTGCATAAGCAAAGATATATCAGCCTGCAGTAACAACTGATTCTTTGTTGGCTATAGCAATATCAATATGGTTATGTAAAGCTGCTAATGTTGCTTCTAAGCCAGCAAAACCAATGATGGCATTAACCACCATTGTTGGTTTAGATTTTTTCATTAAATCATCAAAGCTCTTGCATTTGCTTTTATCATTATTGCTTGAGCAATATGAATAAGGAATTTTATTTTCCTTAATTATTTTTTTAGCTAATTCAGAATTGTGGTGATAACTACAACCAACAATTTTGTAGCCTAGCTTTTTAGCTATAGCTACAGTTTGAGTTCCGATTGAACCAGTAATTCCTACAATGCAAAGTTTGGTACTATTTCGTGTCATAAGAAATACAACCCTGCTTTTTGGCCAAAGCCAAATATCATTATCAATTGAATTACTACAGTTAGCAAGAAATAGAAAGTGAATGTAAAGATTAGTGCATCTAATCTATCTAGAATTCCACCATGTCCTGGAATAAGATTACTAAAATCTTTAACATTAAAACGACGTTTTATGTAGCTAAAGAATAGGTCACCAAAGATACTAACTACCATAATGACCAATATTGCAGGTATATAAATTGCCCAATAGTATGGTTGAAGATTAATTAACCGTCCTGCTATTTGTAATTCACATGATTGACATCCTAAGAAGCAATAAAGCGAATGTGCCTTTGCTTCAGCACCGGGGATGAAATAGAATAATGATATGATGGCACAAAGAATAACTAAAGTTACACCTACGCCAAACAATACACCTTCTCATGTCTTTTTAGGGCTAATTGTTGGAGCCATTTTGTGTTTTCCAAAAATTGATCCACCTACATAAGCAAACACATCACATAAAACACTAGTAGACATTAAAAATAGATATGTTGTCCATGTATGAATAACTGTTGTATAGACAAAACCAACAAAGAATGTATTTAAAATAAACACTAGTAATGGGAATCAAATTCTTGTTTTCTTTCCTACATAGACAATATGTCTAGACATAATAATTCACACTAATGTTGATAACAGCGTGAAGAACACAATACCAGACAAACTAATAATTAGGAAGAATGTAAAGTTATCATAAACCTTTGAATAAGAGGTTAATTCTGTGGAAAATAAATTGTATTTAGTTCCTAGCAAGAATATTGATGCTCCCATTGTTAGAATGAATAAAGCGCTTGCAGTGTAATAAAATATTGCTTTATGCCCAGGGAAACATAAATCGGATATTTCTTTAGCCACAAAGTATATGATTGGTACAATCATTAGAACATTAAAGAAATTCAAAATGAATTGAATTTTATCATGTCCAGCTATTGGACTAAACCAATTTCTATTAGAGAAAAACAATAAAAGCAAATATATAACATAAAAACTAGCAACGACTATTGCTGATCTAGTTCTTGTCAAGAAGGTTTGTTTTCTTTGTTTTATTTGCTTTTTTGTTTTTGGCATACTATAAAGACATTAAGTCTTTTTCTTTATTAGCAAAGATGTCTTCTAACTTCTTATTTGCTTCTTTAGTTATCTTGTTTAATTGATCTTCAAAGTATCTAATGTCATCATCTGACACATTAGGATCTTTTTTATACTTAGCTTGAACTTCTTGTCTTACTGCACGAAGTTTTTGCATTGCTTGATTGTAATATTCTTTTGCTTTCTTAACAGCATCTCTTCTTGTTTCTTCTGTTAATGGAGCAAAGATAATTCTGATACAATCCGGGTTAACTTGAGGGTTAACTTTATATTCAGATTCAGCAAGTGCTTTTGCTATCTCTTTTATTAAACTTCTATCATATGGTTTAATCAAAAGTTGACGTGCATCAACAGCTTGAACATTGGCAAGTTGCATTAGTGGTGTCATTTCACCATATGCAGGAACTTTCAATTGATTAAACATATTTGGGTTAACTCTTCCAGAGTTAATCTTTTGAAATTCGTTTTGTAAATATGTATAAACTGTTTGAGCCTTTTGGTTAAATTCGGCTTGTAAAGTTTTTCATTCAATCATAGCAATCTCCTATTTGTGGATGTGAGTGAATTTAGTTTTCTTTTTGTAAACTTTTAAAATGTTGTCTTTTGCAAGAACATCAAAGACAAAAATGTCAATATTGTTTTCTAAACATAGAGTAAGGGCTGATAAGTCCATAACGCCAAGCTCTTTGCTGATAGCTTCTAGGAATGTTAATGACTTATAAAATTTTGCATTTTTGTTTTTGTTTGGATCTGATGAATAAACTCCATCAACACCATCTTTACCCATAAGGATAACATCAGCGTGCATATCAATTGCTCTAATTGCACAAGCTGTATCAGTTGTAAAGAATGGGTGTCCTGTTCCACCAACAAAGATAATGATTTTGCCTTTGGCAATATCATCATTGATCTTATCAATAGCAATCTTATGACTAATTCTGTCTACTTCAAGAGCAGAATAAATTTCAGCTTTAACATGTAGTTTATGTAATGTTTCTTTGAATGCTAAACCATTCATAACAGTTGATAACATTCCCATGTAGTCAGCATTAGCTCTTCTAAAGGCTTTGTCTTTAGTCATATTGCCTCTTCAGATGTTGCCACCACCTAAAACTAAACCTACTGCAGCGGTTTTATTTAAAGTTGCTAGTTGTTTACACAAGAAAAGAAGTTTCTTGTTGTCATAAATATCACCATGAGTACCTTTTATAGCTGCTCCTGATATCTTAACTAAAACTCTTTTTTTCATTTTATTTTCCCATTTGTTCTGCTACTTCTTTAGCAAAGTCGGCTTCTTTCTTTTCAATACCTTCGCCTACTTCGTATCTAGCAAAACTTAAAATTTTAATACCTTTGGAAGCTAATAGCTTACCAACTGTAATAGTTGGTTCAAAGTCAAATTCTTGGTTGCATAAACAAACTTCTGCAAGTCTCTTTTGTAATCTACCTTCAATAATCTTCTTTAAGAATTGTGCTGGTTTGTTACCATTTTGACTTGTTTTTTCAATAATAGTTCTTTCGTTCTTAACTCAGCTTTCATCTACTTGGTTAGAGTTAATGAATTTAGGGTTTCTTGCAACAATGTGCATACAGATTTGTTTCTTCAGTGTTTCATCAACTGGTTTGTCAAATAGACAAATTGAACCATATTTCTTGTTAGCATGTTGATACATTCCAACATCTTGGCCATCTTTCTTAATGATTCTTCCAAATCTTCTAACGTTGATTTTTTCACCAATCTTGCCTGTCAAGCCTTCACATGCAGATGAAACTAGTTCACCATCAGCAAGTTTAAGTTGTCTTACAACCTCAACATCTGTACATTGTGATTCACTAACGACTTTCATAATTGAATCGCAAAGTTTAGAAAAGTGTTCATTCTTTGCAGCAAAATCCGTTTGAGTGTTAATTTCGATAATGTAAGCACTCTTATCATTTATTCCTGTAAGGATAACACCTTCAGCAGCAATAGCACCAGCTTTTTTAGCTGCTTTAGCAAGTCCTTTTTCTCTTAGATATTTAACTGCAGCCTCTAGATTGTCTTTGCATTCAATCAATGCTTTTTTACAATCAACAAAACCGGCTTGCGTCATATCTCTTAATTGTTTAATTAATTTAGCGTCAGCCATAATTTACCTCTATATTTTTGTATTTTAATTATTATATAATTAAAAATATAAATAATGAATAAGAATAAGATATTAATATTTACCATAATTGCTATCTTGCTTTTATTAGGAATTATTGGCACAATTTGTGTCTTTATTTTTGTTCATATTATTTGACCATTAGTCCTAGTTGGAGTAATAGTTTTCATTCTAGAAGTCGCGTTTGCTTTAAGAATTGTTATTTCTCCACGAAGTAGTTATGCCAAAGCAAGCTGGATGATAGTCATTTTAGTTTTTCCTGTCATAGGTTTATTAGTGTTTATTATTTTTGGTGTTTATCCTTTAAGAAAAAGACAACGAAAAACATATTTAAAACAACAAGAAGAAATCATCAATTTTGAAGATTTTAGTTTTAGTGAAGAAGCACGTTTTAATGATAAATATAATTGGATATTCAATTATGGGCTAAAGCATCAATACAAACCAATCTACAAAAACAATACAATTCGTATCATTGCTGACAATACACAATTATTTGAAGAGTCAATCAAGTTAATTAGATCAGCAAAATACTACATCAATGTTCAAAGTTATATCTTTAGTTATGAAGGATTTTGGTCAAAGATTTTCTTTACTGAATTAATTAAGAAAGCAAATGAAGGTGTGAAGGTAAGATTGATCTACGATTGGTTGGGTTCACATAAACGGGTAAACAACAAAATCTTCAAGCAGTTGCATGAGTACGGTGTAGAGGTTGCTTGCTTTAACCCTAAAGGTTTTACTCAATTTAAAGGTGCAACAAACTATCGTTTGCACTCTAAATTTGTAATTGTTGATAACAAATATGCTTTGTATGGTGGCAGTAATTTTTCTGATGAATACTTGTCAATGAATAGAAACAACTGTCACTGAAGAGATTTAAACTATTTGGTTAGTGGACCAATTGTCAATTCAATGAATATAACATTCATTAATTACTGAACTATTTTCTGCCGTTCTAGAAAACATGATGCTAGTAGACAAAACATTTTAAATGATACTAAATTGATTTTTAGAAAGAATGAATTTCCTGGCACAAACACAATCGCACAATTATTAGTGTTTGAACCTGACTTCAACGAATTTGCCCTAGAAAATGCATTATTGCATGCTTTCTATAATGCAAAGAAATCTATAAAGATTTTGACACCATATTTCTGCCCACCAAACAGCATCATTGAAGCATTGAAAGCATGTCACAATAAAGATGTTAAAGTTGAAATCATTGCTCATAATAAAAACCAAAAATATGTCCAAATGATGAATCGTGAAAACTATAAGAAACTTGCAGATATTGGTGCACAAGTTTATGAATATGATGGTTATCTTCATTCAAAGTGCATCATCATTGATGATGAATACGTTTTAACTGGATCTTGTAATGTTGACTGAAGATCAATCTATTTAGACTTTGAATCTGAATTAATTGTTTATGATCAACAATTTACAAATGAAGTTTTAAAGGTTTATGAAGATACTAAAAAGAATGCAACAATGCAAACTTCACAAATGTTAAATGACAAATTAAATTTGTGATCTAGATTCTTGCTAAAACTTCTTAACTTCGGAAAAAGTCTATTCTAAACCTGCAAAAAATTTCAGTTTACCTATATCTATAGATATAGGTATTTTTATTTTGACTACCTTTTTCTAATATTTAGGTAAAGGTATATATGGAGCTATGAATAACAATTTAGGAATGTACATTGAACAATTAGTTGATAGAACAGTTTCGTACTATCAATTTAATAATTTGGGCTTTTTAGAAAAAAGACAAATTCCAATTAAAGTATTAAAACATATTAATGAAACAACTATAGTTGCCAAGCTAATAGCAAAAGCAAAAGTTGATTATTTTGGATATATCAACAATAAATATATTGAAATTGAATGCAAGCAAACAAAACATGATTATTTTGATATTGCTTTAATTAAGTCGCATCAATTAAACTATTTGAAATATGTAACAGATAACGATTGTTTTAGTTTTCTATTCATATATTTTGAAAAGCATGACAAAGTCATAGCATTATCTTATAGTCAGCTTTTGGATTGCAAGCAAAGAGCAAAGAAAAATGCCCTGCCTTTTAATCTGGTGGCAGAGCATGGAACTGAATTAGAGATTATCTATCCAGGGATATTAAATATAAAGAAATTATTGTAATTCTTTTGGAACAACGATTCCGTTTTCCATTTTAAGTTCTTTGAACTTATTCTTGTCAAATTCAAAACCGAATTTGTCAATCTCTTTATAAACAGGATTATCAACTGGTTTTGTTTCAAGATAAACATCTACTGTTTTAAGTGCTTGTTCTTTATTAGAGAACTTAGAACCCATTACTAATGTGTTGCAGCCATATACTTCTCTAGCAACCTTAGCATTTTCTGGAGTCATGCAAACACAAGCACGAACACCCTTAAATTTATTTAAAGAGTTTGCCATACCCATTCCTGTTCAGCAAAAACCTATTGCATAACTTGCTTCAGGGAAGTGAGATGCCATAGCAGCTCCAAATAATGAATAATGAGTAGAATCTAATGAGTTAGTACCAACATCAATGATTTTGTAACCTTTAGCAGTTAAATGTTCTTTAACAGCTTCTTTTAATGCAAAACCTGCATGGTCTGAACCAACAACTACTGTTTTAGTTGGTTGGTCAGAAAACTTAACAGTTTTTGTTGTTTCTGTCATTGCACCATGAAGAATTTGTAATCTTGTTACATGTCTTCCTGCCTCAAATTCAGAAACGCAGAATGCGTTAATAATATTATTTAGCTTCTCATCTGGGTTAATTCTCTTAACTGGAATAATACAAACCTTAGAGTTGTTGTGAGCTCTAATTTTGTTAGCACTAAATTCATCAAAAGCCGATGTTGCTACTCATCCTTTTTGTTTAGAAATAAACAAGAATGGACCATATGCATAATCATCAATAATAATAAATCTTCTGAATTTTCCTTTTTTAAATTCTTGATAAGCATTTTCAAAAATTTCAGCTCAGTTTTCATCATTGTACAAAGCAATTAAATCTTGACTTTCAGCAAGATTTTTATTATTTTTGATTGTTTCCAAAACATTATATGTTTTGTTAATATTTTCTTTTATTAGTACTTTTATTTTCATATATTTATTATATTGAATCAATTTAAAAATAATAAATGAATAATGCCATCTAAAGTTCTACTAGAAAAGCGTAAAAATTTACTTGAATTAAATAAGAATAGCCCTGAATTGTTTTTATCAAAAGGGTTTGTGAATATCTTAAAGTTTATTGATTATGAACAATTGCTTGTATTTGTTCAAGATCCTAATTCTTTTGAAATTAAATTAGACCTTAATATTTTGCTAAACTCTATGACAGGATTGTTAAATGCTTGTCAAAACAATCTAGAATTGAAAGCAAAGATTGAAGAGTTGAAACTTGATTATGATACAAGCAAGATCGATACTCAAAACGGAACTGATTCTCAAAAGACAAACATTGTAAATGGTATTACAAAAGACATCATTGATGAATTTAAGCAAATTCATAAAATGTGCAAGATGTCTACTGATGAATTCTATGATTCTGGTAAATGATGTCTTTGATTATGCTTTGGTGTTTTGGAAACATCACTAACATCTGTTTTATCTTCAGAAAAGCAAAAAATTAGAGCCCCAATGCTTTGTTTGCCTGTTGCAGTAAAGAAAGTTTCTGACACTACATATACTTTGTATAAAAGAGATAAAGAGTTCTATAGTAATGAAATCTTAAGTATTTATTTACGTGATAAATTAAATATCAAATATATTAGCAATGAAGAACTTGAAACAATTTCTTCAATTGAGACAACATTACAATCAATTGCTAGTAAGTTGCCTAACTGTACTTTTAATAAAGATGTTCATAACTTAACGACAGTTAAGAAAACAGAATACAAAGATGTTGACAACGCTAAAATTGACAATGTTTGCATCTTGGGTTTTGTTAACCCTGTTGGTGGAAAGATGTTAGAAGACTATGACCAAATTTTATCTACAGATTATTCTTTCCCTCAAGAAAATCTCATGTTTACTAACCAAGGGTTAGACAACTTAATCTATGAAAAAGATGATGTAATGGAACTTGGTCGTTTACTAAATGTTAGCCAAAAGAAAGCAGTAACTGCTAGTTTAAAAACTAACACTTTAATCTATGGTCCTCCTGGAACAGGAAAGTCTGAAGTTGTAACAAGTATTATTGCTAATAACATTAATAGTGGTTTCAATGTTTTGATTTCTTCAGAGAAGAAAGCGGCTCTAGATGTAATTATTGATAGACTAGATGCTTTAAAGTCTATTACTATTTCTGTCAACCCAGAAGACATAGATTCCTTCTATGACAGAATCATTGCCTTGAATGATGAAATCATTAATGCTAACCAAATAACATTGGATGCTAGCAAACCAAACTATATTTCTTTAGTAAATTATGTTAATAGTTTATTAAGTGTAGTTAATGACCAAACAAAAGCTGCTGCATTAAATACTTTGCAAAGCAAACAACAAACAGCAGATCAAAATAAAAATAAATCTGTGCTTGAAAGTATGTTAAACAAAATTAACTGTTCAAATGTTTCAGTTAATGACTTTGTTAAACAACTATATCGTTTCCATAATGCAGCTAAGATTATTTCTCGTTATTATCCAATCAATTCAACAATGGCTCATGTCTTTAAACAAGAAGCTGTTACCAAAGCATTGGATGCTTTAACAGGACAAGATAACAATAATAAGAAGTTTGCTATCATTGATAACTTTGTTAAAGAAAACAAACCAAGAGCTGGATTGTTTGCTAAGAAGATTGCTGATGACAAACTAACGATGATTGATGAAATGATTCAAGCATTTACTTATATAAGGGACAATAGTCCTATTGCCTTCTTTATTAACTATCCTGAATGAATTGATGTTATCAATACACATGATGAAACTTCATTAGCAAATGAACTAGATATCAAGAAAACACAAAACGATGAAAGCTTTAGTTCTATTTTTGACCAAATCAACAATGGACGATTACTATATTCATATTTAAATGAATATTGAAGTAGTAGTCTAGCAAAAGCATCAGTTGCTGCAAAGATTATCAAAGATAAGTATTTGTATGATTTAAAACAAAAATTCTTAAATGATGCAAAGATGCAAGCAACATGAATTGAAATGGTTAAGAAGGCACACTTGCCAACAAAAATTAATGTTGCAAGATTTATAAAAGAATATTATTCTATTCTTAAATTTGTTTTCCCAATTTGAATCTTATCTCCAGATAATGTTGCTAACTATATACCATTACAACAACATGAATTTGCTGTTGGAATCTTTGATGAAGCAAGCCAAATGAGAGTAGAAAGATCAATCCCATTGATCTATCGTTGTACAAGATCTGTTGTATCAGGTGATGATAAACAATTAAGACCAAGTAGGTTCTTTGCTGCTAACATTTCTATTGATGAAGAATCATTAACATCTGAAGAAGAGTTAGACAATGTTGAGTCATTGCTTGATAAAGCAAAGATTGCTAACTGAAGTAGTTTCACATTAAATAACCACTATCGTTCAAATAGTGAAGAACTTATTAACTTTAGTAATAAATACATTTACGATAACAAACTATTATGTATTACTAAAAATGGTTGCAATAACTTAAAGCCAATTGAAGTGGTACAAATGCCAGATACTACTATCTATGATAGAAGTACTAATACTAACCCTGATGAAGCTAAAAAAGTGGTTGATATTGTTAAAGCTTCAGAACAATATAAAAAGATAGTAATTATTACTTTCAACCAAAAACAAGCTGATTTAATTGAGCAAATGTGTTTTCAATTTCCTTTCTTAACAGCCAGAATAGAAGCTGATACAATACGTATCAGATCAATTGAAAATGTTCAAGGTGATGAAGCTGATTTAGTTGTCATCTCTACAACATTTGGTACAGATGCTGCTGGTAAGTTTATTCAAAACTTTGGACCGGTGGGACAAGCTGGTGGTAAAAACCGTATCAATGTTATGGTTACACGTGCAAAAGAGAAAATGATTGTAGTTAAATCATTTAAATCTGATGCTATCACTTCAACAAACAATGACAACCTATACATCTTAAAGATGTTCTTGTTCTATATTGAAAACCTACAAGAAAATAAAAACATCATTACTAGTGAAACAGCTAAAGGTGCTGATAAAGTTATTACACAAACTGTAGCAAATGAATTATCATCTGCTTTAGCAGGATTAGAAATTAAAACTAATTATGGTATTGGTTCACATAGCTTTAATATTGCCATCATGAATCAAGGCAAGATTGAATTATTAATCTTGATTGATGATAACAATGACTTTAAGTCAAAAAACAAAGTTAGTACATGAGTTGATTCCTTTGACCAACAAAAATATTATGTTGATCGTGGATACAATGTTTTAAGATTCAATGAAATTGAATGAAACTTTGCTAAACTGCAAATTATTGATAAGATTAAAAGATTATTAAATAAGTAAAACAAAAAGAAGCCCGGCCGAGCTTCTTTTTAAATAAAATTAGAAGAAAAATTAAGCAATAATTTCAGTAACGTTTCCAGCACCTACTGTGTGGCCACCTTCTCTAATAGAGAATTTTGAACCTTTTTCAATTGCTACTGGAGCAATTAATTCAACAGTAATTTCTGCGTTGTCACCAGGCATGATCATATCAACACCTTGTGCAAGTTCGATTGAACCTGTAACGTCTGTAGTTCTAAAGTAGAATTGAGGTCTGTAACCTTGATGGAATGCAGTGTGACGTCCACCTTCTTCTTTCTTAAGAGCATAAATTTGAGCTTTAAATTTCTTGTATGGTTTAATTGAACCAGTTTTAGCAAGAACTTGTCCACGTTCTACATCTTCACGGTTTACACCACGAAGTAAGATACCAGCGTTGTCACCAGCTATAGCTGAGTCTAGAGTTTTTCTAAACATTTCAATACCAGTTACAACAACTTTTCTTGTTGGTCTTAATCCAACGATTTCTACTTCATCGTTAAGTTTAATTTCGCCACGTTCTACACGTCCTGTTACAACAGTACCACGACCTGTAATAGTGAAAATATCTTCGATAGGAAGTAAGAATGGTTTATCAGTTTCTCTTACTGGGTCAGGAATGTAAGTGTCAACTGCATCCATTAATTCTTGAACCTTAGCTTCTCATTCAGGTTTACCTTGTAAAGCACCTAAAGCTGATCCAAAGATCATTGGAACATTGTCACCATCAAATCCATAACTTGATAGTAAGTCTCTAATATCCATTTCAACTAGTTCTTTAACTTCATTGTCAGTTACAACGTCACATTTGTTAACAAAGACAACGATTTTAGGAACACCTACTTGTCTAGCAAGTAAGATGTGTTCTCTTGTTTGAGGCATAGCACCGTCTGATGCAGCAACTACTAGAATTGCTCCATCCATTTGTGCAGCACCAGTGATCATGTTTTTAACATAGTCAGCGTGTCCTGGACAGTCAACGTGTGCATAGTGTCTCTTAGCTGTTTGGTATTCTACGTGTGATGTGTTAATAGTAATACCACGAGCTTTTTCTTCTGGCGCACTATCGATTTGTGCGTAGTCTTTCTTTTCTGCTAAACCTTTTTTTGCTAAATATGTACAAATAGCAGCAGTTAATGTTGTTTTACCGTGGTCAATGTGACCGATGGTACCAATATTAACGTGTGGTTTAGTACGATCGAATTTTCCGATTGCCATATTACATTTTTCTCCTTATTTTCTTAATATGTATATTTATTATATAGAGAAATCACTTTTTTACATATAAATAATATAACTTAAAAGAAAAATACATTGGTTATACCAATGTACTTTTTTATTAACTGCCAAATGGGTAGACAGAAATCTTTTTAGTTTTTGTATCTATTCCTAATTCATATTTTTTGTTATGTTTTAAATTGTTGGAAATAATTTCATTAGCCAAAACATTTTCGATGTTTCTTTGAATAAATCTTTTGATTGGTCTTGCGCCAAAAGCTGGATCATAAGCTTCTTTAGCAACTCATTCAATAATTTTCTTATCAAAATTAATATTGTATTCTTGTTCTAATAGACGTTTAGAAACTTCAGATAATTGTGTTTGCACAATTTCTTTAATGTTTGCTTGAGTTAAAGAGTTAAAGACAATTAGTTCATCAATTCTGTTGATAAACTCTGGTCTTAGTCTTAACTTGATTTCATCAAGAACTTTCTTTTTATCACCATCTAAAACGTGTTGACCACCAATGTTTGAAGTCATGATGATGATTGTATTTTTAAAGTTTACATAACGACCATGACTATCTTTTAATTGTCCATCATCTAATACTTGAAGCAAGATGTTTAAAACATCAACATGGGCTTTTTCGATTTCATCGAATAAGACAACTGAATATGGTTTTGTTCTAACTGCATCAGTTAAGATACCACCTTGTTCATAACCAACATATCCTGCTGGCGCACCAATTAATTTACTTACTGTATGTTTTTCCATGTATTCAGACATATCAAATCTAATCATTTGTTTTTCTGAATCAAACATATTTAAAGCTAGTGCTTTAGCAAGCTGTGTTTTACCAACACCAGTTGGCCCTAAGAACAAGAATGAACCAATTGGTCTATTTGGATCATTAATTCCTGCTCTTCCTCTTAAGACAGCTGCAGCAACTAAATCAACTGCTTCATCTTGTCCTTTAACAGTTTTCTTAATATCATCTGCTAAATTATTTAATTTAGTTTGTTCAGATTGAAGTAATTTATTTAATGGAATATTTGTTGTTTGTGAAATAACTTCTGCTACTTCATTAACTGTTACAGAATCAGAGAAGTTATGACCAGAAGAATGTTTTTCAAATTCTTCTTCTAATTTTTTTAATTCTTTAGTGTGAGCAGGAATTGAAACATAAAGTAATTTACTTGCTTTTTCAAATTCACCATCTTGTTGCAATCTTTCTGCTTCTGCTTTTTCATTATCTAATTGTGTTTTAAGATCATTGATCTTCTTATGTTCATCTTTGTTCTTATTTCATTCAGATAATTCTTTATCTTGAGTTTTCTTTAACTCAGATAATTCTTTTTCAATATCTTTTAAACTCTTTTTAGACTTTTCATCTTCTTCTTTAGAAAGTGCTGCTCTAGCAGTTTCTAAATAGATGATTTGTCTATTTCTTTTATCAAGTTCGGGTGGCAATGAATGGAATTGTGTTTTGACTTTAGCAGCTGCTTCATCAATTAAGTCTATGGACTTATCAGGTAAGTATCTATCTGAAATGTAACGATCAGATAAATTAACTGCAGCAACTAAAGCAGAGTCATGAATCTTAACTTGATGAAATAATTCTCATCTTTCTTTTAGGCCACGCATGATGGTTAGTGCTTCTTCTTTGGTTGGTTCAACAACTAATACTTTTTGCATTCTACGCTCAAGCGCAGAATCCTTTTCTATATATTGTCTATATTCATTAATGGTTGTTGCACCAATAACTTTAATTTCACCACGAGCCATCATTGGTTTTAAAATGTTAGCAGCATCCATGGTGCTACTTCCTGAGTTTTTACCAGTACCTACTAATTGGTGAATTTCATCAATAAAGAGAATGATGTTACCATCAGATTCTTTTACTTGCTTAATAACATTATTAAGACGTTGTTCAAATTGTCCTTGAAAACTAGCTCCGGCAATTAAACTAGCTAGAGATAGCTCATATACTTCTTTACCAATTAGGTTGTTTGGTACATCTTTATTGACTATTCTCTGAGCAAAACCTTCTACTATAGCAGTTTTACCTACGCCTGGTTCACCAATTAGTACTGGATTATTCTTAGTCTTTCTAGAAATAATCTCTATTACCCTTCTTATTTCTTTTTCTCGTCCAATAATAGGGTCAACTTTGTTGTCCCTTACATCTTGGGTGATATTTCTACCAAATTGTTTTAGTGCATTTTCATCATCCGGTTTTTGATAATTAAATTCCATAATTTATTACCTCACTACACCTATTATACACAAAAATTAGCACTCTCACCTATAAAGTGCTAATTATGTTTATTAATAAAAAACCTAGCTGATTCCGTTCAACTAGGTTCTAAATGGCGCGCCAGAGAGGATTCGAACCTCCGACCACGCGCTTAGAAGGCGCGTACTCTATCCAACTGAGCTACTGGCACATTGCTTATCTATTATAACACAAACATGTATTATGCACTATTTTGTGTTATGAAAAATAAAAAAATAGGTTACCCTATTTCTTTATTTTAGTTTTATTGGTTAAAACTATTGTTTTCCAGATACAACAACATCAAAGCCATTAATTTTGTATGTAATAGGCTCAGTGCCGCCTTCAGTATACTTAAGTGTTAAATTTCCCTTATATGTGCCTATTTGGCCTATTTCCTTGCCTTCTTCGAATGAAATTTTAATATCAGAATAACCTTGTTCGTTCAACTCCTTACTTATTGTCACACAGTCTGCTGTTAGATCCGCAAATGTTAAATGTTCCTCGCCAAGGATAATTGAACCAGTTATCATTTGGACAACGATTTCGTTTTTACTTTCTTTTTCAAATTCATTCCAAGTTAATTTAAGTTTAAAATTAGTATCACCCTGTTGGGTTGGTCCTTTTTGAGCTATTGAAAATTCACCAATTTCAACCTTAGTGCAACCAGTCATTGCTGCCACTGGAGCAACTGTAGCTGCTACTGCACCTACACCTAATATAGGCATTAATAATTTTGTTTTTTTCATATTTCTTCCTTTCGTATGCTCCAAATTATAATACACATTGGTAATAAAATAGTATTTTTTACATTTATATTCTATAATCTAATAACTTTGTAAAGAGGTAATAGAATGAAAATTTTATCTGTTAAAAATGAAAAGAATCAAACGGTTTTTGAAGTTGAATTAGAAGCTAAAACTTGAAAGACTAGCTTGGCTAATACTAAAAAGAACTTAGCTAAAAACATTCAAATTCAAGGTTTTAGAAAAGGGCATGTTCCTCAAGCAGAAATTGATAAAAGAATTTCTGATGCTGAAATAGCAATGAGAACATTAGAAAAACAACAAAATCAAATTATTCAAGATGTTGTTGCTTCTAAAGAATTTAAAGATTCAAATTGTATTGATTCAGTAAGTAAATTAGATGTTGTTAGATTACAACCAATCCCTATCATTAAAGTTGGTTTTGAATTAGTACCTAAAGTTGAAGACTTTGGTGCTAAGGATGTTAAGGAAATAACTCTTCCACCATACAAAGCACCAGAAGTATCTGATGCTATGGTTAAACAACAAATCAAAATGATGATTAAACCTGATGCAATGGTATCAACCAAGAAAGATGGCATTGTTGCTAAAGGCAATATTGCTGTCATTGACTTTAAAGGTTTTATTGATGGCAAAGCCTTTAAAGGTGGAGAAGGCAAAAACTTTGAATTAGAAATTGGTTCTAAGTCTTTCATTGACAACTTTGAAGATCAACTAATTGGTTGCAAAAAAGGTGACAAGAAAGATGTTAATGTAACATTCCCTAAAGATTATGGAATGAAAGACTATGCAGGTAAACCTGCAAAGTTTGAAGTAGTAGTTCATGATGTTAAGGAAATTGAATATCCTGAAATTACAAAAGACTACTGCAAGAAATTTGCAATGGATTGTGCCAATATGAAAGAACTTGAAGCACACATTAAGAGCTTATTTATTCAAGAAGCTGAAATGAGATATCAAGATATGGCAATGCGTGTAATTAATGATGCCATTAGTAAAAAAGCTAAATTAAACTATTATCCTAATGGTTTAATTAACATGCACAAAAACCAAATCCTAAGACAATATGAACAAGAAGCTAATCGTGCTGGTTATAAAACATTAGATCAATACAAGAAAGCTATTGGTGTTGATCAAAAAATGTTTGAAGAAACATTAACTAAATCAGCTAAATCAACACTAACAGTTGCTCTAGTTTATGAAAAGTTAATCGAAGATTACAAACTAAAAGTAGAAGCTGCTGATAGTAAAGATTATCTATCAAAACTAACTAGATATGTTGGTGATGAAAAGAAAGCTAAAGAAATGTTTGAAAAGAACAAAGAATATGCAGAAAGTACTATTTTAAGAGATAAACTTTTCAAAAAACTAGTTTCTGAATGTAAAAAAGAAGCACCTAAAAAAGACAAGAAATAGGCTAAAAACACATGGGAAAACATGTGTTTTTTTAATTCTTATTTATAAATAAATAAAAATAAATTAGCACTCTCACATAAAAAGTGCTAAAATATAAATACGGAGGTTATTATGAAGAAATCAAATAACAAAAACCTATTAATCACTAGAGGAGTAATTTGCTTTCCTGGAATAGAGAAAGATATTGAAATTGCTCGTGAAGCATCCATTAATTCTATTAATGATGCCTACGATCATGGTAATAAAGAAATTATCATTACAGCACAAATTAATCCCAAATTAGACACTGTCAAGAAAATTGACGAAGTTTATAACATTGGTGTTTTAGCTAAAATCACCAAGATTGCTAAAGCAGACAATGAAATGACAGTAACTATTATGCCAAAAGCTAGAGTGCTAATTAGCAATCTATCTGTTGACAATAATAAGAAACTAATTAAATGTGAATTCACAGAGATTAATGATCAACAACTATATAAGATTGATGAATCAAAGGAATTTGATACATTATTGGAACTATTAAATAGATATGATCAAAAGATCACAGCTAGAATTAGAGATGTTATCATTGAAAATGAAAAGTCAGGTAAGACAAACAATTTCATTGACTTAGTTTATGAAATTACTAACTTACTACCTGTTCATTTTGATCAAAAGCAACAAATCCTTGCTTTGAACACTTTACCATTAAAGATTGATGCTTTAACTGGTTTATTATCTAATCCAGCTGATTTATCTAAAGTAGAAAAAGACATTAATAAAAAATTAAACGAAAGTTTAAATAAACAACAACGTGAATTCTATTTACGTGAAAAGATGAGAACAATTAAAGAAGAACTTGGTGAAATCTCATCTAGAGAAAATGATTCAACTACATTTAGGAAAAGATTAAGAGAAAATCCTTATCCTAAACATATAAAAGAAAAACTTGAATCAGAAATTAATCATTTGGAATCTTCTAACCCTCAAGAGTCATCAATGATTAGAACATACATTGAATGATTACTAAACATTCCATGGTGACAAGAATCTAAAGATAACAATGACTTTAACAAAGTTAAAGGAACTTTAGATGCTAGCCACTATGGACTTGAAAAAGTTAAAGAAAGAATTGTTGAATATTTAGCGGTAAGAGCTAAATCTAAAAACACTAAAGCACCAATTATTTGTTTAGTCGGCCCTCCTGGTGTTGGTAAATCATCACTAGCTAAATCTATTGCTGATGCATTAGGTAAACCATTTGTAAAGATGGCTTTAGGTGGTGTTAAAGATGAATCTGAAATTAGAGGACATAGAAGAACATATTTAGGTTCTATGCCTGGTAGAATCATCAAAGCCATGAAAAAAGCTGGTGTAGTTAACCCACTATTCTTATTAGATGAAATTGATAAAATGAGTTCTGATCAAAGAGGAGACCCAGCATCTGCGATGCTAGAAGTACTAGATCCAGAACAAAACTCTAGATTTTCTGATAACTATATTGAAGAAGACTATGACTTATCTAAAGTTATGTTTGTGGCAACAGCTAACTATGCAGAACAAATTCCCGCAGCTTTATATGACCGTTTAGAAATTATTGAATTAACTTCATATACAGAACTTGAAAAGTTAGCTATTGCTAAGAAATACTTAATTCCTAAAGTTCTAAAGGATTCTGGTCTAACTAATAAGGATCTAACATTTAATGATGATGCATTAATGTTCATTATTAGACACTACACGCAAGAAGCGGGTGTGAGAGAACTTGAAAGAATGATTAGAAAGATAGCTAGAAAGCTTGTTGTTGAACAAATGTCTAGCAAAAAGAAACTTACAAAGAACATTGATAAAGCAGCAGCTAAGTTCTACTTAGACAAAGAAATCTTTGAATACAACATTAAAGAGAAAGAAAACATTCCGGGTGTTGTAAATGGTATGGCATATACATCTGCTGGTGGTGACTTATTACAAATAGAAGTTACACACTTTAAAGGCAAAGGTGGAGTTAAGATCACTGGTAACCTTAAAGAAACAATGAAAGAATCAGCGGAAGTTGCTTTAGCATATGTTAAAGCTAATGCTAAGAAATTTGGTATAGACAATATCAACTTTGATAAGACTGATATCCATATCCATGTTCCAACAGGTGGAGTACCAAAAGACGGACCTTCTGCTGGTGTAACATTAACAACAGCTATTATTTCTGCTTTAAGTAATAGACCAGTTAAATCAACATTATCTATGACTGGTGAAATTACTTTACGTGGTAAAGTACTAATCATTGGTGGAGTAAAAGAAAAGACTATTTCAGCCCATCGTGGTGGAGTTAACACAATTATTATTCCTTCACGTGATGAAAGATTCTTAAAAGATGTTCCACCAGAAGTAAGAAATAACATCACAGTTTATCTTGTAGATCACTATGATGAAATCTACAACATTGTCTTTAATGGCAAACCTTTAAAACAAACAAAAATAATTAAAGGTAAAAACGTTAAATAAAAAAGAGGTAATCCTCTTTTTATTTTGCTAAGGCTTTAACATCGCCTGCAATCATTAGCTCTTCATTTGTTCTTACTCTAAAGATTCTTGTATCTGAACCAGAAGCAGTTACTTCTAGATAGTCACCATATTTTTCTTTATTCTTGTTTGCATCGTATTTTAAATTCATCAATTTAACACGATCGCAAACACCTTCTAGTAATAATGGATCATTTTCTCCACAACCTGCTGTAAAGACAATAGCATCTACTTTACCTAATTCATTTGCATATTGAATTACATAGTTAGCAATTCTTTGTAATTGGATTTCTCTTGCTAACTTAGCATTAGCATCACCAGCATTTGCTTTAGCAATAACATCTCTTGAGTCACTTGAACCAGCTATTCCTAACATTCCTGCTTTCTTATTTAATTCAGCATTAACTTGTTCTCCAGTTAATCCTTGAGTTAATAGATATGTACATACTGAAGCATCAATATCTCCACATCTTGTTCCCATGATTAAACCTTGTAATGGACTTAAACCCATTGTTGTGTCATATGATTTACCTTCTTTAATAGCACAGATAGATGCACCGTTACCAATATGGCAAACAATTAGGTTAGGATTTTTCTTACCTAATACTTCTTCCATCTTCTTAGCTATATATCTATAGCTTGTACCATGGAATCCGTATTTCTTAATTTCATATTTCTTTGTTGTTTCTCTGTCTAAACAATAGTCAGAGTTAACAGCGGGAATAGTTGAATGGTAAGAAGTATCAAAGACACCAACATTGTATGCATTTGGTACTAAGTTCTTAAATACTTTAATAACAGTTGTTTCACATGGATTGTGTAAAGGTGCAATCTTTCCATATTCAATTGCTTTATTCAAAATCTTTTCATCATCAACAATAGTTGATTCTTTAAAGAATTGACCACCCATAGCGATTCTATGTCCAATACCAACAACATCACTTAAGTTTTCAATTACTTTTAATTCTTTTAGGGCATCTAAAGCAATTTGTACAGCTGCTGTATGATCTGGCATAGCAGCATCTTTTTCAATTGTCTTACCTTCGGTAGTTTTTACTTTTATGTGACCATCTACAAAGATTCTTTCACATAAACCATTAGCTAATTCTTTTAGATCATCAAAGTTATAAACTCTAAATTTGATTGAACTAGAACCAGCATTAATAACTAAAATTTTCTTGTTCATAATTTTTCCTATCAATACAAAGATTATAAACTTTAATAAGACATTATTAAAACTTATTAATCATTGACAAAAAAATTGAAAAATTTATCTGTTGTTTAGCCACATTTCATCAATACTTACGACATATTTGCAAAAAGTTTTGACTACCTTTTTTAATTTTTTAGGTCAAGAGATATATGGGAGGTGAATACTATAAAAAAATTAACGATGTTACAAAAGAGAAATAGCACAGGCGGTTCATTCTATGCAATCGCTCTAGGTATAGGAATTTTAGTTTCTACTTTGTCAAGCTTGATTATGAATGCCATCAGCATGTCAAGACCTCAAACACAAGCAGCGATGACTAATTATGGTTTCCGCAGAACGACTATTATGCGTCTATCGCCAGTTCCTAGCCGTAGCTCATTCTCAATTATTGGTTAAGAATAATATTTTGTTTTCAGTCATTAAATAGTGTAAATAACATACACTCCTAAGATAGTAAAAGTAATATATTACTTTTACTTTTTTCTTTTTTGGGGGTATAATATACCACGTAAGGACGCAAAAATCCATGGCTAAAAAGACTTCAAAAAACAAAAAAGTAGCTAAGAAAAAGGCTACTAAAAAAGTTGCTGTCAAAAAAACAGCAAAGAAAAAAACTAAAAAAGTTAGCAAGAAGGTAGTAAAGAAACCTGTTGCTAAGAAACAAAAACAAGTTAAAACAACTGCGCCAAGAATTCAAATCCTAGAATCTTATTCTAAACATAAGATGATTTCTGAATTCGAATTTAAAGATATTGAAAAGAAAATCATCCAAACAGTAAAACTTAAAAAAAGAAGTAGAAATGTTGTTGTTCTAAACAAAATCTTTTCAGAATTTGGTAGTTATGCACTAACTAAAGAATTAACACAAAGATTGTTCAATGATATTGTTAAACAAGGCATTACCATCAAAGGCTTTGAAGGTAAGAAATACTTTAGTATTGCTGATGCAGAAAAAATCTTATCTACACAAAAATCACAAAAGGTTAGCAAGATTGTTACTCATGGACCAAAAGGCAATGACTATGATGGTGTTAAATCATTCTTAACAACATTAGGTCAATCTAAGATGCTATCTGCTGAACAAGAAGTAGAAATAGCTAAGCTATTAAATTCTAAAAATGAAATTGAAAGAAAATATGCTGTAGATCAATTAGTAACAAGTAACCTACGTCTTGTTACATCTATTGCTAAGAAATTCTTAAACCGTGGAATTGAATTTGAAGATTTAATTCAAGAAGGAACAATGGGTTTAATGAAAGCTATTACTAAGTTTGATTACAAACTTGGTCATAAATTCTCAACATATGCTACATGATGAATTAGACAAGCAATTACTAGAGCAATCTCTGATCAATCAAAGATTATTAGAATTCCTGCTCACATGATTGAAACTATTCACCGTGTAACAAATGCAGAAAAAGAATTAACACAAAGATTGGGTAGAGTTCCTACTATTGAAGAAATTACAGAAGAACTTGGTGGCCAAGCTGCTGGTTTTACAACTAGAAAAGTTGCAAACATCAAACGTATCCACATTGACCCTGTATCTTTAGATAAAACCGTTGGTTCAGATGAAGATAGCCAAATCTCAGACTTTGTTAAAGAAGATGTTTTAACAAGTCCAGTACAATACACTAAAGAATCTTTATTGAAAGAAGATATTAACCAATTATTTAAAGTTACTCTAACTCCAGATGAAGAAAAGATTATGAGAATGAGATATGGTCTTGAACCATATACATATGTTCACAGTCTTGATGAAGCTGCAGAGAAATTAAAAATTCCTCGTGAACAAGTTAGACAAATTGAAGCTAAAGCTACAAGAAAACTAAAACACCCATCAAAATCAAAGAAATTAAGAAGTTACATATTAGATGAACAGAATTAAACAACTAAGCAATTTAATTGACAAATGTCAATGCGTATATGATGTTGGATCAGATCACGCATTGCTAGCAATTAATTTACTTAGAGAAAAAAATGTTAAGCAAGTTGTTAACATTGAAAAGAACTGATTACCACATAATGCTGGTAAAGCTAATTTAGCTAAAAACCACTTAACAACTAAAACTATAAATGTTTTAAATGATGGTTTAAAAGACATAACTAAAAAGGTTTTTGTTCAACCAGATTATGTTGTTATTGCCGGTATGGGTGGAAAGAATATTATTGATATTCTAAACACTAGAGATCGTAATATTAACAAACAAGCAAAATATTTATTAGAAGCAAATTGTGATGTTCATGAATTAAGAAAATATCTTGCTAAGAATAAATGAGAAATTTTATTTGAAGATGTATGTTTAGATAGAACAAAGTTCTATCAAATTATTTGTGCTAAGCCTGGAACTAAGGTAAGAAAAATTACTGCATTTGAAGCATACTTTGGATTACTATCAAAGCAAAAAGATAAAAAGATGTGAATGAAGCTAGTAAAAGAAACTAAAAAGAAAATTGAAACTAAGAAACTACATAAGGTTTCAACATTCTTTGCAACTTTATACAAAAACATTAAGGAAAAAATCTAATGAAGATTAAATCAATTACTAACTATTTGCTAAAGCAATATCCTTTATCTCTTCAAGAAGAATGAGATGAAAGTGGTTTTCTAAACAAAGGAAATCTTGACCAAGACACAAAAAAAGTTTTCACTTGTTTAGATTTAAATCAAAAAACTATTGATGAAGCCATTAAACAAAAGGCAAAATTAATTGTTTCACATCATCCGATCTTCACAAAGAATCCTGACCACAAAATTTCGTCTTTTAATAAAAAATTAATCTCTAAGATTAAACAAAACAAAATAACAGTTTTATCTTTACATACTTGTTTTGATAATTCAGAAGTTGGAATGAATTTCTTAATTGGAACAAAACTAAAACTTAAAAAACTAGGCTGATACAAAAAAGATAAATTTGTTGTTGGTTATTTACCAAAAACATTAACTGTAAAAGAAATTGCAAATTTGTTTAGAAAATTGTTCCATGTTAGTTTACTAACAACCAATGCTAATGCAAAAGATAAATTTAACAAATTAGCAATTTGTGCTGGTGCAGGTTTATCAGTCTTTGAACCTAAATATGATGAATTGTACAAACAAAACATCTTATTAATAACTGGTGATATTAAACACCATGGTTGACAAGATCTAACTAACTATAAGTTAAAAGCATTAGATGTAGGCCATGACTTAGAAAATTGCTTTAGTGACTTTATGGCAAGTTTAATCAAACAGCAATTTAAAGTTCAATGCTTGTCTATCACAACAAGTAAAAAAGAAAAATCGATCTAATTAGACCGATTTTTTTGTTGTAAAGATTACATCTTTTATTTCTGGATGAACTTGCATCATATTGTTTTTAATTCCATATGTGTAAGTAATATCAAAACTTGTGCATCCAATACAATGTCCTGATATTTCTAATGTTAAAACACCATCTTTTAGACTAACAAAATTAACATCACCACCATCAGCATTGATGAATGGTTTAATTGAGTCTAATTCTTTTCTTATTTCTTCGATAAGAGTTTGAGTATCTTTCATAGAATAGTTATAATATTATATATTTAAGTGTAAAAAAGAGTAAATTATTATGTACAACCATAACTTAATTGAAAAAAACATAGCTAAATTCTGAAAAGATAATGATATTTATCATTTTGATCCTAAGGCAAAAGGAACAAAATGTTATATCTTGGATATGTTCCCTTATCCATCAGGACAAGGATTACACGTAGGCCATCCAAAAGGTTATACAGCTACAGACATTTACTCTAGATATAAGAGATTTAATGGTTTTAATGTTCTTCATCCAATTGGATGAGATGCATTTGGTTTACCAGCAGAACAATATGCTCTACAAACAGGAAACCATCCTGCAGACTTCACTAAAAAGAATATCGAAGTTTTTAGAACTCAGCTTCAATCATTAGGATTTAGTTTTGACTATAACAAAGAAGTTAATACTACTGATCCTGCTTACTATAAATGAACACAATGAATCTTTTCAAAATTATTTGAAAAGGGTTTAGCTGAAATTAAAGATGTTGATGTTAACTGATGTGAAGAATTAGGAACTGTTTTATCAAATGAAGAAGTTCTAATTGAAAATGGAAAGATGGTTTCAGAGCGTGGTTCTTACCCTGTGGTTAAGAAACCAATGCGTCAATGAGTATTAAAGATTACTAAGTATGCAGATAAATTACTTGAAGGCTTAGATGACCTTGATTGACCTGAAAACTTGAAAACAATTCAACGTACATGAATTGGTAAATCTATTGGAACAAACATTAAATTCAAAGCTAATGATTTATCATTAGAAGTTTTCACAACAAGACCCGACACTATTTATGGTGTAACTTTCATAGCAATTGCTCCAGAAAATAAATTTGTTGCAAAATTAACAACCAAAGAAAACACTAAAGCTGTTAGTCAATACATTGAGACAGCTAAAGCTAAGACATTGTTACAAAGACAAGAAGGCAAAGAAAAAACAGGTGTATTCACTGGTAGTTATGCTATCAACCCAATTAATAACAAGAAAGTTCCGATCTTTGTAGCAGACTATGTTTTAAATGATTATGCCAACGGCATAGTTATGGGTGTTGCCTCTGCAGATAAGCGTGATTATGATTTTGCTAAGGTTCATAAATTAGATATTGTTCCTGTTATACAAGGTAAAGAAAAATGTATCACTACAGATGGCAAACACATAAACTCTGATATGCTTGATGGTTTAAATATTAAACAAGCAACAGATAAGATTAACAAATTTATTACTGACAACAAATTCGGTTCTACAACTGTTAACTATAAGTTAAAAGATTGAATCTTCTCAAGACAAAGATATTGAGGAGAACCATTCCCAATTTACTTTGATAAATCTGGTAAACCTCATTTAATTGATCAATTACCAGTTAAATTACCTGAATGTAAAAACTTCAAACCATCTAAAGATGGAAGAAGTCCGCTTGCTAATTTAACTGACTGATTAAAAGTAAATGGTGGAACAAGAGATACTAACACAATGCCACAATGAGCAGGAAGTTGTTGATATTACTTAGCTTATTTAATGAAACAAGATAATGGCAGTTATCTTGCTCTAGATTCAAAAGAAGCTAAAGATCTATTCAAACACTGACTACCTGTTGATTTGTATGTTGGTGGTCAAGAACATGCAGTTTTACACTTACTATATGCAAGATTCTGACACAGATTCTTATATGACATTGGTGTAGTTCCTACAAAAGAACCATTCCAAAAAGTTGTTAACCAAGGAATGATTCTTGGAACTAATGGTGAAAAGATGTCTAAGTCTAGAGGCAATGTCATTAATCCAAATGAAATTGTTAAGAACTTAGGTGCTGACACATTAAGACTTTATGAAGTCTTTATGGGACCATTAACAGCAACTATGCCTTGATCTGATGAAGGTCTAATGGGTTGCCGTAAATGATTGGATAGAGTTTATAACTTGTTTACAAGTAATAAACCATTTGGAAAAGCTGATGATGAATTAACTGTTGCGTACCATGCTTTTGTAAAAGAAGCAACAGATGCAATCAATGATTACAAATTTAATATTGCTATAAGCAAGATGATGGTTTATATCAATGCTTGCTATAAAGCTAATACATTATGTAAAGACCAATTAATTGGTTTCTTAACTGTGTTAAGTTGTTTTGCTCCATTTGTTGCTGAACACTTATATCAAGAACTAACTGGAAAGAAAACATCAATCACTAAAGATTGCACATGGCCTAAATATGATGCTAAATATTTAGTTACTAAAACTTATGTTTTACCAGTTCAAATTAATGGTAAGCTAAGAGATACTATTGAAGTTAACACTAATGCTTCACAAGATGAAGCCGTTAAATTAGCATTGGCTAGTGACAAAATTAAGACACAAATTGGTAATAAACCAATTAAGAAGACAATCTTTGTTAAAGGAAAGATTCTAAGTTTCATTATTTAATTATGAAGTTTTCATCTCTATCATTAAAGCTTTGGCTTTATACAGCTTTAACTAATAATCATTTTGTTGAACTAACACCTGTTCAAGAAAAAACTTTTAAAATAGTTAACCAAGGAAATAACGTTGTTATTTCTGCACCAACAGGATCGGGTAAGACATTATGTTATTTATTGCCTATCCTTAATAATATAGATGAACAAGAAAAACATATTCAATATGTTATTGTTGCACCAACTAAAGAATTAGTATGGCAAATCTACAACAACTTTTTAGCTTTTACTAAATATAACAAAACAATTAAAATTGTTTTACTAGATAAAAATGAAAAAGTTGATAACCTTAGAGACAATCCAAGTCAAATAGTTATTGCAACAGTTGAAAAGGTTAGACAAGCGATTGCAAAAGGTGTTAATTTTAAATTCCTAAAACAAGTTGTTTTAGATGAAGCAGACATGCTTATTGATTATGGATTTGTTAATTCTATTAATGACATGTTTAACAAACTTGATCTGTATAAAAGTGATGTTCAAAAAGTATTCTGCTCAGCATCAATACATAGTAATGTAAGTAATACTTTTAAACATGCTGTTAGAAACTTAACAAGCATCCAACTTGAAAAGAATATTTTTGAAAATAAACAAATCAAACATTGCGTTGTTTATCAAAAAGATAATAGCAACCCATTAAACACACTTGAACAACTTATTGATACAATCAATCCATACATTTGTATCATCTTTGCTAACACTAAACAAGAAGTGGAAAAGATCTATTCATTGTTATTAACAAAAGGTCTTGAAGTAGGTATGCTACATAAAGACATGGAAACCAGGGATAGAAAACAAATGTTTTCCAAACTAAATAAAAATGAATTTAAATATTTAGTAGCAACTGATCTAGCCTCAAGGGGTCTTGATATTGATGGTGTTAGTGAAGTAATTTCTTTTGGTTTACCAAAAGAAGATATCTGATATTTACACCGTTCAGGTAGAACTGGTCGTGGTAAATATAGCGGTACGAGTTATGTGATCTATGATAAGAAATATGATTATCAAATTTCACGTCTAGAGCGCAAAGTTAATTGAACTTATTACTTAATAAGTAATAACCAGATGATTGAAAAGAAAATTAACATTCGTAAATCTAAACCTATTGTTGATTTGGAAATGAAAAAGGAAATTTCCAAACTCTATAACAAAAAGAACCAAAAGGTTAAACCAGGTTATAAGAAAAAACTAAAACAACAAATCTATAAGATGAAACAAAAAGCTAAACATAAATATTTAGAAGAAAAATACAACAAGATCAGAAAAGAAAGTTATAAACAAAGAAAGGGGTATTAATATGGAATTTAATAAACCAATAAATAAGAAAGCTTTATTAATTAAAGCTAAAGCAGGAAATAAGAACGAAATCACAACAGAAGGTAACACTGTGACTTTTAGTTTTACTAAAAGTCCAATGTGTACTAGATTATTCACAAGAAGACTATCAAGCACTTTATTAAAGTACAAAGATAAAGATATCGCTTTTGATATTGGTAGTTTCCTAAACCACTACAAAGTAGATTGTGGATATTCTCTAGCTACTATCATCCTTACAAAACTTCAAGCATTTTGTGGAAAACTTTTCACACTAAAAACTAAACCCGTCAAAAATAACATAAATGTTATTTATGATAAAAAGTGAAAAGACTTAGTATATCGTGCTTATACAACATCATTTGGTTTTAACTTAGCAAGACACTATCAAACTCTACCTGGTAACTATTTAGGTATTGCTGACTTTGCTAAAGAAATCAAGAAAGTTATACCAGCAACAGGTAACAAGGCTCTAAAAGTTAAAATTTTAACTTTAAAAGACTTAAAGAAAGAAAAGATGGGTTTATTACAAGCTGTTAACAAAGGTAGTGATGAACCAGCTGCAATGGTTGTTTTAGAGTATCTAAACAACCATGCTAGCAAAGATATCATTGCTCTAGTAGGTAAAGGTATGATGTATGATGCTGGTGGTTATGAAATAAAACCAAATAGATATATGGAAAATATGAACCAAGACATGGCGGGTGCTGCCTCTGTCTTTGGTACAATGTTTGCCCTTGCTTCTTTGAAGCAAAAAGTAAATGTTGTGGGATTCTTACCACTTGCTAAAAACATGATTTCTGATCGTTCTATGGTAGTTGGTGATGTATATACATCATTAACTGGAAGAACAGTAGAAATTACTTCTCCTGATTCTGAAGGAAGAATGATCTTAGCTGATGCAATTGGCTATGCAAATAAGCACTACAAAATAACAAAGTTATTTTCAATAGCTACTTTAACTGGTTTATCTGAAATTGCCTTTGGTGACTTTGCTACTCCATTCTGATCAACATCAGAAGCTACTGTTAAAGCAATAGAAAAGGCCGCAGAATTGTCAGGAGATGGTGTAGTTAGTCTTAGACTATACCCTGAGTATTTTGAGTCTGTAAACAAATCTAGCAACGTTGCTGACTGTACTAACGGTGTTAAAGAAAGAAACTGCTCAAACGGTGTAGCTGCAGCATTCCTAAAGGAATTCTGTGCTTGTAAAGACTTTACTCACTTTGACATAGCTGGAACTCATGTTTACAAGAAACATCCAGTGAATGTACTAAGCTTTATGATGTATTTATTAACAATAAATCACTTCAAAAAGTAATATCTTTTAAAAGTAAATAATCAAGCGTATGCATAGTAAGCATGCGCTTTTTTAATGCATTTTAAATATTTATTTCATAAATATTTACAAAAATTTTTTTATTTTTTTATTATTATATGTATAATAAGTGGGAGAAAGTGGAGAAAAGTGGGAGATGCTATTCCTAGGAACTTATAACCATATAATCGATGAAAAAAATCGTTTAAGTTTACCAGCAAAGCTAGTAAGCAAATTTTCTCATCGTATTGTTGTGGTATCTAAAGGTTTCGAAGGCTGTCTAGAACTTAGAAGTCAAGAAGACTTCGAAGTTTGATCTGGTCAAATCCTATCTTATTCTCAAAATAAGAAAGATGCACGTATTCTAGCTAGACAAATCCTTGCTAACAGTAGCGAGATTGAACTAGACAAGGCAAACCGTATCTTAATTCCTGATGTTTTAACAAAGTTAGCAAACCTTAAAAAGAATGTAATCATTATCGGATTAGGAAACAAGCTAGAAGTATGGGATGCTAAAGCATATGCTAAATTCCAAGCTGAAACAAATAGTAAGTTTGAAACAGTGGCTGAAAGAATTGACGATGATAACTCAAACAAATAAAATACACACGCCAGTTCTATTAAATGAACTTTTAGTAAACCTTAAGGTTAAACCAAATGGTTTATATGTAGATTGCACTGCAGGCTTTGGAGGTCATAGTAGTGAAATCGCAAGTCAATTAAAATTAGGACTTTTAACCTGCATTGACCAAGATATAAATGCCATCAACCACTTAAATAAATTATTTAAAGATAACGCACACGTAGAAATATATGAAGATAACTTCGTCAACTTAGATAACATCGTCAATCAAAAAGTAGATGGAATCATCATGGATCTAGGTGTAAGTAGTTTAATGTTTGATGATCCAACCAGAGGTTTCAGTTACAAGAATGATGGTCCTTTGGACATGAGAATGAATGTTGATGGGCAAGTCACAGCAGCTGATATTATCAATAATTATTCGCGCGCACAGTTAATAAATCTATTTAAAAAATATGCTGATGTTAAATCTCCAAACAAAGTGGTTGATGCAATTATCAAAAACCGTGAAAACAAACCAATCACATCAACACTAGAACTTGCAGAAATAATTGCTCAAGCAACACCAGGTTCTTTACAAAGAAAACATCCAGCTAAAGTTTACTTTCAAGCTTTGAGGATAGAAGTTAACAAAGAGCTAGATGTCCTTGAAAAAGCTTTAGAAAAAGCTTGTCGCTTGTTAAAGTCAAAAGGTAGATTGTGTGTAATCACATTCCATTCCCTAGAAGATAGAATCGTTAAAAACTTCTTTAAGGAATTGGCAGAGTCTAAAGACTTGTATGGAAAAGATGTCCCATTAAGAAAGATGTCTAAACCAGAATTCAGGTTGATAACAAGAAAACCAGTTGTTCCAACTGAACAAGAAATGAAACAAAATAGACGAAGCCATAGCGCAAAACTAAGAGTCATTGAAAAGATATAGGTAGCAAAATGAGAGATTCAAAAAAAATTAAAAAATTATTATATTTAAGCAAGAGCAATATTGCTCTAATTGTGAGCGAAGTAGAAGATAAGACTCACAATATTCTTTTTGCTAGCCAAGTAAATGTTGATGAAGCTAACCTACAATTCAAAGTTCTTGAATTATTAACAAATGCTGCTAACTTCTTAGGCTTCAACATCAAAGACGTAGAAATAATCTTTGACGATGCTCAAATTACAAAATATAGTTTCACTAACCAAGAATTTATAGATTGCAACTGTGAAGAAGATATTGCAAAAGAAATTTTCAAGAAAGCAAAGATTGATAATTACTTTGTTAATGAAATTAACTTCTTAGGAATTACTTATGATGACATCGACAAAGTTGCCAAAGTTAATTGCCAAGTCTGTGCAAGTGATTACATCACTTACAAGAAATATATCAAAGCTGTCAAAGCATGTAATGTTGTAATTACTAATACAACTAACTTATATAAGTTACAAAAAGCAAACAAAAACGAAATTGAACTATCTTTAAATATAAATGGTTCAAAAGTTATTGCTTGTGAATATTATGGGCATAAACTTAACAACGTTAAGACTATTGAGTTAAACCTAGAAGATATCAAGCAACACATTGCTGATAAGTTTAATATTTCTATCAACAAAATTACTGATGTTCTAAAAGTTGCAAATGATTTAGCTACTTGTGATGAAGGAAGCATTGGTATAGTTAATAACTATGATTTAAAAACTAAATCATTTAATAGTGTCCAACTAAAAGAATTACTTGCTTTATACCGTGATGAAATTAGAACACAAATCAACAATTATGTTGACTTTAGAAATTTCCAAACAGTTCAAGTTGTTTCTAACCAACCTATCAATGCAATTGATGGATTTGAATTTGTTGTCAATGAAGATCCGTGTCTAGAACAAATTAGCTTAGACAAAATTGTAAGTCTTGCTAATGCAATTACAGAAAAATCAGAAATTACTCAATTTAGTTTTGAAAACAAAATTAAATCAGTTAATTTATTAGCATAGGAGCATAACCATGGAAGATAATCAACAAACGCTAACCCCAACTTTACCTGAAATTCAAACAACTGAACAAACAGTTGCTCAAGAGCAACCTATTAGTCAACCAACCAGTAACCATGTCTTTTCCAATATTGACATAGAAAAAGAAGGCAACACTTTTAATATAAAAGTAATCGGTATTGGTGGTGCAGGATGTAATGTAATTAACCACATAGCAGCTAACCACAAAAAGATTACTGATGCTGCAAGCATCTATGCATTTAATACTGACTTATGCTCATTAAAGTTAATGAAGAATGTTCCTAACATCTTCCTTCTTAATAAAGAAGAATTAAAAGGTTATGGGTCTGGCGGAAATCCTGATGTAGGCAAACAAGCTGTGCAACATGATGCTGCGGCTATCAAAGCCGAACTACAAGGAACTGATATCTTATTTATTATTGCAGGTATGGGTAAAGGTGCTGGATCTGGCGGTGCACCAGAACTTGCTCAAATTGCTAAAGAGTTAGGAATCCTAACCGTTTCAATTGTTAATATGCCTTCAGTTGCTTGTGAAGGAAATGTTATTTACAATAACGCTTTCAATTCTTTACAAACACTAATTGTTTACTCTGACTCTGTCACAACAATTAGCAACGAGAAAATTATTAGTAATAATAAAAACATCAGTTTCTATGATGCTTACCAATTAGCCAACGAAGAAATTGCCGATATTATAGAAGATATTATCAATATTATCTTTATGCCAAGCACAATGAACATTGACTTTGCAGATTTGAAAACTTTCTTTAAAGAAAACAAATTCTTCATGGCTAATCGTTTAACTCTTGATGGAACATCATTAAGCCAAATGAAAATTAGAGAAGCTATTGCTTTAAAGATAAAAAGAAGTTTTGGTGATGTAAACATCAACAACTGCAAAGAAGTTATTGTGAACATTAGTTTATCTAAAGAAGCACCAACAACAATTCTTGCTGATGTTAACAAGTCATTTGCGGAAATTACCAAGAATGATAAACTATCGCTTGTAGCAGGCGTAAACTATAATGACGAAAAGAAAATAGATATATCATTCTTATTAGCAGGCAAGAACTATGCTTCAGACTTTGATAACGCATTTGACGGTGATAGCGGCCTTGCAAACTCCTGGGCTGTCCCAACAATCAAAGTTGAGTCTGTTGAAGAATCTGGCGCAAATGAATATGATAATTTAATGAAAGACGTCGACGATGCAGCCAAACCGACTGAAGATGTCTTAAACCAAAACAAACCAAAAGACGAAAACATTGGATAAATAATAATATAGAAAGAAAAACCAAGATTAGCACTTTTTTATTTAGAGTGCTAATTTTCTTATATAATATACATATTATTTAATAATTATGGCAAACAAAAGAGACTATTACGAAGTATTAGGCATTAGTAAGGATGCTACAGAACAAGATGTCAAAAAAGCTTTTAGACGTCTTGCTATGCAATACCATCCTGACCGTAACAAAGCACCAGATGCTGAAGAAAAGTTTAAAGAAATTAATGAAGCATATGCTGTCTTATCAGATAAAGAAAAGCGTGCTACATATGATCGTTTTGGTTTTGAAGGACTAAACCAACAAGGTTTTTCCGCAGGAAACCCTTTTGATATCTTTAATGAATTCTTTGGTGGTGGTGGTAGAGGTGGAGTTAAATTCTCTTTTGGTGGAGACGAAGATGTTGATTTAGGTGACCTCTTTGGTGGATTATTTGGTAGTGGTAGAAGAAGATCTTCTAGAAGAAGTAACCAAGTAATTATTCCATATGAATTAAATATTCAAACTGAAATTGATATTAATTTCCTAGATTCAGTTTTAGGTTGCAATCGTGACATTACTTTAAAAATAAAATCTGCATGTGAAGAATGTAAAGGTAGTGGTGTTGCTAACGAAGATGGGGCGGAAGTAACTTGTCCTCATTGTAAAGGTAGTGGTATCTTAACACAATCTAGACGTACACCATTTGGTGTAATGCAAAGCCAAACAACATGTCCATACTGTAATGGAACGGGTAAGGTTGTTAAAAAGCCTTGTCCTAAATGTAAAGGTAAAAAATACCAAGAACAACTTAAGACCTATGAAATAGAAATTGATCCAGGTATTGAAAATGGACAAGTTGTAAAGATTGCTGGCAAAGGTCATAGTTATAAAGATTACACTGGTGACCTATATGTAAGAATCAATGTTAAACCAAGTAAAGTCTTTGAAAAAGATGGTAAAGACTTGTATACACAAGTCATCATTGATCCATTAAAAGCAATTGTTGGTGGAGAAATAGAAATTCCAACTCCATATGGTTTTAAAACATTAAAACTCCCAGCTGGAACAGCTGATGGACAACAATTTGAAATTCCAAACTCAGGAATTAAAAATATTAAATCTAAACTATTTGGAAAGTCTAATGGCAATCTTATTGCCATCATTAAATATGCAACTCCAAATAAATACTCTAAAGATGAAGTTGAAGCTTTAAATAAAATATTAAAAGATAACAATAGTAATGATCAAGTCAAGAAATATTATGATCAAGCTAAGAAGGAGATCCAATAATGAGCAGAAAAGATAAGAAAATTGAGCCAAAGAAAGAACCTAAGAAAGAAACAACCCCAGAAGTTGAAGAAACTCAAGAATCTAAATTAGCTAAGAAGATCATAGATCTTGAAGCTGCTTTGGCATCTAAAAATAAAGAAATAGAAGATCGTGAAAAAGTTATTCAAGCTCTTAAAAACGATCTTACTGCTTTAGCTAACGAATACAAGAATCAATTGATTCTTAAGATGGATGAGGCTAACAAACTTATCAAAATCAAACAAGATGAGAATGATGCTAAATTTAAAGCTAATTTAGCTGAAGCTAAAAAGTATGCTATCAAGGATCAAGCTCTAGACTTAATTGATGTCATCAACCAATTTGAAATTGCATGTAATTACCAACTTACTGATGAAAAGTTGATAAATTATCAAAAGGGTTTCAAAATGTTTTTAACTAAGTTTTATAAATTATTAGAAGATTGACACATCACTCAAATCAAACCAGAGGTTGGAAAAGAATTTCAACCAGCCATCATGGAATGCTTTGAAACTGTTAAAGATCCATCTAAACAAAATAACATCATCGTAGAAGTTATCCATACTGGATACAAACTATATGACCACATTTTAAAACCTGCTTTAGTGAAAGTAATTAAGAACAATTAAATTATTAGTATAATAATTTAATAACCGAGGTTTTTTAATGAGACACATAGATATTGCAAAAGCAATAAAAGACCAAAAATTAATTGGTCAAGAAGTTACTATCGAAGGTTGAGTAAAGTTCAACCGTGACAGTGGTAAAATAGTTTTTATTGCTATGAATGATGGTACAACCATCAAGAACTTACAAATTGTTTGTAAACCTGAAAACTTATCTAACTTTGACAAAATTAAAAGTTTTAGATTAGCTTCAGCTATTAAAGTTAAAGGAAACTTAAAACCAGGCAGAGAAGCTGGTAGTGTAGAACTAGAAGCTAAAGAAGTAAAACTTCTTAAGCTTGCTGATGAAGACTATCCTTTACAAAACAAAGAACACTCAAATGAATTTCTAAGAGAAATTGCTCATTTAAAATCTCGTGCTACTACAACACAAGCAATTCAAAGAATTAGAACTGAATTAGCTTTTGCTATTCATAGTTTCTTCCATTTAAAAGGATTTATTTACATGGCAAGTCCAATCATTACAAGTAATGACTGTGAAGGTGCTGGAGAAAACTTTATTATCCAAGATGATCCTAACAATCCTTTCTTCCAAGGCATAAAAGCAGGTTTAACTGTTTCAGGACAATTAAACGCTGAAGCTTATGCTTTAGGAATGAAAAAGGTTTATACCTTTGGTCCAACATTTAGAGCTGAAAGAAGTCATACAAATAGACACCTTGCAGAATTTTGAATGGTTGAACCAGAAATCAACTTTATGAACTTAAGACAACTAATGATGTTAATTGAACAAATGTTCAAAAACATTGTTGGTAAAGTATTAGTTAAATGTAAAGATGAAATTCAATATTTAAACAAGAAATACAACAACAATACTTACGAAGTATTGAATAGTTTACTAAACAAAAAGTTTGTTAGATTAGATTATGCAAAAGCTGTTGATATTCTAAAAGAAGCTGTTGCTAATGGTCACAAATTTGAAGATAGTAATATCTTCTTTGGTAAAGACTTTGCTTCAGAACATGAAAGATATTTATGTGAACAACACTTTAAAGCTCCAGTGTTCTTAGTTAACTTTCCAAAGGAAATTAAAGCTTTCTATATGAAAGCAAACCCAGATGGCAAAACAGTTGCAGCATGTGACTTATTAGTACCAGGTGTAGGTGAAATAGTCGGTGGTAGTCAACGTGAAGATGACTATAACAAGATTGTTAAACGTTGTGAAGAAATGCACATTGATACTAAAGGTTTACAATGATATCTTGATCTAAGAAAGTATGGATACTTTAGATCTGCAGGATTTGGTTTAGGATTTGAAAGATTCTTAATGTACATTGCTGGAGTGGATAATGTAAAAGATGTTATCCCTTTTCCAAGATTTGAAGGAGAATTGAGGTTTTAATTATGGATGGTCAAAAGAAAATCTTTTGTAAACAAAACATTCCAAACATGTTATTAGTGTTTAGAATGCTTTTAGTTCCTGTGATTGTAGGATTATTGATTGGTGAACATTATGGAGTTGGAAACAATCCAGTTGTTTATCAACTAATTACCCCATTTGATACTGGATCTTACTATAGTAATGTTCATTTATATTTCTTACTTGCTGCTATCTTCTTTTTGATTGCAGCTATTACAGATTTTCTAGATGGATATATTGCAAGAAAGTTTAATTGAGTATCAGATTTTGGAAAATTATGAGACCCAATTGCTGACAAAGTTTTAGTTAACTCTGTATTAATATGCTTTGCATGAATGACAATTATCCCTATTTTCATTCCGATTGTAATGATTGCAAGAGATGTTTGTGTTGATGCACAAAAAATGGTTGCTGCTAAAAAAGGTGTTGTAGTTGCAGCAAACTATTGAGGAAAACTTAAAACCATTTTACAAATGGTAGGAATAGTTTTAATATTCTTCTTCTTTAATTGTCATTACCTATACATTGACCCTGCATATAAAGGTTTATACTGAGGTGTACAAAACCTAATGTTGCATTTAGCAACAGTTATGTCAGTTGCTTCTGGCATTATCTACTTCATTGATATTAATAAGGCTTTAAAAAACAATGGACAACAAAATTAATGAACAAATAATTAGAAAGCTAAATGATTTACATTTAACTATTAGTACATGTGAATCTATGACTGGTGGAGCAATTGCATCTAACCTAGTTTTAGTTGAACATGCTAGTGACTCATTTTTAGGTTCTTTAGTAACCTATCATGCTAATGCTAAAATGAAATTAGCAAAGGTTGAACCAGAACTTATAGATAAGTATGGTACAGTTTCTATAGAATGTGCAAGAGCTATGGCGAGAGGTTGTCAAAAAGCATTCAAGTCTGATATTGCTATCTCTGTAACTGGAAATGCTAGTGTTAGCCATCCAATTGAAGGACAACCAAGTGGAATGGCTTATATTTGTATTGCTATCTTTGATAAGCTATATGATTTAAAATTTACATCTCAATACAATGATCGTGTTGATACTATTAATCAATGCGTAGCGTTTGCTTTAACTGAATTATGAGAATTAATTAAGGACTTTAAGAAATAATATGGAAATTGCTTTAATAGTTGGTTTTAGTTTAATCCTTGCTTTATCAGTTGTCGGTATTGCTTTAGCCTACTCTACCTATATATATAGTAAGAATAGAATCTTTAGTAAGACTAAATACCAAGTTTTATGAATTGTTATTACAGCATTCATGTCTGTCTTTATGTTGATTGCTGGTATCTTGTTTGCTATTAACAAGGGTATGATTTATCGTTCAACATATGTTGGTTTAAGTTTTACTTGCTTTGTTATGAGCTTACTTTATCTAATCTATTTCCTAGTCTTACCAAAACTTACTAATAGTAACAAAATTAGTTATGAACAAATGCTTAAACAAGATTATGACCAAAAGATTAAGGCAATTTTAGATAAAATTGGTGATCTAGAATCATACAAAAATGAACTATTAACTAAACATCCTAAATACTATCAAGAACTATTAAGCTACTATGAAAGCATTCTAAATCGTGCAAAAAATTCACAAATTTCTTTAGTAGAAAAAATGGCTGATATTGTAACATTCAATGATGCTTTTACTCACAAATGAAGCACTCATACGAATTATTATCAAATTTATTTGACTTTTAAATTTTGTTCAATTTTGAAAAATATTTCCTAACTTTTTCCATTTTTTAGGTAAAGGTGTATATGGAGAAAATATATACATATGCAAAATCAAAAATTATTTGAAGAAACAATTAAAGAATTAGAAACACAATTCGGCAAGGGTTCAATTATGAGCTTGGATAGTTCAAAAGCTATCGCTTGCGAAGTTATTTCATCTGGTAGTATTAATTTAAATAAAGCTATTGGAGTGGGTGGTTACCCTAAGGGTAGAATCATTGAAATATATGGAAATGAAAGCAGTGGGAAAACAACATTAGCATTACAAGCTGTTGCTAGCTGTCAAAAAGCTGGAGGCAAGTGTGCCTATGTTGATGTTGAACATGCTTTAGATAGTAAATATTGTTTAGCCAACGGAGTTGACACTAAGAAATTATTATTAGCTCAACCTGAAACAGGCGAACAATCATTTGCTATTGTTGAAGCTTTAATTAAAACTGGAATGATTGACTTAATTGTCGTTGATTCAGTTGCTGCTTTAGTTCCTGAAGCAGAACTTAATGGTGAATATGAAGATCAAAACATTGGACTTCATGCTAGACTTATGTCTAAAGGTTTAAGAATCTTACAAACTGTTATGGCTAAATACCAAACAACAGTTATCTTTATTAACCAAATTAGAGAAAAAGTTGGAATTTTATTTGGTGATAACAAAACAACACCAGGTGGATGAGCAATGAAATTCTATTCAAGTTTAAGAATTGAATTAAAAAGAATAGAAGCTTTAAAATCTGGAACCAATATTATTGGTATTAGATCTTTGGCTAGAGTTGTTAAAAACAAAGTTGCACCACCAATGCAATCTTGTTATCTAGATATTTACTTTAATAAAGGTTTTGATAATGTTGCTGAAATTATTGAAAATGCAATTGCAACCAACGTAATCCAAAAATCTGGTTCATGATTTTACTTCGGTGAAACTAAATTAGCTCAAGGCAAAGAAGGAACTATTAAATTCCTAACAGACCATAAAAATAAGAAACTTTTTGAACAAGTAACGAAGTTAGTTTTAAAACCTGCTTAATTTTTTAATGGATTTATATAATCTAAATGAAAATTAAACAAATGAATCAAATTCTAAGAGATAAATCTAAGCAAGATCTAAACTGTAATTTTAAACTTACAGGTGGTCGTTCTAAATTTGACATAATCATTGATAGACTTGATAGGATAGATCGAAGAATCGATAATTTAATTAAAGCTAACAATTTGAAAGAATAAAAAAAGGGCAAGCCCTTTTTTATTTAATTTTACTCATTGAATTTAATAGATTAACAACATTTAAGATAATTGAGTCTTGAGTTGTCTTAGAATATTTACCCAAGTTGTTGATTGTTTCTTCAACTGATTGGTGAACAAGTCCATCTCTGTGGCAAATCTTTCCGCCGCCTTCAGCAATTGTTAAACACAAGAATCCACATGATAGCGAAGCTAGAATTTTAAATGAACAACTTGGTTTTGCACCATCACACAAGATTCCACCTTGACTAACTAAGTGCATATTTAATAAGTCATTAATACGGTCTCATGTTCATCCTTTTTGATATGCAATACCAGCGATTGTTCCACAACCTGCAGCAAGTGCAGAACCACACATACCACATAGGTGCCCTACTTTAGATTTAATCTTTCATGTAATGAAATGTGCAAATGCTAAAGCTTGTAGTTTTGTGATTTCATCAACTTTAAATTCTTTAGCATAAACATCTTGTGGAATAGATACAGTTAAACCGTGGTCACCAGATGATGATGAAGTCATAACTGGAAGCGGACATCCATACATTCTTGCATCAACCGCAGCACAAACATTAGCTAAAACTTTTGTTGTTCAATGATTTTGTGTATAACAACTTTCAGTTTTGTTACCATTTAAAATACCTTGTCATACTTTAGTAATAGCGGTTTCATCAGGATGTTTATATCCTTCTTCCTGAACAATTTCATTCATCTTTAAACCATCTCGCAAGAATGCTAGCTCTTCTAACGTTAATGTTTTACATATGTCATGAACATGACAAATGGACAATTGATCAACTTTAGAATCAAAGTCATAACCTGATGCAGATTCACCGGCTATTTCAGATGGATCAAGTGTTTCTTTACCATTTAATTTAGCTTGGATAATGTTGTCGTGAGAATATTTAATAATAACATCGGCTTCATTCCCTTTTTCATCCAATGCAACACATCTAGTGTAAACTGGGTGTGATTTGAAGTCTACTTCAACCTTTATCGCAGATGAATCAGCTCCAAGTTTTCTAGCTTGTTCAATAGTTTCAGGTGTTAAATCATCTAAACAACTTAATTTCTTAAGTGGGTTTTTTAAAACTATTCCAGCAGCAGCTATGGTTTCCATGCCACATCTACCTAATCTTGGTACACCTACTCTTGAATCATTTCTAAATACATATGGAGATGTATAAATGATTGCAGTTTTAAATTTATCAGGTAACAAACTTGATGCTTTAGCAGCAGCTAAAGACACAATACCAATTTCAGTACAACCAAGGGCTGGTTGAACTTGTTGGTGAATTAGTGTTAACAAAAATTCTTTTGGTGTTAATTGATCTATTGTTTTCATATAAACCTTCTTTGGTTCTCAATAAATAGATTATAAATCAAAAAAATATAGGCGAAGCCTATATTTTTATATATATGCTAATCACTTAGCATTTTGCCTTTTCTTCTTCAAATTCAATGTTCTTGTTAAACTTCAATGTATATTTACAGTGTTTTGCAAGACCAAGTTTTGATGTTTCACGGTAACCATCGATTAATTCGTTACCTGATTCATAAAGAATAAGGATAGTATCATCAATACGAACAAGTTGTCTTTGACCTTTTAATAAGTGTGCTTGTTCAGCGGCAGCTATAGCTCTCATAGCATAGATTCCATTTCTTTGAATACATGGAACATATGCACATTGTCCAATAGCATCACATGTCATACCAACTAATTGTTGTAAGGCAATTTCTCCTGCTTTTTCAACTTCATCAATATCTGCATCATATGCGATTACTGAATACATTGCTGCAGCAAGGGCGGTAGCAACCCCAACTTCAGCCTGACATCCACCCGTAGCACCAGCAACTGAACCGTTTTGTTTAATTGTTATACCAATTAAAGCGGCAGCAGAGAATGCTTCATAAATCTTTTCTTTTGATGGTTTATATTTATCAACTGCTCATTTATAAGCTCCTGGCATTGTTCCAGCAGATCCACATGTTGGTGCTGTAACAACCATACCATAAGCAACAGCTTCTTCGTTTGTAGCCATGGCATAAGCAGAAACAAGTTTAATTCTTCTACATCATTCAGAGTCAGTTGGTTTAACTGAATTGAAGACAGCTTTAGCACGACGATCAAAAGCAACTAGACCTTCAATCTTACCTTCTTTTGCTAAACCTGATTTAATTGTTCCTTCAAATGAATCAATCATTTGATCATACAATTTTATTAATTCTTCTTTTGATTCGTGCTTACATAAGAATTGGAAATAAGATAACTTTTCTTTTTTGATAATTGCTCTCATTTCAGCAAAGTTTTTATATGGGTAAACATCTTTAGCTGGTTCATCACCTTCAACAGTGAATGTTCCTCCACCTACAGAGATGAACATTTTGTCAGCAATTAGTTTATTACCTTTACCAAATACTTCTACTCTCATCATGTTTGGATGTTTTGGTTTAGTTTTTAAGTCCCAAACAAATTCGTGTGGATATTTAGCAAATATTTCATCAACAGCTCTATCTAGCAAGTGACCTTTACCTGTAATGGCAAATGATCCATAAAGAGTAATCTTTAAATGATCAATTCCTTCTTTTTCATAGTGGTCAAGAATATAATGGCACATTCTTGTTGGAGCAATAGTGTGACTTGAACTTGGACCATGTCCGACTTTAAATAATTCTTTTACTGATAACATAATCCTGCCTCCTATTTCTTCCAATAATCAGGTGGTGGTACCTGTAATGAATAAGCAGCATGTTGTGCAAATCCACCAACACCTAATCTACGGTTCTTAGCAATTAAATCGCCACCAGTTTCAGCAACAACTTTAATTAAATCATCGACTTTACACAATTCTGGTGTAGCCATTAAACTATGATTTAATGATGCAATTTCAAATGCTCTTGTGGCAAATGATGCACATCTTTGAATACAAGGAATAATTGGATAACTATTTAGTGAGTCACAAATAATTCCAAGTGAGTGTTCAAGAGCCATTTCAAATGCTCTTCCACATTCGTCAATATCTGCATTGTATAACACAACCGCAGCAATTACAGCAGCCATACCACAAGCAGTTCCCATTGGTCCTTGACAACCAACGTCAATAGGAGCAATTGATGCGCCTTTGTCTACTAATGCAGCAAAGATTCCAGCAGCACAGAAAGCATTTATCATTTGTTTAGAAGAAATATTATATTCACTTAGTAAATATAAAATCATTGACCAAACAACAGATGTTGTACATAGTGATGGTGCAGCAATCATCACACGTTTCTCTACTATTTCTTCAGAGATAGCATAAGCAAAAGCAGAAATTATTCTATTAGCATTTTCTGCTGGTGATAAATTGTTTTCATCATGTAGTCAAATGTTTCTTGCTTGTCTAACATAGAATACCTTCTTATCAGGAAGATTTAATTTTCCTCTTTTTCTTAATCCTTGTAAACAAGCAATTTCTGCTAAGTTAACTCCACGGTAATAAATTGATCTGATTGTTTCTTTGTCATCTGCTTGTTGAGCAAACTCAAAGAATGATTTACCTGGATTATTTTTAAATCATTTTTTTACATCTTCAAATGTGTTATATGGTAGAGCTTCATGTTTTTCTTTTTCAGCAAAAGTATAGCTTGCTCCACCTTTAGCAATAACTCTATGTTTGAACAATGGTTGGTTTTTTTGATCATAAACAATTATGTCAAAGACATATGGTGTATTCTTCATAATTGGTGGTACAGGCTTATTTGTTGTCACTACATATTTAAAGTTTGAATATGTAAATGCAAATTCAATATCAATACCAATACCGGCTTCTTTTTCTAATCTTGCATATTCATTGTATAAAACTACTTCAACATATCCAACTTTGATACGTTTTATGTGGATTTCATGAGCAACCTCCATACAAGCTTGATATGGAACCATATTTAAGGTTGAACTTGGCCCCATTCCTTGTTTATAAATCTCACTAATTGATTTCATATATAAGAAATACCTTTCACTAAAATTATAAGTTTATTTGTTTTTAAAACTATCAAATTATTATTTTTATTAAAAATAATAAAAGATAATGTTTCAAATAGATATTGCTCTATAATTAAAGATAACAAAATATGGCTCAAAGATCGGTTGTGAAATTATCTAGTAAACTTAAGGGCAAAACCGTTGAGATTGTGTCCTTAAATTTCACAGATCATTTGATAAAGCATAAATTGGAAAATATTGGCTTTATCAAAGGTGCTTTAGTAAAAGTACTAGATAACGATGACTCTAACAAGGTTCTTCACTTGCAACTGTACAATGTGCAATATGTGTTAAGAGAGGAAAATTGTAGTTTAATCGATGTCAAGGTTATCTAAATTTAGAAACACTGAAGGTAATAACTATTTATTGATTGGTGCACCAAACACTGGTAAATCAACCATTTTTAACTTGTTAACTACTTCTACAGCAATAGTTTCTAACATTGATAGAATGACAACTGAACATACTATGGGAAGAATCAAACATAGTCAAAACTATTTGATTGATTTACCAGGTACTTACAATTTATCTCACCCTATTGCTGAAGAAAAAGAAACTCACTACCATTTACTACATCACAAAGTAAATGCAATTGTTAATGTTATTTCATCTTTTTCTATCCAGAGAGATTTATTTTTAACATTGCAATGTATTGAAACAGGTTTGTTAAATACATTAGCAGTTAACATGATGGATTTAGTTAATGCTAAAACTTTTGATTGAAAGAAATTATCTAAAAAGTTAAATAATCTATCGATTATTCAAACTAGATCTAATCGTAATCAAAATATGAATAAGTTACTTACATCTTTGTATAAGTCAAAGAAAGTTGATCCACATGTAGTAACTTATTCTAAAGATATTGAATATTGAATAGGAAGGTATGAAAAAATTCTTCCTGAAATGAATGTTTCAAAACGTTTTGCCGCATTAATGTTACTAGAAAACAATGCTTATTTCATTTCTCAAATGAAAGAACATCATGGTGCTTATTGAAATGAAATACAAAAGCTTTTAGATAAAACAAAAGATAAACATTACATTCATGAAATTAGAAACGCAAAGAATGAATTCATTGCTAAATTACTAGAAGAATGTAAATACAATGATAAAAAATATTTAAGGGTAAATTTATCAAAGCAAAATCGTTTTGATCATTATTTTTTAAAGAAATGAATTGGTATTCCATTGTTTTTAGTTATTGCTGTAGCAATATACTATCTTGCTTTTGGTAGTTATGCTGGTGGCGGATTACAATATTGATTTGGACAAGCATTAACTAATTCACAATGAGGTCTTTCTCATTGAATGATTGCTGGTTTAAGTAGTTGAAATGCTCCAGAATGAGTATCAAGCATGATTGTTAATGGTATTTTTGGTGGATTATTTACTGTCTTAACATTTATTCCATGTATAGCAATTTTATATATCTGTGTAACAATCATCCAACAGGTTGGATTGTTATCAAGAGTTAGTATCTTGCTTGATAATGCATTAAGTAAGTTTGGTATCTCTGGTCGATCAGTAGTTAACTTACTAACTGCATTTGGATGTAATGTTCCTGCTTTAATGCTAGCTAGAAGTTCTAGCTCAAAGAAAGAAAGAATTATTTCTATTCTAATTATTCCTTTCATTCCTTGCGCTAGCAAGATTATTGTTATTGCAGCTGTTGCCAATACTCTTTTCTTGTCTTTTGGTTGATTATTTGTTTTAGGTGCGGTTTTATTATCAGGAATGATTGCTTTGTTATTAGGTTTAACATTCTCTAAAACATTATTTAGAAAAGAAAAATCATTCTTCTGTGTGGAAATGGTTAATTGAAATGGTATTGACATAAGAATTATGTTTAAGAATGTTTGACAAACAATCAAAGGTTTTCTAAAGAAAGCATTCTTAACTATTACAATTGCTAACCTAGTTTTCTGAGGATTATTACATTTAGGCAAAGGCGGATACATTCCTGATAATGGTGTAATTGAAAATTCATCTCTTTGTTATATTGGAAAAGGTATAAGCTACATCTTCTATCCAATTTTTGGTAGTGCAAATTGGCAGTTAACTACAAGCCTTCTATCAGCAATTCCAGCTAAAGAACTTGTTTTAACAACAATGGGAATGTTAAAAGATGTACCTGAAATGCTAATGGCTAATAAGGCTTTAGCTGTAAGCTTTATGGTGTTTATGTTATATTACATGCCATGTATCCCTTCCATTAACACAATCAAAACAGAAGCAGGAAGAAAATATATGTGAATGAATATCGGCATTAGTTTTGCTACTGCTTATGTTTTAGCTGCTGCTATATACTGAATTGGTTATGGTATAACTATGGTGGCATAATGAAACTTTGAGTAAGAAACACATGAGCAATTACAGTAAGTCTACTTATAGTAGGAATTTTTACTGCAACATGTGTTTGTACTTATAAGTATCATTGAAGTCTAGCAGCATTTTGATGATCATGATTTGGATTAGTTTGAATAATCGATTTGTTTGTAGGAGGTTATTTATTCTACAAACGTAATCGAACCGATGAAACTAAAACATTCTGATTATTAGTAATGATTGCGTTACCGATTGTTGGTGCAGCATTAGCTTTAATTTTTAACTATAGGTTAAAAACAGAATATGGCAAGCCAGATAATGACCATTCTAAGTTACAAGCAATGTTATTTAGAGCAAAAAAATCAATTAAAATTTACTCTAATTCTTTCTTTGCATCAGCTGATACTTTTAATGCTCTAAACTATGCAAGATGAAAAAATGTTAAGATTGAGTTAATCATAACAATTCAAAAGCAAAAAAGAAGACAAGAATTTCTAATTTTCTGTCTACAAAAAGCTCTTGAAAATAAGATTGAATTACACTTAACAGACAAACAAATTGTTGAGTCATTTATCATCGTAGATGATGAACTAATAATTACTAGTGCTTCTAACTTCAATTTTGTTAACATTTATTCAAAGCATGATATCAAAGGAACTACTGACATTACTAGATATCAAAGAATCTGAAAAAATGACCTAGAAAAGACTAGTGCTTACCCTCTAGAAAGAGATAAAATTAGTGTCTTTAAAAAACTTAAATTTAAACTACTAAATATTTTTTATCCTTTTTTCTAATTTCCTATATAATATTCAAGCAATATACCAAAGACAGTAACTGGCTATGCCTTAATTCGTTACCGAGGAATATTATCAAATTTTAGATAAATACTCTACTTGTCTTTGTGTATACACAAAGACATTTTATTTGTATATTGCCAACAAATTACGGAGGTAAATTGTGTCTAAAGCATTAATTGAAAAGAAAGCTAAGGCCACTGAAGAATTTGTCGACAAGATTAAGAAAGCTAAATCTTTCCTAGTCTTTGAATATTTAGGTCTTACTGTTAAAGAATTAACAGAAATGAGAGCTAATTTGCATAAAGAAGGTGCAAGTATAGAAGTTGTTAAAAACAACATTCTAAACCGTGCTTTCAAAGCAAACAAAATCGAAGTAGAAGAATGCAAAGGTCCTAATGCTGTAATCATTTGTAATGATGATGAAGTATGTTCTTTCAAAGCAGTAGCAGATATTGCTAAGAAAAGAAACTTTGTAAAGTTTAAATTTGGCTATCTAGAAAACCAAATCATTAAGCCTGACCAACTTGCCCAAATCGCAGCCATTCCAGGAAGAAAGGGTCTATACTCTATGTTCTTATCTTGCTTAACAGCAAGTTTAAGAAACTTCCTATATGGACTTAATGCAGTTGGAAAGACTAAACAAGCATAATTAGAAAAGGAATTTTATAAATATGGCAAAATTAACAAATCAACAAGTAATTGACTCTCTTAAAGAAATGTCTTTAATGGAAATCAATGATTTAGTAAAAGCTATTGAAAAAGAATTTGGCGTATCTGCTGCTGCTCCTGTAGCTGCTGCAGCTGCTCCTGCTGCTAATGCAGAACCATCATTAGTTACATTAACATTAACTAACGCTGGTGCAAGCAAAGTTGCTGTTATTAAGATCTACCGTGAAATCACTGGTTTAGGTCTAATGGAAGCTAAAAACGCAGTAGACAAAGCTCCTTGTGTAGTTAAAGAAGGAATTAAACCTGAAGAAGCTAAGGAACTTGGTAAGAAATTCACTGACGCTGGCGCTAAAGTTGAAATTAAGTAATAATATTACTTATTAAAAAATATGGTCATTTTGACCATATTTTTTATTTATAATTATTTTATTATGGGCAAGAAAATTGATCAAGAATATGTAAAAGAATTAGCTCATTCTTTATTTTTTGAATTCGATGATGAACAATTACAAAAGATCATTAAAGAAATTCAAGAACTAGATGATGAGTTGCAAAAAACTGATTTTCAAAAATTAGTCGGTTCATATACTCCAGTTAATTACACAAGGGTAACTAACTGTGCTAAGTTGAGAAGGGATGACCAACCAGATAAAAAGTATGATAAGGACTATTTATCTAATGCTAAAAAAGCAGATAAATATGTGGTAGGTAAATAAAATGAAATCACTTATCATAGATTTACATGAACAATTAAAAGCTGGCAAGGTAACTCCTGATCAATTGGTTGCTAATGCTAAAGCATTGGCTGATAAATATGCTTTTACAAATTCTATCATCACTCCTATTTTCAAAACAAGTGATGTTAAATTTGATCCAAATAATTTATTGTCTTGTATCCCATATTCACTAAAAGACAATATTTCCACTGAAGGTATTATCACTACAGGTGGTAGTAAATTCTTAAGCAATTATGTTCCCCCATACAATGCATCTGTTTATGGTTTATTGAAAATAAATGGTGCTTCATTAATTGCTAAAGATACACTTGATGAATTTGGATTAGGTGGAACTGGTGTTCATTGTTTTACTGGTCCGGTTCGCAACCCGTGAGATAAAACAAGAAGAACAGGTGGTTCATCTTCTGGTTCTGTAGCTAATGTTGCTACTGGTATATCTACATTTGCAATTGGAACGGATACTGGTGACTCAATCAGAAGACCAGCATCATTAGTTGGTGTGGTTGGTTATAAACCAACATATGGTGCTATTTCAAGATATGGTGTGATGCCATATGCACCAAGTTTTGATCATGTTGGTATTATTAGCAAATATGTAACTGATGCAGTCATTGTTGCTCAAACATTAATCAAACACGATCCAAAAGATTACACTTCAACATCAATGATTAAAGATGTTAAGTTGGATAATTTAAGACCACAAGGACAAATTAGATTTGTTATTATTTCTAACTTAATCAAAATGTTAGATCAAAACATGCAAGATTTATTCAACAAACTTGTTAATCAACTAAAAGCTAAAGGTCATATCATTGTTGAAGCAGAGCTTGATAAAAAAGTTTTAGACTCTCTTGCTTTTGCTTACAAAGTTTTAACATATACAGAAGCTTATAGTTGTTATTCAAGCTTACAAGGCATTACCTTTGGTAAGAATGAAGGAACAGATACTGATAACTATGAACAAACATTAATCAAATCTCGTACTTTAAACATTGGTAATGAAGTTAAAAGAAGATTTGTTATTGGTACATTCTTAACATCTAAAGAAAATATGGCAAGAATAACTTTAGCTGCTAGATGTATTAGACATATGGCACAAGATGCACAATTAGCTTTGTTAAAACAAGGTGATTGTGTATTAATGCCAACATTAATGTCTACAGCTCAAGTGATGGATGACTTTAGTAAACAAAGTAATTATGATGATTGATTAATGCTTGATAATTTCTCAGGTACTCCAAGCATTACAATTCCATATACAAAAATTAATAACTTACCTTGAGGAATCACAATATCTTGTGATATCTATCAGGATATGAAGTTATTAAACATTGCTTATACTCTTGAAGATTTAATAGGAGGTAACCATGAATAATTTTAAAACTGTTGTTGGTATTGAAGTTCATACAGTGGTTAACTCTAGAACTAAAATGTTTTCAGGAACGACTAGTACACATAATGATCCAGTTAACCAAAATATCAATGAAATTGATTTAGGTTTGCCTGGAACATTACCATCTGTCAATGATTTAGTTGTGAAAAAAGCTATTTGTTTAGCTCATGCTTTGCATATGAATATAGCTGATGTTATTTCTTTTGACCGGAAAAACTATTTCTATCGTGATTTACCTAAAGGTTATCAAATCACACAATTTGCTAACCCTATAGGAACTGAAGGATATGTAGAAATAGAAGTTGAGGGCAAAAGAAAAAGAATCCATATTGAACGTATTCATATGGAAGAAGATACTGCTAAACAAATAAAGGTTGATGGTAGAGTTTTATTAGACTACAACCGTTGTGGTATGCCATTAATTGAAATTGTTTCTAAGCCGGATATCAGTTCTGCTCAAGAAGCAATAGCATATTTAACACAGCTTAAGAGAATCTTAACATTCTGTGGAGAAATCTCTGATGCCAAGATGGAAGATGGTAGCTTAAGAGCAGATGTTAATATTTCTGTTAATCCATATGGTTCTGATAAATGAGGAACTAGAGTAGAAATTAAAAATATTAACTCTATTACCAATGTTGGTAAAGCTATTGACTTTGAAGCAAAAAGGCAAATAGGTTTATATTTACAAGGTAAAGAAGTTACACCTGATACAAGAAGATTTGATGACGCAAAAGGTGAAACCATCTATATGCGTAATAAACAATCAGTCGATTACCACTATATGCCCGAAGGTAATATCTTGCCTTTTGCTTTAACAAACGAAATGAAGCAAGAAGCTTTAAGACAAGCTAAATATAGTCTTGAAGACATTATTAAATCACTACATGATATGAACTTAGATCCAAAGTTAATCAACTTATTACTTGATGATTATCCTTTATACAAAGCATGTAGAAAAGTATTTAATGCTACAAATGATGCACAAGCAACTATCACATGAATTACAGTTGAACTTGTTGGATTGTTAAAGAAAGATAATAAAACAATTGAAACTGTTAGCAATAAAAAGATTGACTATATCATTGATATGATAAAAATCTTAAATGAAGGTAAGATTAATGCAAAACAAGCTAAAACAATTATTGCTGAAATTTATAGAGATGAATTATCTCCATCTGAGATTATTCAAAAACATAATTTCAAACAAATAACTGATGAGACTGAATTATCTAGAATGTTAACGGTTATCATAGATAAGAATATACAAATTGTTCTTAAAAATAAAGATCGTCCAGAACGTGTTGAGAAAATGTTGCTTGGTCAATTAATGAAAGAAACACAAGGACAAGCTAATCCAGTAATTGCTACAAAAGTATTAAGAGCAATTATGGTAACAAAAAAAATAGGGTAACCCCTATTTTTTAATTATGAATATATTTTTCTAAATAATTTCTATTTGTTGTGTTAAACAAACTAAAGGAAGGGTAGAAAATGTCGGGATCAAGCCAATTCCCCCATCCCCCTCAATATATTCCACAAATTTCATAATCTTCCGTTAAAAGCATGCTTCCAGATGCCCCGCCAGTCATTCAGTCTGGCCCCATATTTGTTTCTGTGTAATATTGTGGAGACTTATCATTTATTTCGTAACCCTCAAGCTGTACCGTATGATTAAATTCGCCCGCTTCAGCATAATATAAATCAAAGTCGATTTGATGTGTTTCTCATCTACCACCCATAGTTTGGGTCTGGGGATTATTTTTGTATGGATAACCACCTGTATATTTTTTCTTATCTTGTATTTCTTGCTTATCAGCACAAACAAATTTATTGATGTAACCATGTTTAGTTCTATACTGGTTTAATCGATCTAATTTGGCTTTTATTTTTGGATAGGTTTTTGCTCAATTGTCAACGCTATTAAAATTTATATCCGCCTCATATAGGTCTATACCTGTGTATGGAGGTTCATATGGAACATCCATAAATGTATGAAAATCTTCTTCTTTTTGATAGAAGCCCTCATCTTCATAGCCAAGACTAACATATTTTCGAAAATCAATAATTTGACTAGAATCAGAGGAAAGAGATGAATCGGCATATGCATACATTGTTGCCACATATGTGCCCTCTTCAACAGGTTCATAAAAAAGGTGGTCAAAACCAGCAATAACATGTCAATTTGTTGCCACGTGGTAAATGTAATCATTTTTTATTTCTGGTGTAGCATCATCAATAATTCATCCCGTGCCAAAAACACCATCACCATAAACGTACGACTCCGGACCAACTTCAATTACTTGAAAAGCAAATAACGAAAAAGTCCTATCATATATGAATTGTTCATAGGTTTGTTCTGGCTCTTCAGTTTTGTCACACCCAACCAAACCAAAACTTCCACTAGCGATAACTAGTGAACTAGTTAAGATAGGTGCCAATCATTTTGCTAATTTCATATATTGAGATTATATACATATATAACAAAGTATCTACATTTTAAGTAAAGGTTTCAAGAACTTAGCAGTATATGAAATATCTGCATCTTTTAAGATTTGTTCTGGTGTTCCAGTAGTAATAATTCTTCCACCTCTGTCTCCACCATCTGGTCCTAGATCAATGATATAGTCAGCACACTTGATAATATCAAGGTTGTGTTCAATAATGATGACTGTAGCACCATTATCTACTATTCTATTTAACACTTCTATTAGTTTGGCTATATCATGTTGATGTAGTCCTGTAGATGGTTCATCTAAGACAATGATTGTTTTATCACTAGCTTTTCTTTGTAAGAATTTAGCTAATTTAATTCTTTGTGCTTCACCACCAGATAAATCTACCGAAGGTTCACCAAGTTTTAAATAACCTAAACCAACATCTTTCATTAATTCAAGTTTACGTTTAATGGCTGGTATGTTTTGGAAAAATTCATATGCTTCATCTACTGACATTTCCAAAACATCATAGATTGATTTATTCTTGTAAAGAATAGATAGTGTTTCAGCGTTGTATCTTTTACCACCACATTCATCACATTTTACATATACATCTGGTAAGAAGTGCATTTCAATTCTGATATATCCATCTCCTTGACACTTCTCACATCTACCAGATTCAACGTTGAAACTAAATCTTCCTTTATCATATCCTCTAGCTTTAGCTTCAGGAGTATTAGCAAATACTCCTCTAATATCATCAAATAGCCCAGTATATGTTGCAGGATTAGATCTTGGAGTTCGACCAATAGGTTCTTGTGTGATAACTATTAAGTTATCAATATCTTGTATTCCAGTTAAATCTGTTACTTTAGGTGCTAACTCAAATGGGTTAAATAAGATTTTTCTAATGTTAGCAACTAATGTTTCATTAATTAAAGTTGATTTTCCTGAACCTGAAACCCCAGTTACACAGATCATCTTTCCTAAAGGAAAAGTAACATTAATATTCTTAAGGTTATTTAATTTTGCTCCCTTAAGAATAATCTTTTTACCATTTCCACCTCTTCTTTGTTTTGGAACAGGAATAGTATATTCTCCAGATAAGTATTTACCTGTTATTGATTGTTTATTTTTAACTAAATCATCAACAGATCCTGTTGCTACTATCTTTCCGCCATTAACACCAGCAAGCGGTCCTACATCAATTAAATAGTCTGCTGCTTTCATAGTATCCATATCATGTTCTACTACTACTAGAGAGTTTCCTAAATCCCTCATAGCTTTCATGGTGTTAATGAGTTTTTGATTATCTTTTTGGTGTAAACCAATAGATGGTTCATCTAGTACATATAGTACTCCTGTTAGTGATGAACCAATTTGAGCTGCTAGTCTAATTCTTTGGTTTTCACCACCTGATAAAGTTCCTGCAGATCTTGATAGTGTTAGATAGTCTAGTCCAACATTAATCAAAAATTCAAGTCTATTAATGATTTCCTTTAGGACTTGCTTGCCAATTTGTCTTTCTGTTTCATTCAATTCAAGTCCTAAGAATCAATCATGCATTTGTGCAACAGACATATCACAAACTTCCATGATTGATTTACCATTTATCTTAACAGATAAAGCTTTTTCATTTAGTCTATGTCCATGGCATTTCTTACATGGTTTTTCTACCATGTACATACCATAAAATTCACGTGCCATTTCACTATTAGTTTCTAAATGTCTACGTTTAATAGTTGCTAAGACACCTTCAATGTAATCATTGTAGGAGTATGTCTTATAACTTGCTGATTTGGCAGTGACTTCTATTGGTTCGTCACTACCCCACATCATTAAGTCAATTTCTCTTCTAGAAAGATTCTTAATTGGTTTATTTCTATCAATATGATAGTGATCTAGTAATGCAGCAAATTTTTGTCATTCTAGATTCTTAGAATCCATGGTATTTTTAAATCATCTAATACCGCCTTCATTGATCGAAAGATTTCTATCAGGAATCATTCGATCTTCATCTGGTTCATAAGTAAAACCTAAACCTTTACATTCATCACAATATCCAGTTGGTGAATTAAAACTAAATAGTCTAGGTTCCATCTCCGGTATAGAAAAACCACACACTGGACAAGAGTGGTTTTTAGAGTATAAAGTGTCTTCTTTTCCATCTCAAATAACAACTTTGTTGTTACCATGTTTTAAACAAGTTTCTACAGCTTCTGTTAAACGATCATGTGTTTGATTGTCTTCATTTAAAACAATTCTGTCAACAATGATGTCAATATAGTGAAACTTGTTTTTATCAAGCTCGATTTTATCATCTAGAGAATAGATGCTGCCATCAATTCTTACTCTTAAAAATCCATCTAATTTTAGTTTGTTTAGTTCTTTAGCAAAAGTTCCTTTTTGCTTAAAAGCAATTGGCGCTAAAAGTTGAATTTTACTCTCTAATTTATAGTCTAAATAAATCTTATCAACTATTTGTTTGGTTGTCAATGTTTTAATTGGACCATGTCCTTTAGGACAGTAAGGAATACCTATTCTTGCTCATAGCAATCTTAAGTAGTCATAGATTTCTGTTACTGTACCAACAGTAGATCTTGGATTATTGCTGGTTGTTTTTTGATCAATAGAAATTGCAGGTAATAAGCCTTCAATTGAATCAACATCAGGTTTATCGTTGTTTCCTAGAAATTGTCTAGCATAGCTAGACAATGATTCTAGATATCTTCTTTGTCCTTCAGCATAAATAGTGTTAAATGCTAATGATGATTTTCCCGATCCAGATAAACCAGTCATTACAACTAGTTTATTCTTAGGAATAACAACATTAACATTCTTTAGGTTGTTTTGTCTTGCACCTTGGACATAAATATTATTGTGTAAATCTTGTTTTGCCATAATAAGAAATTTATATATCTATTTTTTTAA